>JAZNKY010000001.1:0-1790 GCA_045578805.1 Oscillospiraceae bacterium
AATGTGCAGCATTTGTTCTGTGCAGAAATCATTATAAATTTTTCGAATATCGTATGCTGCTACTGGAATTGACATAATTAAATTTTTAAGTGGATACCAGTAAGTACAGCAACCTGTTGTCTGTATTAAAAAGTCTCGTAAATTTTGAATTCTACTGGTTTTCATTGGTTCCTCCTGATGTGGTATTACTTCAATTGTATCACATCTATCACGAAAAAACAACCTCCAAATCAGAAA
Organism: Oscillospiraceae bacterium; assembly: GCA_045578805.1. Lineage (GTDB taxonomy): Bacteria > Bacillota > Clostridia > Oscillospirales > Ruminococcaceae > UBA3855. Next base: position 238 of record JAZNKY010000001.1, read on the forward strand.
GGAGTCCCCATGCCAAAACTTATCGTCACCAGCCGTTACCTCAAAAGTGGCGGACAGAAAAATCTTGCGAACTACGTCAAATACATCGCAACCCGTCAAGGGTCAGTTGCTGTAAAACAAAACAGCGGCACTGCAACGCCGACGGATGCACAGCGAAAGCTGATTGATTCCCTGCTGAAGGACTTTCCCGACAGCAGGGAATTTTTTGAATACACTGAATACCAGCAGTCTCCAACACAAAAATTCGCCTCCGCATTCATCACGGAAGTCCTCGAACGAAACGCCGACAGGCTTGCCAATCGTGAGAACTACGTCAATTATCTTGCGAACCGCCCTGGGGCTGTGAAATTCGGCTCTCATGGATTGTTTTCATCCGAGGACAAGCCGATTGATCTTGAACAGGTCGCAAAAGAGATTGCCAACCACGCCGGCAATGTATGGACGCATGTGGTTTCCCTCCGGCGTGACGATGCCCAGCGGATGGGGTACGACACTCTTGATGCGTGGCGGAATCTCGTCAAGCGGCAGATCCCGAACATTGCAAAAGCCCAGAAAATCGACCTTGCGAACCTCCGCTGGTATGCGGCTTTTCATGACAAACAGACAAACCCTCATGTTCATATTGTGGTCTATTCCACGAATGAACATGAGGGTTTTCTCACGAAGCAGGGTATCGAAAAAATCCGAAGTGGCTTTGCAAATGACATTTATTCGGACGAGCTGCATCACCTCTACGCACAGCAGACTGAGCTGCGGAATCTTCTGAAACAGCAGTCCGCCGATCTGATGCACAGGCTTGCTGCTGAAATTCAGTCCGGCACTTCGGATGCAGAGCTGTGCGATCTGATCCTGCGTCTGCACTCACAGCTTGCCAATGCGAAGGGCAAAAAGGTGTATGGCTACCTGAAGCCGCAGATCAAGCGGACGGTGGACAGGATCTTCGAGAGGCTTGCAGAGCATGAGGCGATTCAGAAAATGTATGCCCTCTGGTGTGACATGGAACAGCAGAAGCACGATGTCTATTCATCCGCAAAGGTTGATTTTCCGCCGCTTTCAGAGAATCCACAGTTCTATTCTGTGCGGAATATGATCGTTCGGACTTGTGCGGAGATGGATGTGATGATGTTGGCGGAGGAACAGGCTGTCATTGATGGGCATCCGCCGCCGGAGGTTTCAGATAAGCTGACAGCGGCTGATTTTATGTGGAATGAAGCCGTTATCGCCGAAGCGGAGGTGGAGAGCAGGGACGTTCCCCCGCACATCCGCTGGTCGGAGGAGTACAAAGAAGCCTGCAAGCAGTATTTCAAAAAGGATGCGTCCGATGCGGAGAAAGCGTTGGCAATCGGTGTTTTTCATGCAGAAGCCAAAAAGGGAAATCTGCTTGCCCTGTACAATCTTGGGCAGGTCTATGCGTCCGATCCGGAGGCATCAACGGAGTATTACCGGCAGGCACTTGAGGGCTTTCTGGAGATTGAGCCGCTGGCGAAAAAAATGCAGCCCTACCTGCAATACCGCATCGGTAAAATGTACAGTTCTGGCTTGGGGACGGAGCA
>JAZNKY010000002.1:0-72760 GCA_045578805.1 Oscillospiraceae bacterium
TGGTGACCCGTACGGGAATTGAACCCATGATTCCGCCGTGAAAGGGCGGTGTCTTAACCTCTTGACCAACGGGCCATATGGTAGCGGCAGCAGGATTCGAACCAGCGACCAATCGGGTATGAACCGAGTACTCTAGCCAACTGAGCTATGCCGCCACACATGCGCTGTAACTCATACAGCTTTTATATTATACCACAAATTCGACAGCTTGTCAATGGATTTCGTTCAAAAAACAGAAATTTGTTGATTTTGATGCAAACTATCCTGAAAAACGGATGATTAACATCAAAAACAACGAAAAACGCTTGACTTTTCTGGGAAATTATGATATGATAACATTATAGCACATCACAGTGTGCATTCTATCGGAAGGAAGGTACCGTCTATGGGAAACCGCATCATTACCATCAGCCGGCAGTTCGGCAGCGGCGGCAGAACGATCGGAAAGCTTCTGGGCGAACAGCTTGGGATTCCCTGCTATGATAATGAGCTGATCGAAAAGCTCGCAGAAGAAAGCGGCTTTGATAAAAATTATATCGCTGAGAAAGGGGAGTATGCATCCCATTCCAACTGGTTTGTCAATGCCTTTTCAGTCGGCCGCACATCCTACCCCACGAATCAGGATTATCTCTGGAGCATCCAGTGCAAGATCATCCAGAGACTTGCAGAGGAGGGACCCTGCATCATCGTCGGACGCTGTGCCGACTATCTTCTGCGCGATAAGGCAGACTGCCTGCGCGTATTCATCCATGCAGAGCTGGAGAAGCGCGCGGAGCGTATCGTCAAGCTCTACGGCGAAAGTGATGTCAGCCCCGAAAAACGTCTGCGCGACAAGGATAAGCGGCGCAGTGCCTACTATCGCTTTTATACGGATACGGAGTGGGGTGCTGCGGAGCATTACCACATCTGCCTTGACAGCGGCGCACTCGGGATCGAGACCTGTGTGCAGATCCTTGCGAAGCTGTATCAGGAAACTGCAACATAATGCAAAACAGCATCCCCTGCCAGCTGGCAGGGGATGTTTTCATTATATCGTGAATCATCAGAATGTAAACTTGAACGGATCATAACGCTTGTATGCCGCGTCATTCTTCACAACGTTCATCTCTGCGGACCATTCATCGACCATGGCATCAAAATCCTCATTGAACATGGCGATCTGTACGGAATAGATCTGGTTTTCGTTCCAGAGATCCTCCTCCGTTGCGCGGTCAGCTAGATCATAGCGGACAACCAGATAATATGTCTCGTCTTCCTCTACGATATAGGGCTTGCCATAGTCCTTTTCCTTGATGCCAACGAGCTTGTTGTATACCTTTTCGCTGGGTCTGTAGGGGATCTCCTCGCCCTCCTCGTAATCCTCTTCGTTGATGACTGCAATGATGGACTCGTTTTCATAGGAAACAGTTGCAGTAGTGGTTTCCTCGTCGGATTCCTCAGCCTCAGCGGATGTGCCGGCTTCTGCCTCCTCATCCTCTGCAAGCATTACATTGCCGTTCTCATCCGTCTCTGTAGCACGGGTGCTTTCCTCGGTTTCTGCGGATGTGGTTTCCTCGGTTTCGGAGGTCTCCTCTGCAGTTTCATCCTCTGTGACAGCTGTGGTGGTTTCTTCCTCCGTTGTCGTTGTTGCAGCAGTGGTCTCATCGGTAATGCCGGCAGCCTCATTGGAAATGGAAGTGCAGTAAGCGTCATACTCATCCTGAATCACATTCATTTCCGTCATAACAGCTTCTACACCGCCATGTACAAGCGCGTCCTGAACGCGGGCTTCGTACACCTCAACCATATCCATCATTTCCTTCTTGCCGTCGGACTTGAGCAGATTGCCCTCGCCGTCGTAAAGGCTGAATGCGACATACTGCGCACGGATATTGTTTTCCAGATAGTACTCCTTCAGCTCCTTCTCGGATGCACCCAGCTCGCCGTCAGTACCATAGAAATGATCGAACAGCAGCTCGCTCTTGTAGGTAGAAGCCATCACCTTTGTGAAGGAATCCTCGCTGACACCGTTCTCGATCATGGCAGCTTCATAGTTCGGCCAGTAATAGCTTACCATCATATCAAGCGTATCCTTGGTCTCCGCATCAAATTCCAGACCCAGCTCATCGAACTTCTTGTCCACAGCCGCATAATTCACACAAAGATCCGTGGTCTTGTCCTGAATCCACTGCTCCGCCGGAACACCCTCCACCAGAGTTGCCTTGACAGCCTTATCGTCCTCAAGATCCAGATCCGGATTTTCCTCCGCGATCATGGAAAGCGCGGTGCTGTAGGCGGAGTTTGCAAAATAGATGTATACGCCGGCGGGGATCTTAACGCCGTCCACCTCAAGACCATATGTTGTATCGCTGCATCCTGTGCAAGCCGCTGCAAGACAAACCGCAGTCAGGAATGCAGAAGCCTTCTTCAAAATAGACATGTTCAAATACCTCCAAAACAATCTGTGCAGCCCGTAATGCCTGACAAAGCATATCCGGACAAACTCAATCACATACTATTATACTATAATTCGCCGGATAAGTCCATAGTTTTTTCAAAAAAAATTCCGATTTCACAAAATTTTCAAAAACTGCTTGCAGATAACGGATGAAATGTGCTATACTGTAAGATACTGAACACATTCTGAATATATTATTACTACATCAATTAAAGAAAGATATTTTTCTGGGATCAGCACTTCGAGACTTCCCCCTCCCCAAGCCCCTCCCCGAGGGGAGGGGCTTTAGGAGCGGGGGCTGCGCCCCCGCGACCCGCAAGAGCTTGCCGCCTTTTGAATCCATTACCGAATTTAATTTGCTGGAGTAATAATAGGGCAGTCCGCCCGGAAAGGAACATGATGATGAAACGAGCATTGATCACCGGTGCCACCTCCGGCATCGGCAAGGAAATGGCATATTATCTCCATCACTGCGGCTGGCAGTTGGTACTGACCGGAAGGGATGAAGCAGTACTCCGCCGCATGGCAAAGCAATTCGGAGAGGGAACACGCTGGATCGCCCTTGATCTTGCAAAGTCCGGAAATCCGCAGAAGCTGCACGACTTCTGCCGCGGTACACGCATCGACCTCCTGGTCAACAATGCCGGCTTTGGCGTATTCGGGGCGTTTTCGGAGACCTCGCTGGAGCAGGAGCTTGCCATGCTCGATGTCAATATCCGCGCCGTGCATATCCTGACCAAGCTCTTCCTGCGGGATTTTGAACGGCAGGGGAGGGGGCATATCCTGAATGTCGCATCCAGTGCCGGCTTCCTCTCAGGTCCCCTGATGGCTGCCTACTATGCATCCAAAAGCTATGTGATCCGCCTGACGCTTGCCATCCGCGAGGAGCTTCGTCAGCGCAGCTCGCCGGTAACGGTCAGTGTGCTGTGTCCCGGACCTGTGGACACGGATTTCGGGGATCGTGCCGGTGTACGATTCTCTGCCAAGCCGGCGGATGCGGCATATGTTGCACGTTACGGCATTGAACAGGCACTTTCCGGCAGGACGATCATCGTTCCCACCCTGACCATGAAACTCGCCCTCTTCGGCGCAAAGCTCTGCCCCGAACTCCCGCTGACCGCCGCCGCCTACCACATCCAGAAACGCAAGAAAATATAAGGGCATCTCTAAAAACCGGAACACGAGCAGAATTTCGTACATGACTGACATCAGATGCAAGGAAGAAAATCGCAGGAATACTTGATGTATTGCAAGATTTTCTGACGCGGCAGATGATGCCAGTCATAAAAATTCTGCCGTGAGGGAGGTTTTTAGAGATGCCCATAGTATAATAAGACCCCGCCAACCGCGGGGTCTTATCAGGAGTGCTATTAACTTGAAATAAGAGGTTTCAAAAGGCGACAGCCTTTGGCGGCGGCGGTGCGCAGCACCGCCCCAAATCCCCCTCCCTCTGGGAGGGGGCAGGGGGTGGGCAAACTTTGAGAGATTTTTTAGTTAAAGGTAGTATAATCTGGGACTATGGATTCTCACGCTCAGCTGCTTTCCGGAAATTTCAGTTCTGCCTTGAACAGATCGCCGTCGATCGACAGCTCCATTGTGCCGCCCTGCAGGGTGGTCAGGCTCTGCGCGATGGAAAGCCCCAGACCGCTGCCCTCCGTATTGCGGGAACGGTCGCCCTGTACAAAGCGTTCCATCAGCATGTCCGCCGAAATATGCAGCTGCACCGCCGAAATGTTCCGCAGTTCCAGCAGCACCGTGCCGCTGTCGGAGGAAGCGTCCAGATATACGCGCGTTCCCTCCATCGCATACTTGCAGATATTGTTGAACAGATTGTCCATCACACGCCACATCAGCCGTCCGTCTGCCATGATGTACAGCGGCTTCTCCGGCATCGTGCAGATCATCTGCAAACGTTTTGCCTCCAGCTTTTCGGTATATTCCCCCTGGAGCTGCTCTGCCAGTACCCGGAGGTCAAGCTTTACCTTCTCGACCTTGACGCTGCCCGTGCTTGCCTTGGAAGCCTCCAGCACATCCTCCGTCAGCTTGCGCAGCCTTGCGGACTGCCTCGTAAGTACTGCTACATACTCCTGCGCCTGCGGATCCTCCAGCTCCAGCTTGGAAAGCAGGTCGGTATAGTTGACGATGGAGGTCAGCGGTGTGCGGATGTCGTGGGATACATTCGCGATCAGCTCCGTCCGGAAGCGTTCGCTTTTCATCCGTTCGCTTACCGCATGATTCATGCCGTCACCGATGCTGTTGAGATGCTGCCCATGCTTCCGGAACGGTCCGAACAGCTTTTCCACAGGGATCTTATGCTCCAGATCACCGCCCGCGATCTTTTCCGCGCCCTTTTCCAGCAGGTGCATATTGACAGCCGCAGCACAGATCCCGACGATCGAGGCAGTGTACAGCAGAATCAAAAGTGCAATGCCAAATTCAGAGCCGCCCGCCAGCAGCACACTGCCGACCAGATGCAGGAAGAAAAAGCCCGCTGAAACCAGCACCACCAGCCATAATAAGGGCAGCTGCTGCGCTTCTGCAAACAGCTTGCTGGATGCCTTCCAGCATGTCCTCCAGAACATTGCGACCAAAGTATTGCGGAAAATCGTCTTCGTCCGGATGCGGACTGCCGTGCTGACCAGCCACCAGAGGAGCAGGAGCCATCCGCTCATGAGGATCGCTGTGATCGCCCCGATCTCCAGAAAACTGCTGAACTCTGCCGTCTCGTCAAGGAGTACGATCAGTACGATGCCCGCAATGCCGATCAGGCAGGTGAACCCATCGAACGGGATTTTCTCAAATGCACCTTCCTCCGGTGCTTCTTTACCTTTGTGCCAGCCAGCCGCCCAGAGCAGGAAGCACAAAGAGCAGAGCAGCGTGATGATGCAGATGCCAAGTACCACCGGCGGTACATAGCGGTAATCATATGCCGCCTGAATGATCCGTTCATATCTCGCATAATCATCCTCCGCCGTCAGCTCACTGCGCACATAGCCGGTAATGTAGTGACTCAGCGTTGTGATCGGGTACGAAATGGTAACATCATAGTAGAGTACATCCTCATAGAACGTATCCGTCGGTGTTACCTGTGTGGTTTCTTCCGGGATCCTTATTTCCTCTGCCGCCGAATCCAGCGGCGGGGGTTCGGTGGGAAGTACTGTAATCTCGTTGATCTGCGGTGCAGATTCCACTATGCTGTACAACGTCTCTGGCACGGGGATATTGGTTACGGGTATACTTGTTTCTGTTGTCTGGAATGCTTCTGCTGATGTTTCGGGAGCCGATGTCTGCACAGGCTCGGAGATCCATACTTCCTCCGCTGTTACCTGCGCACCATTCGGGTGTTGAAACACCGACCATTCATGGCTCGTCATGCGCTGCTGGGTCGTATCATAGACCGTACTGTAGAACGGCACTGTCCACGAATACTGGTAGTCACCGTCCGAAAAGCTCTGCAGCAGAACCTGATCCTCTGTATCCGTAATGACAAACTCAAAATTCGATATGGACGGATCATAGCTATCTGTCAGATCCCGGCAGAGCTGGTCAATGTAGTCCTGCGAAACCTTTTCCGCATTGTCCTGACAGTTGACAATATCCTGCCAGCGCATATTGACCTCCTCTATCATCCCCTTACAGCGGTGCTGCAGCTCCGCCTTTCCGATCTCCTGCTTCGGCTTGGTGTAAACGCCCTCCTCCACAAAATTCGCAGTGAGAAGTGCGCCGCCGCATACGCCGACTACGGAGAGTGCGCTGACCAGCACCATAAATGCCTTGAATGCACTGCTCCTCCGCAGCCCCTTTTCCGGCTTCTGCAGAACATCCTCCGTTGTTTTTCTGATTTCATCCATGTTATTTCCCCCTTTCAATCTTATAGCCCTGCCCCCAGACTGCCTTCAGATACCGCGGCTCTGCCGGCGTGATCTCTATCTTTTCGCGCAGATGCCGGATATGTACTGCGATCGTCCCCTCTGCCCCATAGGGTGCTTCGTTCCGGACGGCGGTGTAGATCTCCTTCGGCGTGAACACCTTGTTCGGCGATCGCATCAGAAAATGCAGGATCGCATATTCCGTCGGTGTCAGATTCACCTGCTCCCCATCCACCAGCACCTGTTTTTCACTATCATTGAGCTGGATATTCCCAATGCGGATCACCTCCTGTTCCTGTGTTCCTGCCGAACCGAACTGTGTATAACGCCGCAGCTGGGAGCGCACACGTGCCAGCACCTCCATGGGATTGAAGGGCTTTGTGATATAGTCATCCGCGCCGAGATTCAGTCCGAGGATCTTATCCGTATCCTCGCTTTTGGCGGTCAGCAGGATGACCGGCATCTGGTAAGTCTCCCTGAGCTTCACCATGGTCTGGATGCCGTCCAGCTCCGGCATCATGATGTCCAGAAGCAGCAGATCAATGCGCCTGTTCGCAAGCACCGCGAGAGCTTCCTTACCGTTGGAAGCAGTGTGCAGGATGTAATCCTCCTGCGAAAGATAGATCTGCAGAGCGTTTACAATATCCGCCTCATCATCGCAGATCAGAATATGGTATGCCATCGGTGTATCTCCTTTATTTTATGCTCGTGCCTTAGCACAATTATATTATAGCACAACCCCCATTAAGAAACAAGCGGAGAAATCTTTAAGAAACGTTTAATCCTGCATTTTGTTCCCCTCAAACTCCGGAAATTTCACTCATACAGTTGACAAAATCCCGAAAAAGTAGTATGATAAATAAGGTAATATTGATGCTTGCAATTCTGTAAGGAGCCTTGCAGAACGCTGACAGGAGGGATCCCATGCTGCTGACAGAGAACCACACGCCGATACCCTGCGGCAAAGTACTGCAGCCGGGACAGCTCCGCCTCAGCCGAAGCTTTCAGGAAACATGCTGCCTGCTGATGATCTTTGACACCAAGGGGACGCTCCGCGTCAGAGGGAACAGCTGCAATGTTCCTGCATATGCCTACATGCTCCTTCCGTTTGATGAGCCATTCCTGCCCCTGCAGTGCTCCATGCCCCTGCAGTGGGCACAGCTTTGTGTCACACCGGAGCAGCTGCATGAAGCAGGCTTCCGCATCGGAGAGGTATGCACCTTTGCACAGCCCCTTGTCATTGCAGAGATCTGGGAGCTTCTGCATTCCAGCAGTGCATCGGATTCCGCCCTTTCTATCCGGACGCAGTACTGTGCCGCTGAGCTTCTGCTCTGCCTTCTGCAAAGAGATGCGGAGACCGCGGCAGACAGAGCCGCTCAGATCCCGCATTATGAAAGGCTTTCCGCACTGCGCCGCGAAATTTACCGGAATCCGGCACAAAGCTGGTCGATCCAGGAAATTTGCGATAATCTGTGTATCAGCCGTCCGTATTTTCATAAAATATATCTGTCCGCGTTCGGCATTTCCTGCACACAGGATGTGATCGAAAGCCGGATCGCCTGTGCCAAGGAGCTTCTGGAAAAAACGGATGATCCTGTTTTTGATATTGCCCAGCGATGCGGCTTTGAGTCGGATGGGTATTTTATGCGCCAGTTCCGAAAGCGTACCGGCATGACCCCCACCGCCTACCGCCGTATCTGCCGGCAGGAACACGCCGTCTGGCAGGAGGATGCAGAGGACAAAATAGTATCAGTACGAGGAGATTAGAGAACTATGAGTATTCCGAAAATGATTTCTGGACTTCAGAAATCTACCAAAATGACCATTATCGCTTGTGCAGCATTTCTCGCACTGACCGCGCTTGTCCTGCTGTTCCTGATGCTGTTCCCGATCGAACCGGAGGAAAAGCCCACGCTTCAACTGAACCAGCCCCAGCAGACCGCTGCTGTCACCGAGCAGCCCCAGGAGACCGCACCCTCGGAGGAGGGAAAACAGACGGAGGCACCGCATACGCTCTCCACATGGAGCGCGTCCATTGAGGGGCATTCCCGTTCCACCGATGAGTATTTTGAATATATCCGTTCTACCTACGAGCCGCAGGAAACCATGTGGCACCAGTATATCACAGAACCTTCGGAAGAAATGACGGAATGGACGGAAACGGAAGAAACGGACGAGTCCGAGACCGGCAGCTGGGAGGAAACGACCACCGCCGTAACGGATGAAACGGAAATGACCGGCACAGGCTCCGGCGTTGAGCTGCCCGGCAGCGGTGAGACCGTGACGGAGACCGTAGACATCCCGCCCGCTTCCTCGGAGGAACAGCCCACCGACCCGCCCCTGATCGATGCACCGGAAACCGGAGGGGTTGTGATCACCCTGCCGCCGGAACTGCTCCCCACCGACCCGCCCGTTGTGGATGTCCCTGCAGTATCAGAAGAAGGGGAGAGCGCGGAATGATCAGCCGCCCATGAAAACAATTATGCCGCTGCTGTGAGCAGCGGCTGTTTTATAGTAAAAAGAACCTCCGGCATTCAAGCCGGAGGTTCTCATTTTTATCGCAATATCGGGAATCCCGAATTACTTCATAGCCTCTTCAATTGCAACAGCACATGCTACAGTCATACCAACCATGGGGTTGTTGCCTGCGCCGATCAGACCCATCATCTCAACGTGAGCCGGAACGGAGGAAGAACCTGCGAACTGTGCGTCAGAGTGCATTCTGCCGAGTGTATCGGTCATACCGTAGGAAGCCGGGCCTGCAGCCATGTTGTCAGGATGCAGAGTTCTGCCGGTACCGCCGCCGGATGCTACAGAGAAGTACTTCTTGCCAGCGTCTGTGCGCTCCTTCTTGTAGGTACCTGCAACCGGATGCTGGAATCTGGTCGGGTTTGTGGAGTTACCAGTGATGGAAACGATAACATTTTCCTTCCACATGATTGCAACGCCCTCGGTAACATCGTTTGCACCGTAGCAGTTTACCTTTGCACGCAGACCATCGGAGTATGCCTTGCGGAATACTTCCTTAACCTCGCCGGTGCTGTAGTCCATCTCAGTCTCAACATATGTAAAGCCGTTGATTCTTGCGATGATCTGTGCAGCGTCCTTGCCGAGACCGTTCAGGATAACGCGCAGCGGGTTCTTACGAACCTTGTTTGCCTTTTCAGCAATACCGATTGCACCTTCAGCAGCAGCGAAGGACTCGTGACCAGCCAGGAATGCGAAGCACTCTGTATCTTCTTCGAGCAGCATCTTGCCGAGGTTGCCGTGACCCAGACCTACCTTACGCTGGTCAGCAACGGAACCCGGAATGCAGAATGCCTGCAGACCTTCGCCGATTGCAGCAGCAGCGTCAGCAGCTCTTGTGCAGCCCTTCTTGATTGCGATTGCGCAGCCTACAGTGTAAGCCCACTTTGCATTCTCGAAGCAGATCGGCTGGATGCTCTCGATGAGCTTGTAGATGTCCAGACCCTTTTCCTTGCAAACGTCTGCACATTCTTCGATTGTGTTAATGCCATAAGGAGCGAGAACAGCAAGGATCTGCTTTTCTCTTCTCTCGTAGGATTCAAATAATGCCATGGTTACAGTCCTCCTTATTCCTTTCTCGGATCAACGATCTTAACAGCGTCAGCAACTCTGCCGTACTGACCCTGAGCCTTCTCAAATGCAGTATTTGCATCGTCGCCAGCCTTGATGAAGTCCATCATCTTGCCGAAGTTTACGAACTTGTAGCCGATGATCTCGTTGTCCTCATTCAGAGCCAGACCTGTTACATAACCGTCAGTCATTTCGAGGTAGCGGGGACCCTTTGCCAGTGTACCGTACATTGTACCAACCTGGGAACGCAGACCCTTACCGAGGTCCTCCAGACCAGCACCAACGACCAGACCGCCCTCGGAGAATGCACTCTGGGAACGACCGTATACGATCTGCAGGAACAGCTCTCTCATAGCGGTGTTGATCGCATCGCATACGAGGTCAGTGTTCAGAGCCTCCAGAACAGTTCTGCCGGGCAGAATTTCAGAAGCCATAGCAGCGGAATGGGTCATACCGGAACATCCGATGGTCTCCACCAGAGCTTCCTGAATGATGCCTTCCTTCACGTTCAGTGTCAGCTTGCAGGTACCCTGCTGCGGAGCACACCAGCCAATACCATGTGTAAAGCCGGAAATGTCGCTGATCTCCTTAGCCTTTACCCACTTTGCTTCCTCCGGGATCGGAGCAGCACCGTGTGCAACGCCTTGTGCGATCGGGCACATTGTTTCAACTTCGTGAGAATAAATCATGAAAATAACTCCTTTCAGATAAGGCTTGTTATGCCGTCATCCGGCACAGCGTTCGCCGTACCCATCAGCATACATATTCATTATACATGATTTCCGGAAAGAAATCAAGGGGGAAATAGATAAATTTTTACTTTTTTCATATTTTTACAGTATGGTTCGTGAATTTTCGGCTGATGTGACGCAAACAGATGATCATTATTTGGATTTTGGGAAATGTCCATCGGCAATCATAATTCCAATGTCGAAGAAGGATTTTATACTATCCTCTCTGCCATTGACAATGCGTTTCCAAGCTTTTGCGACAGGGTACACTTTGCTGTTATCATTTTTTGCAAGGCATGGTCCATTTTCATCCATGTTCCATGCAAAGCCGCATTCAGACAGCTTGGTATCAAGCATGACCTGACCGAGATAAATTCCCTGAGATACAGCGATTTTTTCTATAGTCTGTTCAGAAATTTCTTTGTTTTGATAATGCTCATGGATCATTTCAAGGAGATCATCCATTTCCTCAATATCCTTAGGCTGATACGAGTATTTTTTTCCGAATTGCAATGCGAAATTGACTGCATCATCACAATAAATTTGGGGATCAAATTTGTTCATATCATACCTCCATATTCATATCGTTTGCTGGAGCAGGGGAAAGTACCTCAAGCTTCGTCCGCAGCTCCAGCAGCATCCGCAGCCATTCCGGTTCGTTTTCCATTTTCTCCTGCAGCTGCAAAAGCCGCCGCTTCCCCGTTCGCCTGTCCCAGTACGCAAACAGACGTACCAGCGCATTTTCACTTGCAAGGCTCTCTGCAATGCTCTGGTTATCATAGATGTGGAAGGCATCATAGAATTGGTACAAATCAAAGCAGCCGTCCGCAATGACTGTATTCCACAGGGCATCCATCAATTCTTCCTCCGGTACAGTCTTTCGCAGTTCATAAAAACGGCTGTAATAATCCGGATAATGTTCGAAATAGCTGGTCTTGAAAATTTCCTCACCGTCAAATAGGATCGCCGCCCGCCCCGCATCATCATGCGCGTCGTGATAGCGCGTGATAAAATAGCGGATATGTCCTTTCAGGGAATCGCAGATATTTTCCTGTTCAAGCTTTTTGCGCATGGCACTGAATGAGACAGGCATATGTTGACCTCCTTGTAATGTCGGATTATTATTTTGGCAGAGCAGAAATGATGTTGAGGAGTGTCGGAACACCCCCCATGAAGGCAATGTTGTCAACTTTAGGGAAGTTGTATAAAGATTGCCCCCCTCCCAGAGGGAGGGGGATTAGAGCGGGGGCTGCGCCCCCCCTGCCCGCCAAAGGGGCTATCGCCCCTTTGAATCCCGCTTTTAGGGGCTGCCGCCCCTTGGAACCCCACTTAAATTGATGACATTGCCCACCCCCGAGAGGAGTTACCCTCCACCCGCCAAAGGCTATCACCTCTTGAAACTTATTCCTCTCTTGTATCAAAAACCCCCGTTGAAAGATACCGTGTTCCCGTATCCGGAAGCAGTACGACGATGGTCTTTCCTGCGTTTTCCGGACGCTTTGCTGCTTTGATCGCCGCATGGAGTGCCGCACCGGAGGAGATGCCCGCCAGGATGCCCTCCGTTCTGCCAAGGACAGCGGCTGCTGCATAAGCCTCCTCATTGGTCACGGTCATCACTTCATCATACACCTCTGTGTTCAGCACATCCGGGATGAAGCCCGCGCCGATTCCCTGGATCTTGTGCGCGCCCGGCTTGCCGCCGGAAAGCACGGGAGATGCGGCAGGTTCTACTGCGATCACCTGTACCGCAGGATTCCTGGATTTCAGATATTCTCCCGTACCTGTGATCGTACCGCCCGTACCGACGGATGCCACAAAAATGTCAACACCGCCGTCCGTATCCTCCCAGATCTCCGGACCCGTTGTCTTGAAGTGCGCTGCCGGATTGGCAGGATTCACAAACTGCCCGGCAATGATGCTGTTCGGGAGCGAAGCCGCAAGCTCCTCCGCCTTTGCAATCGCACCAGCCATGCCCTGCGCCCCCGCGGAGAGTACCAGCTCCGCACCGTATGCTGTCATGAGCTGGCGGCGTTCAATGGACATACTGTCCGGCATAACGATGATAAGACGATAGCCCCTTGCCGCGCAGACAGCCGCAAGCCCGATGCCCGTATTGCCGCTGGTCGGCTCAATGATCACCGAATCCTTTGTCAGCCTGCCCTCTGCTTCAGCGGCATCCAGCATCTCCCGTGCCACTCTGTCCTTGACGGAACCGGCAGGATTGCAGCCCTCCAGCTTTGCAAGAATGCGTACCTGCAGCTGTTCCTGCGCTTCAATATGGGTCAGCTCCAGAAGCGGCGTTCTGCCAATGAGCTGATCGGCGGAAGTGTAAATATTAGCCATAAAAAACCTCCTGCGGAGCTATGCTCCGAATGCATTGCGTATTTCGAGATTACAATCATGCCTGCATTCCAGCTTCAGCTGTGCTGTAAGCAGACCACGCTGCCGGATATGCTCCAGCGCGTATTTCAAGCAGCGCAAAAAACATCGAATGTTCTCTATGCGCTGCTGCCATATCATTATTATACCACAAACCATCCCCAATTACAAGAAAAATCCGCGTCCTTCCAAAGGACGCGGATTCCATGTGTATTGATGCTTATTCAGCAGCAGCCTCGCTCTCAGCAGCTTCACCTTCTGCAACGGTTTCGCCCTCTGCAGCGGCTTCACCCTCAGCAGCAGCCTCGCCGCCCTCAGCAGCACCGCCCATGCCGGATACTGTGAAGTTTACCTCTACAGTGGTCCATGCATTGAATGCGGAAGGATCTACAACCATTGCGGAGTAGTCAGCAGCATTCTCCAGTGCAGGGGATGCATTGTCGAAATCATTGAACAGATAGCCTTCTGCGGATCTTGCGTCACCGGAGGGAGTGGTAACCCAGCTGTTGTAGATGTTGGAGCGGATCGCGCCCTCTTCTGTGTTGGTGTAGTTCTTAGCGGTCATCTCGATCTCAGTGCCGTCGATTACGATGCTGTCGATGGTGATGATCGCATCCGGGCATACAGTCTCGCCGTCCTTGATGATGATCGCAGAGAAGCCGATGCCGCTGGGAGTGTACTCGCCATTGGGATCGCCTGTGGTATCATAACGGAAGCCGTTGGTATCAGCGGTTACGCTGACTGTGTACTGACCGTCGCCTGTGATGTCTGCAACGCCTGCATCATATGCCAGCATGTAGCCTGCATCATCGGTGTTGCCCCAGTACTGTACCCACCACTGGGAATCAGTGATCGCCAGGAATGCCTGACCGGATTCAGCAGCAACAGGTGTCTCCATCTCTACCTCGGGAGCCTGTGTTACCTCAACAGCTGCTGCGCTGCTTTCGTCAGCTGCCTCTGTTGTCGGAGCCTCGGTTGCAGCCTCTGTCTCTGCCTTGGATTCTGCCTCAGATGCAGCTTCGCCGCCGCCACATGCGGTGAATGCGCCGCACATCATGGATACTGCCATCAGGGCTGCCAGATACTTCTTCATGTTCATAAAAAATCCTCTTTTCTGTTTTTCCATTCTACCTGATTTGTAAACAATTTGTGAATTATTCTGTTTACTCACAAAACTGCTTACTATAATCATACACGATTTTCAAAAAAAGTGCAAGATATAAAATATACAAATTTTAAATAACCGCAAATTTCATCTTTGTGAAAAATACCGCATTATCCTTCTTCCAGGTCACAAAGCTCCATGAAACATTCTTCGGAGCGCAGCTTTGCCTGCTCCAGCAGATCGCATACCCCATGCATTTTCTGATAATCCGTACAGATCTCCGGGAGTGTGAGCTGTTCCTCCAGCTCCGCAATCCGCACCTCCAGCTCCTCGATCTCACGCTCCAGCTCCTTCATGCGGTTGCGCCTTGCCGCGTCCGCACTTCTCTGTGCCTTGGAGCGATGGGAGACCGCCGCCTTCGGCTTGACTGTCACAGCCGCCTGCTGTGCTGCAGCGGCGGCAAGAGCCTTTTGCTTCGCTTTTTCTTCAAGATACTGCTCAAACCCGAACGGATGCAGTACCGCCCCCGTTTCCGTCAGCTCCAGTATCTGCGTTGCCAGCCGTTTAAGGAAGTAGCGGTCATGGGATACGAACAGCAGCGTACCCGTGTAGCTGTCCAGAGCTTCCTCCAGCACTTCCTTCATGGGGAGGTCAATATGGTTCGTCGGCTCGTCAAGGAGCATGACATTTGCATTTTCCAGCATCAGCAGTGCAAAGCATACCCTTGCACGCTCACCGCCGCTGAGTGCGGAAACACGCTTGAACACATCCTCTCCCGTAATACGTACCTGTCCCAGAATACTGCGGATCTCGCCGTCCAGCATGGCAGGAAAGCGGTCATGCAGCTCATCCATGACCGTATTGTCAGGATTCAGATTGGTGCTCTCCTGGTCAAAATAGGCAAGCTTGACATTTTTATTGAAGCGGATCAGACCCTGATGGGGGAGGATGTTCAGGATCTCCTTGAGAAATGTGGATTTGCCGATGCCGTTCACACCCACAATACCCAGCTTTTCGCCGCGGCGCAGCACAAAGGAGATCTGCTCCAGCAGTGTTTTCCGGTCAGCACCCTCGCCTACAGAAATATCCGCATCGCGAACCTCCAGCACCTCCTGCGGCGGCTCGACCTCATAGGAAAACCGCAGGCTTGCCCGCTTTTCCTGTGTAATGGGCTTTTCGATGCGCTCCATCTTTTCAAGCTGCTTTCTGCGGCTCTGCGCGCTCTTTGTCGTAGATGCGCGGACAAGATTCCTTGCCACATAATCCTCCAGCTTTGCAATTTCCTTCTGCTGCATGGCATATTCCTTTTCCTGCCGTTCCACAGCCGCTGCCTTCAGAACTGTAAAGGCGGAATAATTGCCCTTATAGCGCGTCAGCTTTCCGCGCTCGATCTCACAGATGGAGGTGCAGAGCTTGTCCAGAAAATACCGGTCATGGGACACGATCAGCAGTGCACCCCTGTAGCCCTGCAAATACTCCTCCAGCCACTGGATGGTCTCAAAGTCCAGGTGGTTGGTCGGCTCGTCAAGGATCAGAAGATTCGGAGCCTCCAGAAGAAGTCTGGTAATGGCAAGACGTGTTTTCTCGCCGCCGCTGAAGCTGGACACGATTCGGTGAAAATCAGCCTCCGCAAAGCCCATGCCGTGCAGGATGGTCTTGATCTTCACGTCGATCTGATAGCCGTCATTTGCCTCAAACCATGCCGTCATCCGGTCATATTCTTCTGCAACTGCCATATTGCCCGCCTGCATCTCCAGCTCAGCATCGCGCATTTTCTGCTGTGTTTCGAGCAGCACGGAAAAGACGCTGCGCATTTCCTCCCAGACAGTTTTGGAGGAATCCAGTGCAGCTGATTGGGCGAGATACCCGATGGAGGTTTTAGAACCCCGGACAAGAATGCCCTCCTCCTCCGTTTCGCGGTCGGGGAGGATCTCACCGAGAAGGACCTTCAGCAGTGTGGACTTGCCGCAGCCGTTCGCACCGATCAGCCCGATCCTGTCCTGATCCTCGATCTGGAGAGAAATATTGGAAAACAGCGGTTCGCCGTTATAGATCTTATGTATATTTTCTGCTTTTAAAAGCATTGCTGTCACCTCACTTTTCACTGATGGGCATCTCTAAAAACCGGAACACGAGCAGAATTTCGTACATGACTGGTATCAGATGCAAGGAAGAAAATCGCAGTAATACTTGATGTATTACAAGATTTTCTGACGCAGCAGATGATGCCAGTCATAGAAATTCTGCCGTGAGGGAGGTTTTTAGAGATGCCCTAATACTAATTATAACAGGAAATATGGTATTTGTCAAATCTTCCGCCCCTTCTTGACTTTCCGACAGAAATCTACTATAATGGTAAAGGACAAAAAAGGAGGCTGGCTATGAAACGAATACTTACCATTCAGGATATTTCCTGCATCGGGAAATGCTCCGTGACTGCCGCGCTGCCGATCCTGTCGGCAATGGGGACGGAGACCGTCATTCTCCCGACTGCGGTGCTCTCATCCCATACTGCATTCCCGGATTATACCTTCTGTGACCTGACAGGCGAAATAGAGCGGATCACTGCCAACTGGCGCGGGCAGGGGATCACCTTTGATGCGATCTATACAGGATACCTCGGCTCCATTGAACAGGTCGCCGTTGTCGAGAAGCTGCTTGCAGAGCTTCGCACCCCGGATACCTGCCTGTTCGTAGATCCCGTTCTCGGTGACTTCGGCAGACTCTACAGCGGCTTTTCCGAGGACTTTCCGCAGCATATGAAGCGGCTGTGCAGAGCCGCCGATGTGATCGTTCCCAATCTGACCGAAGCCGCCCAGCTGCTCGGCATCCCCTACACGGAGGGCTATCAGGAATCGGATATCCGTGCAATGCTGAAGCAATTGTCGGAGCTGGGAGCAAAAATGGTCATCCTCACCGGTGTCAGCTTTGCGCCGAGCGAGGTCGGCTTCATGGGCTATGATGCGTCCAGGGAGCAGTTCTTCTCCTATTTTCATAAGAAATTCCCCCAGCAGTTTCACGGCACCGGCGATGTGTTCGCCAGTACCTGCATGGGCGGTCTTATGCGCGGACTGTCATTGGAGCAGGCGGCACGGCTGGCAGAGGATTTCACACTCGAAAGCATCCGCGAGACCCTGAACGCCCCGGATGCCCGCTGGTACGGCGTGCATTACGAAACCGCATTTCCGTATCTGTTCCGGCGGCTGTATTCTGCATACCTGTAATGCGGTCAATGTCATCAACTTAGGCGGGTTCAAAGGGCGAAGTCCTTGCCGGTGCCGGTGCGGAGCACCGGCTCAACCTCCCCCTCCCTTTGGGAGGGGGGGCAAGCTTTGCACAGCTTGCCTAAAGTTGACGACATTGGTAATACGATGCGGATATAACTTTTTGTATATAATTACAATTTTATAAAAATACTTAAAACTTTCATTCCGTCTATTGCAAAATGCGGAAGAAAGTCGTATAATGAAAGGTAGGATACCGTCAGGAAAATGAATATCCTGTCGTTATCCCGAAATTTAGATAGAACAAGAGGCAGCAAAACCATGATATTTTCAAGTCTGATTTTTTTATACCTGTTCCTGCCCATCTGCCTGATCAGCTATGCCGCTGTCAGGGAGATGCGCTTCAAGAACCTGGTTCTGATCCTTTTCTCCCTGTTCTTTTATGCATGGGGAGAACCCGTCCGCATCCTTTACCTGCTCCTGAGCGTGATGCTCAACTATTTCTTCGGCATACAGGTCCGAAAACAAAAGGGCAGCAGAGCAAAGCTCGTCCTCGGTGCCAGCCTTGTCTATAACATCGGCATGATCGGTGTGTTTAAGTACAGCGGCTTCCTGATGGAAAACATCAACGCCATTTTCGGCTCGCATTTTCCTGTACCGGAGATTGCACAGCTCATCGGCATCAGCTTCTACACCTTCCAGGTCATCTCCTATGTGGTGGACTGCTACTGGGAGAAGGTCGAACCGCAGCGTGATTTCAGCAAGTTCCTGCTCTATGTCTCGCTGTTCCCGCAGCTGATTGCAGGTCCCATTGTCCGCTACACTACCATCGCTGCAGAGATCGACAGCCGACGCACCACACTGGAGGATCTGAGCAGCGGTCTGACGCGCTTCATCATCGGACTGTCGAAAAAGGTCATTCTTGCCGACCAGCTGTTCCGCATCGTGGACGATTTCCTCGGCGGCAATCCGGAATCCCTCTCCGTTGTGGGAACATGGTACGGTGTCATCATCTATTCCCTGTACATCTATTTTGACTTCTCCGGCTATTCCGATATGGCGATCGGTCTCGGCAGGATCTTCGGCTTCCACTTTGACGAGAATTTCCGCCATCCCTTCCTGTGCAAGGACATCACAGAGTTCTGGCAGAGATGGCATATTTCCCTCGGCAGCTTCTTCCGTGACTATCTGCTCCCGCTTCCCATCTTCGGCATCCGCAATAAATACCTCAGCCTGTTTGCTGTCTGGCTCTGCACCGGCATCTGGCACGGCGCAAGCTGGAATTATGTGATCTGGGGCTTGTATTACGGCGCATTCATCATGCTGGAAGCGAAGCTCGGCAAGAAGAAAATGCGCTCATTCCCCCTCTGGGCAAGACATATCTACAGTAAGCTCGTTATCATCATCGGCTTTGGCATCTTCTACTTTGAGGACGGCGGACAGCTTCTGCAGTTCCTGCGGAATCTGACCCTGTTCAATCCCAACGGCTTCTGCACAACGATGGAGCAGGTATCCTTCTGCAACAATCTCTACCTGATCCTTGCGGCGATCGCCTGCACCTTCCCGCTGCTGGAGCTGCCGAAGAAGCTTGCCGAAAAATCTGCAAACGCCCGGCTCACCGTATCCGCACTCGGTACATTATCCTGTGCCGCACTGCTGATCCTGAGCAGTATTCTTCTGGTGGATGCCACAACAAAGGCATTCCTCTACTATCGTTTCTAAGGAGGGCTGAGGATGAAACTCAAGGAAATGGAATCTATTGATGTGGAGGTTACGGACCCTTCCGAGCAGATCGCCGCAGAACTCCGCGCGGAACAGCGGAGCCAGCATCACATGGAGCATCTGCTCGCCAGCATCAATGTGCTGGTACTGGTGGCTGTCATTGGTATAATCAGCTGTTTTCTCCTGTTCGGCAAGCGTCCTGTCAAGTCGGAGGAAGAAAACCGCAATCTTGCACCCCGTCCGAAATTCTCCCTGTCCTCCTATTTTGAAGGCACCTTCACGGAGGAATTTGCGGAGTACTATAATGACACCGTACCCATGCGCAGCTTCTTCAAGGGCGTGATCTCGGATTTTAGGGGGAATATGGGTATTCCCTATGATGACGGTGTGATCCTCGTCGGCAGCATTCCGGAGATCGAACAGCCCGCTGACAGCAGCAGCGGAGAGATCAAGCTGTCACAGGTCGATATCCAGGCAACTGCTCCGACGCGCGAGAAGCCGGAAACACGCCCCGTCCTCACACTGCCGCCGGAAACGCAGGAAGCGGATCAGACGGAAACGACTGTCATTTATGAAACCACCCCGCCCGAAACTACAGAACCGCCCACGGACGCACCCGATGCGGAAGCGGATTTTGACGGCGAGATCGCCAATAACATCCTGATCGTCAAGGACCGCGGTCTGATGCTCTACGGCGGCAGCCGTTCCAACGCGGAACGCTATGCCAATATTGTCAATGAGTACAAGGCTGCACTCGGCAGCAGTGTGAATGTATATTCCCTGGTTGCCCCCACAGCGGTTTCCTTCTATCTGCCTGAAAAATACGAAAGCTATACAGCAAGTGAAAAGGATACCATTGATTATCTCAATACCCTCCTGGAGGGAGTCGTGCCGGTGGATGCCTACAGCATTCTGGAGGAGCATAAGGCAGAGGCGATCTTCTCGCGCACCGACCACCACTGGCAGCCGCTGGGTGCCTATTATGCCGCAAAAGCATTTGCCTCGACCGCAGGCGTATCGTATGCAGAACTGACGGCATATGAAGCTGTACAGCTTGACGGCTATGTCGGCACGCTCTACGGCTACACCAACAACGCCGTATTCAAGGACAACCCCGAACCCTTTGTATTCTATAAGCCCACAAACCCCATTACGACCACCTACTATGACACGGACATGACCAATGCACGCGAGGGCAGCCTGATGCTCCGCGAGGTGGACAAGCTTCCCAGCTCCAGCTGGTATCTTGTCTTCATGGGCGGTGATGAACGTGTTACGCACATCACCACGGACTGCACCAACGGCAGACGGCTGATGATCCTGAAGGACAGCTACGGCAATGCGCTGGTACCCTGTCTGACACGCTCCTTCTCTGAGATCTGGGTCGTGGATATGCGCTATTTCGAACAGTCCGCAGTGGGATTTGCAAAGGAAAACGGCATCACGGATGTACTTTTTGCAATGAACACCTTCAGCGCGACCGGCAGTAATGCCAAGAGTCTGGAATCTATCATGTATTGACAATGCTGCCCCGCTGACTGCGGGGCAGAAAAGATATGGAGGCAATTATGCTGCAAGAACTCTGCTATCCCTTTGACAGCGATCTGATTCTACAGAAACGCCGCCGGCTTCTCCGTGCACTCAAAGAGCAGGAATCCGGCGCAGTTACCCTGCGCATTGCCGTGCTGGGCGGCTCGACCACAAGCGATATTATTTCCACGCTGGAATTATTCCTGCGCAACCGCGGCATTGTGCCGGAGTTCTGGGAGTCCGAATATGCCCAGTACTGGAACGATGCCATGTTCCCGAATGCGTCACTCGAAGCGTTCAAGCCGGAGATTATTTTCATCCACACCAGTGCACGGAATGTGCAGGAATATCCGCAGATCGGCGATTCTGCGCAGATCGTGGAGGAAAAACTCCATCAGACCTATTCGCATTTTGCGCAGATGTGGGACAGACTCGCCGAAGTCTACGGCTGCCCCATCATCCAGAATAATTTTGAAATGCCCCTCACAAGGCTCATGGGCAACCGTGAAGCCGGCAGCATTCACGGGAAAATCGACTTCCTGACACGCCTGAACTGCCGATTCTATGACTATGCGAGGGAACACCGGAATTTCTATATCCACGACATCAACTATCTGTCCGCCTGCTATGGTCTGGACAAATGGCTCGAACCGTCCTACTGGCATCTCTACAAATATGCCCTCTGTGTGCCGGCGATTCCGGAATTTTCCTATAATCTGAGCAATATCATCTGCTCGCTGATGGGCAAAAATAAGAAAGTCCTCGCACTGGATCTGGACAATACCCTCTGGGGCGGCGTGATCGGGGATGACGGGCAGGCTGGCATTGAGATCGGGCAGGAGACCTCCGTTGGACAGGCGTATGCTGCACTGCAGGGCTATCTGAAAGCCCACAAGGATCTGGGTGTGCTGCTGACCGTTTGCTCGAAGAATGACCATGAGAATGCAATTCTCGGTTTGGAGCATCCGGAGGGCATCCTGAAACCGGACGATTTTGTCTGCATCAAGGCAAACTGGGATATGAAATCGAAGAATATCGCCGATATGGCGCAGGAGCTGACGCTTCTGCCGGAGAGCTTTGTCTTTGTGGACGACAACCCCGCTGAACGTGCCATCGTGCAGGCGCAGCTGCCGGATACGGCGGTCGTACCGTTTGAGTCCGTGGAGGAATGTATGCTGCGGCTGGATCGGGCAGGCTATTTCGAGGTAACGAATCTGTCGGCGGATGATGCCAAGCGCAATGCCATGTATATGGAGAATGCCAAGCGGCAGGCGGCACAGGCGAAATTCACCGACTACAAGGATTTCCTGAAGAGTCTGGAGATGAAAGCGGTCATTGCGGATTTTGACGCTGTGACCATTCCCAGAATCACCCAGCTGACGAACAAGAGCAACCAGTTCAACGTGACCACAAAACGCTATACACAGGCAGAAATGGAAGCGGTTGCCGCTGATCCCGATTATATCCGGCTGTATGGACGGCTGGAGGACAGCTTCGGGGATAACGGCATTGTATCGGTCGTGATCGGCAAAAAAGAGGGGAGCACCCTGCATGTAGATCTGTGGCTGATGAGCTGCCGTGTGCTCAAGCGTGACATGGAATTTGCGATGCTTGATGCTCTTGTGGCGGAGAGTCGGAAGCAGGGAATCACGGAAATCATCGGGCATTATTACCCGACGAAGAAAAACGGCATGGTAGCGGAGTTGTTCGGTACGTTCGGATTCACGAAGATTTCCGAGGATGCGGACGGAAACACCGCGTGGCAGCTGGAAACCGCAGGCTACACGCCGAAAAATGAAGTCATTGCCGTGGCAGCGACTGTATAAGAAAATCCACAAATGGGGGCAAGGGGCGAAACCCCCGCCTCAAATCCCCCTTTCCTCGGGGAGCAATGTCGGGGATAAGGGGGATGAAGTCCCCAAATGGGGTTCCAAGGGGCGATAGCCCCTTGGGCGGTGGAGGCGGCGCAGCCGCCTCCACTAAAAGCCCCTCCCCTCGGGGAGGGGTTGGGGTGGGGGAGGTTTAGAGAAACTTTCAAAAGAAAAATCACTATATAAGGAGAATAACACTATGAACAGAGCAGAAATCAAAAACAGACTTACCGAAATTTTCCAGGATGTATTCGATGATGATGACATCACCCTGACCGATTCCACCTGTGCGGATGACATCGAGGACTGGGACAGCCTCGAACACATCAACCTGATCGGCGCAGTGGAACGAGCATTCAAGATGCGCTTCACCGTCCGTGAGGTCAGCGGAATGAAGAATGTCGGCGAGATGATGGATATTCTGGAGGAGAGGGCGAAGTAGGAGGTTTATGATGGACGAGTTATTATTGACAGAGGAAGCAGCTGTTGCATTTGCCGAGAAGGCAGGTGAAAAGGTACGGGAGTTAACAAGACATCCATATCTTTCCTATGAACTAACGGATGACGTTCCTTCAATCACGGACAGTAAGGCTGGTGGATTGCCATATCTTGCCGATAATACATTACCACCGCTTGACAAATCAGGCAAACAAATGAAGCTCCTTGTTCAGATCAATTGTAAAGATCTTGCTCCGTTGGAAGATTTTCCTCATAAAGGATTGCTGCAGTTTTGGGTTTCAACAGACTCTCTGATGTCACAGGGCAAAGTAACATATATTGAAGAATACAGCGCAGAACCGGATATCGAATCCATTCGTGCAAGAATTGATCCTTTTGAAGAGGGTATTACCGGAACATCACCTGTTGACGGTGAATATGCTTTGAAATTTACATTGGAGGAAGGCTCGATCAGCCATGATTCTGAAGATCTTCTTGCACTTTTTTGTCAGCATTATTCCGAAATGTCAGGTGATTACATTAATGATCCTGAGGATGCTGGTGATGGCGAATACGGCGAAGCCGTCTATGATGAATGGGTCTGGTTTTCAGAAAAATGTACTGACAGTTATTTTAATTCGATTAATGGCTATCCAACCAGTGCACAGCCAGTTGAATATGAAAAATATGAAGCAGGTATGAATGTGGAGTTCGATAAAGGCGTACAGTTACTCCAGCTTTACAGCGGAAAGGGCGTAAGATGGGGTGATTATGGCGTTGGTGGATTTTATATGGATCGCCAGAGCTTGCGGGAACGTGATTTCTCATGGGTTGGATTCTACTGGAATTGCTCATAATGAATGTGAAATAAAACAACACCTGAAAAGTACAGACTTTTCAGGTGTTTTTCATTTAGAGCCTGTTCACATAAAATGAATATGCAGATTTTCGAGCATAAATTTTACGCAGACAAGGCAAAAAATCGCAGGCATACTGACGTATGTCAAGATTTTTTAACGCAGACTGCGTGAAATTTTGCCGAAAAGATGCGTATGAGATTTTAATGTGAACAGGCTCTAATCCAGATCAATCTCCAGCCCCACCGGACAATGGTCGCTGCCCATCACATCCGGATAGATCTTGGCATCCATGATTTTATCCGCAATACGGTTTGATACCAGAAAATAGTCAATTCTCCATCCCGTGTTGCGTTCCCTCGACTTGAACATGTACGACCACCATGTATAGGCACCCTCCTTGTCAGGGTACAGATACCGGAACGAATCCGTAAATCCGGCATTCAGAAGCTCACCGAATTTTCCACGTTCCTCATCCGAAAAGCCTGCATTGCCCACATTTGTCTTCGGGTTCTTCAGGTCGATTTCCTTGTGCGCCACATTCAGGTCACCGCAGAGGATGATGGGCTTCTTCTTGTCCAGCTCCGTCAGAAATGCACGGAGGTCGTCCTCCCATTTCATGCGGTAGTCGATCCGTGCAAGCTCCCGCTGTGCATTCGGCACATAGAGATTCACCAGATAAAATTTCTCATACTCGCAGATGATCGCACGCCCCTCATCCGTGTGTCCCTCAAAATTGAACGTCACGGAAATGGGCTCGGTCTTTGTGAATACCGCCGTACCGGAATAGCCCTTTTTCACCGCACTGTTGAAATATTGCAGATAGCCGTCAAAGGAAGTCGTCACCTGTTCCGGCTGCATCTTCGTTTCCTGAATGCAGAACACATCCGCATCCAGCTTCTTGAAGCTGTCCTCAAAGCCCTTTGTCAGGCAGGCACGAAAGCCGTTGACATTCCATGAAATCAGTCGCATAAAACCCTCCGTAAAATGTAAATACCCCACCCCAAGCCCCTCCCCAAGGGGAGGGGCTTTTTATCGTCGGGGCTTCGCCCCGACACCCCGTTATGGATGGGTTAAGCAAGCCTATCCATTTTCTTTGCAATATCAGCAAGATTCTGTTCCGTTCCCTGACTTGCAATGAGTGCTGTCAGGATGATGTCCTTTGCATCCGTGAACGGAATTTCATGATCCTGCGCGAAATTCTTGATCATCCAGTAAAGATCCTCCGCATTTGCAAGGAGGATCTTTGTATCAAAACGTTCTAAATATCTCATGATCAGCTTTCCAGGAATACAGCAAATGCTCTGTATGCTGCATAAATGTCAGTCTTTGCCACCATCTCATACGGTGCGTGCATGGAAAGCACCGGAACACCCACATCAATCGTGTCAATGTTCAGATTTGCGATATATGCCGCAACGGTACCGCCGCCGCCCATATCGACCTTGCCAAGCTCGCCGGTCTGCCAGATCACATTGTTGTCATCGAGCAGTTTGCGGATCTCGCCCACAAATTCAGCGGACGCATCCGATGTGCCGGACTTGCCGCGCGCGCCTGTGAACTTTGTCACGCAGACACCATGATTGAAGTATGCGCAGTTGTTGCGTTCGAGGACATCGGAGAATGTCGGATCATATGCCGCATTGACATCGGCGGACAGGCACTTCGATGCGGAGATCACCGCTCTGCCGTTTGCGCCGAAGCTTTCAGCCAGATCATAGAGGAAATACTTCAGGTAAGAGGAACACAGACCTGTGTTGCCGTCGCTGCCGGTTTCTTCCTTGTCCGTGAGGATGGTCACGCCCGTATGCACCGGCGTCTTGCTTTCGATCGCTGCCATGAATGCCGTGTATGCGCATACTCTGTCATCATGTCCGTATGCGCCGATCATGCTGCGGTCAAAGCCGATGTCCTTTGCCTTGAATGCTGGAACAGCTTCCAGCTCTGCGGAAATGAAATCATCCTCGATGATGCCGTACTTCTCATTGAGAATATCCATGATCGCAAGCTTCACGAGATTACTTTCGCTGTCATCCTTGAACGGACGGGAGCCGACTACGATATTCAGCTCCTCACCCTTGATGCCCTCATTGAGTGTGCGCTTCATCTGGTTTGCTGCCAGATGGGGGAGGAGGTCAGTGATGCAGAATACCGGATCGTTTTCATCTTCACCAATGCACACTTCTACGCTTGTGCCGTCACGACGGATCACAACGCCGTGCAGGGAGAGGGGCATTGCCGTCCACTGGTACTTCTTGATACCGCCATAGTAATGTGTCTTGAACAGCGCAATTTCGGTATCCTCATACAGCGGGTGCTGCTTCATATCCAGACGGGGAGAATCAATATGTGCCGCATTCAGGCGCACGCCCTCCGTAATGGGTGCAGTGCCGATGGTTGCCATAATGATCGCCTTGCCGCGGTTGTTGACATAGATTCTGTCGCCGGCTTTCAGTGCCATGCCGGGTGTGAATTTCTTGTAGCCGTTTTCGATCAGGGCAGCTTCTACAAATTTCACTGCCTCACGTTCTGTCTTTGCCTTGTCGAGAAATACCTTATAATTCTCGCAGAATGCGTCACATGCTTTCAGCTCCGCATCTTCCATGCGCATGACTGCATGTTTGCTTTTGGAAAGCAGTGCTTCCTTTTTCTGCTTTGCAATTGATGTTTCATTTTCCATGCTGATACCGCCTTTCAATCCATTGTATGATATTTAGTATGATAATAAAGCTTGATTTTATCCGCAACTTCTTCCGCAAGTGCAAAAAGCTGTTCGCAGTCCTCATTGTTGCGGATGACATAATCCGAATGTCCGATGAAGAACGCCTCGCTCAGCTGGGAATCCATGCGGTTGCGCGCCTCTGTTTCCGTAATGCCGTCACGCTTCATAATACGTCCGCACCGAAGCTCCGGTTTTGCAATGACGGAGATGATGAGATCACAAAAATCCGCCGCCTGGCTTTCAAACAGCGTTGGCGCATCCAGCAGAATCAGCTTATGCCCGTCCGCGGAATAATGTCCGATCCGCGCCAGAATTTCTTCCGTAATGAACGGATGGCAGATGCTGTTGAGACTTTCCAGCTTCCGGTTATCCGTGAAGACGATATTCGCCAGAGCCCTGCGGTTGAGCGTACCGTCCGGATTGCGGATGCCGCTGCCGAAATAATCAAACAGCTCCTCCAGACAGGGCATTCCCGGCTTCATGATCTCGCGTGAGATCATGTCAGCGTCGATCAGCTGGAATCCATTTTTTACAAATATTTTGGATACCGTGCTTTTGCCGGCACCTGTCTGACCCGTCAGACCAATGACAATTGCAATTCTGTCATGACTCATAGCGTTATCACCTCAAATCCTGCCGCACGCATCAGGCGGTTGTAAACAGAAAGATCTGCACCGCTTTTTTTCGGCATTCTGACATAAACAAGCCGCGCCTGCTTTTCATCCAGCTCCCGGAAGCGCAGGAACAGATAATGCGCCTGCTCCCGTCCGCTGTCACCGTATCTCATACAGGGAACGCCTGGAATTTCCGGATCGGAATCAAACAGCAGGCAGAAAACACCCTCCGCTTTCTGCGAGTGTACAAATTCCGCAAATGCTGCAAAATCCGGCGCATCCACAGGAACGATCTTCGCATGGGGCGCATAGTGCCGGTATTTCATACCGGGGGATGCGACCTTTGCATCCTTGGCGATCTGCTTGTAGATCGCTTCATCCACATAGACATGCGCCGCAAACGGCTCCAGATCCTCCGCAGAGACCAGACCGGGGCGAAGGATATGGATGGTTTCGTCATCATCAAAGCAGATCACAGTGGATTCGACACCCACATCGCAAAGACCGCCGTCAATCACAGCAGCAATTCTGCCCTGCATATCCTCCATGACATGCTGTGCCGTCGTCGGACTCGGAGAGCCGGAACGGTTGGCAGAGGGCGCAGCGATCGGGCAGCCCGATTCCCGGATGAGAGCAAGTGCCGCCGGATGGGAGGGCATACGGATGCCCACAGTATCCAGCCCGCCGGAGGTCACATCCGGAATGCAGCCGCGCTTCGGCAGGACCATCGTCAGCGGTCCGGGCCAGAAGGCATCTGCCAGCTTCTTTGCAATTTCCGGCACCTCAGCGGCGATTTCCGGCAGCATCTCCATATCCGCAATATGTACGATCAGGGGATTGTCCGCAGGTCTGCCTTTTGCAGCAAAGATATTCCGCACAGAATCCTCCCGCCGGGCATCTGCGCCAAGTCCATAGACGGTTTCCGTCGGGAACGCGACCAGTTCACCATTCCGCAGAAGTGCGGCAGCGGTTTTCAGTTCTTCAGCCGCTGTATGTAAGAGTTTAGTTTCCATCATTCTGCCCTGCCAGCTTTGCAGCCTGGTCTGCGGTTGCAAGCGCGTCAAAAATCTCATCCAGATCGCCGTTGAGGATCGCTTCCAGACGGTACAGCGTCAGACCAATACGATGATCCGTCATGCGTCCCTGCGGGTAATTATAGGTGCGGATGCGCTCGGAACGGTCGCCCGTACCTACCTGCATTTTCCGCTCGGAGGCGATCTTGTCCGTCTGCTCCTGCTGCATCGCCTCAAACAGGCGCGCACGCAGTACCTTCATCGCCTTATCTTTATTCTTATGCTGGCTGCGCTCGTCCTGGCATTCCACCACAACGCCCGTCGGCAGATGGGTAATGCGCACAGCAGATTCCGTCTTGTTGATATGCTGACCGCCCGCGCCGCTGGAACGGAATACGTCGATCTTCAGATCCGCCGGATTGATCTCCAGCTCCACCTCATCCGCCTCCGGCAGTACAGCAACTGTAACTGTAGAAGTATGGATGCGCCCCTGGGATTCCGTTTCCGGAACGCGCTGCACACGGTGTACGCCGCTTTCATATTTCATGCGGGAATACGCACCCTCACCCTCAATGGAGAAGCTGATCTCCTTGTAGCCGCCAAGCTCCGTGGGGCTTGCATTGAGTACTTCCTGCTTCCAGCGGTGCGCCTCCGCATACATGCTGTACATACGGTAGAGAGAATTGGCAAAGAGGGAAGCCTCCTCGCCGCCCGCACCGCCGCGGATCTCAATGATGACGTTCTTATCATCATTCGGATCCTTCGGCAGCAGCAGGATCTTGAGCTGCTGTGTCTGTTCCTCCAGAAGCTCCTTGGCTTCCTCGAACTGCATCTGTGCCATCTCCTTCAGCTCCGCATCCAGACCGCCGTCTGTCAGAAGCTCCTTCGCTTCCTCCAGCTCTGCCTGTGTTGCCTTGTAGGCACGGAAGGCTTCCACAATGGGAGTCAGGCTCTTGTATTCCTTCATGTAGGCAGCATACTGCTCACGGTCAGCAATGACCTCAGGATCAGCGAGCTGATCATTCATATTATCATATTTCTGTTCCATCTGCAAAAGCTTTTCAAACATATCGGAATATCACCTTTCTCTCATCTATAACAATCATCAGCACAGCATCATTCGCCGCTCTGTTCTTCTTCGCGTGTTACCTTCTTGATATACTTTTCAATTTTATGACGCGGCACCATAAATTCCCTGCCGCAGCCCACACAGCGAAGACGGAAGTCCATACCGGTGCGCAGTACCTTCATTTCACGAGCACCGCAGGGGTGCTGTTTCTTCATCAGCAGCAGATCATGCAGCCGGATATCCATCCCGGATCACTTCCTCTCCAATGGTCCGTTCAGCCGGAGGCAGCACTGCCTTCCTCTGCCGGACGGACACAAATGATTCGCACACTATATTATACCGCATTTTCAGGCAAAAGGCAATATTTACTTTTCATATTTTTCTGTTTTTGTTCAATAATGATAAAAAAGCCGCTTTCAACCTATGCAGGGTGATGAAAATGCCTGTTTAGAATTAAAGGAAATGAGGAAAACAGTAATGGAACTTTGCAGAATCCAAGGCGAATTTGAAACAATCGAGCTTGCAGAGCTGACCGCTGGGCGTATCCGCCGGAGCGTTCCCGGCATCCGGAAGATCATGGTACAGGCATTGGGCAGGGTGGGGGACAATCCCGTTAGCCGCCAGCGTTATACCATGCTCCCTGCCAATCTGCGGATGCAGAACTATATCACCGCCGTCATGGTGTCCGAGATCAGCGATGATGTGCTTCCGGAACCCTCCTACCGCCGTACCGCTCAGCTCCAGATCATCTGCGATGTGCAGACTGCGGACAGAGCTTCCGCCCTCCTGCTTGCCGCAGGCGCATGGGGCATCCGGAAAAATTAGGGCAGTATGAACGACAGAGAAAATGCGACAAAATCTTTACTTGACATTCTCGTCAGAATGTGGTAGCATAAATATAGTAGGAAACGGGGAGCCATTCCCGGTGCAGAAGGAAACAAAAGGTTCTATCCTCCTGCCGCACCGCATAGAATGCACTGGAACGGGAGCGTTCCCCAAATAACACATCGGAGGTTAAAATGATGATGACTACTTTCTATCAGCCCGAAGGGGCATTACTCGACACACCTGAAAACAAGGCTGCCATTGCCAGCGTGCAGGGACTTCTGCAGGCACAGGCATCCGGCAGAGTCCTGGAGGCGCGTGTTACCACTTGTGATAGCAGCCATAATCTTTGGGTCAGCCTTCCCTGTATGCGCGGCATGATCCCGCGTGAGGAGGGCGCAGTGGGCATTGCAGAGGGTGAACTGCGTGACATTGCCCTGATCGCTCGCGTCGGCAAGCCGGTCTGCTTCCGCGTTCTGCGCATCGAAACGGATGAGAACGGCGAGCAGCTTGCGATCCTCTCCCGCAGAATGGTGCAGGAGCAGTGCAGTGAGCAGTTCCTTTCCCGCCTGTGTCCCGGTGATGTGATCCCGGCGCGTGTAACGCATCTGGAGCCGTTCGGTGCCTTTGTGGACATCGGCAGCGGCATCGTATCCATGATCCCCATTGACGCGATCTCTGTTTCCCGTATTGCCCATCCGTCCGATCGCTTGACCGTGGGACAGTGTGTCCGCGTGATCATCAAGGCAGTACAGGGCAAGCGCATCTGCCTGTCCCATAAGGAGCTGCTCGGCACATGGGAGGAAAACGCCGCTCTGTTCCATGTGGGTGAGACCACCTGTGGCATCGTGCGCTCCGTGGAGAAGTACGGCGTATTCATTGAGCTGATGCCGAACCTTGCAGGTCTTGCGGAGCTTCGCCAGCCCGTACAGACAGGACAGCGTACAAGCGTCTACATCAAGGCTCTCATTCCCGAAAAGCTCAAGGTAAAGCTGATCCTGGTCGATGTCTGCGGCGATGTCAGCACACCCGAGCCGATCCGCTATTTCTATGAGGGTTCCCACATTGACCGCTGGGTATATACTCCCGAAGGTTCCAGCAAATACATAGAAACGGTATTTGACGGAACACTGTAAGAGCCTGTTCAGTTATTTCCAGATGCTGAACACGCTTTAAAAAAACAAGCCTGAGAAGAAATTGAAATCTTCTCAGGCTTTATTTTATGCGCATAGATATTCGTTATCCGAACAGATCCTCCAGCATCTCCGCGGTGATCTCCTTTTCATACCGTCCTGTGACCGCACCTTTCTGCAGTACCAGCACCGTCGGAAGAACGGACACATGGAAACGCTCTGCAAGCTCCGCGTCCGTATCCACATTCACGGAATAGGCGGACATCACATCCTCATAGCGGTCGGACAGCGCATCAATGACCGGCGCAAGCGCACGGCACGGCGCACACCAGGAAGCATAAAAATCAACAAGGATCGTTTTTTGATCGCTTTCCGCGAGCACTTCCTCAAAATGTGCTGCAGTGGTATGGAACAGCATAGCATTCACTCCTTTTCAGCTTGTTGAAAAATTCTTTTTTCTTAGGGAAGGTTTACTTGAAACTGCCCCCATCCCAACCCCTCCCCGAGGGGAGGGGCTATATTTCGGGGACTTCGTCCCCGAATCCCTTTAGCGGAGCGATAGCTCCGCGTTTGATTTCAGTTGTTTTGACAGACTGACTCCTTTTCCAATGATTATAGCACATCTTCAAAAAACTGTCAACATTTTTCGTTTCTTTGGAAAATTTTGTGTGAACAGCATTGACAATTTGTATAAAACTTTATATAATATACACAGAAGCAGAAGGCTTCAAATCCGAATACGAGGTGGTAGAATGAAAAAATGGAACAGAATGCTGGCAGGTGTGCTCTGCACAGCATTGACGCTTTCCCCTATGCCGATGACTGCATTTGTCGCAAATGCAGAAGCGGTGGAACTGGTGAATGATACCTTTGAGGAAAGCTTCGGCACATGGAAGGCAAGGACTTCCGGCAGCACGGAAATTTCCCTGTCCGATGCAGCGGCAAATTCCGGCGAAAAATCCCTGTACATCACAGGCAGGACCCAGACCTGGAACGGTGCAGGCGCATCCATGATCGGCACGATGTATGCAGGACAGACCTATGATCTGAGCTGCTATGTCATGTACGAGGATACCGAGGTCGGCGGTCAGAACCAGCAGTTCAATTTCCAGATGATGTACACCGATGCCAACGGCGAGGAACGCTATTCCTACATGGGCGGCACAAATACCGCAGCAGGGGAGTGGAAGCAGATCAAGGTGACCTATACCGTCCCTTCCGATGCATCGAATATTGTCATCTATGTGGAGGGTGCAACGCTGTCCGACTTCTATCTCGATGATGTGGTCATCATGGGCGAACAGGTGGAAGTGACCGACAAGGAGGACGGCTTCCTCGACAATTTCGATGACGGCACAGCCATGAGCTGGCAGGTGAGAGGTTCGAACACCACGCTCGAAGTAACGGACAAGGCGGCATACAGCGGCGATTATTCCATCTACTGCGACGGCAGAGAACAGCTCTGGAACGGTGCGACCTGCAACAAGACCCTCTGTCTGGAGGCTGGCGGATACTACAGCTTCGGCTGCTATGTGATGTATGACGGTGCGGACTGGACGGATACACAGGGTTTCTCCATCAATCTCCAGTACGATCTGGACGGCAAGGAGAACTACTACACCATCGCTACGGAAACTGCAAACAAGGGCGAATGGAAGTATGTCGGCACGGAATGTACCATCCCGGAGGGCGCGTCCAATATTTATGTCTATATCCAGACTGCTTACAAGCCCGATGCCAGCGTGACCGCACAGGATCTCATGGGCTTCTATGTGGATGATGTTTCCGCAGAACGTCTGCCCGATCCGGCAATTCAGGAGGATATTGCATCCCTGAAGGATGTGTATGCGGATTATTTCAAGATGGGCTGTGCGGTTTCCGGCAGTGAATTCCAGCAGGGTGCAACACAGGATCTGATCCTGAAGCATTATAATAGTGTGACCATCGGCAATGAGCTGAAGCCCGAATCCGTACTCGATCAGGCGGCGACACTTGCCTATATGGATGCAAACGGCGGCGATCAGACAAATCCGCAGGTTTCTCTCAAGCAGGCAGCGGATATGCTCCAGTTCTGCGAGGCAAACGATCTCCCCCTGCGTGGGCATGTTCTTGTATGGCACAGCCAGACACCGGACTGGTTCTTCAAGGAGAATTTCGATGCAAACGGCGATTGGGTAACCCCTGAGATCATGGATCAGCGTCTGGAGAACTACATTAAAAATGTGATGGATGCCATTGCGACGCAGTACCCTGATCTGAATGTATATGCATGGGACGTGGTGAATGAGGCGGCATCCGATTCCGGCACGATCCGTCCGGCAGGCTCCAACCATGAATCCTCCGGCAGTTCTGCATGGGTGCAGGTCTACGGCGATCAGTCCTATATTAAAAAAGCATTTGAATGGGCAAGGGAATATGCCCCTGCCGGATGCAAGCTGTTCTATAATGACTATAATGAATATGCGGAAAACAAGATGAACTACATCTGCACGGATATTCTGCAGGAGCTTGTGGATGCAAAGCTGATTGACGGTATGGGTATGCAGTCCCATATCAGCATGAGCAACCCCAGCATTGCACAGTATGAAAATGCTATCCGCACCTACGCGGATCTCGGTCTGGAAATCCAGATCACGGAGCTGGACATCAACATCAAGTCCAACACTGATGAGGATATGCTCACCCTTGCCGAGCGTTACCGTCAGGTATTCGAGATGTACAAAAAGGTCAAGGATGACGGTGTGAATCTGAGTGCAGTTGTCCTTTGGGGCATTACCGACTCCACCAGCTGGATCGGCGGCTATCCGCTGCTGTTCGATAAGAACTACAATGCAAAGGATGCCTTCTATGCGGTAGTCGATACCGATGCAGAGGTGCAGACCATCAACATCGCGACAGCTTATGGCTATGACGGCACTGCCGAGGGTCTGGAATTTGCAATGGAAGTACAGGCAGCCCAGCAGGTCGGTGAAGTTGGCAGCTTCAAGCTCGCCTGGAATCAGAAGACCAATGAGCTTGTTGTCCGTCTGACAACGGATCAGGACGACCTTGATGTCAGCAGCAATGATGCAGAACTCAAGGAAACCGATGGCATCGACTTCATCCTCAGCCTCAATGAAACCGCCGCAGCAGGCTCCAGCATCCGTATGGATGTGGTAATGGGTGGCACCGCATGGAACAGCCTTTCCTATGACCCAACTGACAGCTCCAGTTTCGGCAAGGTCGTCTTCTCCGAAATCCCTGCCTATGCAGAAGCCACACAGGGTACACCCGCCATTGACGGCGAGATCGACGATGTATGGGCGGATGCCAATGTCCTCGACATCAACACCTATTCCATGGGCGCAGGTGCAACGGGCACGGCAAAGGTGCTCTGGGACAAGGATTATATCTATGTCCTCGCAGAAGTAAAGGATCCCGTTCTTTCCAAGGCAAGCCCGAATGTGTACGAGCAGGACACTGTGGAAATTTTCCTCGATGAAAACAATCATAAGACCACTGCTTATGAATCCGATGATATTCAGGCGAGAGTGAATTATGACGGCGAAAAATCCGTGACCGACGGACTTTCCACGGATGCGTTCATTTCCGCAGCGGCAAAGACAGCGGACGGCTATCTCGTGGAATTTGCCCTCCCGACCACACTCGGCGGCTTCAAGGCTGGTCAGGTAGTCGGTTTCGATGCACAGATCAACGATGACGGCAACGGCGAGGGCAAGCGTACCTCCATTGCCAACTGGTACGACCTCACAGGCATGGGCTATACGGATATGTCCGGTCTGGGACTGCTGAAGCTCACCGGCGAAGCAGAAGCCCTCAGCGGCGATGTCAATGTGGACGGTGCCGTGGACATTCTGGACGTTCTGACCCTGAACAAGAACATTCTCGCCGGCGACCCGCTGACAGAACAGGGCGCACAGAACGCTGATGTGGACGGCGACAACAAGCCCACCTCCGCAGATGCCCTGTGCATTCTGAAATACACCATCGGCATTTATGACAAGCTTCCTATAGCATAATCTGCTGACCCAATCAAAACAAACCCGGACAGACCGTATAGGCTCTGTCCGGGTTTCTGCTGTACGTGGCGAAACCGCCGAAGGCGGAATGGGGAGGGCGGTTACAGGACATCTCGCCCCAGAAAAAACAAACAAAAACCCGCCTCATGAAAGAAGCGGGTTTGTTTGTCATATCACGCATCCGCGCTCTCAGCCGCGGGCTTGGATGACGTTTTTCTCAGTTCGGAAATCTTTGCAAGGATCAGCCTGCGAAGCTCCGGAACACAGAACCATACACAGATCAGCAATGCAATAATAGAAATCGTCACACCGATCCCCAGCATGGGAACATGATACTTAAATTCCAATGTATGTGTGCCTTCGGGAACGATCAGACAGATCAGATCCCCCGGTGCAAGCATGATTTCTGCTTTTTTGCCGTCACAGTATGCCGTCCAGCCGCTGTCCTGCGGGATGGTCGTCATAACGAGCTGGCTCTGGGGCATTGTAATGGTACCCTTGATCCTGTCCGCCCTGAACGACTCCACATCCATCTGTACTGCGGCAAGCTTTTCATAAACGCTGTTCCACAGGGCTTCATCGAATGCATACAGATTCATACCCGTGCATCCGAGCTGAACGTTCTCCACTGAAACATCAATGGTGATCTTCGTACCAGCCGTGAAATTGCCAAGATACGCAAACTTCTGGGAACCCTGATCCACATTGCAGGAACCGCCGTCCCATGTGACAGTGATCGTTCCGGCTCTGAAGTTGTGCTCCAGATATACGGCACCGTCCGCGTCACAGGTATAGACATAATGGAAAGTAACAGGCTTTGCATTATCCATCGAGTGGAAGTAATTTTCATTCCAGTCCGCACTCTCCGTCAGGGTCGCATTTTCGTAGCTGAACTCCGTTGTGCTGAGCTTGCGGAATACATTCACATCCTCGCCGACAACTGCGTTGAGGAGCGTGTTCTGGTTCTCAATACCGCGGATCTGGTCGCTGACTTCCAGTGAAAGCACCTTGTCCGATACGCCGTAGGCGAGACTGAGTGCAGTGGTATTCTCCACAATGTCACAAACTTCGTCCGTCTGAATGATCTCCGTTGCCGGAAGCCTGTCCAGCTCACGCGCATAGTCAATGTAATACCGGATGCCGAACAAACTGTTCTGCACAGGGGAGGTTACCGTGTATACGCTGCTCACCTTGTCCGCATAAACGCGGTTGCCGAGGAAACGCAGAAGTTTGAAGGTACTGCCGCGCATGGTGGAAGAATAGTAGCCCATACCATGGTAGCCGCCGAGCATGGACGGATTGAAGGTATAGCCGCCGTTTGCCTCCACACGGTAGAAATCATCCTTTCCGCTTGCCCACTCCGAGCCATAGGTATACTGCTTGACCGCATTCTGTGTGAATGCCGCGCCGTCATTGACGCGGGTGCCGCCATGCTCAAACTGCGAGGTCTTGATATAGCTCATACCGCTGTCCACAATGCAGACCATTGCGAGTGCGGTAGCAGCAAACATGGATACAACGCTGTAGGGAATGCGTGCCAGTCTGGAGTCGGTATGCTCTGCCGCGTAACTGCGGAGTGCATTGAAAACCACGATCGCCAGAATAAGCAGTGCAGAAACGCCCATCAGGATCAGGTAGACCTTGCGTACTTCTGCACCTGCAACATCGCCAACACCCCGGATGCCGATAAAGACCGCCAGAAAGCCAATGATGATGCCGCCGATGGCACGGTTCAGGGAAAGCCCCTTCAGGTTGATGAAAGCTGTACAGATCAGCAGTACTGCAAACAGTGAGAACAGGAACGACCATCTCACAGGAAGCTGGTTCGGGAAATGGAAGCCATGCCACATGAAATCCAGGAAGTTGCAGTTCAGGGAAAGTGCAAGGAAGCCAAGCACTGCGCCGTTGACGGTTCTCTGCACTGCGGGGATCTTCTTGTTCAGGAAATACAGCGGCAGGAGAATGAAAGCGATCATACCGACAGAAAGATTGGCACCGGTGTATTCTACGCAAAGCGGCTGCTCAGAGAGCATGTGCTTGAAAACGTAGGAAAAATTGCCGTACCATTTGAGCTTTTCCGGAAATTCTGCCTCGGATGCAATGGTCAGACCAACAGCCTGTGCGATCGGAAGGATCACCGGCGCGGCTGCCAGACCGGCAAGCACGGAGAATGCTGAAAAGCGTCCGGTCATCCTGCCGAAGTCCTTCAGACCCAGCAGACAGTGCTTTCCCTCTGCGGTCGTACCGACACGCAGTATGGGCAGGGCGTTTGCAGCGAAATACAGACAGCAGAAGATGCAGACTGCAAAGCCGATGTAGAAGCTGGAGCAGATGGTCAGAGCCAGCATCAGCGTGTACATCAGAGGCTTCTTTTCATGCAGCATACGCTCCATGCCGATGAGCACCAGCGGTGCATAGATCAGGCTGTCCGTCCACATGGGCTGGGACAAGTACGCGAGCATGTATGCGCAAAGACTGTATGCAGACGCGCCGGCGATCAGGAACAGGGAAGTACTCTTCGTTTTGTACCGCAGGAACGCCAGACACGACATACTGGCAAAGCCAAGCTTCAGCAGACAGATCCAGTTGATGTAATTGACCAGATGCTCCATTGAAACCAGACGCAGCGGCAGCAGGAATATGCTGTTGCAGTAATACGCACTCTGCGCCCAGTTGTTATAGCCAAAGGCACCATTCCAGGAATAGAACAGGTCAGCAAGGGTCTCACCCTGCGCAAGCTGGGCATACATTGAGGTGTACTGTCCCCACAGATCCATACAAAGCACGGAGCGGTCACCGAACGGCGCAACCTCCTTGACCTTGTACATGAGCAGACCGATCGCTGTCGGAATGCAGAATGCCAGCAGATAGGCAGCGATCGTCATGATCAGCCCCGTTCTGCCCTTAACCGGAAGCTCGTCTGACTCCATTTCTGTTTCTGCCGCCGGCTGATCGTATGATCCGTCCGGAGCAGGATCCGGCATCAGCTCCGCAGCATCTGTGGGCTGTGCATTTTCTTTTTCCATAGAAATCCTCCTTATTCAATTGTAATAAGATGCAGTGTATCCTGAAAAACAGTACATTACAACTTGCCGAAAACCTGCTATGGGGCGATAGTCCCACAAAAGGGGTTCGGGGACGAAGTCCCCAAACTATAGACCCTCCCCAAGGGGAGGGGTTGGGGTGGGGCAGCGATGGCGAGCCGCCCCAAGAAAAAATTTTTTCAACAAGCCGGTGTATCCTGAAAACAGGAACTATTATAGTATACCACAAAAAAACCGTATTTGCAAGCTTTTCTGCATTTTTTCTCCCAAACAGGAAAATTTCTTCACAAAGAACAGCCGCGGTATCCTTACTCCGCAAGAACGCGCGTCAGAACAACAGTATCCTTGTCAAGATCACTGCCCGCGTTTTCATAATCATAGACCTGCAGTGCCACACTTGTCACAGCGGTGGGAAGCTCCACTGTTATGGATACAGCTCCGTTTTCGTCCGCTGTGAAGCTGCCGAGGGAGATCTGATTCCAGACACCGGTTTCTCCGGTCTCCGCGTTCACGCCATTGGGATCCCAGTAGCCCCAGCCCATATTCAGCTTGCTGCCCGCTTCTGCGGAAAGCTCAAAGGTCAGTTTGTATTCACCAAGTCCGTTGCACATGCGCCATTTTCCAGCGTCTTCCTTTGTGAAATTGACAGACATCTGTGCCGTGCCGGTATCGCCGGTATTGAGCTTCCGCTTGAGGATCGCAAGATCAAATGCGTCAAGCTGTGCATTTTCGGCAACATCCGCATTTTCGTTGGAGATATGTCCTGTTTCCTTGCCGAGCAGGTGCGCCTGCAGCCGCTGTACATCCGTATCGTTCACATAGCCATCCTCGCTGACATCCCCCGCAAGCACGAAATTCAGAACTTCCATGACCTTATTGCCGTTGACCGTCACATCTGCCGGCTCTGCTGTATTGCGGAATACCTGCGTTGCGCAGTTCCACGCCTTGAACAGATAGCAGTCCGCAGTATCAAGATATACCGTGTTTTCATACACCTGGTTATGCTGTCCCCAGCCCTCCAGCTGAATGCTGGCATCAAAGGCATACAGCAGATTCTCACAGCCGTTGCGGTAACCGGTATTATTGCGGATCACACAGTAATTGCCCTTGACCTCCACAAAGCTGTTGCCGCCGTTCTGGTTCTGTACGCCCGTACCGTCAAAGGTACACTGCTCCACCACATTGCCGATGGTGTACTCCTTGATATCCACATGGTCAGCCGCAATATTCGGACCGAAGCTGCATCCGCGGACGGTGTTGTAGTGACAGTCATAGCCATATCCCTCCGTACTCATCGCACTGCCAATATACACGCCCTCACCATACTGCGGATAGATGGTTCCGGCATCGTGTACATAGCAGTTTTCCACGAGATTATAGCTGCTGTCATCAATAATGTGGATCGCCTCCGCGCCGATGTTGTAGACCTCACAGTCCGAAATAATGCTGTGTTCCGACTGCTGGAGGAAAATGCCCTTCTGCGCTTCACAGATCTTCAGATCACGGATCTCCCAGTAATCGCCGACGACCTTCAGCGCGACCTTGTTATCCTGTGTCACGCCGCTGATGGTGGCAGGATTTTCAGGATCCTCACTGCGGAGGATGATGGGCTGCTGCGCTGTACCATCCGCTTTCGCATAGAATGCCGACCAGATGCCGTCGCCGAGAAAGACATCATTCTGATACAAGCCCTCCCTGAGGATGATCTCATCCCCCGCCTGCACATCCGCAAGCGCGGCAAGAAGTTCATCGGAATTGGTGACAAGCACCTCGCGTGTTCCCTCTGCCTGGATCATTGCCGGCATCAGGTTCGTCATCATAACGGCAGTCAGAGCCGCCGCTGTCAGTTTGTTTCTGTGTTTCATAGTGTATTTCCTCCTTTGAGCAGATATTGCTTTATGGCAGCCAGATCGAACGCGTCCAGCCTGCCATCCTTACAAAGATCGGCGTTCTCCCAGCCGGGAAGCTTCGCGCCGGGCACAGCAAGCAGGTATTTCTGCAATGCAATGACATCCTGCACACAGCAAACGCCGTCAAGATCCGCGTCCCCGGTCATGGCTTCCGCCTTCACAAGCAGATCTGCCTGTGTAACAGTCAGCTGCGACCACGGCGAGCGTATCTGGAGCTTGGTAACATCCGTATAGTTCACCTGATAAGCGTCCAGCACCGCCTGCAGATCCTCCGACCGGAAACAGGCTTTCTTGCCGTTGTAATAGGCGGGCTGTACCTTCTCCCAGAAATTATCCTCGGAGCTGACCCAGCGGTTCAGTACGAAGATGGGCGGATAGTCCCCCTCATATGCCACCTCAATGACAAAGCTCTCCTGCGCCTCCAGGATCGCGCCGTCCAGACGTATCTCCGTATCCCAGCCCTCCCAGCTGCTGTCGCCGCTTGCAAAGCCGCTGTAGAGGTTCTGCGAAAAGGTATAGCCGCCGCAGGGATGCGCCATGACCTCACGGTATACCACACCATGCAGGGGTGTTTCTCCCTTGCGTTCAAATAATTCTGTGAGGGTT
The DNA here is from genome assembly GCA_045578805.1 of Oscillospiraceae bacterium. Classification (GTDB taxonomy): domain Bacteria; phylum Bacillota; class Clostridia; order Oscillospirales; family Ruminococcaceae; genus UBA3855. The sequence continues at coordinate 40,716 of JAZNKY010000002.1, forward strand.
ACAAATTCATACCCCTGTGCCGCCAGCTCCGGCAGGATGGTTTCCAGTGCTTCCACGGTCTTGTCATTGCCCCAGAAATCATGCATGAGGATGATTGCGCCGTCCTTCGCCTGCGTCATGACAGAATCCGTGACATCCGCCGCGGTTTTTTCCGAGCTTGCATCCCCGCTGGAAAATCCGGTGATGAACGGAATGTCAATGCTGTCATACATGGTCTGATTTACATTCAGATAGGGCGGACGGAAAAATTTCGGATATTCTCCGGTGATCTCGTACACAGCATCCGCTGTGAACTGCATTTCTGCGGTGATCTCCTCCGCCGTCAGCTCCGTCATATCCGAATGTGTGCGGGAATGGCTGTTGATCTCACAACCCATATCGTAGGCACGCTTCACAACATAGGCATTGTCCTCGCTGATCCTGTCACCAATGAGGAAGAAGGAAGCGCGTGCATTGTATTCCTCCAGCAGGTCAAGTACCTGCGGCGTGGTGTGCGTATTCGGACCGTCATCAAAGGTCAGGGCAATGAGCTTTGGTTCCGCTTCCGTCTCTGCATCAGCGGACAGCCCCGGCACAGCCGTTACAGCCGCCGTACCAGCAAGCATGAGGGAAACGATAGGTTTATATTTCATTCATGACACCTCCATTGTAGAATCCGTATATAGTTATTATAGCATATTCTTCTCTCCATAGCAAGAAAAACAAGCACAATTCGCTGTATTTTTCAAATAACCAAAAGTCGCATTGTGCAGAATGCACAATGCGGCTTTCTTTAGCAAAGTATAAAAAAACCGCAGTGCCGTCGGAATCGTGACAGCACTGCGTCAAAACAAAATAGAGGGAATATTATGAAAAGAATCTGCTATGTTCCGACTGCGGTCTGCTGAACGCAGCTGGATCGTATGAGCAAATCCTGCTCATCAGGTTAATTTGCCTTGAAGGCTGCTCTGACAAAGTTGTACATATGCGCACGGATGCAGTTGCCGCCGTGGTAGCCGCCGTTGACATAGTGCCAGATGTGCGGTACATTGTTGCTTGTCAGAATATCATGATAACCAGCAGGGGAATCATAAACGACCGTATCGTTAGAACCTGCGGTCAGCAGAAGCAGGTAGGGGGACTCGCCTGCAAACTTGAAATCGGATTCTGCGATCAGTCCGGGAGATACACCCGGTGCCGGACAGATCGCACCGACATAACCGAATGTGCCGGGCATCTTGTTGGAGATGTACAGGGACTCTCTGCCGCCCATGGAGAAACCTGTGAGGGCGGTGTTGTCCTTGCCGGTCAGAACCGGATAGTTCGCTTCAATGTAGGGCATGAGATCGTTCTTCAGCTCATTGATGAAATTGTCATATGCCGCATTGTTCGCATCATCCATTGCAGAACATGCATCCTGCGTGTCGCTCGCATAGATGTACGGGAATACTACGATCATATCCTCCGCTTCACCTGCTGCAATTGCATTGCCGATGATCTGGCGCAGACGCATACTCTCATCCGCTTCATCGATCAGTGTATCCTCATTCTGCCAGTAGCCATGCATCGCGTACATGACAGGGTACTTCTTGTCAGTTGAATAATTGGCAGGAAGCAGAATATTGAAATTGCGGTTACGCTTGCAGGTGTTGGAATAATAGCTGACCTTCTGTACTGTGCCATAGGTTCTGCCAGCCTGCTCCGTGCGCTCTGCTTCGGGTTCTGTTTCCACCATTTTCGCCTGGATCTGTGCTGTATATTCGGACATTGTCATAGCTGTAGTCACGTTCCCTGTGGAATTATTGTTATTATCGGATGTGCTTACAGTGAAGCGGTCAATCTTTCCCAGAACAAAGCTGGTAAGCTGAACGAGATCAGTGATCGTGACTGTGCCGCTTTCATCCACATCTGCTGCACGCTCTGCCTCAGTGGAAGCAAAGCCCTTGAGCAGACCCTTCTTTGCCGCTGCAAGGTCAAATGCAGTGATCGCGCCGCTCATGTCCACATCACCCTTGATCACGGATACAGGGGTTGTTTCACTCGGGATCTCAGGCTGTCCTGCACCGTTAATGGTCGTACCGGCAACTGCGCCGATGGCTTCATCAATGTAGAAATTATTGGTGGTTTCCGCTGTTTCAATGTAGATCACCATATCGGATGCGCCTTCGGGAATCTGATAATTCTTATTGGCAAGCTGCACCCATTCACCCTGCACGCCGGTCGCTTCTGCAATGGTGGAATAATGCGTCTCACCATCCGTACCCGTGTACTGGAGCTTCATATAGAAGGTATCAGTTACGTTACCGTCAAAATACATCACGTTTGCACTGAAGCTGAATTCCTCACCGGGTACGAATGCCAGCGGATTCAGCGTTCTGTATGCGCCGTTCCATGCGGATTCTCTTTCCTGTACGAGCAGTGCTTCGCTGCCCACATAGGCAGTTCTGCCGGAGGTCATGACCGTTGCCGCGCCTCTGCCTTCCCATGTGCAGGTATCGCCTTCAAATTCATCATGGAAATACCAGCCGTATTCATTCGGCTGCGGAGTCGTTGTGCCGGTATCTCCGGTATCACCATCGGGAAGTGTCATGGAGCCGTCCGCCATTGTAACCACGAATGTGGAAACGCTCTCTGCCGGGAGCTGTGCCCAGAAAGAGGTACCATCATTTTCGAGATCAGCTGTCACTGCAAGATTCTCACTGCCGGAGGATCTGTAGCGGTCAACATCGGTGATCGAACCGCTGGAGAATGTGAAATTCTGGCTGTAGCCCTCAGAACCCTTGTTGATGGCAACGATGGTCACCTGGTTGTCCGCACCCTTGTAAGCGGAGATCAATACATCATCCGCCGGGGATTCTGTCGCACTGATGCGGACATCGCCGGGGCGTACATACTTGGAATACTGTGCCATCATATAACCGCGCTTACTGATCGAGCCGTCCTCGTTCATCGGACCGTAGTTACGGCGGATGTACCACCATACATAAGCACTCATATTACCGACCACCAGACCATTGTGGATGTTCTCTGCAACCTGCAGAGCCTCCGGCCAGCGTTCGTTGGAGTTGGCTTCACTGTTCGGAACGTAAACCTCCGTCATCCAGATTTCCTTGCCGCAGTTTTCCAGTGCAGGGAAATCCATCCAGTCCCTTGTTGTTCCGTAGAAGTGTGTACCGAACAGATCACAGTTTTCCATCGCTTTCTGATTATTCAGGATCTTGGTGTAGAACTTCTTGCCGCCGTCAGCAACCCAGGATGCATTTTCAGGGGCATACTGGAACGACTCCGGAGACATCAGTCTTGTGCTTGTGATCTGGTCGCCGTAATTTGCAAGGAAATCAGTGGTTTCATCCGTTGACCAATAGGTCCAGTCATGCGCATAGTCCGGCTCATTCTGCACGGAAATTGCATACAGGTCAACACCGTTCTCCTTCATGTAGGTACCGAAATTATTCAGATGCTGTGCATACGCACCATAATTGGATTTCGGCAGATGCAGCTTGCCGTTGCTGCCGCCGGATTCTGCAAGGTTGGACGGCGGCTCCCACGGAGAAGCAAACACCGTAACGCCCATTTCTGTCGCAGCCTGCGCTGTCGGAAGTGCCTTGTACCACTGGGTACTGTCGGGATTGACAAACACGCGCAGTACGGTGAAGCCCAGCTGACCGTCACCATTGCCGAATGCCGTCTGTCTCTGCGCCGCGGTCAGATCCTGTCCCGTCCACTCCGGATGGTTGATGCCGCCGAAGCCGCGGATGTTCTGGTACTCCACCTCGGTGTTGATAATACACTCACTTGCCGCATCCGCACGGATGCTGTCAAGAATATCCGGCAGACCCGGCGCAAATGCAGATGCCGCTACCGCACAGCCAAGAACGGCGGCGGTACACTTTTTGAAAACTTGTTTCATGAATTTTCCCTCCATTTGTTTCGTTCTGGTTTCTTGTTCATCTTTTGGTAATTTTATTGTAGCATCTCTGTATCAAAAAGTCAATGTACTTTTTAAAGAAAAGGTGGACAAAATGAAGAAGGATGTGTCTTTGGGGAAATAGGACAAATTTCACTTTTGATTTTTGTGCAGGATTCTCCGTAACTTTATTGTGTTAAAATGCACTAATTATATATATTCCCAATAAGGAGATGATACCATTGAAACTTCTGCTGATCCATGCATGGAATGAGAAGGAAATTGCGTATAGAGGAAGATTTTCCAGTATGCTTTCCTATCCCTCGCTGACGCTTGCTGTGATCTATTCCCTGATCCCGGAGGGAATGTTTGAGAAAATTGATGTTGTGGACGAAAATTCCCAGAAAGTGCAGTATGATAAGGAACATTATGATATTGTGATGCTTTCGTTTGAAACGTCCTCCAGCATCTCCGCCTACAAGCACTGCGATGCATTCCGGAAGCGCGGCTCCTATGTCGTCTGCGGCGGCTATCATGTCACCGCCCTCCCCGATGAAGCACTGCAGCACTGTGATACCGTCATCTGCGGACCTGCGGAGCATTCGATTCCGGCATTTCTCGCAGATTACTGCAGCGGCACACCCAAGCCACTGTACCGCGATTTCAACGTCTGTGCCGCGGATTTTACCGTTCCTGCCCGTGATAAAATGACCAGACACAAGAAGCTCAACATTCCCGGCATCACCGCCGACCGCGGATGCTTCAACGCCTGCAAATACTGCTCCATGCGTACCATGTGGAGGAGCTGTCCGCGTCCCGTGGAGGATGTTGTCGCAGAGATCAGATCCCTGAAAACCAAAATGCTCATTTTCTACGACCCGAATTTCTTCGGCAAGCGTGAATACGCACTGGAACTCATGCGCGCGATCAAGCCGCTGAAGATTCTCTGGGTATCGAACGCCACTGCTGATTTCGGCTATGACCATGAGCTGATGCAGGCAGCGTATGGAAGCGGCTGCAGGGGCGTGCTGATCGGACTGGAATCATTAAGTGCGCAGTCCCTGACCGGTGTCGGCAAACGCTTCCGCGAAACGGATAAATATAAGGAGATCATTGCCAATATTCACAGCCACGGCATTGCAGTCAACGGCTGCTTTGTCCTTGGATTTGACAGCGACACGGAGGAGGAGCTGCTGGCACTGCCGGAGCGAGTGACCGATCTCGGGCTGGATCTGTGCCGCTTTGCCATCCTGACCCCCTATCCGGGAACAAAACTCTTTGAGGAATACGACAAGGCAGGCAGGATCATGACCAAGGAATGGGATCACTACACCCAGCATGAAGCCGTGTTCTGCCCTGCCAACCTTACGCCGGAACGCCTGAATGAAATCTACCGTGACGTATGGAAGCGTGCCTACAGCTGGAAGCATGTACTCCGGCGCACCTTCTCCTCTCCCTGGCGGAAGAATGCCTATGTATTCATCCTGCTCGGCGCGAACATCGGCTTTAAATTCCTCGGCATTGATAAGAGGTACAGAAGATGAAAATTGCATTTATCCGGCTCAACATGTTCGAACACATCAGCTCCGATGCCATGAAGCCCCTTTTGTTCGGCATCATCAAGAGCCTGACCCCGAAAGAACATGAGATCACATTTCTGGACGAACGCGCCGAAGCACTGCCGGAAACCATTGACGCGGACGTGATCGCATTTTCGGTGGAGACCTACACGGCAAAGCGTGCCTACATCCTTGCAAAGAAATACCGCACAGATAACAATATCATCGTCATGGGCGGATTCCATGCCAGCGTCATGCCCGATGAAATGCTGCAATATGCCGACTCCGTCATCATCGGGGATGCGGAGGATACCTGGGGGAGATTCCTTGCGGACTGCGAAAAGGGAACACCCCAGAAGAAATACATTTCTGACGAAAGCACCCCCATGCAGATGCTCCGGGATGATCCGACCATCTACAAGCACAAATATTATGGCATCGGCGTGTACCAGATCTCACGCGGCTGCAAATTCAACTGCGATTTCTGTTCCATTAAAACCATGTACAAATGCGTCCGCAGCAAAACACCGGATATGGTCGCACAGGAATTGTCGAATGCAAGGGAAAAAATCATTTTCTTCGTGGATGATAATATTTTCACCGACCGGCAGAATGCCATCGCCCTGTTCCGGAAGATCGCCCCTCTGAAAAAGAAATGGGCGTGCCAGATCAGCATGGACGCGGCAAGGGATGACGAGCTTCTTTCCGAGATGAAAAAGGCAGGCTGCTTTCTGGTGCTGATGGGCTTCGAGTCCCTCAATCCGGAAAGCCTCGGGGAAATGCACAAGGCAGCGAATGCGGCGGCGGATTATGAAGAGATCATCGCCCGCATCTATAAACATGGGCTGCTGATCTACGGCACATTCGTCCTCGGCTGTGACGGCGATGGACCGGATGTATTTGACAGGACATTTGATTTTGCCGTGCGCAATAAAATTGCCGTGACAAATTTCAACCCCCTCATTCCGATGCCCGGCACGGGGGTCTACCACCGCATGGAAGAAGAGGGGAGACTCCTATATAAAAAATGGTGGCTCTCCGACAAGTACCGCTACGGCGAAACCGCCTATCGCCCGAAACGCATGACACCGGAAGAACTGCAAAAGGGCTGTCTGAAAATGCGCACGGATTTTTATTCCGCGGGCTGTATTTTCAAGCGGTTATTTGGCAATCCCGTGCATCTGAAACCCGTGAATGCCTTTGTCTTTCTGCTGGCAAATTTCATTTCAAAACGGGAGATCCATAAAAAACAAGGACAGCTTCTGGGAGGGATACTGAATGAAACTGACACTGATTAAACCGAATATCGGCAGACGGGAACACAGCCTGTATGTCGATGAAGCAAGAATGGAACCGCTCCAGCTCGGTATTCTGGCGGCACTCACGCCAGCGGATGTGGAAGTGGTACTCTATGACGACCGTATGGAGGAGATCCCCTACGACGAACCGACCGACCTTGTGGCGATCACGGTGGAAACCTTTACCGCACGGAGAGCCTATGAGATTAGCGCGGAATTTCGCCGCAGAGGCGTAAAAACCGTCATGGGCGGAATGCACGCCATGCTCATTCCGGAGGAGGTTGCGGAGCATTGTGACTGCGTGATTGTAGGCGATGCAGAACCAGTCTGGGAGCAGATGATCGAGGATCACAGAAACGGAAAACTCCGGTCGAGATACGATGCCGTCCAGCCGCCGTATCCGCAGAAAAATGTCATCACAAGGCGTGACATCTTCGAGGGAAAGGGCTATCTGCCCATCACGCTGCTGCAATTTTCCAGAGGATGCAGCCACAAATGCAGCTTCTGTGCATCTTCCGTCTATTTCAAGGCGCATCACTATTGCAGACCGGTGGAGGATGTCATCAAGGAAATCAAGGCGCAGAAACGAAAGCTCCTCTTTTTTGTGGATGATAACATCGTCTGCAACCGCGAAAAGGCGAAGGAGCTGTTCCGCGCCCTCATTCCACTGAAAATTCACTGGGTCAGCCAGGGCAGCATGGATATGCTGCAGGACAAGGAACTCATGCAGCTGATGGTGAAAAGCGGCTGTCTGGGGCTTGTGATCGGCTTCGAGTCGATCTCACCGGACTGCATTTCCGAGATGAACAAGGGCACGAACCGCAAAGGCTCCGGGGATATGTACGCCTCCGAAATCGAACAGCTCCGCCAATGGGGATTGCAGACATGGGCGGCATTCACTGTCGGGCATGACGGCGATACAATGGAATCCATCCGTGCCACCTGTGATTTTGCCATCCGCAACAAATTCACCTTTGCGGCGTTCAACATCCTCATGCCCTACCCGAATACGCCCCTCTATGAGAAAATGGAACGTGAAGGGCGGCTGCTCTATGACGGAAAATGGTGGCTGCATGAGGACTACCGTTTCAACTATTGCAGCATTGTCCCGAAAAATATGACACCGGACGAGCTGACGGAAATTTCCTTTGACTGCCGCCGCAGATTCAACAGCCCCATGTCCATCTTCAAGCGCGCACTCGAACCACGCACCAATCTGCGTACCCCGTACCGACTGGGAACCTATCTGGTCTACAACCCCTTATTCCGCAAGGAGGTATTCAAGAAACAGGGTATGCGGTTCGGACTGAAAAACGAAAAGGAGGATGCATCATGCTGAAAGGCATCGTAAAGCCCATTTCCGACTATACGGAGGAGGAAATTCAGGCAATGTACCGGATCATGGCACAGTTCTATGACAATACGGACGAAGCCGTGTTCCACCGTGATTTTTTCGACAAGGATTACTGCCTTGCGCTCTATCACGAAACGGACGGCATTGTGGGCTTCACCACACAGAAGGTAATCGCACTCGACGTGGACGGACGCACCGTGCATGGCATGTTCTCCGGAGATACCATCATCCATAAGGACTACTGGGGCGATATGGAATTATTCCGTGTATGGGCGAAATTCTGGTTCGCCTATGCGGAGCAGTACGAGGAATTTTACTGGTTTCTTATCTGCAAGGGCTACAAGACCTACCGCATCATGCCCTTGTTTTGGTCACAGTTCTACCCGAATTACCGCTGTGAAACGCCGGAATACGAACAGCGCATCATGGATGCCTATGCAAAAGCCCTCTATCCGGACGAATACAATCCGGAAACCGGCGTGGTCGAATATAAGGGCATCAAGGATAAACTGCGTTCCGGCGTTGCGGACATAGGAACACGGGAGCTGAAAAACAAAGATATTGCCTATTTCTGCGAAAGAAATCCCCGCCACGCAGAGGGCTGTGATCTTGTCTGTCTTGCGAAAATTGACCGGAATCTCCTGAAAAAACGTGCGGGGGAGCTGGTGTTCCAATGAGCCTGCGCTGCCGGATACTCAACGAAATCTGCCGGATGCTTTATCAGAGTGAATACCAAAAATTCACCGCCCCCTGTAATGTCGGACGGGTGCAGCAGGATTATCTGCAAAGGCTTCTGCAAAAGAATGCCGATACGGAATACGGCAGAAAATACGGATTTTCCGGAATCCGGAACTATGCGGATTTTGCACAACGTGTGCCGCTGACGACCTATGAGGACTATGAACCCTATATCGCAGAAATGGCAGCTGGAAAAGAACATGTCCTTACTGTAGAAAAAATCCGTCTGTTTGAACTGACCAGCGGATCATCCGGCGGAAAGAAGCTGATTCCCTACACCGACTCGCTCAAAGCGGAATTCCAGCACGGCATCCGTCCGTGGCTCTGTGACATCTACACGCATATTACCGGTGTCCGTGACGGCAAAAGCTACTGGTCGATCACGCCCGTGACCGCCGGAAAAAGCTTCACAGAAGCCGGCATTCCGGTCGGTTTTGAGGAGGATACGGAGTATTTTGGGAAGATCGAACAGCATATCATGCGGATGATCTTTGCCGTTGATGGAAGCGTGAAATTCCCTGAAAACATGCAGAAATTTTATTTTTCCACCGCAAAGCAGCTTCTCACCTGCGGAACGCTTTCACTGATTTCTGTCTGGAACCCGACATTCCTGACCATCCTCTGCGATTTCATCCGTGACAATGCCGAAAACTTATCCCATACCTTACCGGAAGAACGACGAGCCGCATTTCTTGCCGATGCAAAAGCAGAACGATTCGACCGGATCTTTCCCGATCTGAAAATCATCAGCTGCTGGGCGGACGGCAGTGCGGCGGATCATGTGGGGGAGGTGCGCCGCCGTTTTCCGGGTGTATACATCCAGCCGAAAGGCTTACTTGCGACCGAATGCTTTATCTCATTCCCCCTCTGTAGAGAGGAGGGAAGCCGCCTGAGCATCCATTCCCATTTCTTTGAATTTCGCAGCCTTGCGGATGGGAAGATTACCACGGCGGATGCACTTGAAAAAGGGACATATGAAGTCATCGTTACCACGGGCGGCGGATTCTATCGCTACTGCATCGGAGATGTGGTCGAGGTGCTGGAAACGTATCCCGATCATCCGCCGAGGATTAGATTCCTACGCAGAAAGGGTGTTTTCTCAGATCTGTTCGGCGAAAAGCTCTCCGAAGAATTTGTCCGTTCCGTTCTTGACGCTTTGGGCATTGCAGGGGAATTCTGTCTGCTTGCACCGGAGGGAAATCGCTACTGCCTGTACACGACCGCCGGAAATACCACCGCCGATGCACTCGATGCGGCACTCTCCGAAAGCTATCATTATGCCTATTGCCGCCGTCTCGGACAGCTGCAATCCGCCGAAGTCATTCAGATTATCGGAGATCCTGCAAAGGATTATCTCCGCCGCCATACCGCCGAGGGAATGCGCCTCGGTGACATCAAACCAGCCGTTTTAAGCCGCAGAAGCGGATGGAACGAATGGTTTACCCTGATATAGAAAGGATCAATTATGCTGAAAATTGCTTTACTCGCCCCCGCCGGTGCAATGCACCGCTATTCGGGAAGCTTTGGAAAATCGCTTCACTATGCCCCTCTGACCCTCACAACCCTTGCGGCACTGATTCCGGAGGATATTGATGCAGAGGTGAGAATTTATGACGAAACTGCTGAAAAAATTCCGCTGGATATTGATGCAGAGCTGATCGGCATTACCTGCATCACCGGTACCGCGCCGAGATGCTATGCCTATGCGGATTATTTCCGCAAGAAGGGAAAAACCGTCTTCATGGGCGGCGTACATCCGTCCATGCTGCCCGATGAAGCGGCACAGCACGCTGATGCGGTATTCACCGGATTTTCGGAGCAGACCTTTCCGCAGTTCCTGCGTGATTATGTCAGGGGAGAATTCCAGAAAATCTACCGCCAGAATGCGGATTTCACCATCGAGGGCAGACCGTTCCCACGCCGTGAGCTTCTGAAAAAGAACCGCTATATCACGACAAGCACCGTCGAGGCGATCCGTGGCTGCTGCCATACCTGCAGCTTCTGCGCCTATCCTGCCGCATTCGGAAAGCCCGTGCACAAGCGTCCGGTGAAAGAGGTCGTTGCGGAGATCGAAGCCCTCCATACAAAATATGTCCTTTTCCCCGATGTCAATCTCATCACGGACAGAGCTTATGCCATTGAGTTATTCAACGCCCTGATTCCGCTGAAAATCATCTGGCTGGGACTCGTGACATCCTCCGTCGGCATCGACGATGAACTGATGACCGTATTCCGCAAAAGCGGATGCAGGGGACTGCTGATCGGCTTTGAATCCATCACGCAGGAATCCCAGAAATACATCCACAAGGGCGTGAACCGCGTGGACAGCTATGTGGAACTGATGGAAAAGCTGCATGACAACGGCATTCTCGTGCAGGGCTGTTTTGCATTCGGCGGCGATGAAGAGGACGAAAGCGTATTCGACCGCACTGTCGAAATGATCATCAAGGCGAAGATCGACCTGCCGAGATATTCCATTCTCACACCCTTCCCGCAGACTGCCTACTATCGCCAGCTGGAAGAGGAAGGACGCATTATCGAGCGCAACTGGGCAATGTACGATGTGCAGCACTGTGTATTCCAGCCGAAGCTTATGACAAAAGAACAGCTCGAGGAGGGAACGGACCGTGCATGGCGTGCGACCTATTCCAACACCAATATCATGAAGCGTCTTGCACCGTTCAACCACAGCCCGTGGCTGTCCATCCCGCTGAATCTCGGATATAAGGGCTATGCCGACAAATGGCACAAATTCACCAGAGAGGTGATGTGCGATAATTCCGATATTCCGGTTCTGTAAGGAGGTACTATGAAAATTACATTCATCCTGCCGGCGATCGGAAAGAAACCCGGCAAAAAATACATAGGCACATGGAAAATGCAGCCGCTGACCATTGCCGTCCTCAAGGCACTGACACCGCCGGAGATCGAAACGGAATTGTTCGACGATCGTATCGAACTGATTGGCTATGACACGCAGACCGATCTTGTCTGCATCACGGTCGAAAGCTATACTGCCAAGCGAAGCTATAAGATCGCACAGCGTTTCCGTGAGCGTGGCATTCCCGTTGTCATGGGCGGATACCATGTCACCCTCTGCCTCGAAGAAGCGGCGGAATACTGTGACAGCGTGCTCATCGGCAATGCAGAATCCGTGTGGCGTGAAATGCTCACCGATGTGCAGAATGGCACCCTCAAGCCCTCTTACAGGGGTTCGGTCGGTGCATACGATGTCCAGCCCGATAAGAGTATTTTCGAGGGGAAGAAGTACCTCCCCGTATCCCTCGTCGAGACCGGACGGGGCTGCTGCCACAGCTGTGAATTTTGTTCCATCTCGAAATTCTACTGCAGCAAATATTACTGCCGTGAGCATAGCCTCATCGTGGACGACATCAAAAATTCCAAGCATAAATATACCTTCCTTGTTGACGATAACCTCGTTGCCGACCGCCGCAATGCCATGAAGCTGTTTCAGGACATTACGCCCTTGGGCATCAAATGGGCAGGGCAGGGGACGCTCTCCATGGCAAAGGACGAAAACCTGCTGAAAACCATGAAGCAGAGCGGCTGTGAGATCATCCTCATCGGCTTTGAGAGTCTGAACAAGGAGAACCTCCAACAGATGAACAAGTCATTCAATTATGCTATCGGCGAACGTGACGAGCTGGTCAAGCGCATCCATGACGCAGGTATTGGTATTTATGCAACCTTTGTATTCGGCTATGATAATGATGATGAACGCACCATTCATGACGCGCTGGAATTTGCCAAGAAGCACAATTTCTACACTGCCGCATTCAATCATCTTCTGCCGTTCCCGAATACCGCCCTCTACGACCGCCTGAAAGCGGATAACCGCCTGATCTATGACAAATGGTGGCTGGCGGATGGGTATAATTACGGCGAGCTTGCCTTCCATCCGAAGCTGGTAACAGCGGAAAAAATGAGCCAGCTCTGCCGCGATGCCCGAAAGGAATTTTCCGCCCCGAAAACCGTCATGAGCCGCGGCTTTGCCTCACTCGGCAGAACCAGCCCTCTGATGTGGGGACTGTTCTGGGGCATGAATCTGCGCCTTGGCGAGGAGGTCGATCAGAAAATGCATGTACCGATCGGAGAGAATCTCGATGAACTTCCAAAATAACCGCTATACCCTGAAATTCGCCGATGCCTCCGACAACCCCGGCATCCGTGAGATCTTCGAGGCATCCGGCTTCAGCGGCGGCATCAGTGTGCAGTATCTGCGCGGGCATACGCCCTATGAATCCTTTTCAGCGGATGGTGACAAGAGCCGTATTCTGGTCATCCTCGACAACGAACAGCACCGCACAGCCGCAGTCGGCGGTGCGGTCGTTCGCTATGAATATGTGAACGGAGAACGGGCGAAATGCGCCTATCTCACAGGTCTGAAAATTCACCCCGACTACCAGAAGCGCATCGGCTTCATTGCAAAGGCATACAGCTTTCTGCATGAAGGGATCCAGGACTGCAGGTACTGCTACACGACCATCCTCGATGACAATGCCCCTGCGATCGCCATGCTGGAAAAGAAGCACCGGAACATGCCGGAATACCGCTATCTCGGACATTATACGACCTACTGCTTCCACGGCGGCAAGCGCATTCTGAAGCTGGAGAAAGGCAATATGGACGGCTTTGCCGATCTGATGGAACACCATTTTGCAAAGCAGAGCCTTGTTCCATGCGATCCGGATTATGCAGGCTTCGGAGAGAAAGCATTCTATTCCTACCGTGAAAACGACGAACTGAAAGCCTGCTGTTTCATCGGGAATCAGCAGGCGCACAAGCAGTATAAAATGTCCGGCTACGGCGGTATCTATAAGCTGATTTCCCATCTGCCGACAAAATTGCTGGGCTATCCGGCATTTCCGAAGCCCGACAGCATCATCCATCATGGCGTGGTATCGTATCTGTACGTCAAGGACAATGACCCGAAGCTCTGCACGGATTTCCTCCGGTCAGCGGCGGCAGAAACGGATTTCTCCCTGCTTCTTTGGGGTGGCTTTGAGAATGCCCCGCTCTGCAGTGCCATGAACCGCATGAAAGCCATCCGCTACGGCAGCAGACTCTATTCCGTGCATTGGGATGCCCGAATGCAAGATAGGATGATGTTTGAGCATGAGGGTATTCCGTGCGAGGATATGACACGGATTGAATCCCCCGAAATCTCCGGTGTGATCGGGATGGAGGCGGGGTTGCTGTGAGTATGGTGCACAGACAACACACAATATATGGCACGCCTCCCCCTATGATGGCAGGCGTGCCATAAAATTTTTGCAGAAAAGGTGCGTATGAGATTTTAATGTGAACAGGCTCTAATTCACCCCGTCCCTACTTCTGACACCCCCGGCACCGTCTGCAATTGTTGTCAAACGACGGGTTGCAGGCGTAGAAATTGCGGGAATCGAGCTGATCCTGGGTCAGCCGCAGAGCTTCGCCGAACCTCTGGTAATGCACGATCTCACGTTCACGCAGAAAACGGATGGGGTCAATGACATCCGGATCATCCGCAAGACGAAGGATATTGTCATAGGTCGTTCTTGCCTTCTGCTCCGCCGCCATATTCTCATGCAGGTCAGTGATGGGATCCCCCTTAGACTGGAAATACGTCGCAGTAAACGGCATCCCTGATGCAGAAACAGGATACACCGCTGCGGTATGATCCACAAAATATTTGTCAAACCCGCTTTTCTTGATCTCCTCGATTGAAAGATTCTGGGTCAGCTGTGAAATGATCGCCGAGATCATCTCGAGATGGGCGAGTTCTTCGGTGCCGATATCCGTCAGCAACCCCTTCGCCTCCGCACTCGGCATGGTATACCGCTGGTTCAGATAACGGAGCGAAGCCGCGAGCTCACCGTCCGGGCCGCCAAGTTGGCTAATAATGATCTGCGCCATCTTCGGATTGGGATTTTTGATACATACCGGATACTGCAGTTTCTTTTCATAGATCCACATAGGTCAGTTCGCCTCCTTTTCCCACGGATAAGGACCCTTTGCCCAGTCCCACTGCGTCCGACTCTCTGTCTGACGGTGGTCAAGAGGACCGAAGCGGTGGACATATTCATCCGCTGCCGCCTGACGGAGTGCGCGGTATTTCTGGTAGAGCTGCAAAGCTTCGCGGCACTGGGTATGCGTATCCAGATACAGGGAAAGATCATATAATGCAAAGTCATACTTCCGGATGACCTGCATCAGCTGACTGCGGTTTTTCATTTCCAGTTCCCCCTTTCCGCTGCACAGAAGGGAAGGTCAAGCTCAGGAAACATCGTTCCCTGTGCCATGCCCTGATCTGCCTCATAAACAGCCCCCCACATCTGGTAGGGGACATACGCCATACCTGTCGGGGTATGCTCCGGGAAAGCCGTCATTGGCTGGGGGAGCAGTCCGCAGTCCACTGGCTCACTGACCGGAAGCAGTACGGAATCAGCCGTCTGCGCCATGCGTTCAAATGCATGAAGTTCCATTCTATCATCGCCTTTCAAAAAAAGGAAGATTATCATTCGATGCCCGCTCCATGAAAGGAGCGGCAGCACACACAGGAACCCCCATGTGTATTACACTCTATGCACAAAACCCATATTTTGTGCATGTCCAACCAAGCGCAGTTTGCTCAGGGAGGGCAGGAGAGAGGAAAGCTCCCGCAACTCCGGATTGTCAAAAATCTACCTACATAAAGAATCTCCTATTCGATTGACATTCCTTCAAATGTGTGGTATAATAATATCAGCAGAATAGACAGTTACCGGCGAACCCTGTCTGAAAAGAAAAACGGAAGCTCTGTTCTGCCCGTCAGAACAGGGCTTTTTTATTTTGGAGGTAGAGTATGTATACATTAACCACATCCGCCGCATTTGACAGTGCGCATTTCCTGCACGGCTACAACGGCAAATGTGCCAATATCCATGGTCACCGCTGGACGCTGCAGGTTACCATTGCTGCTGAAACACTACAGCAGGGCGGCGAAAAGGACGGTATGGTGATCGACTTCGGCGATCTGAAAAAGGCTGTCCGTGCCATTGCGGACGATTGGGATCATGCGCTGATTTATCAGGAAAATTCCCTGAAATCTGCGACCATTGCTGCACTTGCGGATGAACACTTCCGTCTGATCTGTGTGCCGTTCCGTCCGACAGCGGAGCATATGGCGAAGCATTTCTATGATACACTCAAGGCGCAGGGACTCCCCGTTCGGAATGTCCTTGTCTACGAAACCCCCGAAAACTGCGCAGGCTACGAGGAGTGAGGATATGGCAGAATTTAAAGTAGCAGAACATTTCGTCAGCATTAACGGCGAAGCGGCACATGCCGGAGAGCTTGCGCTCTTCATCCGTTTCACCGGATGCAATCTGCATTGCAGCTATTGCGATACCGCATGGGCAAATCCGCAGGATGCACCGCATAGCATTTTCACGACGCAGCAGCTTTCCGATCTCGTCAGGGAGTCCGGCGTGAAGAACGTCACTCTCACCGGCGGCGAACCGCTTTTGCAGGAGGATCTGCCGGAGCTTCTGAAAGCACTTCACGCACTTGATGTGCGTGTGGAGATCGAAACGAATGGCAGCCGGAGCATTGCGGCATATGTGGATATGCCCGAACGTCCGGTGTTTACGCTTGACTACAAATGCCCCTCCAGCGGTATGGAGGCATTCATGCTGACGGAGAATTACCAATATCTGAATGCGCACGACAGCGTGAAATTCGTGGTCGGCTCGCAGGGGGATCTCGAAAGGGCAGGGGAGATCATCACGGAATATGCACTCGCAGAGAGATGCCATGTGTTCCTCAGTCCCGTATTCGGGAAGATCGACCCGAAGGACATCGTTGCATTCATGCAGGAGCATCGCATGAATCATGTGAGAATGCAGCTGCAGCTGCATAAATTCATCTGGCATCCGGAAGAAAGGGGCGTTTGATTATGGCGATAGATCAGGAAAAACTGAAATTCCACATCCGTGGCATTCTCGAAGCGATCGGGGAAGATCCCGAACGTGAGGGACTTCTGGAAACCCCCGAACGTACGGCGAGAATGTATGCGGAGATGTTGGAGGGCTGTAACTATTCCAATGCAGAAATTGCGGAAATGTTCGGCAAGACCTTTACACAGGCGGCAGGGACGGAGCAGGATCTGGTGGTGATGCGGGATATTGAAATTTTCAGCTTCTGCGAACACCACATGGCACTGATGTATGATATGAAAGTGACGATCGCCTATATCCCGAACGGCAAGGTGATCGGCTTAAGCAAAATGGCAAGAATCGCTGAAATGGCGGCAAAGCGTCTGCAGCTGCAGGAACGGATCGGATCGGATATTGCCGAGATCATGCAGCTTGCGGCAGGCTGTGAGGATGTGGCGGTTTTCATCGAGGGCAAGCACAGCTGCATGACCGCAAGAGGCATCAAGAATACCCCTGCCATCACACGCACACAG
Source organism: Oscillospiraceae bacterium (assembly GCA_045578805.1). GTDB lineage: Bacteria > Bacillota > Clostridia > Oscillospirales > Ruminococcaceae > UBA3855. Next base: position 58,000 of record JAZNKY010000002.1, read on the forward strand.
ACGCTTCGTGGCAGATTCTCCACGGATGCGGTACTTCTGCAGAGAGTGGGGCTTGCACCTTGACGGAACGTTTCAAGCTCCTGCACACGCCGAAGGAATCGTATTTTGTGACGGGAGTACTCATGTGGACGGGCGGATTTCTGGAGGCGTACACCTACCTCCTCAAGGGCGGCGTATTTGCCAATGCCCAGACAGGAAACCTCGCATTGCTGGGGCTTGCGCTGGCACAGAGGGACTGGATGCAGGCGGCGGACTGCATCGTTCCGGTGATTGCGTACATCATCGGCATCTGGCTGACGCTGCATATGCCGAAGCACCTGCGAAAGGGATTGCGGTGGGAAACCCTCTTCGTCCTGCTGGAGATCCTCACGCTGTTTCTGGTCGGCTGTCTGCCGGCATCCGTGCCGTTCGGGGTATCGACCGTGGCGGTGTCATTCGTCTGTGCGATGCAGTATAATACATTCACGAAAGCCCATGATATTCCCATGGCAACGACATTCTGCACGAATAATCTTCGGCAGGCGGTGATTCATTTTTATAAGGCGAAGCATCACGACAGGGAAGCTGCACGGAAAGCATGGTTCTTTGTGCGGCATCTTTTGTGGTTCGTGGCAGGTGCGCTGGTCGGCGGTGTCCTCTGCGGCATCATGGCGGAGCGTGCCATCTGGGTGAATGCGGCGGTACTGATTCCGGCGGCGGGGATTATGGTGTATGCGGATGTGCGGAGGAATGGGAGATTGGAGAGGAAGAATAATGAGTAAACTATTTGCATTTCTGAAAACTAAAAAAAGTGAGGATACACATATGTTAATTTCAAAATTTGATACAGAGAATATCGAAGCGAAAGTACAGGAATTAGAGGAAAAATTCGGTATCACCCTGCCGGAGCAGTACAGAGAATTTCTGCTGAAGTACAATGGCGGGGAAACGCCTCAGACAGAGTTTAAGATCGGCAGAGAAGATTCTGATGTAAGAGCGTTTTTCGGTCTGGGTGATGTAGCCTACTCCATGTCAGAGGAAGCAGATCTGGAAGATTTGGTAAAAAAGCAGCTGCTTCCGATTGCAACGGATTCATTCGGTAACTACATTGCAATTGGTATCGAGAAGAAAAACTACGGAAAAATCTATTTCTGCGATCATGAAAGAGGATACAAGGCAACTCTGCTTACCAAAGACTTGAAAGAGTTTGTTTCACGCTGTAAGAGTAAGAAAATCGGAAAAATCCTGTCAATAGAAGAACGTGAAAAGCAGGTTCTTGAAGCTGGATGGATTAAGGAAGTTAATGATGGAATGCGTGAAATTTGGCAAGCTGAAATCGACAAGTATTCCAACATTAAACAAGAAAGAGTCATCATCAAATAAGGAGGCGCACATGACCAAAGCATTAGTATTAGCCAGCGGCGGCATCGACAGCACGACCTGTCTTGCACTCGCTGTGAATGAATACGGCAGGGAAAATGTCGTTGCCCTGTCCATGTACTACGGGCAGAAGCACGACAAGGAACTGAAAGCCGCAAGGGACGTGGCGGCATATTACGGCGTGGCATACAAGGAACTGGATTTATCCCTGATCTTTGCGGATTCCAAGTGTTCCCTGCTTTCCCATTCGGAGCAGGAGATCCCGACGGACAGCTACGCCGAACAGCTTTCTCAGACGGACGGTAAGCCCGTTTCGACCTATGTGCCGTTCCGGAACGGTCTGTTTCTGGCATCGGCGGCAAGCATTGCACTCTCGAATGACTGCACCGAAATCTACTACGGTGCACATTCCGATGATGCGGCAGGTGCGGCATATCCCGACTGCAGCGAGGTGTTCAACATGGCGATGTCTGCGGCGATTTTTGAGGGAAGCGGACAGGCTCTGCGTGTCCATGCGCCGTTTGTGAGCATGACAAAGGCGGAGGTTGTCAGAACCGGACTCGAGCTGAATGCCCCCTACCACCTGACATGGAGCTGCTACGAGGGCAAGGATACCCCCTGCGGCAAATGCGGCACCTGTATCGACCGTGCAAAGGCGTTTGCAGAAAACGGCGTTGCAGACCCTGCAATTTGAGCACACTCCACATGCCAATCTCCTCGAATGGGGGCAAGGGGCGAAGCCCCAAAAACCGCCGTCAGGCGGAACAGCAGGATTCGGGGGCGCAGCCCCCGCAATACTCCCCCTCCCTTCAGGGAGGGGGCAGGGGGAGGGCAAATTTCGCAAAACCACCCCTATCACATTATAGAAAGGAACATTCCCATGAGCAGAAACCGAGAAGAAATGCAGGACATCACCCTGCTGGGAAACCAGAACGTGAAATATGCGCAGAACTATGCGCCCGAAGTCCTCGAAACCTTTGACAACAAGCATCCCGACCGTGACTATTTCGTCAAGTTCAACTGCCCCGAATTTACCAGTCTCTGCCCCATCACCGGACAGCCGGACTTTGCGACGATCTACATTTCCTATGTACCGGACATCAAAATGGTGGAAAGCAAATCCCTCAAGCTCTACCTGTTCAGCTTCCGCAACCACGGCGATTTCCATGAGGACTGCGTGAATATCATCATGAATGATCTGATCCGGCTGATGGATCCGAAATATATCGAAGTATGGGGAAAATTCCTCCCCCGTGGCGGCATCTCCATTGATCCGTACTGCAATTACGGCAGACCCGGAACTGTCTGGGAACAGGTAGCATTTGACAGGCTCTCCAAGCATGATATGTATCCGGAGATGGTGGATAACAGATAGGAGCGTACAATGGACAAACAGAAATTGACAGAAGAAATGAACAGCTATAGTATTTCCGAACTGGAAGCCATCTGCGAAACACAGGGCGAATGCTATACGGATGAAGAAATGCGTCTTATCGTGCAGATTCTCGAACAGAAACAGCAGGAACGGAAAACTGACCTGCGGAAATTCGATGCCCGCGAAACGATCTGCTGTATTGCTGGCTTGCTTTTGCCCCTTGTGGGTCTTGTTATCGGCATTTGTATGCTGTTATCGAATGATCCGGCATCAAAGAAAACAGGGAAGCGAACACTGATTGCAGTTTTCATATCAGTGATGCTGCTGCTTTTCTTGAATATGGGCGGATTTGTGATTTAAAGGAGTGAACACAATGATAAAACAAGTGATACATGACCCCATTTTCCTTGCCATGAAATCCGAGCCAGCTGTGAAAGAGGATCTTCCGGCGGCACAGGATCTTCTGGATACACTAATCGCCAACAAGGACGGCTGTGTCGGTATGGCAGGAAATATGATCGGCGTGCGCAGACGTATTATCGTTTTTGACAATCGCGGCAGCTATCTGACTATGTTCAATCCGGAGATCATTCAGCAAACCGGTCCCTATGAAACGGAGGAAACCTGTCTTTCCCTGCTCGGCGGTCCGCGCCCATGCAAACGCTATCGGGTGATCAAGGTGCAGTGGCAGAACGAAAAATTCCAGACCCGTATCAAAACCTTTACCGGCTGGGAAGCGCAGATCATTCAGCATGAAATCGACCATTGCAACGGCGTGTTGATATGATGCGGTTTGGATGAAAACAACAAAAGCCTGAGAAGCACTACACTTCTCAGGCTTTTTGCGTAGAAACACCTTAGCATTTAATGCTCTCACCGCCGGAGGTTCTCCGGTTATTGTACCAGAACATTCCCACCGCCGCCGCAATGATGATGAGATACCCGACAAAGCTCCATCCATCGGGGATTTCCGAGAAGAACAGGAATCCCAGTGCCGTCGAGAAGATGATCTGCGAATAGTCGTACACTGAGATCTCCTTTGCCGGTGCGTAGCAGTACGCCGCCGTGATGGTGAACTGTCCGCCTGCCGCCGCCGCACCTGCGCCGATGAGGGCGAAAAGCTGCGCCCATGTCATCGGGTGGAAATCCAGTATCAGGAATGGCAGCGTCACAACGCAGGAAAATCCGGAGAAAAACGCCACGATGAACGTTTTCGACATGCCCTTCTGCCCGAGAATCCGCACCATGCAGTAGGCAAAGCCTGCACAGATCCCCCCGAAGAGTCCAGCCGCCGATCCGATGAAATCGGAGAAATCCAGTGTCGGCTTGATGATCAGCAGACTTCCCAGAAATGCCGTCAGTACGGCGAATCCTTGAAAGGGTTTCAGCTTTTCTTTCAGGAAGATCCACGAAAACAGAATCGTGAAGAACGGGGACATTTTATTCAGCATCGACGCATCCGACAGCACTAGCTGGTCGATGGCGTAGAAATTGCACAGTATCCCGATCGTCCCGAAGATCGACCGCAGAAGTAAGTAACTCATGCCCTGTTTCTGAAAGTGAAAACTTCTCCTGTCTTTGATCAGCAGCACCAGCGCAATCAAAAATGCAATGAAATTCCGGAAGAAGCTCTTCTGAATCGACGGCAGATCGCCGGAGAGCTTCACAAATGCATTCATGAACGCAAAACAGAATGCAGAGAGGATGATCAGAAGAATTGCTTTGTATTTTGGTTTCATGGATACCTCCTATTTCCTGCGGTGCAGTTCCGTCAGCTCGATGAAGCGTTTCCGCGTGACACCACCGAATAATTCTGCAAATTCATCCGCAGCAGTTTCCGGAGAAAATCCGAAATGTTCAGCAAGCCTGTGCATCGTATCTGCATTGCGAGGTGCAGGGCAGGGGAGTACTCCGGCATGGAATCCACCAGTTTCCAACCCTGCACGGATGGAAACCCCGACACTGCAGGTCATATACTGCGCTCCAGTCAGACCATTGACGCAGAGAAATGCGGGGACAGTCTGCTTCTGCCCAAAAATGCCGCAGGGATCCTCATCAAAACGATGGTAAGTCAGCCCCCATGCCACACTCTGCAGCCTGTCCGAGATCCAGAAGCCGAAATCCACATCCGCTTCCCCCAATGGCTTGTGGTCTGTGATCGGATACGTTCCCCAGATAATTTCATTATCCTGTGCATACTTTGCTTCCAGAAGCGGATACTGCTGCAGTTCCTCCGTCGTCATATTGCCGTTTTCCGTGATCAGTGCATACTGCCGGAAAATGATGGGCTGTGTCATTGCATGGTGGAACGGATGCTCTTCCGGCAGTATCTTCCATCTGAGAATATCCCGGAGTGCGCCAAGCACCAGACAGTAGGTATAAAGTGTTGGCGTGAGCTGTACTCTGAAAATATCCCCAGCTGTAAACCTTATTGTATTTCGCTTGTTGGTACGGAAGTTTCGGAGTACCTCGTGATATTCTTCTGTGCAGGAGGCAATATAGCGTTCTGTGTACGCCGAAAATCCGTCAAAGTCTTCATAATCTGCCGGTGGGAGGGGAAGCTGCTGGTCATTGCTGCAATTAAAAGAAAAGATCTGATTGGCGAAAACATGGAGATGTCCCAGCATATAGGTTGGTGTCTGCAAATGGGATGGTGTCAGCGTCTGTTCACGGCCTCTGGAGGTTTTGGGAAGCAGATATTTCCGGTTGTTGGTATTTGCATTCATGTCCGATTCCAGATAGCTGTATGGTTTACCGTTACTGCATATAGTTGTTTCAATCATTTTTTTGATTGTGTTTCCCTCATAGTATAGTACCAGATGTTTGTATGAACCACGGACTGTTTTGCATTGCACAACACGCTCCCATACTGGCTCGATCGGAGCAAGACCATAATAATACCGCGTCCTGTCATCCAGCTGTACGGGCATTTCAAATCCCTTGAAAAATTCCTCAGCCGCAAGATCGGATGCTGTTTTTTTCTGGGGTTCACGCTCAGCAGTGCCGCTGATCGCCGTCTGTGGTGTGAGCCGCTGTGCGATCTCTGCACCGAATACCGGAGCGAACGCCCCGTAATTGATGCCATGCTTCCCACGCCAGAGATTCAGCGGATAATACATATCTGGTTCATACACAAATTGCAGATCATCCCAGTTTGTAAATCCGCTTGTATAGCTCTGATATTCCGGCGTATCGAATACACCGCACGCGGACAGTACCCCCAGAATGGAGTAAGCATTTGCTCTGGTCAGATCAAGGGAGTTGTCCGCCGTGATCAGTCCCAGCAGGGCATTGACCTTGTTCGTCGGAGAAATCTCCTTTGCAAGCCCCAGAATCCGGTTGAGGATCCGAAAATCCTCGTCACAATAGGTAACCTCCGGCAGCTCCAGAAAGGCGTGCAGATCATTCAGTACATAGCCGGCACAGTTGACATCCATATACTTGCTTTCCGGCAGCAACCTGTATTTGCTGTGCTCTAGCATGTTAAGCCGTGTGCGGTCATCCTCAGAAGAAAAGACACCTCCGCAGACCCTGCAAAAATAGTCGTTACTCCAGCTGGAGTGTTTCTTCTCGCATTCATGCTCCGGCAATGCCCTTGCCCAGAGCAGACTCGAAAGCGCGGTTCTGTATCTGCAATCCCCGGAGGATATACTGTACAGAAATCCATTTACTGCTTTTTCAAGAGAAATACGACTTGCCAGCGAATGTATCTTCTGCACAAGCGTGTGATGCTCCATATCTGCAGGCTCCCAGAGCATTCCGCTTCTGCGCAGTATGTCAAGCTGGTCGCCGGTGAGTGTATTCTGCCCCGCTTTTCGCAGCAGAGTAACTGCTTTTTTATCCATATGCATCTCCTTGACAATCGTCTGAAAAAATGGTACAATATTGATAGGAAAGGAGGTCGCCCCATGAAAAACATCAGCTACCGTGTCGCACTCGGCGGCATTGTGTCCTCCTTCTGCCTGATGGCAATGTTCCTGACAGGCGTATTCCCGCTGTTATATCTTGTACTCCCCATGATCGCCGGCATCCTGATGCTGATCATGGTGCATGAGGTGGGAACCCCCTGGGCATTGCTGACCTACCTTGCGGTAGGTTTATTATCGCTTTTTGTGACCTACGATAAAGAAGCCGCCTTGATCTTTATTCTGTTTTTCGGGCATTATCCCATAACCTACCGCTTCCTGAACAAACTGCCCGCAAAGCTTCTGCGCCTCTGCGCAAAACTGCTGGTATTCAACGGTTGTATGGTGCTGTACTTTTACATGAACGTCTATCTGTTCGGTCTGAAAGATCTGCTGGATGCCTTTGAAGATTTCGGAAGATACGGCGGCATCATCCTCCTGATCGCCATGAATCCCTTTTTCCTCATGTATGACTATTCCCTCGATGGTCTGTGCGAGATCTACCGCAGAAATCTGAAACCCAGAATCATAGGAAAACGCTGAAATCACCGGAGCAGACCGCCCCGGTGATTTTGGTTTATTCCGTGGGATATACCAGCTTCTCCGGTGTCCAGCCCTTCAGAGCCTCGCACATATCCTCTGCAATTGCCCTTGCGCCGGGGAGGTCATGCATCTGATAATTGCCGCATTCGACGCGCTTGTTGCCGGGGATCTCCCCCTCAAATTCTGCGATAAATGCAAAGCACTCCTGCACCAGACGGATGGCGGTTTCCTGTGTGAGAGTATCACGCACAAGGAAATAGAACCCCGTCAGACAGCCCATGGGACCGACATAGACGATCTGGTCACTGTACTCCGTATTCCGCACATAGGTAGCAAAGAGATGCTCAAAGGTATGTGCCGCCGGAGGCGTGAGATAGTCATTTTCGGCATTATTCGGGAGCTTCATGCGGATGTCATAGGTCACCACATCCCCGTCAATGCGCGAGGTATACATCCCCTTGCCGAGGACATCGTGATTGATCGTAAAGCTTGCAATTTTTTTCATAGTACCCAACCTTTCGGAAATGATTTCGATACTATTATTGTACAACAGAACGGAAGAAAAGTCAAGCGTGCCGGCAAGCAGAAAATGACATAAAAATCAATCGAAAAAAGCAATTGACAACAGTTCTCCAATATGCTATAATAAACCCATAATCCGAATCTGAAGCCACGCAAAAGGGGCGGGAATACCCCTGCTTTGCGCGGCTTATTTTTTAAAATGAGGTGTTTTTTATGTATCCTTTCCAGAATCCCGATCTGACACCGGATGAGCGCGTCAAGGATCTGCTCTCCCGCCTGACGCTGGAGGAAAAGATCGGTCTGCTCTCCACCCATCAGCTCCCCGTGGAGCATCTCGGCATCGCTGAATGGTATGTCGGTCACGAGATCGCCAGAGGTCTTGTCAATCGTGAGCAGGAAAATCCCTCCACGGTATTCCCCCAGCCCATCGGCATGGCGGCAAGCTTCGACCCCGACATGATGTATGAGATCGGCAGAACCGCCGGCAGGGAAGCCAGAGCCTATTACAACGAAAAGAAAAAAGGCGGTCTCATGGTCTGGGGTCCCACCGTCGATCTGACCCGTGATCCCCGCTGGGGCAGAAATGAGGAATGCTACGGCGAAGACCCCTTCCTCACAGGCGAAATGTCCATTGCCTATACCAAGGGTCTGCGCGGTGACGGGGATGTGTATGCGACCATCCCGACGCTCAAGCATTTTTGTGCGAATAATCACGAGGAGGGGCGCGGCAGGGACAACGCAAATCTCAATCCCCGCTTAAAGCATGAATACTACTATGCCGCATTCCGTGCCCCGATCACGAGGGGCGGTGCGGAAAGCATCATGACAGCATACAATGACATCTGCCATGCACCGGCGGTCATGAACCACGATCTGCGGAATGTCCTCAAAAAGGAATGGGGGCTGGGTTTCATCGTGACGGACGGCGGCGATTTCTCGCAGAATGTCACCGCACACGGCGTATTCGATTCCCATGCAAAGGCACTGCAGGCATGTCTCTATGCCGGAACGGACTGCATGACCGATGCTGCGGAAAATGTCCATGCTGCTGCAAGAAAAGCCCTTGCGGACGGGCTGATCTCCGAGAATGACATCGACTATGCCATCGGGAATACCCTCCGTGCAAGAGTACAGCTGGGGCATTTCAACGAATCCACGCCGTTCGATCATCTGACCCGTGCGGATGTCAATACCGATGCGGACAAAGCCCTGAATCTCCGTGCCGCTAAGGAGGGAATCGTCCTGCTGGAAAACAACGGCATTCTCCCTCTGGATAAAGAAAAAGCCGGAACAATCGCACTTCTGGGTGCATACGCCGACTGCGATCTGCCCGACTGGTACACGGGTACTTCCAGCTATCATATCACCATCAAAAAAGGTCTGGAGGAAGCCGGATTTGAGGTTGTCACCGATGAAGGCTGGGATATTGTGAAGCTCGAAGCCCCGAACGGAAAGTTCATCCGTCTGGGCGAGGACAACCATTTCTATGCGGATGCAGAGGAAGCGGATGCGGAGGAATTTTATTATTGTCTGCATGATGACAAGCACAGATGGGTCAATCTCAAAAGCGTGAAAACCGGCAGATTCCTGCGTCTCGGGGAAAAAGACATTCCCGAATATGGCAGCACACTGGTCTATGCGTGGTTCACGCCGGAAACGCTCCATGTGGATTGCCACAGCCGCACAGGAAAAATCATCCTTTCCGATTATCTCCACGGCAGACAGTTTGCACTGGATGAAAACAACCGCCTGATCACACGCAGAAAGGCACGACCGGATGAATCCGTGATGTTTGCGCTGCATCGGGTAAGCAGCGGCAAGGTGCGCCTGCTGGATCTTGCAACCCGTGCGGATACCGTCATTTACTGCGCCGGCAACGACCCCGAACAGGTGGCAAGGGAGTGCTACGACAGAAAGACCATCCGTTTGCCGATGGTACAGCAGGAGGCACTCGATCACCTCGTACCCTATTGCCCAAACACCATTCTGCTCATGACTTCGAGTTATCCGTTTGCGTTTGATTTCGGGGAATATCCCCCTGCGGCGATCCTCTGGAGTTCCCACGCAGGACCGGAGCTGGGACATGCGGCGACTGCGACATTATTCGGAGAAAATAATCCTGCCGGAAGACTTCCGCAGACATGGTATGCGTGCGATGAAGACCTGCCGGACATCAAGGATTATGACATCATGAAAAATAAAATGACCAACCGCTGGTTTGACGGAACGCCCCTGTATCCGTTCGGCTACGGTCTGAGCTACAGTGCGTTTACCTACAGCAATGCCGATTTTGTCCGGAATGATGCGGAAATTCTGGTTTCCTGCGATGTCACGAATACCTCCTCCGTGGATGGTGACGAGGTGGTGCAGGTGTATTTCCGTGCAAAATCCCACAGAATCGCAAGACCTCTGCGCCAGCTCTGCGGATTTAAGCGTATCCATGTGAAAGTAGGGGAGACTGTGCGCTGTGAGATCGCCGTGCCGCTGCGTGAACTGGAGATTTATGACGTATCCAGAGAGAAATTCTGTCTGGAAAGCGGTGATTATACGTTCATGATCGGTGCATCGTCCCTCGACATCCGGATGACGGAAACACTCACAATCACGGGTGAAACCATCCCACCCAGAGATCTCACCAAGGAAACCGCCGCACAGCTCTATGACCGTGAAGATGCCACCGAGATCTTTACAGATGCCCTTTCCGGCGTGACTCATGTTCGGAGCATGGGCTGGGCAAGCACACTGGTATACCAGAATGTGGATATGCAGGATGCAAAATCCCTGACCCTGTGGGTATCCGTGCCATGCGAAAATGCAGCGATCCGTGTATATCTTGATCAGGAGAGCGAACCCTATGCAGAACTCACCGCCCTTGCCTCCGACGGCTTCACAGATTTCCATGCCTACACAGTCCCGCTAAAGGTTTCCGGCTGTCACGATCTGCGCATTGCATTCGGCAATAACTGCTGTATCAGAAGTCTGAAAATATCCAGATAACACAAAACGGTATCGTCCGCAAATGGGCGATACCGTCTTTTTTTAGAGATTCCCTTTAATCATTCCGATGCTGATACGCATAGATGGCAGGGATTACAACGATTGCTGTCAGAATGACCCAAAAAATGATCAGCAGCCATTCCGGCGAGAGTTCGGCGAACATTCCGATGATGTCAATGAAAACCAGCAGGAATCCGGCAATGACGAATACCTTACCGCCGAACCGGTGTGTCAGCTTCCAGCACTGTTCGTTGTTCAGTGTCCACGGAATCTTGATGCCGAGCGTCTTGTTCTGCGTGATGATCGGGAAGAAGTTGCCCATGGCAATGAACAGCAGCCCGAATGCGAGTATCAGGAGGTATCCAAGATGCGGCATATGCTCCATTTTTGCGCCGATCACCGCTTCACCCTGCATTGTCCAGAGCAGAAAGATATTCACACAGATGAAAAATACCGTGAGAATCAGCATCGTGATCTGTAAGGGTTTGCGGTTCGGGTAGTCCTCTTTGCGCAGCTTCAGCTCCAGCAGAATGCCGATGGAAACCAGCAGCGGCAGAAATGCCGGAATCAGCATCACCCATTTTGAACCGATGGCATCTACCTGAAAATTCGCATCAAAATGCGTCGGTACAATATCCGGCAGTGTGGGGATGTAAATGAGCGTCGCAATCAGATTGAGAATGGAGAATGCAAAGCTGATGATCATAAATTTATTGTTCTTCATGGTGTTCCTCCTGTGCCCCGAACATGCCCATCATGGATTTCAGAAATTCCTGAAAAACCGTGGTGTTCAGGCTGTAAATGATTTTCTGTGCCTGCCGCTCCGTGCGGACAAGCTCTGCTTCTTTGAGTATTTTCAGATGATGCGAAATCGTCGCTCCCGAAAAATCGAAGTGCTCCCCGATCTCTCCGGCAGTCATGTCCTGCTTCTGCAGGAGCGTGAGAATCTCACGTCTTGTCGCATCCGCAAGTGCGCCCCAGACATCACTCATGCAATCCACTCCATTTCTTCCGGAGTTTCAGAATGCTGAAAATACAGCCGGCTGCAATTACCGTAAGAATGCCCTCGACCAGCACATACATCATATTCATGCTGATGACCTCGCCCAGATACGGTGTCGCAAGTCCCTGTACGATGACTCCCATGCTGTCCACAAGTGTATGAATCGCAAGGCATATCACACAGCCCACGAACGGACGCTTTTTCGCCATAAAATAGCATACCAGCATACTGAGGAAGAGATGCAGGATGATCGTCATGGCACGTTCCCAGATGCCCAGAAGATACATCGGTGCGGCGGTGTTGATAAGACTATCCTTGAGTGCATCAAACTGTGCGGCATCCACGCCTGCCTGTGCTGCCGTCTGTGCAACGAGTGCATCGAATGTGCCGGTGTTGATCATCACGGCGTACAGAATATTGTTGATGTACTGAAGTCCGACCACGACCACGGCTTCAATACAGCCATGTGCCAGACCTGCCGCCATTGCCTTGTGAAGGGTGATGCCCTTTCTGTCGAGGACCTTTGCGGTCGTGAATCTTCCGGCAAGCTCAAACAGTCCAGCGGTTGCCGCAATCAAAATTGCGTAGATCAGATAATGATTTTCCGCAAATGCCATGTACCCTTCGTTCATCGAGAGCAGATTCAGGATCGGAACACGGATGAGCATCTGCGGTACGAAAAATCCCGCTGCTCCGATCAGCGCTGCGATCCAGACCTTTTCCTCTTTATGTCGGATGCAGTACCAGATCATGATGGCGATGGGTACGATTGTTGTCGTCACAAGTGCAATGCACATGCAGACGATGGATAATGTGCTTACCATAAGAAATACCTCCGTTTTGTTATTTAGATTTTTGTCTAAATACAGTATAGCACACTTGAGGAGGTTTGTCAAGCGGTATTTAGAAATTTATCTAAATAGTTTTTAGATTTTATTCTAAATACAAAGGCTTCCCGAATCAGGCGGATTCGGGAAGCCTTGTTTTGTGATGTCCGAGCGAAAAGAGCATTTTCTGCACCATAAGATACAAACTGCCCAAGAGCGCACCATAAATGCACATCTGCACGATTCCTGCATCCGGCGAAATCCGCAGGAGAGCAAAGCCTGCATTGAGCATCTGTATCGAAAACACCGCCGCAAACACCGGAATGCCAAGCAGCTTTTCCCAGCGCGGACGAATGTCGGTTTTCTTCACGACCATCCAGAGCCGCGCGATATTGCCGCAGACATTGCTTGCATAGTAGGAGATCACGATGCCGTAGAATCCGAACAGGGGAATGCACACAAGCACCGCCGAAATGCGGATGATGTATTCCGCCAGGTAATTGAGCGACGAGAATGCCTGTGCTCCCAGCCCCTTGATGATGCTTTCCAGCACGATCTCCAGATAGATGAACGGAACGACCGGCGCGAGCAGAACGATCATCCTGCCGCCGATTTCACCGCCGCCCAGCAGTTTCCCGATCTCATGCCCGAACAGGAGCAGAACTGCCGTCACAAATACGGCAAATACGATCGTCTGCCGGATGACCTTTTCAGAAAGATTCGTAATGCGGATCTTGTTGCAGGCGGCGGATTCTCTGGCGGTTTCCGTCACCAGGATCCCCGACAGGGAGCAGAGGATCGTGGACGGGAAAAACAGCGTCGGAATGATGATCGCCTCAAAAATGCCGAACTGGCTTAACGCTTCTCCGGTAGAATTGCCCGCCTGCTGTAAGGTGATCGGCACGAGCGCGTCATTGGCAGAACTCAGGATGGATGTCAGCGCACTGCCGAGCATGACCGGAACGGCGAGCGTAATATAATTCCGCAGAGAAAGCGAAACCGTTCCGGTATCGGGGATGCGGTATTTCCGGAACGCACACAGCAGATAAACCAGCGTCACCAGCGAACCGCCCACGGTGCAGAAAGCTGTCATATAACAGATTGCCGCACTTGATACGGGCGTGATCCACCACACAGTAAGAGCCATGAGCGCACAGCGGACAATGAAGCCGATGGCATCCGAAACAGCGCAGATCTTAGCATGACAGCAGGCGTTGAAATACCCCCGCATACAGGCGGTCACGGTCAGCAGGGGAAGGGAAGCCGCCATCATCCGGATGGGGGCTGAAAGCTCCGTGTCCTGCAGAAATTTCACGCTGAAAAACGGCGCAAACAGAACGATCACCGCCGCGACCACCACGCTTAGAGCAAGCCCCACCCCCATGCAGTAGGCAAGCACCCGGCGCGGACTGCTCTGCGGTTTGCCAAGCTCCTCGGAGATAAAGCGGCTGGCGCAGAGAAAGACATTCCCGCTTGCGGTGACGGATGCGAGGGAAAAGAACGAGCCTGTGAGCGACAGTACCCCGATCGCCTCCGTGCCGAGGGCATTTGTCATAAAGACATTGAGCAATAACGCAAGCCCGTCAAGCGTCATCTGTATGACGGTGAGCAGGATGGTGTCTTTCATGATATTTCTTTGCATGGGCAAGACCTCCGGAATCAGAAAAATGGCAGTACGGGTTGTACTGCCACAGTCAGTTGAAAAAGCTCTCTGCAAGAGGGCGGGGAAAGGGGGCGGCAGCCCCCTCCAAATCCCCCTCCCCTTTGGGGAGGGGGGCAGGGGGTGGGGCAAATTTTGCAGAATCTTTTCTTCAAAAAGTGAATGGCAGTACGGGTTGTACTGCCATTCTATGCGGGGATTGTTCGGGTTATGTTATGCAGGATCAGATCCCAAAATGTATCACCCATTTCCCCGCAGCACACGCCGTTTCCAGAAGCTTTCGCAATGCGGCAAGCTCCGTAGTTTCCGGCAGCACTTCCAGCATTTCACGGCTGGCATCGGGGGGAATGAGTGTGATGCCGCAGTAGGCAAGCCCCTTGCCGGGGACATCGGTCGTATGCCAGAACATGGGGATTTCATTGAGAGAATCTAGAGCCTGTTCACATTAAAATTGCATCAAAAATGACCGCAAGAAAAACGAAAGCAAGATAAGACGAATCGAGCTTCTCATAACGTGTAAAAACTCTGCGGAAGCGTTTGAGTCTCAAGAAAAAACGTTCCACTTCATTA
>JAZNKY010000003.1:0-2116 GCA_045578805.1 Oscillospiraceae bacterium
CCACTTTGTCTTCCCTAAGACCGCTTGGCCTCCGACTTGGAATGAAGATCCGATATTTTACAGAGGAAATGGAGATGAGGGCATGAAATTTACAATCTACACCGCCGACTGCACAGGCAATCCGCAAAATCGGCTGTATCCGCATCAGGTGGTTGTGACCTCTGCATGTGATATGAAAAAGTCTGCACGATTTGATCATGTGTGTGCGACATATAAGGGAAACAGCCGCAGTGATGCCAATTTCCTGTCTTCGGATAATGCACCCCTAGATTGCGACAATGCACACAGCGATAATCCTGATGACTGGATCACACCGGAAAAGCTGGATGAGATTCTGTCAGATGTAGCGTATGTGCTGACATTCAGCCGCAATCATATGAAACCTAAGGACGGCAAGTCTGCAAGACCGAGATTTCATGTGTATTTTCCGTGCAGTGTCCATGAGGATGCGTCTGCGTATAAGGCACTGAAAAGGAAGATTCAGCAGCAGTTCCCTTTCTTTGATAATAACGCACTGGACGCAGCACGCTTTCTGTTCGGCTCTGACGGAGAGGTAGTATGGCATGAGGGCAGTCTGAACATTGAGGACTATCTGCTTCTGATGCAGCAGAAAAAGAGCATTCCTGCCGGACAGCGTAACTCCACTCTCTCCCGATTTGCCGGAAAGCTTGTGAAGCGTTTCGGCAGTGGCGAGGAAGCCCATGCAAAGTTTCTGGAGAGAGCCGCTGAATGCGATCCGCCTCTTGAGGACGAGGAACTTGAAACTATCTGGAACAGTGCAGCGAAGTTTGCAAAAAGAGTCGCTAAGCAGGACGGCTACATTCCTCCGGAACAATATGCAAATATGATGCACAATCTCATTCCTGCCGATTTCTCCGACATCGGACAAGCTCGTGCCTTTGTGGATATGTACGATGATGAGGTCTGCTATACCACAGCTACAGACTTTCTGCGATACAATGGCACTTACTGGGTGGAGTCGGAGCAGCGTGCCATTGCCGCTATGATGGAACACACCGATGAACAGCTTCGTGAAGCAGAGGAAATGATGCAGTCGGCTTTGGATACTCTCGAAAGCATGGGCATTGACCGCTGTGATGCACAGAATGGCGGTAAGAAGTTTATCGGCAGTCTCACAGGTGACGCTGTACAGGCATACAGAAAGTACCAGCTGGCACAGGGTTACAAAAGCTTTGTGATGAAGTACCGCAATATGCGCAGTCTCCGTTCTGCACTGGATGCTTCAAAGCCACTGCTTGAAAAAGCACCGGAAGAACTGGACAACTCTCCCTTCCTGCTCAATACACCAGGCGGCACTTATGATTTACAGAAAGGTCTTGACGGCTGGGAGGTTACTGATCCTGCGGATTATCTCACAAAAATTACAGCGGTCGTTCCAAGTGATGAGGGTATGAACATCTGGATGGAGGCAGTGAACAAATTCTTCTGCAGTGATGCAGAACTGATTGACTATGTGCAGATGATCTGCGGACTTTGTCTGATCGGAAAGGTCTACATTGAAGCACTGATTATTGCTTATGGTGACGGCAGAAATGGTAAGTCTACCTTCTGGAATGTTATCTTCAAGGTGCTTGGCAGCTACAGCGGCAATATGTCCGCAGATGCACTGACGGTCAACTGCAAGCGAAATGTCAAGCCGGAACTTGCGGAGCTGAAGGGTAAGAGACTCATTATCGCCGCAGAATTACAGGAAGGCATGAGACTGAATACCTCCGTTGTAAAGCAGCTGTGTTCCACGGACCCCATTTTTGCGGAAAAGAAATTCAAGGCTCCGTTTACCTTTGAGCCGAGCCATACCCTTGTGCTGTATACCAACCACCTTCCGAAGGTGTCTGCCTCTGATGACGGTACATGGAGAAGACTGATTGTGATTCCATTTCATGCGAAGATCACCGGCAAAGATGACCGCAAGAATTACACGCAGTATCTCATTGATAACGCAGGCGGCGCAGTGCTGTCATGGCTGATTGAAGGTGCAAGAAAGGTCATTACTGCCAATTTCCAGATTGAGCCGCCGCAGTGCGTGAAGGATGCGATCGGTAATTACCGTGAGGACAATGACTGGCTGGGTAGATTTCTGGCGGAGTGCTGTGAG
>JAZNKY010000004.1:0-1595 GCA_045578805.1 Oscillospiraceae bacterium
TGAGGTTACACCGAGTTTTGAGTAGATATTCTTATTATGATATTTCAGCGTGTTTTCATTGATATCTGCGAGAACAAGGATCTCTTTCGCTTTTTTTCCTTCCATATACAGATCAAAGATCGAGCGTTCCTTCGGTGTCAGTGTGCAGAGGCACTGCATGAACCGCTCAAAGCTATCCGAGTCAACCTCGGGCAGCTTTTCTTCTGCCAGATGGGTGATGGGCGTCTGCGCCATATCAAATTTGGAACGGACCTCTTTGTTTTCCTTATCCAGACGCTGTACCTCTTCCGTATGAGCGCGGTCGCTTTCGGCAAGAAACTCAAAAAGGTCACTGATCTCCGAGTATGGAACATTGGTCTGCTCATGATAGGATCGGCTGCGGATCGAATCCAGTGCGTCGTTGACAGGGCGCAGATAGCGTCGGCTGATGACCACCGAGGCAATAACGCTGACGATCAGCAATAGAACGACAATAACCGTAAAATACGCGGAATTGCCCTTGACCGCGCTGTGCAGGACATCCTGCGGCATCAGAACGGCGGCAGCCCATGCTTCGTCCTCGTAAGGTGAGCCGCCGGGGTAAAGCCGGATGGAATCGCTCTTTCCGGCGTAATTCTCTCCGCCGCCCGACAGATGAATGAAATCATCATGGCTCTCGGTGACACACAGATCGTAATCCCAATGTGTACCGGTCAGATAGTAGTTGCCTGCGATCAGACCCTCAGAGGTGCAGAATCCCGATTCACACAGGGGAGCCATGACGGTGAAGATGTTCTCAAAATCGCCGCCCTCGGGCGTATAAAAGGATTTGAACATGCGGTCACTGACCTCAATGCCGCATAAGCCGAAAACGGTACCATCCTCGCTGCGCAGGGGAACACAGAGCATAAAGCCGGATTCGCTGTTTCCTTTCAGCAGAATGCGGCCGCTCCAGTAATACAGTCTTGACAGTGCAAGCTCCGGATTCGCTCTGGCGGTATCAAGAACCTTGCCAAAGAAATCCTGTCCTTTCACATCAAATTCCATTCGCCACTGTCCCAGCAGCATGATGCCGTTATCCCGCGCAAGGGAAGCCGGACCGCGCAGATAGTGGATGTCCACTCCGGTGGCAGAGGTGTGCGTCGGCTGCGTTTTTTTGAGGAAAATACCCGCCTTGGCGGTGCCGGCATTTGGAGCAGTCGGATTGACAGTGGCATCGAGAAGAACAAACACGCCTCCGCAATAGCGGTTGTTGATGGTGGAAATCAATGTCTGCATATACTCGCCGAGCATCGGCTCGATCAGCTCCGGATGCTCCGCAAAGGACGCAGCGGTAATACCTTTGTCCGCAAAGAACCGGTCACTGCGTTCCGCAATATCTTCCGCGATGGCGATGCCGCCCAATGATATGCGGCCGAAATCCTCGCTGATCGTATCGGATATAATGGAAATTTCGGTGGTGAGATGGCCCCCCCCAGCCTTTTTCTCGCTGCCTGTAATGCCAAACAGCGAAAGCAGAAGCGTAAACGCTAAAATCAACGTCACCGAAATCGTGACAAAGAACAGGAGCAATCTGCGGTGCAGTGTTGTTCCTTTTTTTGTTCGTTCTTTCTGCC
>JAZNKY010000005.1:0-1752 GCA_045578805.1 Oscillospiraceae bacterium
GGCATCCCTCGCGACATCGTCTTCGATTTCGCCTGGTAAGCCCCTTACTCCGTTCATGCCAGGTATGAACGGACATCCTGAACATAAAGACACAGTCCCCCGCCGTGGAGGAAAGCAGAAACTTTGGGAATGCTTTCCTCCCGACGGGGGACTTGCTTATATGCATGCACAGCACTCTCCCATCAGGAGACCGGCTGCAAAGGGAAGTGCAGGTTGCTGCAGGGGGGCGGGTGCAGCTGGGAGTGCGGGGTGCAGTCGGAAGAGCCGGCTGCTGCCGGGAGTGCGGGTTGCTGCCGGCCGGACCACATTTGTCAGTCAGAGGCAAAAAACGGCTGATTTTTACCTGTCGCACTCTATTTTCGGCAAAATCCGCATTAAAAAGCCCTCCCAGAGGGAAAAACATGGTGAAATTTGCCTCTGGGCTCCGTCATTTCATCACCAGACATCTCCGGATCTGCCGCTCAGGCAATCTGCAGTCCGAACGGAGACGCTTCAGCAGTAGTTGCTTTTCCTGACCCGAAAGTTCGTAAACCGAATCCTTACCTGATATCGGCAACAATTCCCCATCTATTTTCTCACACAGTTCCATATCTGACACAGCCTTATAATCCGACCGCCCGTGTTCATGCCTCAACATTTCGGACAAGGTCTCGGTCCTTGCCTGCCGTTCTATCATCTCCAATGTAATAGGAGCGCATTCTGTCGCATCCTTCTCCTGCTCCCGTTTCCACTCCTCTCCGGTCAGACGGTTCATATAGAAAAGAAAGGCACGAGGCGTCGCAAAACGATGTTCGATATCTGCCAGATCAAGAACAGTCTCGCGCAGGATCATACCGCTGTCATCCATCTCGAAACGAGCAGGACAGTCAGCACCCTTGGGAAGATACCGGTAATAGGACCTGCGGGGAAGTATTCCGGCAGATGTCCGTGGCTTACCTGTCTCCATGCGGAACAAAGCATTGGCAGAACAATATCTGTATGCGAAAGGAGTCGGAGACACACCATGATGCACCGGGTTACGCATCACATAACATATCGCGGTCAACCAATGATGGAACCCATCGATTTCCAGAACAAAAGGTCTCTCTCCCAAAGTGCCTGTCCTTTTATACCTGCTGTTGAAATATCTGGTGTATGATCTCCAGAACCTGTATATAAGCGCATTTACATCGTCCGTCCTCACACAGACATGAAGATGAGTGGACATGAACGCCTCCGCGCTCAAAAGGGAACCGGTCTCTTCCACGGAAAGTGCAAGAGTATTGAAACCGCGGATATAATCGCTCTCGGAGCGGAACAGAATCTCTTCTCCTCCGGAAATACAGAAATGGTAATTTTTCATGGTACTTTTTTCCTCAAAAGTAGAGCATCCCATTTCTTACGAGACTCAAAAAAAAGAAAAACTTTCGCTAAAATTTAGAAAAACGACTAAAAAAAAGAAAAAGCCATACCTCACAGGCAAAAAACGGCTGTTATTTACCTCTGAGTCACGGCAAACCAGGCATTATCTATGCCTTTTGCTCCGTGAGAGGGAAAATACCCGCTGTTTTTGCCTCTCGCAGAGCAATTCCGGAAAACCGACCAGGAAAAACCGACTCCGGAAAGCCGTCCCGGGAAGCCGGTCCCACCTGCTTCGCATCCCGGCCGGTGTGCGGTACTACTACCGCAGGGGTACAGTTATATGATGCCGAGTTCTGCGGCCTTGCGGAGCATGTCGGAGACGTTCTTCACATCCATCTTGGCATAGATGCG
>JAZNKY010000006.1:0-9677 GCA_045578805.1 Oscillospiraceae bacterium
TGCAAGCTGTTGCTGTCGCAGGGCATTCACGTCGTTGGAATCTCGAGACGGGAACGAATGGAGGACCTCGGTGCGAATTTTACCTATATCAGCGGCGACATTGGCTCCGCAGCGGATCGAAACCGACTTGTGGATACCGCAATGAACCTTTACGGTCACATCGATATCCTCGTAAACGTTGCCGGCGTAGCACCGAAGGTACGGGCGGACCTGCTGGAAATGACAGAGGAAAGCTACGATTATGTCATGAACATCAACACCAAGGGCACGCTGTTTCTGACCCAGCGTGTGGCAAAGGAGATGATCCGCGGCGGTACCGGCTGCATCGTGAACATTTCCTCTCTGTCTGCGTACACCAGCTCCGTCAACCGCGGAGAGTATTGCATCTCCAAAGCCGGCGTTTCTATGATCACTTCCCTGTTTGCAGACCGTCTGGCAGAATACGGCATCCCCGTCAATGAGATCCGTCCCGGCATTATCGCAACGGACATGACCGCCGGTGTGCAGGAAAAATATGATCGACTCATTGACGGCGGCCTTCTGCCCGTCAAGCGTTGGGGTCAGCCGGAGGATATCGCAGAGGCGGTATGGACACTGTGCAGCGGCAGCTTTCCGTATATGACCGGGCAGGCCATCAACATCGACGGCGGATTCCACATCCGCAGACTGTGAAGCTATGAAGAATACTGATTTCATTTCCTATGACGCCATCGTCATCGGCACCGGTGCCTCAGGTTACAATGCCGCGATCCGCATTAAGGACGACGGAAATAAGACCGTCGCCATCGTTACGGAAGGTATTTCTTCCGGCACCTCACGCAACACCGGCAGTGATAAACAGACCTACTACAAGCTTGGTTTGGGCGGCAACGGTGCCGACAGTGTGCGTAAGCTTGCGCAGGATCTGTATGGCTTCGGCGCTGTCGATGGAGACAACGCCCTGTGCGAAGCAGCTCTGTCGGCCCGCTGTTTTCTGAATTTGTGCGAACTGGGCGTGCCGTTCCCTGTCAATCGCTACGGCGAATATGTCGGCTACAAAACGGACCATGATCCCTACGAGAGAGCCACCTCTGCCGGACCGCTGACATCACGCTTCATGACGGAGGCGCTGGAGCGAAAAGCTGTTGCTCTGGATATCCCCGTTTATGACGGCCTATACGCCTTCCAGATCCTGAAAAACGAGAATGGTGTCTGTGGTCTGCTATGTACAGACAAGGCCACAGGCCGCACCGTAGTGTTCCGTACGGCCCATATCATTCTCGCCACCGGCGGACCTGCCGGCGTCTATGCGGACAGTGTATATCCACAGTGCCACACAGGCTCCTCCTCTCTGGCATTTCTTGCCGGTGCGCAGTTTCAAAATCTTACGTACTGGCAGTACGGTCTGGCATCCATCGCGCCCCGTTGGAATGTATCCGGCACCTATATGCAGGTACTGCCACGGTTTGTATCAGTAGACAGCGACGGCAATGAGTGTGAATTCCTGCTGGACTATTTTACTGACCCCTATGAGGCCCTCAACGCTGTCTTCCTCAAAGGCTACCAGTGGCCGTTTGACAGCAGTAAAGTTTTGACAGGTTCTTCTGTCATCGATCTGCTTGTCTACCGGGAGAGCATCCTATTGGGCCGCATGGTCTATCTGGACTACAGAACGAATCCATTTGGTTTGGAAAGCATCGACTTCAGCAAGCTGAGTCAGGAAGCGTTCACGTATCTGGAAAGTAACGGTGCTGCTTTCGGCACGCCCATTCAGCGGCTCCTGCACATGAATGCGCCGGCATACGAGTTATATCTCAGTAAGGGTGTTGACCTGCATCGAGAGCTTCTACAGATCGCGCTATGTGCCCAGCATGCAACGGCGGCATTGCTGTGGATCTGTGGTGGCAAACCACGGTTTCCGGCCTCTTTGCTGCCGGCGAATGCGCCGGTACCCACGGCATCAGCCGTCCCGGCGGCAGCGCCTTGAACGCAGGGCAGGTTGGTTCCCTCCGGGCTGCCCAGTACATTTCCCGAAGCCAGCGAATGCTGTGCGATCCGCAGAAATTCGCTGCAATCGCTGATGAAGCTATGGCAAAGCATCATGCGCTTTCTACATGCGTGACCGGTCAGGATGACAATACTACTATTCGAATTCAAAACATCCGGACAAGAATGAGCGCCTGCGGCGGAGCAATCCGGCAGACAGACGTAATGAAGGATGCCCTTTCACGGACACAGTTGGAGCTTGACGAAATCATAGAAACAACCCGGATTACTACGCCAAAGGATCTCTATAAAGTCTATCAATATCGGGATGCCTTGGTGTGCCAGATCGCACTGCTGAGCAGTATGATCAACTTCGCGGAAACCGTTGGCACTACCTACGGCTCCAGCCTTTACTGTAACGAAAAAGGCATACTGCGCACCGGCCTTGATCCGCAATTCCGGTTCCTTCCAGGAAAGAGCAGCGGTTGTGAACAGATCCAACAAGGCGTGTTTACAGAGGGCGTCTGCCATTTCCACTGGCGGGATCCCCGCCCGATCCCGGAGGCGCAGGATGTATTTGAAGCTGTCTGGCGGCGTTACCGCAAGGACAACAATGTGTACTAAAAGAGGTGGCACTATGTTCAAGAATGGACTTGTCTCCGTTTCCTTCCGACATCTGGAACCGGAGGAGATCATAAAGGCGGCGCTTGAGGCTGGCCTTTCCTGCATTGAATGGGGCAGCGACATCCATGCGCCCTGCGATGATCTTGAAAAACTTCACTACACCGCTTCTCTTCAGCGTCAGTACGGTATCCGCTGCTGCTCCTACGGAACCTATTTCCGCTTGGGTGACACACCCATCTCTCAGCTGCCTGCATACATTTCCGCTGCCAAACTGCTTGGAACCAATTTCCTGCGACTCTGGTGCGGAAATAAGAGCAGCGACAAATACACTGATGACGAAAAAGAAGCGCTGTTTTCTCAATGCAGGGAGGCTGCAACCATTGCGCAGCGTTCCTGCGTGACACTCTGCATGGAATGCCACATCAAATCCTTCACCGAAACCGCTGACGGCGCTCTGGAACTGATGCAGGCGGTGAATTCACCATCTTTTCAGATGTACTGGCAGCCAAATCAGTTCCGCACCGTGGATGAGAACATACGCTACGCGCAAGCGCTGCAACCGTATATCACCCACATCCATGTATTCCAGTGGAAAGAGCGGAATCGCTACCCCCTGAGGACAGGTATCGACGAATGGCAAACCTATCTCCGCACCATCGGCGGCGATCATACACTGCTGCTGGAGTTCATGCCCGACGATGACATCCGTTCCCTCCCTGCCGAGGCAGAGGCACTTAAGTCACTGACAGGAGAATGCGTATGAAAGCTATCTTTTTATCAAAACATCCGGAGAGACTGGAATCTGTTTACGCGCCGGAGCTGCGAATGGTCATTTGCCGCGAGGCGGATTGCGCAAGCGAATTTTACACAAAGGACGACATTCTCGCGTGTCCTAAAGCCTTTTGCGATGTGAAGTGGATCTTCTCCACTTGGGGAATGCCTGTGTTTACGGAGGATGAGATCCGCACTCTGCTGCCTAATTTGGAAGCCGTCTTCTACGCTGCAGGCTCCGTACAGCAGTTTGCACGGCCGTTCCTGCACTGCGGTGTCAAGGTATTCAGTGCATGGATGGCAAACGCGGTGCCCGTTGCTGAGTACACGGTCGCCCAGATCATTCTTGCCAACAAGGGATTCTTTGCCACATCGCTCTTGCAAAGCGCAGGTGATCCTGTCAAAGCGCGTGCCATCGCCAAGCAGTATCCCGGCAATTACGATGCCCCAGTGGGCATCATCGGCACCGGCACCATTGGACGGCTGGTCTGCAAACTACTGAAGCAATATCAGCTTCCGGTTCTTGCCTGCTCCATTGAGCTGGACGATGACCTTGCCCGTGAACTTGGCGTGCAGATCGCTGACATGGAAACCATTTTTAGAAGCTGTCAGGTAGTCTCCAACCACCTAGCCAACAACGAACACACCAAAGGCATCTACACGAAAAAACACTTTGCATCCATGCGCCCCTATGCCACTTTCCTGAACACCGGCCGTGGCGCGCAAGTGGTGGAAAGCGATCTTATCGAAGTTCTCACACAGCGCCCGGATCTGACCGCCGTTCTGGATGTGACGGATCCGGAGCCGCCAGTGGAAGATTCTGCCTTCTATCAGCTTCCGAACTGCATCCTGACGCCCCACATTGCCGGCTCTTCCGGTTTGGAAGTGCGCCGCATGGCGCAGTGGATCTGGGAAGAATTCCTTCTGCTGCGAGACGGTAAGCCCCGCAGATACGAAGTAACCGAGCAAATGCTGGAGGTCATGGCATGAGTAAAACCGCATATCTCGATCTTATGGAGCAGGTAGTTTCCGCCTACTGCGCGCAGCAGATCGAAGATTACATCGGAAAAGTTCGCCAGCGTGGTGTATGGGAGCATGGCTTTCCCCGTCTGGGCGCCAATATCGGCGTATTATTGGCCAACGGCAGGCTTTTGGATCTGAAAGAATACTTTGTGCAGATCATGGATCTTTGCAGTCGCGATCTGCCCGTCCCGGCACCGGATTGCGAGCATCGCGGCAACGATTTCTCTGTTAAGGAATTGTGCTGGTGCATTCTGGAGCTGGAAAAGACTGACCTCTTCCCGACGGAAACTCTCGATCGTTGGAAGCGCGCCATCGCGTCTGTGGATCCTGCAAGCTGTTATCATGTCGTATCTCCAACCCCGGCGGTTCGGATCGGCAACTGGGCAGCCTTCAATGCCGCTTCTGAGCAGATCCGCAACTACATGGGACTCGCCAGCACCGCAGCCTATATCGACAATCAAGTCGCCTCTCAAATGTTTTCCTTTGAGGAAAACGGAATGTACCGTGACCCTCATGAGCCCATGGTTTACGACACAGTGACCCGTCTGCAGCTGGCAAATGTGTTGTATTTCGGTTATAAAGGGCAATACAAGGAGCAGCTGATGAAGAATCTGCGCAAGGCCGCAAAGCTGACCCTTCACATGCAGTCCGTCACCGGTGAACTGGCTTTCGGAGGTCGGAGCAGCCAGTTCCTTCACAATGAGGCGCATCTTGCTGCCATCTTCGAGTACGAGGCACACCTTTGCAAGCAAGACGGCGATCTGGACTCTGCGGGCGTTTATAAGGCTGCTGCCAACCTTGCGCTGTCCTCCATCCGAAACTGGCTGGAAAAGAATCCTTTCCATCACATCAAGAACTACTACCCCATCTACAGCATGACCGGCTGTGAAAAGTACGCCTACTACGATAAGTACATGGTCACCACCGCATCTATGCTGTACAACGCCTATCTGTTTGCCGATGATACCATCAAACCGACAGTTTGTCCCGCGGATAGTGGCAACCACACTTTGCAAACCGGCCCTTGGTTCCACAAGCTGTTCTGCAAGCAGAGCGATTACTTCGTCGAGTTGGAATATGAAGCCAATCCCCAATATGACGCATCCGGTATCGGACGTATCCATCGCCGGGGAGCCCCGTCTGCCATTTGTCTTTCCGTTCCGGTGTCGGAATCTCCGAAATATAATACCTGCCAGCCGAATCCACACGGAATGTCCATCTGCCCGGGCATTTATGACGGCAGTTGGCACTACGCGCTGACACCCGAAGCGAAATATGAGATCCGCGCCCACGGTACCGAAAACGGCATTGTAAACGCCAGTTGGGACATTCATATGCCGGACTGTGATGTCATTCATCAACGGCTTGTCATGAATTCCGGGGTCACCATCACCACCGAAAGCAGTGGAACAACCGGTCTGATGCTGCCGGCTTTTGCCTTCGACGGGGCAAAAGAAACCTTGATCGAGTCCAGCGAAAGCAGTCTGACCGTGCATTACGATGGGTGGCGATGCTGTTACAGCACCGACGGACAAATCGTTGACACCGGAAATATCTGTACCAACCGCAACGGCAGATACCAGATCTTCCGCGCAGAGAAAGCGGGAAACCTCACCGTTACCATCACCATCGAAAAGGAATGAGCCTTTATGGAGCAGGAACTGATCACAGCCAAATATTCTGAACAGATCCATCCCCTCTCTTCCCATTTTCATGACTGCTACCAGCTGATCTATGTGGTTCGCGGCAGCGCCTGCGTAACTGTAAACGGCACCCAATACGATGCAACTGAAGGAACGATGATCCTCATCGGGCGGCTTGAAAACCACGAAATCCAGATTCAAAGTGAGGAGTATGCCCGTTATACCGTAATGGTCTCTCCAAATATCTACGGCTACAATACGCTCCTCGGTGACCGATTGCTGTCGCCGCTGACAAACAGGCCAAAGCATTTCCGCCATGCAGCGGATATGCCATGCCCGGAAATTGTGCGGATCCTTCAGCAAATGGCCACAGAATCCGAAGAGAATCGGCCTATGAGGGATAAAATGCTTCTGAGTCTACTGTCACAGCTGTTGGTGCTTTACAGCCGCCAGTATCCGGAATCGATCCCGGATAACGCCGGAAATCTACAGCTGATCCGACAAGTCAGGCAGTATCTTGAGGAAAACTTCGCTTCCAAATGCGAGCTGGATGCCCTTGCCGCACAGTTCAATCTGAGCGCTTCCTATCTTTCCCATATGTTTAAGCAGATCACCGGCTGCTCTGTAATCTCCTATCTTACAGCCTATCGGATCTCTGCCGCGAAACACTATTTGATCGAAACCGATTGGCCCATCAGCAGCATCTGCGCTGCCTGCGGTTTCAGTGACCACAGTAATTTCGGCCGAACCTTCCGCAAGGAAACAGGCCTGTCGCCATCTGAATTCAGAGATAAATTCAGCACATAAACATGACCCTCTCCGTTCTGGAGAGGGTCATCTGTTATTTACGGACTTTGAGTCTGGCACGGTTTGCGAAATGGTAGCCGTAATTAACTGAATCAAATATGTTTCCATGGCTTACCTCGCAAACAGGAAGATAGCGGTCATAATGCCGGCAGCCAGAGAAGCCGCCCATACAAGGCTGTCCGCCAGCTTGGTAATTCCGGATATGGTGTCACCGATCAGCGTATCCCGGACAGCGTTTGTAATGGCGATACCGGGGATCAGAAGCATAATATCGCCGATAATGATCTTGTCAATATTCAGTCCCGGAACGAGCTTTGCGACAAGACATATCGCGACACCGGTAATAAGAGAACCGGCAAACAGAAAAAATATTTTGTTCGGTGTCAACGGTGCCAGCTTATACTGCAGGAAACAGATCAGCGCGCCAAATAAGCAGGCAAAAAGCGCATCCAGCAGCGTGCCGCATAAAAACATGCAGAATGCGCCGCCAGCAAGAATGGAGCCGATGTAATTCTTGTAGGAAGGCGGATCCTGTGTTTCGATCATTGTGATCTCCTGGCGCAGCAAATCCACGCTGAGCCGATCCACAGCGCAGCGACGGCTCAAGGCATTCAGCGCCTGCAGCTTTCGAAAATCCGTGCTGGGAGAAGTACGAATGCGGCGGGTACGGGTCACAGTATTTCCATCCGCAAAGGTGATCGTCAATTCAATGCTGGAAGGAATGATAAAAACGTTGGACTTGATCGCGCCGTATGCCACACCCATCCGGGAGATACTGTCCTCGACACGGCCGATCTCACCGCCGGCGCCCAGCATCGCTTCGCCAAAATCAAGGAAGATATTAAGCAGCAGATTGTGTTCGTTCATGACAAAACACCAACATTTCTACGAAATTCAGCTATATTCCAACACCACCCGGCAAGCACTGTCAAGGAGTCTCTTTCGTCGTTTCTTTACCGCGCATTCTGTTGCGGTAGGAGGCCGGTGTTACCTTCATCCATTTTTTAAAGAGTCTTGAGAAGTTCTCCGGAGGTATTCCAACAGAGGCAGATGCGGCAGCCACGCTGCAGTGCGTGTGATCCATCAGCAAGCATGCTTTTTGAATTCGAAGCTGTGTCAGATACTGATACGGTGACATTCCCATCTGGGATTTAAAGAGCGTAGAAAAGTAACAACGCTCCAGACCAACTTCTGATGCGATTCCTTCCACCGTAAGCGGTTCGTGATAGCAGTTTTCCATAATATTAATCGCCTTGCGGATCACGTCACTCTTTTCCGGAGCTGCACCGGAATAGTACAGCAGCGTGCCAAAGATCTCATACATACACGCAAGCCTTCGCAATCCGGCGCCAGCATCCGTTGCGTCCTTCATCAGCACCAGTTTCTCCACCAATTCCGTGATGGAGGAGAATGCTTCCTTCGGCGCGAAGGGAGTACGGGATGTGATACCGGCATCAGCAAGATATCTTCCGGCGCGCAGACCGTCAATGGAACAGAAAACGCCTCGTCGCGGCTCTACGGTGTCCGCCGTGTGGATCACCGTATCTCCGGGCAGAAGGATATAGCAGTCACCGCCTTTGACCGGAAATTCCGTGCCGTTAATGATCACGGAACCGTATCCGCCCGTGCAGCACTCAATGATGTAGGTATCGCGGATAACGGGACCATATCGTATTCCCGGTTCCAGATCCCGGTCCCAGCCGCCATAGCAAAGATGCAGATCCTCTTCCCTGCGATTGCTCTTTATTTCACGGATCACGAGATCACCTCCCAACATTTTAACTAATCATACCATACAAATCCAATTATCGCAATGCACAATCAAACAAATTGAAGAATACTGCAAACATTTATGTATTCCATTCTGCACACGCATGATTATAATGAAATTTGCTAAAATAATGAAAGGATGGTCCGTATGGAAACCAAGAAACTTCAGTTCGCAGTCATCGGCTGCAGTGCTATGGGCGAGTACCATATGCGCGGCATCCAGGCTAAGGAAACCGCTGCGCTTTATGCCATCTGTGATATCAACGAGACCACGCTGCAAACCTGCAAGGAAAAGTATGATGTTCCCGTAGCAGTTACTGACTACAAATCACTTGTCAACGATTCCAAGATCGACGCAGCAGTGATCGTCCTCCCCGATCAGCTGCACCTTGAGGTGACCGAAGCGTTCCTGCGCGCCGGCAAGGATGTCCTTTGTGAAAAGCCCATGGCGCTGACCATGGAAGAGTGTGAAGCCATGATGAAAGCTGAGAAAGAATCCGGGCGAAAGCTGATGATCGGACAGGTTTGCCGCTGCACACCTGCCTTCGCGCTGACCAAAAAGCTCATTGACGAAGGCGCCATCGGCGAACTGTTCTTTGTGGAAAGCGAGTATGCCCACGACTATGCTGTCGCAAGAGGTGCCAATGACTGGCGTGTCACCCCCGAGCGTCACGGCATCATCGGCGGTGGTTGTCACGCCGTGGATCTGCTGCGCTGGATCGCAGGCGATCCCACCGAGGTCTTTGCCTATGCCAACCACAAGTGTCTTACAGATTGGCCCGTGGATGACTGCACAATTGCCGTTATGCAATTCCCCAACAATGTGTCCGGCAAGGTCTTTACCTCCATCGGCTGCAAGCGGGACTACACCATGCGTTCTGCCTTCTACGGCACCACCGGCACCATCATTTGCGACAACACGTCTCCTACCATCACCATCTATCAGGTAGGTGACGGTGAGCGCATCAACGGCAAGCGCCCCTATACAGTTCCCAAGCAGATCCCCGTTGAGATCAATAACCACAACATTACCTTGGAGATCGACCAGTTTGTGGATGCTCTGGCCAACGGTAC
>JAZNKY010000007.1:0-40503 GCA_045578805.1 Oscillospiraceae bacterium
TACGGAATGATGGGGAGCATAAATGGTTTCAAAAGGCGAGAGCCTTTGGCAATGTCATCAACTTAGGCGGGGGCAAGGGCGCGGCAGCCCCCAAAAAGGGGTTCCAAGGGGCTTTGCCCCTTGGGCGGTGGAGGCGGCGCAGCCGCTTCCTACAAAAGCCCCTCCCCTCGGGGAGGGGGTGGGGGCAGCTCTGGTGTGCTAACTCCAGAAAAAAGACTTTTTCGACAAGCTGAACTCACCATTCGTTATCAGCAATGATCCTTAATAATCACAATCGGAATCGGCGGACAATTGGTGCGGTTGACAAACGGCATTTCAATGACCGTATACTTCCGGTTGTCCAGCGTCGGCAGATATTCAAGGATCGCGTCGCGTTCCTCAAATCCCGTTTCTCTGCCGTAATAAATGATCAGCGTCATAATGCCGCCATTTTTCAGGAGCCGCAAGCCCTTTTCAATGGCGGCAATGCTTGTTTCCTTTTTGGTGTTGATGGTATGATCCCCCTTCGGCAGCCACCCGAAATTAAAGGTGATCATGGACACGCTTTCCTCGTTGAACAGCGTATCCATCTCGCTGTGGCTCATCCGCAGTACGTCCGCCCGGTGGGCTACGCCGTGTTCCTCTAAAAGAGCCTTTGTGCTGTCCACAGCCTCCTGCTGAATGTCGAATGCCGTAACATGTCCGCTGTCCCCGACAAGCTGGCAGAGATGCAGCGTATCAAAGCCCCGTCCCGCTGTTGCATCGATGCAGAGATCGCCCTCCTGTACCTGTTCGTCAATGACTCTGTTGATGATGTCCAATGCGCTGAAGGATGTCATGCGCTTCATGCTGTCCACCGTTCCTTTCTGTGTGATGATCGTATGAATCATTATACCTTTTTTCGCCGGAAATGTAAAGCTGAGAAACAAGATTTCTCAAAATCATGCAAAACCTTGTACAAAACATACAAATAGTGTATTTACAAAGATACAGAAATATCGAAAATGACGGAAAGTATGAAAAAATTGATATTTTTGTATCAAAGGACTTGCATTTTTTCTGAAAATGGTGTAAAATAAGAGTATAAAAACTTAGGAGGTATATCCAATGTCAGTAAAAGTTGCTATTAATGGTTTTGGTAGAATCGGCCGTCTGGCTTTCAGACAGATGTTCGGTGCAGAAGGTTATGAGGTAGTTGCAATCAACGACCTGACAAAGCCTTCCATGCTCGCACAGCTGCTGAAGTACGATACAGCACAGGGCGGTTATTGCGGTAAGATCGGTGAGAATCTGCACACTGTAACAGCTGATGATGAGGCTGGCACAATCACAGTTGACGGCAAGACTCTGACCATCTATGCAAAGCCCAACGCTGCTGAGCTGCCTTGGGGCGAGCTGGGTGTTGACGTTGTTCTGGAGTGCACAGGTTTCTACTGCTCCAAGGACAAGGCACAGGCTCACATCGACGCAGGCGCAAAGAAGGTTGTTATCTCTGCTCCGGCTGACAAGGCTACAAAGACAGTTGTATTCTCTGTAAACGAGAACATCCTGACTGCTGAGGACACCATCATTTCCGCTGCATCCTGCACCACAAACTGCCTCGCTCCCATGGCTAAGGCACTGAATGACTATGCAGAGATCCAGAGCGGTATCATGAGCACAATCCACGCTTACACTGGCGACCAGATGATTCTCGACGGCCCGCACAGAAAGGGTGATATGAGAAGAGCAAGAGCTGGTGCTGCAAACATCGTTCCGAACTCCACAGGTGCTGCTAAGGCTATCGGTCTGGTAATTCCTGAGCTGGACGGCAAGCTGATCGGTTCTGCACAGCGTGTACCGGTTCCGACAGGTTCCACAACCATCCTGACAGCTGTTGTTAAGGGCGAGAACGTAACTAAGGACGGCATCAACGCTGCTATGAAGGCTGCTGCTTCCGAGTCCTTCGGCTACAACGAGGATCAGATCGTTTCTTCCGACGTTATCGGCATGAAGTACGGTTCTCTGTTCGATGCTACTCAGACAATGGTTTGCGATCTGGGCAATGGTCTGTATGAGGTTCAGGTTGTTTCCTGGTATGACAACGAGAACTCCTACACAAGCCAGATGGTTAGAACCATCAAGTACTTCGCTGAGCTTGCATAAGCTTTGCATGGCTTGAAAGCATTCTAAAAGTAAAGGGCGGTTCGTGAGAACCGTCCTTTTTTGTAGGGAGGAAAGTATGCAGTATCTGTATGAACGTGTGAAATTCGAAGACGGAACAGAGTGTTATGCCGCACAGCATTTTCTGAAACGAAGGCTCAGCCCGGAAATGACAGCGGAATTGAAGAAATTTGACAACCGCTCCTTTTGCTGTAATGTGATTAGTAGTTTAATTTGGTTACTCATTCTTTTTGCAGGCATTCTCAGCCCTGCTTTGGGTGCGGATCAATTGCTGACATATCTTTTGGGATTATTGTTATTGGGCTTATTGTTTTTTGGCTTTGTACCATTAATCCAGCACCCCCTCAGGAAACTATTTTTTTCTGAAAAGAAGGAACATGAGATCCTCGCTCGATGCAGGGAGGATATGGGTGTTCCATCTGATGCAGTGCAAACGGAAATCATTTATCCGGTGAAAATTGAGAAGCACGGCTGGGTAAATGGTAATCACAAAGGTTATGTTTGTACCAACTGCTTTGTATACTTCTACATGCGGGAGCAGATGCTGTATGTTGCCTCGCCAGTCGATGTCATGGAAATTCCGTGGTCATCACTTTCTTTCATCGAAGCTGAGGAAAAGGGAAGACTCATGACATGGATTCAGAAAAGATCGCTTCGTAGTTTGAAAAAGTACCGTGTCAAGAAACACACTGCGAATAATTACAGTATCTATTTCCACCGGATCATCATTCGTGATGCAAGGGGAGAATACTACTTCTGCCTGCCAAATTACGAGCTGGAAAAATTCGCTCAGCTGACAAAAGTTCAATTGCATACTGACTAAAAAATCCCCGTTACAGTTTGTAACGGGGATCATTTTGTATTCTCTTATACCATCGGTGCGATGGGAGTTACATTGTGTTCGGGAGCGGGTTCGGACTTTGCAGTCTTGACGAGCTGAACATTGTTGTAAACATCCATACCGGTACCAGCCGGGATCAGCTTACCAATGATAACATTTTCCTTCAGACCCTGCAGGTGGTCCATCTTGCCGCGGATCGCTGCGTCAGTCAGAGCCTTGGTGGTCTCCTGGAAGGAAGCCGCAGAGAGGAAGCTGTCGGAGCTGGAAGCTGCCTTGGTGATACCCTGGAGCAGCGGAACGATGGTCACAGGCTTCAGGTCGGTCTCGCCGTTCGCAATGCGTGCCTCAATGATCTCATTGACTGCGTCCACCTCACGGATGTCTGTGAGCGTGCCGGGGAGCAGGTAGCTGTAACCCGGAACCTCTGCAGCACTGCCGGAATCGTCAACCTTGACCTTGCGCAGCATCTGGCGCACGATAACCTCGATGTGCTTGTCATTGATGTCTACACCCTGCTGACGGTAAACCTTCTGTACTTCGCTGATGATGTAATCCTGTACAGCCTTGGTACCCAGTACGTTGAGGATGTCGGACGGATATACATTACCCTCGGTCAGGCGGTCGCCCTTGGAGATAGTGTCGCCTCCATTGACGCGGATCTTATAGTTGTAGGGAATGAGGTGTTCTTCGGTATTGCCGTCATTGCCTCTGATAATGAGGGTACGGGTCGTCTTGACCTCCTGAATGTGTACAATACCGTCAATGCCTGCAATAATTGCCGCATTCTTGGGCTTTCTGCCCTCGAACAGTTCCTCGACACGGGGAAGACCCTGTGTAATATCTTCTGCGTTCGCGATACCGCCGGTATGGAAGGTACGCATGGTCAGCTGTGTACCAGGCTCACCGATGGACTGCGCTGCGATGATACCAACTGCCTCACCGACAGCCACGAGGTTGTTGTTGGCAAGGTTTGCACCATAGCACTTTGCACATGCGCCCTGCTTTGCCTTACATCTCAGTACAGAACGGATGCGGATGCGCTCAATGCCCATATCCACGACCTTCTGTGCATCTGCTTCGGTCATGAGCTTGTTCTTGGAAACGACCATTTCGCCGCTCTCAGCATCGCGCAGGTCTTCGCAGAGGTATCTGCCGACCAGACGCTCGGTCATCGGCTCGATCATTTCCTTGCCGTTGCGGATCTCGTAGATCTCAATACCATCATCCGTACCGCAGTCCTGCTCGCGGATGATCACTTCCTGAGAAACGTCAACCAGACGGCGGGTCAGATAACCGGAGTCCGCAGTACGGAGCGCGGTATCTGCCAGACCCTTACGCGCACCACGGGAGGAGATGAAGTATTCCAGAATGTTCAGACCTTCACGATAGTTCGCACGAATCGGAATTTCGATGGTCGTACCGGAGGTATTGGCGATCAGTCCGCGCATACCAGCGAGCTGACGGATCTGGGAGATACTGCCTCGCGCACCGGAGTCCGCCATCATGAAGATGGGGTTGTACTGGTCGAGGTTCTTCTTCAGTGCAGAGGTAACATCATCCGTTGCCTTGTTCCAGACCTCGATGACGCGGTTGGACTTCTCCGCGGAGGAGATATAACCATACTCGTATTCCTCTGTGATCTCCTCGATCTCAGCGTCAGCAGCAGCCAGGATATCCTTCTTCTGCGGCGGGATGGAAGCGTCACATACGGCTACTGTAATGGCAGCGCGTGTGGAATACTTGAAGCCGAGAGCCTTGATCTTGTCAAGCACCTCGGAGGTGGTAGTTGTACCATGGATGCGGATGCAGCGTTCGATGATCTCGGAAAGCTTACCCTTGCCTACGAGGAAGGATACTTCCAAATCGAACTGCTTGTCAGAATTGGTTCTGTCCACATAGCCCAGGTTCTGGGGAATATTTTCGTTGAAGATGAGTCTGCCGATGGTGCAGTCAATAATCTTGGAGAGCTTCTTTTCAGCGACATCCTTAGTGATGCGCACCTTGATCGGCGCATGGAGGGAAACATCACCCTCATGATAAGCCATCAGAGCCTCGTTGATGTCGCGGAAGCACTTGCCTTCACCCTTGGCACCGGGTCTGAGCTGTGTCAGATAGTAGGAACCAAGCACCATATCCTGAGAAGGAACGGCTACCGGACGGCCATCGGAGGGCTTCAGCAGATTGTTGGCAGCGAGCATCAGGAAGCGTGCCTCAGCCTGTGCCTCAGCGGACAGGGGCAGATGCACCGCCATCTGGTCGCCGTCGAAGTCCGCATTGAACGCGGAACAAACCAGCGGATGGAGCTTCAGCGCACGACCCTCAACCAGCACCGGTTCAAATGCCTGGATACCCAGACGGTGCAGTGTGGGCGCACGGTTCAGCAGTACCGGATGACCCTTGATCACATGTTCGAGTGCATCCCATACATTCTTATCAGTTGCCTTGTCTACGATCTTTCTCGCGCTCTTGATGTTGGCGATGACCTTGGTATCTACCAGACGCTTGAGGACGAAGGGCTTGAACAGCTCCAGAGCCATTTCCTTCGGCAGACCGCACTGGTACATTTTCAGTCCGGGGCCTACGACGATAACGGAACGTCCGGAGTAGTCAACACGCTTACCCAGCAGGTTCTGACGGAAACGTCCCTGCTTACCCTTCAGCATATCGGAGAGGGACTTCAGTGCGCGGTTGTTCGGACCGGTTACGGCTCTGCCGTGTCTGCCGTTGTCGATGAGTGCGTCAACTGCCTCCTGGAGCATACGCTTCTCGTTGCGCACGATGATGTCGGGAGCTTCGAGCTTCAGCATACGCTGCAGACGGTTATTTCTGTTGATCACGCGGCGATAGAGGTCATTCAGGTCGGAGGTGGCGTATCTGCCGCCGTCGAGCATGACCATCGGACGCAGATCCGGCGGAATGACCGGTACCACGTTCATAACCATCCATGCCGGCTTGTTGCCGGACTTCAGGAAGGCTTCCACGATCTCCAGACGCTTCAGGAGCTTGATCTTCTTCTGACCATTGGGCAGATCCTTCAGCTCTTCCTTCAGGTCATTGGATACCCACTGCAGATCGTTGATCCAGTTCTCCTTACGGAGTACCGCATAGCGTTCATCGGTGGGATCGAAATGCTGTTCGAACAGTTCGAGAATGTAGGAGAAGCCTGTCTTTACGCGGGCAGGTGTGTTGGTATCATCCTCACATCTGCGGTTGTAGGGGAGGAGCATCTCCTTGTAGTCCGCATAGGAAACAATGGTATTGCTCTCATAACCGGACTGACCGGCTTCCTCTACATAATAGATGCGCTGGCGCAGGAAATCATGCACCTGTGTCTCCGGCATACCGATGATCTCAGAGATCATGCCGAGATACTGGGTGAAGTAGCGCACATAGCAGGCAGGATCGTATTCATCGAGCAGACGCTGGATCGCTTCCGCGCCCATTTCTGCGATAAATTCGTTCTCATACTGCTCCAGATTTTCCTTGTATTCCTTTTCTGTGAGCAGCTGGTTCTTGACGAGCTTGGTGTTGCCAGGCTCGATTACAATATACTTGGTAAAATACAGTACTTCCTCCAGACGCTTCTGAGAGATCTCAAGCACCTGACCAATACGGGAAGGTGTGCCCTTGAAGTACCAGATATGAGAAACGGGTGCAGCAAGCTCAATATGACCCATGCGCTCACGGCGCACCTTTGCGCGTGTTACCTCAACACCGCAGCGGTCGCAGACCTTGCCCTTGAAGCGGATCTTCTTGAATTTGCCGCAGTGGCACTCCCAGTCCTTTGTCGGACCGAAGATACGCTCGCAGTACAGACCGTCACGTTCGGGCTTCTGTGTTCTGTAGTTGATGGTTTCGGGGCGTTCTACCGCGCCATAGGACCAGCTTCTGATGCGCTCCGGCGAAGCAAGTCCGATCTGAATGGATTCAAACGTATTAAATTCCAAACCGTTACCTCCTAAAACAAGATGGGGAACTGCAGGCAGCCAGCTGGCTGCCGCAGAATGGATAAAACGAACTTAATCTTCGTCCGGCAGATCAAAGACAGCGGGGATTCCATCCTCCTCATCGTCATCCGCCCACGGATCGCCGTCTTCCATATCGCCTGTACGGTAGCCTGCTTCTTCAAAATCGCTGATATCGGAGTGCTCATCCGTCGTCATTTCGTCGGAGAAATCACCTGCCGGCATCATCGGAATATCATCATCCTCATCAAAATGCTGCTTGAGGTCGATTTCCTCCTGGTTGATGTCAAGTACCTTGACATCCAGACCGAGGGACTGCAGCTCCTTGATGAGTACCTTGAAGGATTCCGGAATACCCGGCTTCGGAACGTTCTGACCCTTGACAATAGCTTCATAGGTGTTGACACGGCCCACAGTATCGTCGGACTTGACAGTCAGGATCTCCTGCAGTGTGTATGCTGCACCGTAAGCCTCCAGTGCCCAAACTTCCATCTCACCGAAACGCTGACCGCCGAACTGCGCCTTACCGCCCAGAGGCTGCTGTGTTACGAGAGAATACGGACCTACAGAACGTGCATGGATCTTATCATCAACCAGGTGATGGAGCTTCAGGTAGTACATGTAACCTACTGTTACCTTGTTGTCGAACGGTTCGCCGGTTCTGCCGTCATACAGCGTGAACTTACCGTCCTCGGACATTTCCAGAGCCTTGGGATTGATAACCTTATCCATCTGGTTCAGCTCGAATGCCTCCTCACGGTAGGGAGCATTGCGCTCATTTGCCTCGCGGAAGCAGGCACGGATGTCATCCTCATGCGCACCGTCGAATACCGGTGTCATGATGTGCCAGCCCAGAGCCTTTGCAGACATACCCAGATGCACTTCAAGTACCTGACCGATGTTCATACGGGAAGGTACGCCCAGGGGGTTCAGGACAATATCCAGCGGTGTGCCGTCCGGCAGGAAGGGCATATCCTCCTCAGGCAGAATGCGGGAAACGACACCCTTGTTGCCGTGACGGCCCGCCATCTTGTCACCGACGGAGATCTTACGCTTCTGTGCAATGTAGCAGCGCACCAGCTTGTTGACACCCGGAGACAGCTCATCGCAGTTATCGCGGGTAAAGGTCTTGACATCAATGATTGTACCGCCTTCGCCGTGCGGTACCTTCAGGGAGTTATCGCGCACCTCGCGTGCCTTCTCGCCGAAGATCGCGCGGAGCAGACGCTCCTCAGGTGTCAGCTCAGTCTCACCCTTGGGTGTTACCTTACCAACGAGAATATCACCGGCATGAAC
The DNA here is from genome assembly GCA_045578805.1 of Oscillospiraceae bacterium. Lineage (GTDB taxonomy): Bacteria > Bacillota > Clostridia > Oscillospirales > Ruminococcaceae > UBA3855. Next base: position 8,245 of record JAZNKY010000007.1, read on the forward strand.
CTCCGCACCGATGCGGATAATGCCGTTTTCATCCAGATTCTTGAGGGAGTCATCGCCGACATTGGGAATGTCGCGTGTGATCTCCTCCGGTCCGAGCTTGGTGTCGCGGCACTCCAGCTCATACTCTTCAATATGAATGGAGGTGAAGACATCCTCTCGTACCAGACGCTCATTCAGCAGAACAGCGTCCTCATAGTTATAACCTTCCCAGGTCATGAAACCGATCAGGGCATTCTTACCCAGGGAGATCTCGCCGTCAGCAGTTGCAGGACCATCCGCAAGCACCTGACCCTTGCGGACGGTTTCGCCCACATTGACGATCGGACGCTGGTTCACGCAGGTATCCTGGTTGGAACGCTTGAACTTGATGAGATTATAGGTATGGTCGAGCTTCTGGCTGTCCTGTACCACGATCTTATCCGCAGAAACGAAGGTAACAACACCGTCGGATTCGGAGATCACGCAGACACCGGAGTCCACTGCTGCCTTGTATTCCATACCGGTACCAACGAACGGACGCTCTGTTCTGAGCAGCGGCACAGCCTGACGCTGCATGTTCGCACCCATGAGGGCACGGTTCGCGTCGTCGTTTTCCAGGAAGGGGATCATCGCTGTTGCGACGGAAACGACTTCCTTCGGAGAAACGTCCATGAAGTCAACCTTGCTGTTTTCACACTCCAGGATCTTTTCACGGTAACGTGCATTGACCTTGGGACGGGCAAACTTGCCTTCCTCAGTCAGCGGCTCATTCGCCTGTGCAACGATATACATATCTTCTACGTCTGCGGACATGTAAACGACTTCGTCTGTGACAACGCCGGTCTCCTTGTCCACGCGGCGGTAGGGAGCTTCGATAAAGCCGTACTCATTCAGTCTTGCAAAGGTTGCAAGATAGGAGATCAGACCGATGTTGGGACCTTCAGGGGTCTCGATGGGACACATTCTGCCGTAGTGGCTATAGTGTACGTCACGAACCTCGAAGCCTGCACGGTCACGGGAGAGACCGCCGGGACCCAGTGCGGACAGACGACGCTTATGTGTCAGCTCTGCCAGCGGGTTGTTCTGATCCATGAACTGGGACAGCGGGGAGGAGCAGAAGAACTCCTTCACCTGGGAGGTGATGGAACGGATGTTGACCAGAGCCTGGGGCGTGATCACGTCCATATCCTGTGCCTGCAGGTTCATGCGCTCACGGATGGTGCGCTCCATTCTTGCAAAGCCTGTACGCATGGTGTTCTGCAGCAGCTCACCAACGCAGCGGATACGGCGGTTGCCGAGGTGGTCGATATCATCAATCGTGCCGACACCCTCACAGAGGTTGAGGAAGTAGCTCACGCTTGCATAAATATCATCGAGGGTAATGTGATTCGGAACCAGATCCTCAGCGCGCTTCTTGATCACAGCCTTGAGATCCTCAGGGGAGGTGTTCTCAAGAATGTCACACAGCACTGCAAAGGAAACCTTCTCATTGATGCCGACTTCAAGCGGATCAAAATCCACATAGCCTGCGAGATCGACCATGCCGTTGCCCAGCACCTTGATCTCCTTTTCTACCATGCGGATGGAGGTCTGTCCCTTTTCATTCTGGTAGTATTCCTTGGATTCTACGGTGATGAATGCCTCATAGATACCAGCCTGCTCAATCTCAAATGCGCGGTCAGTGCTGAGAACCTCACCGGCGGAAGCCAGGATCTCACCGGTTCTCGGATTCACAACATCCTTTGTCAGCTGGTGTCCAGCCAGACGGGACGCAATGCCGAGCTTCTTGTTGTACTTATAACGTCCGAATTTGCACAGATCATAACGGCGCGGATCGAAGAACAGGAGGTTCAGGTGCGCCTGTGCGCTCTCAACGGTCGGAGGCTCGCCCGGACGGAGCTTCTTGTAAACCTCTACCAGTGCATCTTCTGTATTTTTGGTGGTATCCTTCTGGAGAATGGTCTGATTCAGACGTTCGTCAATGCCGAACATCTTCTGGATCTCCTCATCCGTACCCAGACCGATGGAACGGATAAAGGTGGTCAGCGGGATCTTGCGGTTCTTGTCGATGCGGACATATACCACATCATTGGAATCCATTTCATATTCCAGCCATGCGCCGCGGTTCGGGATAATGGTGGACTTGAACAGCTCCTTACCGGTCTTGTCCTTTTCCATATCATAGTAAACACCGGGGGAACGAACCAGCTGGGATACGATAACACGTTCTGCACCATTGATCACGAACGTACCGCTTTCAGTCATCAGCGGGAAATCACCCATGAAGATTTCGCTTTCCTTCAGCTCGCCTGTCTCCTTGTTCCAGAGCTTGGCGGTCACGCGCAGGGGAGATGCATAGGTAGCCTGATGCTCCTTTGCTTCTGCGATCGTGTACTTGAGGTTGTCATCATCAAAGCGATAGCCAACGAATGTCAGCACCAGATTGCCGTTGTAATCCGTTGCAGAGAAATCGCGGAAGACCTCCTGCAGACCCTCTTCTCTGAACCACTTGTAGGAATTTTTCTGGATTTCAAGCAGGTTCGGCATGTCGAGGACTTCATTGATCTTTCCGAAGCTCATTCTGACATTCTTGCCAAGCTGTTTGGCAGTCACATTCACCATAGGCGGATACCTCCTTAGAATTTTTCACATCAATGCCGGAAAGCCGTCATCATGTGGAATTGACATAAACTGTATCAAAAAAATTTGCATCGGACTCTTGACAAATGCGTCCGGATGTGATATACTCTTATGATGAAAGTGCATACCACTCCATTTTATGATACATTAAAATATTATATAACATTTTATAATGAATGTCAAGTGGTTTTACAACTTTTGTAGAAACAATCAAATTTCCTGACGTATATATGCTGCATTTTGTACCATCGGACAAATGCGGCATTTTTGCACCTATGGAACGGACGGAACCCGGAATATTATAGAATCTACAGGTGAGTGAATTTTAATGAAAAGAACAATCAGCAGTATTGCAGTGCTTTCCATGCTGCTCCTGTCCGCCGGCTGTGCGCAGACACAGGCACCGGCGGATGCGCCGGAGAAGGAAACAAAGTACACCTCTGCAGCAAAGCAGGAAACGGAGCAGCCGCGGACGGAACCGTCCATGCCGGAGGAGGAGCTTATTACGGAGCCACCGGCGGCAAACGGCATCAACCCCCTGACCGGGGAGTCGGGCTATCCGGACAGCGCAGTCGGAAAACGCCCGATCGCCGTCATGGTCAATAATCTGGCGCAGGCGTACCCCCAGTACGGTATCGCGGCAGCGGATGTGCTGTATGAGGTACCCGTGGAGGGCGGCGTGACACGCATGATGGCAGTCTATGCCAATCAGGATGCAGTGCCAGATGTCGGCTCCGTGCGCAGCTGTCGCTATTATTTCCCCAAGCTTGCGATGGGCATGGATGCAGTCTACTGCCACTGGGGCGCGGAGCAGTTCCATGCGGCATCCATTCTGACAAGTCTGAACATTGACCGCTTTGATGGCGGCGATCTGGAGCACAGTATTCTGTTTTACCGCGATCCGGAGCGCGTGGGAAAATACAGCTCCGAGCATACGGGCTATCTGCGCGGCGCGGATATTCCGGCGGCACTCGAACAGTATGGCATCCGGAAATATGCGGTCAGCCGCAGTACGCAGTTCTGCTTTGCGGAGCAGGCCGAGGCACCGGCGGAATCCGTGTGCGTGCGCGCTGTGATCCCGTTCTCGGAGAGCAGCAGTTCAGGCTTCATTTATGATGCAGAAACGCAGACCTATCAGATGCAGCATAACGGCTCTCCGCAGATGGACGGTAAAGCAAACACACAGCTTGCATTCACCAATCTTTTTGTCCTGCAGACGGAGATGAGCTGGATGGATGAAACCCAGTACCTTCGTTGTGTGGAGCTGGAGGGCGGTAGCGGCTATTACATCTCCTGCGGCGGCATGGAGACCATCCGCTGGGAAAAGGAGGACGACTATTCTCCCATCGTATTCTATGCCCCCGACGGCACGGAGCTGGAGATCAATCCGGGAAAGAGCTATATCGGCATCGTGGATGCGGCAAGAAGTCTGATATTCAGCGCGGGAGTCTGAGAAGAAAGCGGCACAGCGGAGCCCCCTGACATTCAATTTGTTATATTCCAACAAATTTCAACAATGATTTTTCAGAAACATTTCTAGCCACCAGCCGCGAAAAAGAAAAAAAGTATTGACAAGCCATGGATTTTGGTGTATAATATCATGGTATGCGATATTTGTATATCGTATAACATTTCTTGAAAAGGAGGAAATACAATGCCGACATTTAATCAGCTCGTGCGCAAGGGCAGAAAGCAGCAGGAGTCCAAGTCTACAGCACCGGCTCTGCAGAAGGGTTACAATGCTAAGAAGAAGGTGCAGATCAACCAGAGTGCTCCGCAGAAGAGAGGCGTTTGCACAGTTGTTAAGACAACAACTCCGAAGAAGCCGAACTCTGCTATGCGTAAGATCGCGAGAGTTAAGCTGACAAATGGCTATGAGGTTACATCCTACATCCCCGGTATCGGTCACAACCTGCAGGAACACAGCGTGGTTCTGATCCGCGGCGGACGTGTAAAGGACCTCCCCGGTGTACGTTACCACATCATTCGTGGTGCGCTGGACGCACAGGGCGTAGCAAACAGACAGCAGGCTCGTTCCAAGTACGGTGCTAAGAGACCGAAGGCTGGTAAGAAGAAGTAATTTCTGACAAGCCGCAATCAATTTTAACGAAGTGAATTAGGATTACCACAGCTGATGTGGAGATTTTCATATAGATTATGCGAATCCTCTGCGTTGGCGTGACGTGCCTGTGATGACAGGACGAGTACCTATGAATTCACGAATCAATGTGAAGGAGGGAAGCGAAATGCCGAGAAGAGGTAAAATCGCAAAGCGTGATGTACTGCAGGATCCCGTATACAATTCCAAGCTTGTAACACGTCTGATCAACAACGTGATGCTGGACGGTAAGAAGGGCGTAGCGCAGAAGATCGTTTATGGTGCATTTGACATTGTCGCTGAAAAGACCGGCAGAGATGCACTGGAAGTTTTCGAAGAGGCTATGGAAAACATTATGCCTCAGCTGGAAGTTAAGGCTCGCCGTCTGGGCGGTGCAACTTACCAGGTTCCGATGGAAGTTCGTCCGGAGAGAAAGCAGACTCTGGGTCTGAGATGGATCACCAAGTATTCCAGAGAGCGCAACGAAAAGACCATGAAGGAAAGACTTGCTGGTGAGATTCTTGACGCACTCAACGGTGTTGGCGGTGCATGCAAGAAGCGTGACGATACACACAAGATGGCAGAAGCAAACAAGGCGTTTGCTCACTACCGCTGGTAATTTGCCAGAATGCAAATCCGTTGATAAAGGAGAAGAATTATGGCAAGAGATTGTTCACTGGAGCGTACCAGAAATATCGGCATCATGGCTCATATCGATGCCGGCAAGACTACTACTACAGAACGTATTCTGTTCTATACCGGTGTAAACTACAAGATCGGTGAGACCCACGAGGGTGCAGCGACCATGGACTGGATGGAGCAGGAGCAGGAGAGAGGTATCACAATTACCTCTGCTGCAACAACTGCATACTGGGCAGGTCACAGACTTAACATCATCGACACACCCGGACACGTTGACTTCACTGTTGAGGTTGAGCGTTCCCTGCGTGTACTCGACGGTTCTGTAACTGTTCTCTGTGCAAAGGGCGGCGTTGAGCCCCAGTCCGAGACCGTTTGGAGACAGGCTGACAAGTACAAGGTACCGAGAATGGCTTATGTCAACAAGATGGACATCATGGGTGCAGACTTCTACCGTGTTGTAGAAATGATGCGCGACAGACTGAAGTGCAACGCAGTTCCGATTCAGCTCCCGATCGGTGCTGAAGAGACCTTCAAGGGCATTATTGACCTGGTTGAAATGAAGGCTTACGTTTACTACGATGATCTCGGCAAGGACATCCGTGTTGAGGAGATTCCTGCAGACATGGTTGAGAAGGCTGAAGAGTATCGTGAGTCCCTGCTGGAGCATGTAGCTGAGCAGGATGACGAGCTGATGGAGAAGTATTTTGCAGGTGAGGAACTCACAATCGAGGAGATCAAGACCTGCATCAGAAAGTCCTGTATTGCTAACACAATGGTACCGGTTGTTTGCGGTACTTCCTATAAGAACAAGGGCGTTCAGAAGCTCCTGGATGCAATTGTTGACTATATGCCTGCTCCGACAGACGTTGATGACATCAAGGGTATCGACGTTGAGACAGGCGAGGAGAAGGTTTGCCCCTCCACAGACGATGCACCGTTTGCTGCACTTGCATTCAAGATCGCAACAGACCCGTTTGTTGGTAAGCTGACATTCTTCCGTGTATATTCCGGTGTTCTCGAAGCTGGTTCCGGCGTACTCAACTCTACAAAGGGCAAGCATGAGAGAATCGGCCGTATCGTGCAGATGCACGCAAACAGCCGTAAGGAGCTGGACAAGGTATATTCCGGTGACATCGCAGCTGCGATCGGTCTGAAGCAGACCACTACCGGTGATACTCTCTGCGATGAGAATGCACCTGTAATCCTCGAGTCCATGGAATTCCCGGAGCCGGTTATCAATCTGGCGATCGAGCCGAAGACCAAGGCTGGTCAGGAGAAGATGGGCGTAGCTCTCGCAAAGCTGGCTGAAGAGGATCCGACATTCCGCACATGGACTGATGAAGAAACAGGTCAGACCATCATCGCTGGTATGGGTGAGCTCCACCTCGATATCATCGTTGACAGACTGCTCCGTGAGTTCAAGGTTGAGGCTAACGTAGGTGCGCCGCAGGTATCCTATAAGGAAACCATCAAGGGCAATGCAGACGTTGACCACAAGTACAAGAAGCAGTCCGGTGGTAGCGGTCAGTACGGTCACGTTAAGATCCGTGTATCCCCGAATGAGTCCGGCAAGGGCTATGAGTTTGTAAACTCTGTAGTCGGCGGCTCCATTCCGAAGGAATATATCCCCGCTGTTGACGCAGGTATCAAGGGTGCTATGCAGGCTGGTATTCTGGCTGGCTATCAGGTTGTTGACGTTAAGGTTGAACTGTATGATGGTTCTTACCATGAAGTTGACTCTTCTGAAATGGCATTTAAGATCGCCGGTTCCATGGCATTCAAGGAAGCTATGCGTAAGGCAGAGCCGATCCTGATGGAACCGATCATGAAGGTTGCAGTTATCGCTCCCGATGAATATCTGGGTAACGTAATCGGTGACCTGAGCTCCCGCCGTGGTGAGATCCAGGGTCAGGAGACAAGACCGGGTACTGTACAGGTAGATGCTCTCGTTCCGCTGTCTGAAATGTTCGGTTATTCCAACCAGCTGCGTTCCAACACACAGGGCCGCGGTCAGTATGCAATGGAACCTCACAGCTACAGAGAAGTTCCGAAGAACATCGCAGAAAGCATCATGACCTCCAGAGGCAAGAAGTAATTTCTGTCAGGAGAAAAAAATATATGATTTTGCAGGAGTTTTTTCCAAAAAACTCTTGCAATTCATACAGCAATATGGTATAATATATATATCATAATGCTGTTATACAGTAATTAAAGGAGGAAACTTCCAATGGCAAAGGCAAAATTTGAACGTACCAAGCCCCATGTAAATATTGGTACAATTGGTCACGTTGACCACGGTAAGACAACTCTGACTGCAGCTATCACAAAGACTCTCGCTCTGAAGGGTCAGGCTCAGTACGAGGCATATGACATGATCGATAAGGCTCCTGAGGAGAGAGAGCGTGGTATCACAATCAATACTGCTCACGTTGAGTACGAGACAGATGCACGTCACTATGCACACGTTGACTGCCCTGGACATGCTGACTATGTAAAGAACATGATTACAGGTGCTGCTCAGATGGACGGCGCAATCCTGGTAGTTGCTTCTTCCGACGGCCCGATGGCTCAGACTAAGGAGCACATCCTGCTGGCTCGTCAGGTAGGCGTACCGGCAATCGTTGTATTCATGAACAAGGCTGACCAGGTTGACGACGAAGAGCTGCTCGAGCTGGTTGAGATGGATATCCGTGATACTCTGTCTGAGTATGAGTTCCCGGGCGATGATATTCCGATCGTTAAGGGCTCCGCTCTGGCTGCTCTGAATGCTCCCGATGATCTGTCTGATCCGGCATACGCTCCGATTCTCGAACTGATGGAGAATGTAGACTCCTACATTCCGACTCCTGAGAGAGACGATGCTAAGCCGTTCCTGATGCCGATCGAGGATACAATGACTATCTCTGGCCGTGGTACTGTAGTAACAGGCCGTGTAGAGAGAGGTCGTATGAACGTAGGTGAGGAAGTTGAGATCGTTGGTCTGAAGGAAGAAAGCTCCAAGACTACAGTAACTGGTCTGGAAATGTTCAGAAAGCAGCTCGACTTTGCTGAGGCTGGTGACAACGTAGGTGCTCTGCTCCGTGGTGTTCAGAGAAAGGACGTTGAAAGAGGTCAGGTTCTCTGCAAGCCCGGCTCCATCAACCCCCACACAAAGTTCAGAGGTCAGGTTTACGTTCTGAAGAAGGAAGAGGGCGGCCGTCACACACCGTTCTTCAACAACTACAGACCGCAGTTCTATTTCAGAACAACTGACGTTACTGGTATCGTAACTCTGCCGGAGGGCGTAGAAATGTGCCGTCCTGGCGACAACGTAGAGATGGATGTTGAACTGATCACTCCCATCGCTATCGAGCAGAACCTCCGTTTCGCTATCCGTGAGGGCGGCAGAACTGTAGGTTCCGGTGTAGTTATCGCTATCAACGAATAATTGATCCATTCGGATTTACAAAAAGAGAGGGCTTGTCCCTCTCTTTTTTGTGCTTAAAAGGTAACGGAAATATCTTGTTTCACCTAAATGTAGTTATTGTGCAACTTAAATTTAGCTAAAATTTGTGCAGATATACAATTTTTGACTGAATTTTAAAGAAATATACAAAATTATATTGACAAACCGCGCAGTTCATGGTAAAATTAGTTAGACGCTGAAGTTAAACAGTGTTACTTAATTAAGGAAGGAAGAATGTATATGCTGAAGAAGAAATTAATTAGCGGGGGTATGGCATGTGCACTGGCGATGAACTGTCTGCTGACGGTTCCGTTTGCAACCACTGCTGCTGCGACAAAGTTTGAGTTTGAGGACGGTACACAGACCGGTTCTGCAACAGTTATGTCTGAGCTTGCCGGATATTCCGGTACAGGCTATGTGTTCCTGCAGGATAACACAGACACTGTTTCCGTAACTGTGACTGCACCGGAAACAGGCATGTATGACCTTGCCATCGGTTATGCTGCGGTTTATGGTGACAAAGTACAGGGTCTGGAGATCAATGGCGTAAACCAGGGCAATGTAAGCTTTGCAGAGGGTACCACCTTTGAGGAGATCAAGTTCGGTACAGTTAAGCTCAATGAGGGTGAGAATACTGTAACGATGGTTGGCTCCTGGGGCTGGACACTGTTCGACTATGTCAGCATTGAGGCTGCCGAGATCGGTGAGCTGAGTTGTTCCAATGAGCTGTCCGACCCGAATGCAACTGCGGAAGCACAGGGTCTGATGAACTACATGGCAACTGTTTACGGTGATTATATCATCTCCGGTCAGCAGGAGACCTACGGCGGCGGTCATAATGGCAATTATGAGTGGGAATTTGATTATCTCGAAGATCTGACCGGCAAGGTTCCGGCGATCCGCGGCTTTGACTTCATGAACTACAACCCGCTGTACGGCTGGGATGACGGCACAACAGAGCGCGTGATCGAGTGGGCAAATGAGCGCGGCGGTATTGCAACAGCTTCCTGGCACATCAATGTACCGACTGATTTTGCAAGCTACACACTCGGTTCCACACTGGACTGGTCCAAGTGCACTTACAGCCAGAATACAGATTTCAGTCCGACAAATATTATCAACGATAAGACTTCCAAGGAATACCAGTATTTCATGGAATGCGTGGATATGCTCGCAACGGAGTTGAAGCAGGTACAGGATGCAGGCGTTCCGCTGCTGTTCCGTCCGTTCCACGAGGCAGAGGGTGCCGGCGGTGAGACAGGCTCCTGGTTCTGGTGGGGCAAAGATGGTTCCGCAACCTATAAGGAACTCTGGAAGCTCCTCTACACCACACTGACCGAAGAATATGGTCTGCATAACCTCATCTGGGAATTTAACAGCTATACCTATTCTAATTCCGTATACTGGTATCCGGGCGATGACTATGTAGACATCGTTGGCTATGACAAGTACAACGCATCTGCAAACAACCCGAACGAGAGTGCGATTTCTTCCACATTCTTCAATCTGGTGGATATGTACGGCGGTGCCGGCAAGATCGTGGCTCTGACAGAGTGCGATACCATTCCGTCCATCGACGCAATGCTGGAGGAAGGTGCATATTGGTCCTATTTCTGCCCGTGGTATGAGGGTGATCAGGACAACGGTAAGTTCCTGACACTGTTCAATAATTCCGATACTCTGACAAAGATCTATCAGCACGAGAATGTTATCACACTGGATGAGCTGCCGGATTACAAAGGGTATGAGTACACCGGAGAAGAGTTCATTCCGACCACGACCGAGCCGATCCCGACCACTGAGCCGACAGAAGCTCCTGAGGAAGGCCATGCAAAGCTCGTTGAAGAAGACGGCTATACTGCAGTTATCTTCCCCGAAGCAGCAGGCGAAAAGGTATACCTTGAAGTAGAGCTGCCCAGCGGTGTTTCTAAGGCAAATGGTGGTCTTGGCGGTTCTGTTGAGATCGACGGCGAATACTACTGGGTCAACATCCAGTGGAGTGCATCCGAGAGCGGCAAGGTTCTGGTTGACATGACAAATCCGCTGAACGTTACACTCGGCACAACAGAGATCACCGATAAGGCGATCATCGAAGCAGCGATTGAAAAGATCCAGCAGCAGACCTCTTTCCAGGCTCAGGTTTGGTGGGCAGGCGATGCAGACGGCGAGTCCACTGAGACTACCGGTGTCAAGTTCACTGACGCATATCTTGGCGAATCCAGCGGCACGACCGATCCGGTTGAGCCTTCCACTCCTATCGTAGTTGAGGGCGGCTTCTATGTAGACGGTCAGACCATCCGTGATGCAAACGGCAACGAGTTCATTATGCGCGGTGTTAATATCGCTCACTGCTGGTACAAGAACTACACCAAGACATCCATCGAGGCAGCAGCTTCTCTGGGTACAAACTGCGTTCGTATCGTATGCTCCAACGGCGTACAGTGGGATAAGACCACTGCAACCGAGATCGAGAACATCATCGAATGGTGTAAGGCAAATAAGCAGATCTGCGTTCTCGAAGTACACGATGCAACCGGTAAGGATGATGCATCCGCAATCGTGGCAGCTGCTGAATACTGGACAGAATTTACAGACATCCTGAACGAGAACAAGGCATTCGTGATCCTGAACATTGCCAATGAGTGGTATGGTCAGTGGAACAGCTCTGCATGGGCTGACGGCACAAAGCAGGCAATCGGCGTAGTTCGTAATGCTGGTATCGAGAACATGATCATGATCGACAGCGCAGGCTGGGGTCAGTATCCGACCTCTATCAAGGAGATGGGCGCAGAGGTATTTGCTGCAGACCCGAACAAGAACACCGTATTCTCCATTCATATGTATGAATACGCAGGCGGCACTGCTGATATGATCAAGTCCAACATCGAGGGTGCAATGCAGTCCGGCGCACCGATCGTAATCGGCGAATTTGGCAACAAGCACACTGACGGTGATGTGGATGAAGCATACCTGATGGACTACTGCGTTGACAACCAGATCGGCTACATCGGCTGGTCCTGGAAGGGCAACAGCGGCGGTGTTGAATACCTCGACCTCGTAAGCGATTGGGAAGGCACAACTCTGACAGAGTGGGGCGAGATCTTCTTCAACGGCGCAAACGGCGTGAAGGAAAGCTCCGACCTCTGCACAGTTTACACAGCATCCGGAACCGACACACCCACCGATGTAACCTATGGTGATGTCAACTGTGATGGTGCAGTGGATATTCTCGACGTTCTGACTCTGAACAAGAACCTGCTTGCAGGTACTGCTCTGACCGATCAGGGCAAGGCAAATGCTGACGTTGATGCTGACGGCACACCTTCTTCCACCGACGCACTGAACATCCTCAAGTTTACAATCGGTCTCGTGACCTCTTTCCCCGTATGATGAAACAATAGCATAAAACCAAGAAACAGGGCGGTTTTCCGCCCTGTTTCAGTCTGTCGAAAAACCTCAATACGATCAAAGGGCTTTGCCCTTTGGCGGGTGGAGGGTGCGCAGCACCCTCCAAATATAGCCCCTCCCCTCGGGGAGGGGTTGGGGTGGGGGCAGTTACAGGATGCCTATTCCTAAGAAAAAAGGACTTTTTCTACAAGCTGAAACAGGGCGGTTTTCCGCCCTGTTTTTGCATTTGTCCGGAATAGTGACAGCGTGGCAATAGTTGACATTTCCCACCATCTGCGGTATAATTACACTAATACCAATTCTTATAGTCCCCATTTCTCATTGACGGAGGAAATCATGATTTCACCAATATTAGAACTGCTTTACAGAGAGTACTATGAAACGATCTTCCAGTACTGCCGTGTGCGCCTGAACGGTGACATTCACGCGGCGGAGGACTGCACACAGGAGGTCTTTCTGGTACTCCATAAAAAGCTCAAGCACCTTGTCAAGCTGGAATCCATCCTGCCTTGGCTGTACAGTACGGCGGATCGGGAGATCAAGGCATATCGCCGAAAACATCCGGAAACTGTCGATATTGACGGGATTCCGGAGCCTGCCGCATCTGAGCAGGAGGACAGCCCCCTGGATATACTCGATGACGAGGAACGCCGGATCGCCGAGCTGTACTACGGCGGGGCGGATAAATACGCCCTTGCGCAGAGCCTCGGCATCACGCTCGATGCGCTGTACCAGCGGATGCACCGGATCCGTCAAAAACTGAAAGAGTATATGAACGATCCCGACAAATGATGCACCTGAAATTTGTGCATTCCTACAAAGTTGAAGAACCAATGTCAGAAACTGCCCCTTTTCTGACGGATATAAGTAAAGGGGCGAAAGAAAGAGGTGATCTGTCATGAAGACGACAGAAAAGAATGACCAGTTTACACAGCAGGCACTCCGCGACCTGAACCGGATGCTGGATGAAGAAATGGCGAAGCCCCACAAAAACAGGGATTATGCAAAAATCGCGGAGATCTCCCGCGCCTGCTCCGCGGTCATGGGGGATGCGGAGCAGGAGAAAGCGGCAATGGAACAGGGATTTGAAAGAACGATGGCAGTACTGCACAAGCCGCGTATCAGGATGACGCGCTGTCTCAGAACAGCGGCAGTTCTGGCGAGTGCGGCGGCACTGCTCGCCTGTGCAAATATGTACACGGTAGCGGCATATGACATGAACGTCTTTTCGGCACTGGTGAAGATCACACAGGGCGGCTTCTCGCTGAATCCTGACGCACAGGAGACGCTCGCGCTGCCGACAGCACCGGATGACCCCTACGGGATCAAGGCAGAGAGTGCAAAATACGGCATCACCGACGTACTTGCACCGACCTACCTGCCGGAGGGCTTTGCGTTGGGGAATATTAACCAGCATACAACTGAAGGGTACCTGAATGATATTGATTTCACCTTTTATGATGCTTCTGGCAATGTGATTCAGATTTGCTATAATCAGTGGAGTGAGGAATCATTGACCAGTACAATCCCTTGTGATGAATACAATCTGACTGAAACAACAGTAGGCGAATATTCTGCCATTATTTCAAAGGAGGATGGACAGTATGTAATTATATTTCGTAATGAAACAAATCTGGAATCCGCAATCTGGATGGAGGGTGTGGATTACGAAGAATGTGACAGAATTGTTGCATCTTTGGAATAAAATTTCTAAGAAAGGAGCTAAAAAAGATGAAGACATAACCGCGCTCGGAATCCGCGCATATTGACCGGACGATCCCGAATGAATGAAAATGTATACCCTGAAAAAACAATACGCAAAATGATAAAGGAGGCTTTATTATGAAAAAGAAAATGACTGCCCTTTTCAACGCATTTCTCTGCCTGACTGCCACCATTACTTCTGTGCAGGTAAACGCAGTTGATGCAGAGGTTGACCTTGATGCTGTTTATTCCATTGCTACGGATACCTTCACTTACACGACCAACAACTCCTATGGTGATGGAAGTGGATTTTATCTTGAATCCGAAATGGCTGCTCCAGATTTTATGGTAGTAGGTTTTGTGGAACGTAAGAATGATTCTGAAAATCCATATGATTATGTTGTTTCTCCCATCAATGATGACGTTCGTTTAAAGGCTGGATTGGGCATCATGGAGGCGAGCGTTGTGGTCAGGGAACTGGGTGACCAGCAGCTTCAGGTCGGTGATCTACTGAAGATTGATGGTGACATTTTTATGGTTGAACCGAACACGGTTATCTATTACCCGGGAGAAGAAGGTACAATGTCCTGTCTCGGCAACGGCGTTGACATTTTCGGCGAGGAGTTTGAGAAAGTCATCCGTCTGCAGCTGGTCATTGACCAGGCAGCATATGACAGTGCCGCTCAGACCATGTACGACATCGAACTCATCAAAGGCGACGTAAACGTGGACGATACCCTCAATGTGCTGGACTGCCTGAGCATCAACAAGAACCTGCTTGCCGGTGCGCCGCTGTGCGACTACGCAAGACTCGCTGCCGACATCAACGAAAACGGTGCCCCCGACACCGACGACTCCCTCGCCATCCTGAAGGAGACCCTCGGCATTACGGAGAATTTTGAATAAGTTCTTACTGCAGTGTACATTCGAAGTGATATAGTAAAAGCCGCCCATCCCTCACCGGATGGGCGGCTTGTGTTTTCAGTATCAATCCAGGAAATCCTTTACCTTCTTGCTTCTGCTCGGATGACGGAGCTTGCGCAGAGCCTTGGCTTCGATCTGGCGGATACGCTCGCGGGTGACGTTGAACTGTGCGCCAACCTCCTCCAGCGTGCGGGAACGTCCATCGATCAGACCGAAACGCAGGCGCAGTACATTTGCTTCACGGTCGGTCAGCGTGGAAAGCACCTCTTCCAGCTGCTCCTTCAGCAGGGTGAGGGAGGCAGCGTCCGCCGGTGCGGTCGCGTCATCATCGGGGATGAAGTCGCCGAGGTGGCTGTCCTCCTCCTCGCCGATGGGAGTCTCCAGAGAAATGGGATCCTGTGCAATACGCATGATCTCGCGCACACGCTCCACGGACATTTCCAGACGCTCCGCAATCTCCTCCGGTGTCGGATCATGACCGTTTTCATGCAGCAGCTGGCTGGAGATCTTCTTCACCTTGGTGATGGTCTCCACCATATGCACCGGAATACGGATCGTTCTTGCCTGGTCGGCAATGGCACGGGTGATCGCCTGACGGATCCACCATGTCGCATAGGTGGAGAACTTGAAGCCCTTGTTGTAATCGAACTTCTCCACCGCCTTGATCAGACCCAGATTGCCCTCCTGGATCAGATCGAGGAACTGCATTCCTCTGCCGACGTACTTCTTGGCAATGCTGACAACCAGACGCAGGTTGGCTTCGGAAAGACGCTGCTTTGCGCGCTTTGCCTCCAGCGGTGTGCCGTCCGCCATGATCTTGGCAAGCTTGATTTCCTCATCCAGCGACAGCAGCGGCACTCTGCCGATTTCTTTGAGGTAGATCTTCACGGGGTCATCGACTGCAAGTCCCTCTGTGGAAAGTGCAGCTTCCATATCATCATCAATATTGTCGATCAGGGAAATGTGATTCAGATCGAGGTTATCATCCACCACATTATTGTCAATGATCTCAATGTTGAGCTGTTCGCAGCTGTCGTAGAACGTATTGAGCTGATCCGCATCAAAATCCATTTCCTCCAGTGCGTCAGAAATCTGCTTTGTGGTCAGCTTTCCTGCTGCCTTGCCCTTTTCGAGCAGAGCTTCAATTGTTGACTTCTTGTCCATTTCGCATCCTCCTACTTCGATTGATGTTGATTCTTCTGGGCGATGAGCTTCAGCAGATCATCGTCCGACATATCCTGACTTGGCATAACGCGGTTTCTGGAATTTCGCAGTACTGCGATGCATTCCTCCAGCGCGTCCCTGCCCATCGGGATCTCTCGTCCTTTGACATAGATGCCGGTGATCCTGCCCATTTCCTCGGTGCTGAACTTTTCTGCCAGCAGGGAAAGGCTGAAATATGTATGATCCGGCATCAGCAGGCAGATCGTTTCATATACCCGCCGGTGGAAATCCGTGACGAAATACGCAGGCGGGAGAGCCTCCCAGATCATTGCGTATTCCTCCGGAAAGCGCATCAGATAGGCGAGGATCTGCTCCTCGGCGCGGCTTTCCTTCGGGTACTGCTGCGCCAGGGGATTGATCTCATCCCGCTGGAGCGACTGCGCTTCGATTGCCCGGAACCGTGTTTTCCGGGTATCCCGGTCGGTGCGCTGTACCGCACGATCCACCTGCATCTGCAGTGTTTCCGCGCGGATCTCCAGCTCGTTTGCGGTGCGCTTGATGTAGACCTCACGCTCCAGGGGATTGGAAATATCCGCCAGAACATGCACACTGCGCCGCAAAAGCTCTGTTTTGCCGATCTCGGTCTGCAGATCCAGTCCGTCACGGCATCGGTCCAGCCGGAAATTCAATGCGTCACCGGCATGGTCGATCAGGATCCGGAACTGCTCCGGACCGTATTTCTTGATAAATTCATCAGGGTCTTTCGCGCCCTCCATCTTCAGAATGCGCGTCGGCAGTCCCACCGCGCTGAAATGGTTCATTGCCTTCTGTGTCGCAGCCTGTCCCGCACCGTCGCTGTCATAGGCGATCACGACTTCCTTGGCATACTGGGAGATGAGCCGCGCCTGATCCGCTGTGATCGCAGTGCCGAGCGTTGCCACAACATTCTCAAACCCAGCCTGATGAATCGCAATTACATCCATATACCCTTCAGCAAGGATCATGGTGGTGGAGGCGGCATTTTTCGCAAAATTCATGGAAAACAGATTCCGCCCCTTGTCGAACACGGGCGATTTTCCGGTGTTCAGGTATTTGGGCTTGCTGTCATCCAGCACACGCCCGCCAAAGCCGATCACGTTTCCGCGCAGATCGACAATGGGAAATATCACACGGTTCCGGAAATTATCATAGACGTTCCCGTTCTGCCCCTGCTGGCAGACACCCGCTGTCACAAGCTCCTCGTCGCTGTAGCCCAGCTGGCGGAGGTGGTTGTGGAGCGTATGCCAGTCATCCGGCGCAAAGCCAAGACCGTATTTTTTGATGATGGCAGGGGAGAGCCTGCGCTCTGCGAAATAATTCAATCCCCGCTTATCATTTCCGGAAATGAGCTGTTTATAAAAGAAATTTGCCGATTCCCGGTTAATTTCCAGACAGCGTACCCTGCGTTTGGCATTTCTGGAGGCATCCGGATCCTGTGCCGGCAGCTCCATGCCGCACCTTTGCGCAAGAAGCCGGACGGCTTCTATGTAGCTGAGATTCTCCATTTTCATCGTGAAGGTGATGACATCGCCGCCCGCGCCGCAGCCAAAGCAGTAAAAGCTCTGTGTATCGGGAAATACTGTACAGGACGGTGTTTTCTCCGAGTGGAACGGGCAGTTGCATACATGCGTTCTGCCGCGTTTTTTCAGTGTCACATACATGCCGAATGCCGAAACGATGTCATTCGTTTCACGCAGCCGGTGTACAAAATCCTCAGGGAGCAATCCATTCACCTACTTCCAGAATTTCGGAACAAACAGCTCCGAATAGAGATCCACCGCATATCCGTCACTCATGCCGGAAATATAGTCGCACACCGCGCGGTCAATATCGGTCTGCGCCGCAATACTGCGAAATTCCTCCGGCATCCGTTCCGGATTTTTCCGGAAATACGCATAGAGTGTTTCCAGCAGAACGGTGGCTTTCTTTTCCTCGCCCTTCGCCGTGGGATTGTGGTAGACCTGCCGGTACATGAACTCGTGCAGGACATCATGTGCCGCCTGCACCTCCGGCAGCATGGCGATGGACTCCGTGCCATGTGCAATGACGGAAGCCACCATGGCGGTGATGCGCTGTGTTTTTGTCGTCCCCAGCACCCGGATGGCATCCTCCGGCAGTTCCTCTTCGGAAAGGATCCCTGCACGGATCGCGTCATCT
Organism: Oscillospiraceae bacterium; assembly: GCA_045578805.1. Taxonomy (GTDB): domain Bacteria; phylum Bacillota; class Clostridia; order Oscillospirales; family Ruminococcaceae; genus UBA3855. The sequence goes on from JAZNKY010000007.1 coordinate 26,445, forward strand.
ATATCATGATTGATATATGCGATTTTATCGGCAGCACGGACAATATTCCCTTCCAGCGTATCCGCTGTGCGGTTCGTGTGGCAGAGAATGCCGTTTCGCACAGCATAGGTCAGGTTCAGTCCGCGCCCCTTCTTTTCAATGGCATCCACGACCCGCACACTTTGCTCGTAGTGATGATACCCATGCGGACAGAGCTGGTTAAGTACTGCCTCGCCGGCATGTCCGAACGGCGAATGTCCGAGATCATGTCCGAGTGCGATCGCCTCCGTCAGATCCTCATTGAGCGACATGGCACGCGCGATCGTCCTTGCCACCTGCGCCACCTCCAGCGTATGCGTCAGCCGCGTGCGGTAGTGGTCGCCGACGGGGGAGAGAAAGACCTGCGTTTTTCGCTTGAGTCTGCGGAAGGAATTGGAATGCAAAATTCTGTCCCTGTCCCGCTGAAAGGCAGTCCGGTATGGGCAAGGTTCTTCTGCATTCTGCCGCCGCGTCATCGCCGCATCCGTGCTTCTGCACGCAGCCGCGCAGAACGAAGCCTCCTCACGCTGTTCGATCTGCTCGCGTATATTCATAAAAACACCTCCCCCAAAGTCCTTCTATTATATTATACGCACCGGGATTGCAAAAACCCTCTTTTTTTTTAAAAATTTACGGAAGAAAAATCTGCAAATCCCGTTTTTCCGCATTCCATGCGGATCCTGCCGTTTGACAGCTCCGTCAGATCCTTCATCAGCTTGTCAAGTACCTCCAGCCGGACATTCAGCTCCAGGAAGACATCCGAACCAAATTCACTGCTGACCTCGATCACTCCGTAATTCGGGAGAACATGCGTCACCTTGCCGTAGAGCATGTAGTCCATCCGCAGCTGCAGCGGGCAGCTTTCACACATATGAAGAATACGAGCAGCATCGCAGGTGATCGCCGCGCTGTGGGAATAGGCGCGCACCAGACCGCCGCCGCCAAGGAGAATGCCGCCGAAATACCGCACCACCACACAGCAGACATCCGTCAGACCGCGCTTTTGCAGCACATCGAGCACCGGTACGCCGGCAGTTCCCTGCGGCTCACCGTCATCGCTGTATCTTGTAATATTGGAATCCCGCAGAATATAGGCATATACATGATGCTTTGCCTTTCTGTGACCTGCCTTGATCTCGTTGATCCATGCCACGGCTTCATCGTTCGATGTGACGGGCGCGAGGTATCCGAGGAACTCGGAACGTTTTTCCGTGAACGTGGTTTCCGCAGTATCGGCAATTGTAAAGAAATCCATAACTGACACCTCTTCTATCATACTGATCCTCAAAACTATCATAATAGGCAAAAGCAGTTTCAAAAGGCGATAGCCTTTGGCGGGTGGAGGGTGCGCAGCACCCTCCATATATAGCCCCTCCCCTTGGGGAGGGGTTGGGGTGGGGGCAGCTTTGGGGTGCTGACCCCAGAAAAAAGCACCTATATTTAATTGCCGGAGTAATATAAGGGGATCAGTATAAGAAAATACGGGCAGTCTGAACCGCCCGTACACTTCATTACTTATCGAGATTGAAACGCTTCTTGAATCTGTCAACGCGTCCGCCGGTATCTACAAGCTTCTGCTTACCGGTGAAGAACGGATGGCACTTGGAGCAGATTTCCACCTTGATATCCTGCTTTGTGGACTGTGTTTCGATCACATTGCCGCAGTGGCAGGTAATTGTGGTCTTGTACAGTGTAGGATGGATGTCCTTTTTCATGCAAAATTCACCTCTTTCATCAATGTGTGAAATACAGTAGCCCATCAGTTCCCTTAGACAGTAGTACTATACAACTTATATATTATAGCATGTGCATTCCGAAAAAGCAAGCATTTTTGAAAAAAAGACAGAAATTCATAAGTTTTAACGAAATATGAGGTGTGCCGCAATGAAAAATTCATTGATTCTGCCGAATGCGGCAGCGCGGCAGTTTTCGACAGGAAATGAAAAAAGAACGACAAATTTGTGGAAAAACTGTTGACAACCAAGAAAAAAAGAGTTATAATATATGTATAGATAGATGAAAAACCGTAAATGTGTAGAATCAGAATACAGGAGGGAGCATCCCGTTGAAGAAAAAACGCAGAAAAAAGCATGGGCACAAAGATTGGCGTGCCTTTTTGTTGTTGGCATTGATGGTACTCATCATCGCCGCTGCCATATTTGGTATTGTCTGCATCCTGACGGATGGACAGAAGGATGACCGGACACAGACGCAGGAAACGCGTGAGATCCGCCCTGCCTCCGCATTGGTGCTGACCAAGGCGGATGTGGTGCCGACGCTCTACCAGCCGCCTGTTATGTATCCCGAAAGGGACGAAAATGTCCTGCAGCTGACCGATGCCATTGAGAGCAGCCATGCCGTGCTGATCGACCTTGACAATCATCTGGTACTTGCGGACAAGGGGAGTGAGGAGATCATTTACCCCGCGTCCATGACCAAGCTCATGACGCTGATCGTTGCCATTGAGCATATTACGGATCTGAATGAAACCTTCATCATGACCGACGAGATCCTTGCGCCGCTGTATGCGCAGAACGCCTCCATGGCGGGCTTTCAGAGCGGTGAGGAATGTACGGTACTCGATCTGCTGTATGGTGCGGCACTGCCGTCCGGCGGTGATGCCACAGCGGCACTTGCACTGCATACCGCAGGCTCCGAGGAATTGTTTGTGCAGTGGATGAATGAAAAGGTCGCTGAACTGGAATTGCAGAATACGCACTTCACCAATCCGACCGGTCTGCATGATCCGCAGCATTACAGCACGGTTACGGACATCGCACTGATCCTGGAGTATTGTATGCAGAATGAGCTGTGCAGACAGATCATTTCAACCTACACGCATACCACACCTGTCACACCGCAAAGCCCCGAGGGCATCAAGATGTACAGCACCATGTTCAGCCGTATGTACGGCACGGAGGTGGAGGGGATCACCATTATGGGCGGTAAGACGGGCTTTACAGATGAGGCAGGCAACTGCCTTGCAAGCTATGCGCAGACACCCGATGGTCATACCTATATTCTCGTGACCGCAGGAGGACTGACGAAATGGAAGCCCGTGTTCGATGCCTTCAAGATCTATGGCACCATCACAGGTACCTATGCGATGGATTCAACAGAAACAAGGGAAGATAATGAAGAACCGCTGTCCGCCGACCAGGTGCAGCAGGCACCGCAGCAGACGGATCCAGCAGAAACGGGGGATGCCGCATGAAAACAAAACGAAATAAAAGACGAAGAAGAATTGCACCTGCCGGGCTGATGCTCATCAGCATGTTTGCACTCGGCGGTGTCTGGTTTGCCGATGCTGTCCGCCGCGCGGTGGATGAGCCGGAGGGAACCGTAATATGGGAGACTGAGCCGAGCGATCAGATGCTCCTGGAGCAGGAACCCACGACAGAAGCCACCAAGGCACCTGTGAAGCCCGCAGTAACAGAGCCGACTGAGACCATCCCGATCCAGGATGCAGCGGCGGATCTGTTCGAGATTGAGGCTCCGCTTCCGGAGGGCTTCACCAGCATTCCGAAGGATGAAGCTTCGATCCACCAGGGACTGCTCCTGCAGCTCGACCAGAACTATACGTTCCAGGATACTGTCGGCGAGCTTGTGACCTTCCACGGCAAGAACAACAGCTATCGTATGAAGCGTTTGGATTTCAACACCCGTCCCGAGGTACTCGATGCCATGAACGAGATGGGTAGTGCCTATGTTGCCGATACCGGCGCGGTCAATCTGATGATCTACAGTACTATGGCTCCCTATGACGCTGTGGGAAGTCTGTATCCGGATGCACTGCCGGACAGAAGCAGCGGCTATGCGCTTGACTTCTGTATCCTGAATCCGGATGAGACGATCAACAAGATCAAAGCACCGAATGCATGGCTTGAGGAACATGCGTGGAAATACGGCTTTGTGTTCAGCTATACCGAGGCAGATGCTGCGGAGACCGGTGTCGGAGCTGCCCCCTATCATCTGCGCTATATCGGTAAGGTACACGCCGCTGTAATTCACGAGCAGGGCGTGACGCTGACGGGCTATTTCAGCCTCCTGAAGGATCACACCATGGATGCGCCGCTGTACTGCACGGTTGATGGTGTTTCCTACACTGTGTACTATGTGCCGTCCGAAGGCGCGACAACGGAGGTACTGGTGCCGGTGGATAAGGAACACATGATCTCCGGCAATAATTCCGATGGCTTTATTGTAACGCTTGCCGGATAAATTTTATACTATTCCCATTTGAAAATCATGAAACGGCATAAAATGGCGGGTGCACCAGCGCACGCCTCAAATCAAACTATTTCAATAGTTTGATTTGAGATTAGTATTACATAACAAAATGACCGCTGCACATTCCGTGCAGCGGTTTGCTTGTATCTGTATTACTTCGACGGCATATACCTCGACATATTCGCAGCCAGTCTGGAAGCTGGGAGCGTCTGGAGCCAGACACGGCCGGGACCGGATACGCGGGTGTTGAAAAATCCCTCGCCGCCGAGAAGTGCGTTGCCCACACCCTTAACAGTGTCCACGCTGATGGTGCAGGTGGAATCCATTGCCGCAAGATGTCCCGTATCCACGAGCATGGACTGTCCTGCCTGCAGCTCATAGCTGATCAGACTGCCATCGATCTCCAGCAGCAGAAGTCCTGTGCCGCGGAAATGCTGCATGATAAATCCCTCGCCGCCAAAGAAGGTGCTTGCCACCTTCTTCTGGAAGAACAGCTCATAGCTGACAGTTGACTCGGATGCAAGAAATGCAGATTTCTGAGCGATAATGGATCTTGTGCCGTCAAGCTCCAGAGCCATGATCTCACCGGGTACGGAGGCTGCAAAGGCGATCATGCCGGGGCCTCCCTGCGCAGTGTAGACGTTCTGGAACATGGACTCGCCGCTGAACGCACGTCCGAGCATCTTGCCGAAGCTGCCTGCCTTGGTCTGCATTTCCACATTCGGTGTCATCCATGACATACCGCCGCGCTGGCAGATGATGCTTTCACCGCCCTCCAGTGTGACAATTGCGACCGGATGGGGCTTTCCCTGAATTTCGTACTTCATTATGTGATTTTCCTTTCGTTATGAATCATTCTGGTCAAAGCCTGCAAGCCAGAGCCTTGCCAGTGTATGCATCCCCTGATAGGTGGGATGAATGCCGTCGATGGTTTCAATACTGCCTTTCTGTGCAGCAAGATCCGACAGCCCGCAGCCATTGCGTGCCGCCGCCTCGCGGATGACCTCATTATACGCCGCAATGGGATGCCGCGCATCCGGAACAGCCGCATCCTCCTGGAACAGCGTGGTGCAGATCACCGCCGCTTCCGGATACCTTCTGCGCACCTTCCGGAGCATCAGGTCATAGGAATACCGGAAATTCATCTTGTTATCGTCCGCACTGTCAATACAGGAACGGAAGATCCAGTCATTGGTTCCCATATACACCAGGATCATATCCGGCATAATGAGAGAATTGCAGAAGATCTGCTGCATTGCTCCGAACTGTGAAGCGATGAAGCGGCTGCTTCCGGCGTTGCAGTGCAGCTCATTGCAGCGGAGCAGATGGGTCGAGGCAGGAAAATCCATGCCGCAGACCAGACTGCCGGAATAGGAATTGTTGACGCAAAGCTCTGCGCCGAATGCGTTGATCACACGCATCCACCAGGTATCTTCAGCACGCGCCACCCCGGAGCAGTCCGCACGGGGATTCTGCATATAGAATGCCTTGCAGTAAGAAGGCAGGTATCCCTTCAGCGTACTGATGGAGTCCCCGATGATCGAAATGTGTTTACCGGAAAATGTGTTGTGTTCGGACATCTGAAATACCTCCGGACTGTGGGATCATTTTTCCCACTTGTTGCAGATTTCTGTCAGCTGGTCAGTCAGCCGGGCAACATCCTTGTTGGTTCTGCCGGTGCTGCGGTGGATGAGCTTCGTCAGGCGGTCAAGTACAGCCAGCAGACGCTGATAGACAGGATTGCCGCCCTTTGCAGCGGATTTGCGTTCAATGCGCTTCGGCTCTGCTTCTGCAGTGATCGTATTGTGCAGAATATCAAATTCCGTACCGCTGTACGGTGCATACGCATCCAGACCGAGCTTATTCTGAAGATGCGCCGTAAAGGCATCCGCTGTATCGCTCTCGCCGTGTACTACAAAAACGCGCTTGACATTGCGGATATGGGAGACCCAATTGGTCAGCCCGTCAAGATCGGCATGACCGCTGATGCCGGGGAGCTGGCGGATCTCGGCGGCAACCTTGATGGTTTCACCAAAGAGCTTTGCTGTGGATGCTCCCTCGATCAGGGAACGTCCGAGCGTGCCATATGCCTGATAGCCGACAAACAGCACCGTATTGGCAGGCTGCCAGAGGTTATGCTTGAGATGATGCTTGATACGGCCTGCCTCGCACATGCCGGAGGCGGAGATGATGACCTTGCACCGCTTATCAAAGTTGATCGCACGGGATTCGTCCGCAGAGGTCGCTGTGATCAGTCCCGAAAACGCGATCGGGTTGATGCCGGCTTTCACAAAGCGGATCGCTTCCTCATCATAGCAGCTGTGCTGGTTGCTGAGGAATACATTGGTTGCTTCAATGGCAAGGGGACTGTCCATATATACAGGGAAGCCGTCATGCCCCTTGACCAGTCCCTGCTCCTTGATCTGGCGCAGGAAGTAGAGAAGCTCCTGAGAGCGTCCGACTGCAAACGAGGGGATGATGACGCTGCCGCCCCTGTCGAATGTTCTCTGGAGTACATCCGCGAAGGCGGTCACATAGTCCGTTGGACGCTCATGCGTGCGGTCGCCATAGGTGGATTCCATCACCACATAATCCGCTTCGTCAATGAAGATCGGATCACGCAGCAGCGGCTGGTTGATATTGCCGATGTCGCCGGAGAATACCAGCTTGCGGGTCTCGCCGTTCTCCGTTCCCCAGATCTCGATGCTTGCCGAGCCGAGCAGATGCCCCGCATCGGTAAAGCGCACCTCGATGCCCTCGCAGAGCTGGAAACGGTCGTCATATCTGTGCGGACACATCAGACCGATCGCGCCCACTGCATCCTGCATGGTATACAGCGGCTCATACGGCTCCTCGCCCTTTCGCTGTGCCTTACGGTTACGCCACTGTGCTTCAAATTCCTGAATATGGGCACTGTCACGCAGCATGATGCCGCAAAGGTTGGCAGTTGCCTGTGTAGTATGGATCTCACCCTGAAAGCCACCCGCGTACAGCAGCGGCAGCAGACCGGAGTGGTCAATATGCGCATGGGTCAGCAGAACAAATTCGATATCCGCCGGTGCACAGGGAATGCGCGCGTTCTCGTATACATTGCGTCCCTGTTCCATGCCGAAATCGACAAGGAGCTTTCTGCCGGCGATCTCCAGATAGGTACAGCTTCCGGTTACCTCGTGGGCTGCACCGATGAATTGCATTTTCATTGCAAGACCTCCTTTAATGCATTACTATAAATAGTATAGCATATTTTCCGCAGAATTGCAATAGATATATATAGATTTTACACAAAATTCTGCAAAGTTTTTTTAAGTTTTCGTATAAGCCGTCTGGAAATCCTCAATTTTAACACGCAGACCACTGTCGATTCTCGGCTTGCAGAAATGCAGTATCTCCTCCGGAACACCGCCGTAAAATGCTTCAGCGATCCCGCCGGCGATACAAGCCATGGTATCGGCATCACCGCCGAGCGAAATGGCTCTGCGGATGGCATCTTCATAGTCAGAAGAATCCAGAAACGCCTGAATTGCAGGCGGAACGCTGTCGATCGTGCGGCTGCTGAAGCTGTACACGGTTTTGAGTACACCCCAGTCCATATGCAGATCATAGCGGAATCGTTTTTCAAGATAGGCACGCATTTCCTCCCTCGAATGCCCGGTTCTTGCCAGAAACACCGCGCTTGCCACGGCTTTCGCACCGCGGATGGCTTCAGGGTGGGCGTGGGTATACAGGCAGCTTGCTTTCGCCTGCAGTTCAATCTGATGCAGGTCGTCATACGCATACCCGATGGGGACAACGCGCATCGCACCGCCGTTGCCGAAGCTGTCCTGCCTGTAGAGCATATTGGATTTTGCCCATTTTCTAAACATATATCCGAATCCCGCGTGGGGATGTCTTGCATAATACGCCTTGAACCGCAGTGCATATTCCTTGGCTCGGGTATGCAGCTCATGTCTGCGGATCGGCTCCGGACGGAACAGGATCGCATCGCAGACCGCCGCAGTCATGACAGTATCATCCGTAAAACAGCTGGTTTTGCAGAACAGCTGGAAATCATAATTTTTTGTGGCGCGGTTTTCATAATAGGAACCGATCACATCACCGCAGACTGCACCGAACATGAAAAATACCCTCCTTTTTGTTTTCTACATTATACCATATCCGTAGATCGAAATCAATATCTGCAAAAAATCCCCTGCCATCACAGCAGGGGATTCCTCATAAAATCACGCCGTTTCCGGACAGCGCACACCGATTTTTCTCGGAAGTGTTGCCATCGCGTAGATTGTTGCAGAAACCAGCAGCACATCCGCCGCGATCCATGCGGCAGGTCCGGAGAGGCACACGCCCAGATAGCCCGTCATACCCACCAGTACAAATGCCACGAAGCTTCTGGCAAGAAGTTCAAGGATACCCGCGCTCATTGGCAGGAAGCTGTAGCCCATACCCTGCAGGGAGTTGCGCAGGATGAACAGTACTGCCAGTATCGGATAGAACAGACCGGTCACACGCAGATAGTAGGCAGCGTGTTTCAGAATTGCGGCAAATTCCGCTTCCTCGGAGGATACGAAGCCATATACGATGTACTGACCCAGGAAGAACGAAAACGCCAGAGCTGTCAGTGAATAAAGCAGTCCGACCTTCAGACTGCATTTCAGACCATCCTTGATGCGGTCGATCTTACCCGCGCCGAGGTTCTGTCCGCAGTAGGTCGCCATGGTGATGCCGAGGGATTCCATCGGACCTAAAACAATGGTCTGGATCTTGGTCGCCGCTGTGACGCTGGCAATGACTGCCGCACCAAAGCTGTTGACTGCCGCCTGGATGATGATGGAACCGACCGCTGTGATGGAGAACTGACATGCCATCGGCAGGCTGACGGAGCAGAGCTTTCCGCAAAGCTCTGGATGGAATGCAAACTCATCCTTCTCAAAAACCAGAATATCATAATTCCGGTGCATGTAGTACAGGCAGAGCAGTGCGGAGATCCCCTGGGAGATCACAGTCGCAAGTCCTGCACCCATCACGCCCATGTCAAAGGCGAGGATCATCAGGAAATCCAGCCCGATATTGAGAACGGAGGAGACAGCAAGGAAGATCAGCGGGGTCTTGCTGTCTCCTATTGCACGGAGGAAGCCTGCAAGGAGGTTATAGAGGATGGTCGCGGACAGTCCGCAGAACATCACAAAGAGGTAATCGTGCGCATCATCCAGAATGCTCTCCGGTGTCTGCATGAGCTGGAGCAGGGGACGGCAGAATACAGTGGTGAGGATGGTCAGCAGAATGGCAGCCACCGCGCTGATGTAGACCGCATTCATCATGTAGCGGCGCATTGCCTTGTGATCGCCCGCGCCGTACATCTGCGCCACCGGAATGGAAAGTCCGGTGCAGAGTCCCGTTGCAAATCCGATGACCAGGAAGCACACCGAGCCGGTCGAACCGAGTGCCGCCAGTGCATGGGAGTTGATGCAGCGTCCGACAATAATGGTATCCGCCATATTGTAGAGCTGCTGGAGGATGTTTCCGAATACCATGGGGATGCAGAAACTGAGAATGAGTGAGAGTGGCTTTCCGCTTGTCATATCTTTTGTCATAGTGGATTCCTTTCTGTAACGTACTGTTACGGGTGTTTTCGATTCATTTCGGATAACAGTATACCACAGCCGGAAATCTTTTGCAAGACGGAAAATCGACGGTTTCCTATGAACTTTTCCCCATCGTTTTGGTGAAAAACAGAATATCCGCAAAACCATGCAAGTTCCGGATAGATTTATTCCATGATTTTTCTGCAGTAAAATAGTAGTGCGGAAGAAAGGGAAAATTTTCATTTCCAGCACTTGCATAAAGATGAAATTTATGGTATACTAAAGATAGCGTTACAGAACACTTGAAGCATCCGCTTTCACCAAAGAAAAGAGGTTTTGCAAATGAAGGATGGATTTCTGAAGATCGCCTGTGCCACGCCCGATGTGCGTGTGGGCGACTGTGACTATAACACGGACAGGATCCTGGAGCTGATCGCACAGGCGCATGAACAGGGCGTGAAGATCATCTGCTTCCCGGAGCTGTCCATTACGGGGTATACCTGCGGGGATTTGTTTTTGCAGGAAACGCTTCTGCGGTCTGCGGAGGAGAATCTGACTCGTATTGCAAAAGAAACAAAAGAGCTGAAAATTGTTTCTATTGTCGGAGTACCATGCTGTTATCGTAATAAATTGTACAATTGTGCCGCAGTGGTTTACAATGGTACAGTTCTTGGTGTTGTTCCGAAAAAACATCTTCCTGATTACGGAAACGCAGAAGAAATGCGTTATTTTCATGCAGGATATGCGTCCGGAAATATGGATGATATGTATGTACCCTTCGGAACCAATCAGGTTTTCTATTGTGAGGTATTCCCTGAGCTGACCTTTGGTGTGGAGCTTTGCGAGGCTCTGTACAATGCAGACAGCCCGTCCGTACAGCTTGCAAAAGCCGGCGCGACACTGATTTTCAACCTTTCTGCAAGTCCTGCCGCAGCCGGAAAACCGGAGTACCGCCGGATGATGGTGCAGGCGAAATCCGCAAGTCTCTGCTGCGCCTATGTCATGGCAGATGCTGGAATCGGGGAATCTACCACAGATCTGGTCTTCTCCGGTCATAATCTCATTGCAGAAAACGGCAAGCTTCTGGCAGAATCTGAGTTGTTCCAGAATCAGATGATCGTCACCGAGATTGATTTGCATAAACTATGCGCAGAACGCCGCAGATGCAATACGTTTACAACGGATGAGGAGATGTTCCGTGTGGAATTTTCCATCAATATGGAGGATACCTCCCTCACCCGCCATATCTCCAAAAACCCCTTCATCCCCGAAGAACCCGCCGTATGTTCCAGGAGATGCGCAGAAATCCTGCAGATGCAGGCAGTGGGACTGATGAGCCGCATGAAGGCGATCGGCTGTAAAAATGCTGTGCTGGGGCTTTCCGGGGGCTTAGATTCCACCCTTGCCCTCATCGTTGTTGCTCATGCATTCGATCTGCTCGGACTTGACAGAAGCGGCATCCACACGATCACAATGCCCTGCTTCGGTACGACCGACCGCACCTATCAGAATGCCTGTGAGCTTGCGAAGAAATACGGCAGCACCCTGCGTGAGATCCGCATCGAGGACAGTGTGCGGCAGCATTTCAAGGACATCGGACATGACGAATCCGTGCGCAATGCCGCCTATGAAAATGCACAGGCAAGAGAGCGCACCCAGATCCTTATGGACATTGCTAACGATGTAAATGGTCTGGTAGTAGGCACGGGCGATCTCTCCGAGCTTGCGCTGGGATGGGCAACCTACAACGGCGACCATATGAGCAACTACGGCGTGAACGGTTCGATCCCGAAAACGCTTGTCCGCCATCTTGTCAGATACGAAGCGGAGCATTCGGAGAAAGAGCTGAGCGACATCCTGCTGGATATTCTGGATACGCCCGTCAGCCCCGAACTCCTGCCCCCCGACAAACAGGGCAAGATCGCACAGAAAACGGAAGATTTAGTCGGTCCCTATGAACTGCATGACTTCTTCCTGTACTACGTCATCCGTTATGGCTTCACGCCTGCAAAAATTTTCCGCATGGCGAAATACGCCTTTGCGGGAGAATATGAGGATGCAGTCATCTTCAAGTGGCTCAAAACATTCTACAGAAGATTCTTCACCCAGCAGTTCAAGCGTTCCTGCCTGCCCGATGGTGTCGGTGTGGGAAGCGTCGGACTCTCTCCCAGAACCGGCTTCCGGATGCCCAGCGATGCAAGCATGAATGTCTGGATGAAGGAGCTGGACAAGCTGGAGCAGACAATTTCATAATAATGGTTTCAAAAGGCGATAGCCTTTGGCGGTGGAGGCGGCGCAGCCGCCTCCCATAAAAGCCCCTCCCCTCGGGGAGGGGTTGGGTTGGGGGAGCTTATGCGCTCCTGTCCGCACAAATCAAACAGGGGCGAAAGCCCCAGAATATAGGAGGAAAAAACAATGACCTACAAAGAAAGCTTTATTCAATTCATGGTGGAATGCGGCGTGCTGACCTTCGGTGAATTTACACTGAAGAGCGGCAGAAAAGCTCCCTATTTCATCAACTGCGGCAACTACAAGACCGGTGCACAGCTGGCAAAGCTCGGCGAATACTATGCTGAGTGCATCCACGCAAACAACATTCCGGTCGAGACCCTCTTCGGACCTGCATACAAGGGCATTCCGCTGGCAGTATCCACCGTTGTGGCACTGAGCAACAAGTTCGGCATTGATGTGAACTACTGCTTCGACCGCAAGGAAGCAAAGGATCATGGTGAGGGCGGTATGTTCGTCGGCAAGACACTGGTTGACGACGAAAAGGTTGTCATCATTGATGACGTTATGACTTCCGGCAAGGCTCTGCGTGAGTCCATGCCCAAGCTCAAGGGTGCGGCAAATGTGGATGTGACCGGCATGGTCATCACCGTTGACCGTATGGAACGCGGCACGGGTGACAAGTCCGCTGTACAGGAGGTCAAGGAAGAATTTGGCGTGACCGTATACCCGATTGTGACGATGGAGGACATCATTGATGCCATCAGAAACGACATCGTTCCCGGTAAGGAGTATCTGGATAAGATGCTGGCTTATCGTGAGGAATATGGTGTGAAGTAAGCATTTCTGAAAATACAGAATCCCCCGAAGTTTCGGGGGATTTTTTGTTATTCGTAAATCTGCTTTTCCTTTTCCAGCTTTTTGATTTTCTGCCAGATGCGGAAGCCGCCGTACACGAGGAGCAGTGCCGCCGAAAGGCAAAGACAGCCCGCCCAGAAATTCGCCGGACTGATGAATGTATTGTTCTCGATTCCAAGCAGGATATTGTTGGTGCCGGTTCCGAAATTCAGCAAGGCAATCGGTACAAACAGGCAGGCGATCCGCTTGAGATGTGCGATCTTGCTCTCGTAATCGGAGAACAGATCAAAGCCGCCAAGCCTGCGGTTCTTCCGCAGATATACCCATCTGCCCCATGAGCCGACCTGCTCTGCACCGGTTTCCTCCAGAAATTCCAGATAACTCTGGCTTTCGGGATGATTCAGACCATTCTTCAGAAATTCCAGCCGGTAGGTATATCTCTCCGAATCCGTCTTTTCGAATTCATAGGTGCAGAAGCTGTAGCCCACCATCGACCAGCCCTTGTCGGACATTTCGTTCAGCCATTGTTCTTCCTTGTCAAAATTCCATGCCCAGAACCATTTGTGTACTTTCTTTCTCATGTCAGTTTCCTCCCAGAATGCGTTTCCCGTTTTCCACCAGTTCTTCCAGCCGTGCGATCTCCATCCGCAGGACATCCCGTCCCGCATCCGTGATCACATACTCTTTCTTCCGGCTGTTCTTCTCGCCGGGAAGTGCCTGTATCCAGTCCTTTTCCAGCATCGTGTTGATTGCACCGTACAGCGTTCCCGCCGCAAGCTTCACCCTCCCGTGCGACAGCTCCTCCGCATTCTGCATAATGCCGTAGCCGTGCATCGGAGTCATCAGGGACAGCAGGATATAATATACCGCCTCGGTCAATGCGCCGTTTCCGAAATTCATGTTTATCCTCCTTTATCGGATTCCGTTCTATCCGTTACCGTTATATCGGATTCCGTTATATATACTATATCACATTCCGATATAGTTGTCAATAGGTTTTCGGAAATTTTTTGAAAAAAGTAAAAACAGGGCGAGGATGCCCTGTTTCAGTCTGTCGAAAAATCTTGTTAGGTTCAAAGGACGAAGTCCTTTGGCGGGTTTGAGGGTACGCAGTACCCTCGCAATATAGCCCCTCCCCCTTTGGG
>JAZNKY010000008.1:0-3274 GCA_045578805.1 Oscillospiraceae bacterium
ATTCGGTTCCTCCACGAGCGTATCTCCGGATTACTGGACACAGACTGAGGATATGCAGCAGACCATCAGCGGCAATTCCGGTACCATCACATGGAACATCGACTCCGCAACCTCCAGTATCATCCAGACCCAGTACGGCGGTGAGCTGAAGTTCGGTATCTGGTGGATCGACTGCGGTACATTTACCATTGACTCCATCACCGTATATACTGGCTCCAGCAGCGCAAGCACAACGACAACAAGAGCAACCACCACAACAAGAGCGACCACGACCACAAGAGCAACTACAACGACAAGAGCAACTACGACCACCACACAGTCCCAGACCACTGCTACCAAGTATGGTGACTGCAACTCTGACGGTGTGATCGACATCCTCGACGTACTGACCCTGAACAAGAACCTGCTGGTTGGTACATCTCTGACAACAGCACAGAAGCAGAATGCTGATGTCAACAAGAACGGCAAGCCCGATTCCGCTGATGCACTGATGATTCTGAAGTACACCATCGGAATGGAATCACTGCCGAACTGATAATTCCTTTCATTCCTTCATTTTTCGCCAGTTTCTTTTCATTTTTCATTCATTGCAAAAACTCCGCAGCAAATCACGCTGCGGAGTTTTTGTATGTTGTTGGGAATGGATGCGAAATACAGCAAAAAACTAATATAAACCGCAAAATTATGGTATTGTTTTGTTCAGAAATGTGCTATTCTTATCACAACGGGAAATCTCGGAACATTTTATGATAAAACGAACAGAAAGGCGGAATTACTATGCTGAAAACCAAAGGCTTTTACAAGGGCATCAATTTAGGCGGATGGCTGTCCCAGTGCGATTACAGTGAGGACAGACTGCACAATTTCATCACCGAACCCGATTTTGCAAAAATCGCTTCCTGGGGTCTCGATCATGTCAGGATCCCGATCGACTACAACATTCTCGAAAACGAGGATGGTACATTCAAGGAAAGCGGCTTTGCAAGAATCGACTGGGCACTTGAGATGTGCCGCAAGTACGGGCTGAACACGGTGCTTGACCTCCACAAGACCGCGGGCTATTCCTTTGACAGCTACGGCGAAAGCGAATCCGGCTTTTTTGACAGCGCAGAGCTGCAGAAGCGTTTCTATCGTCTGTGGGAGGAGATCGCAGGGCATTACGGACAGTATTCCGAAACCGTCGTGTTCGAGCTGCTCAATGAGGTGACGGACAAGGGCTATATCGACGCATGGAACCGGATCTCAAATGCGTGTATTCAGCGAATCAGAGCCATTGCCCCCGATACGCTCATTCTGGTGGGAAGCTATCACAACAACAGTGCGCCCGCAGTGCCGGATCTTGCAGCCCCCTATGATGACAAGGTGGTGTACAATTTCCATTGCTATGAACCCCTGAAATTCACCCATCAGGGAGCATACTGGACGGATGCCATCCAGCCGGAGGAGCGTATACGCTTTGATGAAAGCGGCATCACGCCGGAATTTTTCGAGGAGCTGTTTGCCCCCGCGATCGAAGCCGCAAAGAAGCATCATACCTCACTCTACTGCGGAGAATACGGCGTGATCGACATCGTTTCTCCGGAGGATACACGGAAATGGTTCAGCGCGATCAACAGCGTATTCGAGAAGCACGGCATTGCAAGATGTGCATGGAGCTATAAGGAAATGGATTTCGGCATTTCTGACAGCCGCCTTGACGCAGTTCGTGAGGAACTGCTGCTTTCGGGCAATGCATAAAGAAACTCCCCCTGCACCGCATTCCGTGCAGGGGGAGCTGTTTTGTCAGAATTTCTTGAAATTTGTCCTTCTGCATGTTATAATAAAGATACAATATTATAACCAAAGGAGGTACCACTATGAAACGAAGAATCAGTGCCATCACACTTGCCCTGCTGCTTTCTGGCAGTGCAGTTCCTGCAAAGGACGTACTGGCAGATACCGCCGTGCGCGGTGATGTCAATGAGGACGGCGCATTTTCCGTGACCGATGCAGCTGCATTGCAGAAATGGCTCCTCGGTGATTCCGATGCCGTACTTGCAGACTGGCAGACTGCGGATCTCTGTGAGGACGGCAGGCTGGATGCATTTGACCTCTGCGTCATGAAGCGCGAGCTGCTCTCCGTACCGGAAGGGAACTATGTTGATGTTTCCACGATAGAGGAGCTTTTTACTGCCATGCGCAATGCACAGCCCGGTGATGTGATCCGCGTCGCAGGCGGAACCTATGACTACACGACCTACCAGGGCGCACAGAAGATCGACACCGCTGCCGAGGGAACGGAGGATGCCCCCATTACGCTGACAGCTGCCGATCCCGATGACCCGCCGGTCATTACGGGAACAGGCACGGAGCATGGGTATGTGATCCAGATCACAGGGGACTACTGGATCCTGGAACATCTGAAGATCACGACCTCCCAGAAGGGGATCGTTCTTGACAATTCCAATCACTCCATCATCCGGAGCTGTGAGGTATACAATACAGGCGCGGAGGCGATCGCCATCCGTGACGGAAGCTCCTATTGTACTGTGAAGGATACCTATATCCATGACA
Source organism: Oscillospiraceae bacterium (assembly GCA_045578805.1). Classification (GTDB taxonomy): domain Bacteria; phylum Bacillota; class Clostridia; order Oscillospirales; family Ruminococcaceae; genus UBA3855. The sequence continues at coordinate 2,554 of JAZNKY010000008.1, forward strand.
CAGGTATCGTGACACCGGGCTACGGCGAGGGCATCTATATCGGCAGTGCCAAATCCACGACGGGCTTTGATTACCAGTGCGACTACACTCTTGTAGATGGCTGCACGTTCCGGAATGTTGCCGCGGAGCATGTGGATGTCAAGGAATACACGACCGGAACGGAGATCAGAAACTGCACCTTCTACGGCGACGGCATGACGGGCGCGAACTATGCCGGAAGCTTTGTGGATATTGCGGGCAATGATGTGTATGTTCATGATAATACCGGATACCGCAATGGAAACTCCAACATTGTCGCAGCGTTTGAGCTGCATGAACAGGTAAGCGGCTGGGGCTATCACTGCAGTTTCACCGACAATACAGTCTATATGGATCAGCCCTATGGCGCAGTGGATACCAGCCGCCGCATGTATGTGGTTGACGGCTGGTACAGTGATTTCTCTGTCCGAAATAATCAGGTCGATTACGGCGAAGGTCTGGTTCCTGCGGATAGCTGGGAGTATTATAATTCTGACTATGTGACGTATCTGAGCGAATAACTGTAATACCGCAGGCAGTCCTGGGGTGCTGACCCCAGAAGAAGTATCTGTATTTAGAGCCTGTTCACATTAAAATCTCATACGCATCTTTTCGGCAAAATTTCACACAGTCTGCGTTAAAAAATCTTGACATACGTCAGTATGCCTGCGATTTTTTGCCTTGCCTGCGTAAAATTTATGCT
>JAZNKY010000009.1:0-18242 GCA_045578805.1 Oscillospiraceae bacterium
ATGTGAGATAGGATGCCGTTCGAGCATGAATGGTATGCAGGCAATGGATATAAGCCTGTATGCCTGCGATTTTTTGCCTTGCCTGCGTAAAATTTATGCTCGAAAATCTGCATATTCATTTTATGTGAACAGGCTCTAATCTCTAAACCGGACAAATTTCAAAGCGAAGCATTATGGGTTTTTCTGCGGAAATCCTGTACTCCTGATGCACCGGCGCACCCCAGGAATCATCGCCGCCGACACCCATCTGCTTTGCGGCAATGCGTACCCATGTATAGGACGGTCCGGGCAGCTCCTCACGATGCAGGGCATTGTCGATCTCGTATGCACTGTAGGGCAGAACGCTCATTTCAAAGGGCTGTTCATTTGCTGTAAAGCCCAGACCCGTTCCGTTTTCATCATGGACATGCACATATCTCACGCCGGTACGGTTGCCGCATTCCTGCGGATTGAGATACCTTGTGAAATTATCCTGTGCAGCCGATGTATGCACTCCAAGCCTTGCGCCGTTATTCCGGTCGATGTAGTTTTCATCCGGTCCGAGTCCGTAGAATGTAAAGAGATCATACTGCTTCTTCAGCTTGAAATCCATCGCAAATACGGGCATATCGGGCATTCCCTCCACGCCCGGATAGTCCGCCCTGATCTGCAGTCTGCCGTCAAAATATGCAGTATAGGTAACGGTATATTCAAACGCCGGAACGGTCGGGGCAAGATAGACATAGGTAATTGAAAAGGCGGATTCCGTCACATTGGTGGAAGTCCTGTCGCCGAGCAGCTTTGCATATTTCCCTGCAATCTGCCACTGCGCCATCGCAAAGGGATAGCCCGCACCCCGGTCATTGTCGGTCATGGCTCGCCAGAAGCTGATCTGCGGGGTTCTGGTAATATATTCCGTTCCGTCATAGATCAGGGAGCTGATACCGCCCTCCCGGTAATCGAACAGCATGGAGAAGTTTTCGCCATGCACGCCGGCGGAGAAACCGCCCCAGACGATCTCTGCCTTTGCCGGAATCCGTTCCTCCCCGATTTCAGGCGTTTTGATGATTTCCTGCGCAAAGCAGATCTCATGTCCCCTCTCCGCCCAGAGGGTATCCTCCGCCAGCACTGCGGATGCGGTCAGCACATATTCGCCGCCGTTTTCCGGAATGGCAAGACCGATCTGCACGCTGCCTGTCTCCCCTGCGGAAATGGTCAGACGATGTTCCTCCGCCGCAAGGATCACGCCCTCCTTTTCAAGCGTCGCCCTGAACATATATCCGTCCGTACCGATGAACAGGTTTCTGTTTTCCACGGTCAGAACGCCGTCTGCAATGCGCATTCTGATATTGGAATAGAGCTGCTTTACTTCCTGCACCTTCGGGGAACAGGTACGGTCGGCGTAGATAATGCCATCGGTACAGAAGCCGTAGTCGGTCGGTCGGTCATCGAAATCGCCGCCATATGCCAGAACGCCGTCCTTGTAAAGGGACTGGTCGATATAGTCCCAGATAAAGCCGCCCTGATAGGATTCGTACCGGTCCTCCAGATCGGTGTACAGCTTCATTCCGCCGACGGAATTGCCCATGGCGTGCATGTATTCGCAGCTGATGTAGGGCTTCTTCGGTGATTGCTCCAGATACCCGGCGATTTCATGGGGCTTGGCATACATCCTGCTTTCGATGTCGGTGATATGATCGTACTTCCGGTTCCAGAATACACCCTCATAATGCACGGGTCTTGTACTGTCCGTTTCATGGAAATACGCCGCCATCGCCGCAATATCGTCGCCGCAGTTCGATTCATTGCCGCATGACCAGATCAGAATGCTCGCATGGTTCTTGTCACGCTCGTACATGGACTTCGCCCTGTCAAGCACAGCACCCAGCCACTGCGGATCGGATGCCGGCACGACCTCATTCGCTCCATGCGTTTCGAGATTGGTCTCGTCGATCAGATAGATGCCGTACTCATCGCAGAGCTGATACCAGAAGGAATTGTTCGGATAATGGCTGGTGCGGACGGCATTAATGTTATTCTGCTTCAGGAAGCGAATATCCCAGAGCATGTCCTCTGCTGTAATACTCCGCCCGCGGGAAGCATTCCATTCGTGACGGTTGATGCCCTTGAAAACAATTCTCTTGCCGTTCAGGCACATAATGTTGTTTTTTATCTCAAATCTGCGGAAGCCGGCCTTTGTTTCTGCTGTTTCGATCACTTCACCATTTACGATGATGTCAGCGGTCAGTGTGTAGAGATTGGGGATCTCTGCGCTCCACTGCTGCACATCGGGAATGGAAGCGGATACATTTGCTGTGTCACTCTCATAAACCTTGTTTCCGGCATTGTCAGTCAGCGTGAGCTTTACTGCGTAATTACTTTCACCTGCAATATCAAGCTCAGTCGTAAGAACACCGCTGCCGTTTTCGTAGTCATAATCTGCGATCACCTTCATATCACGGACATGGACTGCGGGAACTGCGTACAGATACACATCACGGAAGATGCCGGAAAATCGCCAGAAGTCCTGATCCTCCAGCCAGCTTGCGGTACTGTAGCGGTACACCTCGACCGCAAGCCTGTTGCCCTTTTCCTTCAGATAGGGTGTGATGTTAAATTCGGACGGTGTGAAGCTGTCCTCTGCATAGCCCACAAACTCACCGTTGAGCCATACATAGATTGCAGTTTCTGCGCCCTGGAAGCTGATGAATGTATCCTTTCCAAGGAGGTTTTCGTCTACATCGAAGAACCTCACATAGCTGCCCACAGGATTCCGCTTTTGCGGAATCTGCGGCGGTGTGAGCTGTTCCTGTCCCTCCCAGGGGTACTGGATATTCACATACTGCGGTCTGCCGAAGCCCTGTAGCTGGATATGTCCGGGAACTGTGATGTCATCAAAGCCTGTTACATCAAAATCAGCTTTGTAAAAGTCAGCAGGTCTGTTGTCCGGATGTTCGGTGTAGTTGAATTTCCATATACCGTTCAGATTCTGACAAAGCTGCTGCCCGTTCATGGTACAGTGGTGATCAGAGTGCGCAGGTTCACGGTTCACTGCAAATACTTCGGGGTTTGCGAGCCATTCGAGTGTTGGTTTCATATGATTCTCCTCCTGATACTAAAGCTGAAAACAAACGTTGCATATTTTATGTAAAATAAAAAGACCTCCGAAGAGATCTTTTCCGGACACCTATGCCCTTGGTTTTCCGACGATTTGAATCAATTTTTATTGGAACTCGTAGTGCAATTTTATAGAAAACCGAAATTACAGGTACATTATATCATAAAAAGGGTTGTTTGTCAAGATGAAAATCGTGATTTTCATAGCCGCCGCGGGCAGCGCAGTCTGTCGAAAAACCTAAAATCAGACGCGGTGCGATCGCTCCCCGAACTATAGCCCCTCCCCTACGGGAGAAGTGCAGCTTCACAAACCCCGCATCCGGATTCCCTCTTTTTTCCTCTACAGGAAGTTGAATTTGCAATTACTATACAATTCACAAAAACCGTTGACAAAGTGAGCGGGAAATGATATAATATATACAACAATTGCGAAAATTGTCGATCAAATTCAAAAAAGGAGGCATTGTACTACATGAAGAAGCAAGGTATTCTGAACAGTGACATCTCTCGTGTGCTGTCCTATCTCGGACATACCGACACGATTGCCATTGGTGACTGCGGTCTGCCGATTCCTGACGAAACGGAACGCATTGACCTGGCACTGGCATTCGGTATCCCGACGTTTATGCAGACACTCGAAATCGTTGCACAGGACATGAAAATCGAAAAAATCATTCTTGCAGAGGAGATCAGAAGCAACAATCCCGATGTCCTGCACGCAGTAGAAACGCTGTTTGCCGGACAGGAGGTCGCGGTCGAATTTGTCAGCCACACTGCACTGAAAGAAGCCACAAAACAATGCAAAGCGGTCATCCGCACGGGTGAAACCACACCGTATGCGAATATCATTCTGCAGGCTGGCTGTATTTTTGCATAGTAAGGAGAGGTGAACGTATGAACATTGAAATGAAAGGGATCAACAAATCCTTCGGCTCGAACCAGGTGCTCAAGGATGCGGGTTTCCTTCTGAAGGACGGCGAGGTCCACGCACTGATGGGCGAAAACGGCGCGGGCAAATCCACGCTGATGAAGATCCTCACAGGTGTGTATACCCGTGATGCCGGCACCGTACTTGTGGACGGCAAGGAGGTCGTTTACAAGTCCCCGCAGGAAGCGGAAAAGGCGGGCATCGTCTTTATCTATCAGGAGCTGAACGTACTTTTTGACCTGACTGTAGAAGAAAACCTCTTTATGGGCAAGGAGATCACCAAGGGCTTCGGCATCTGTGACAAGAAGGCGATGCGCAAGAAGGCGCAGGAGGTCATGGACAAAATGGGTGTCAACATCCCGATCAATGCTGTCATGTCCGACCTGTCCGTCGGTCAGCAGCAGATGGTCGAGATCTGCAAGGCACTGATGGTCGATGCCAAGGTGCTCATCATGGACGAGCCGACCGCAGCACTCACACAGAGCGAAACAGAGGGTCTGTTCAAGCTCATCAAGAGCCTGCGCGAAAAGGGCGTATCCATCGTTTACATTTCCCACAGAATGGAGGAAATTTTTGAACTCTGTGACCGTATTACCATCCTGCGTGACGGTACATATGTCGGCACGGAGAATATCAAGGACATCACCATGGACGATATCGTCCGCATGATGATCGGTCGTGAGATCGGTGAACGCTATCCGAAGCGCGAAGGCGTAAAGATCGGCGATGAGGTGCTCTGCGTTGAGGGTCTGACCAAGGGCAAGACCTTCCAGAACGTGAACTTCCGTGTCCATGCAGGCGAGGTACTTGGCGTATCCGGTCTGATGGGTGCAGGACGTACCGAGATCATGCACGCGATCTTCGGCAATCTGCCCTATGACAGCGGCAGAGTACTGATCAACGGCGAGGCTGTTGACATCAAGTGTGCAAGTGATGCCATCAACGCCGGCATTGGTTTCATCACTGAGGACAGAAAGACCGAGGGTCTGCTGCTGGAAAAGAGCATCGCAGAGAATATCGAGCTTGCCAACCTCGGCAAGGTTTCCAATAAGTCCGTGCTTTCCAAGGCAAAGGGCAGGGAGCTTGTCAAGAAAGGCATCGAGGAATTTCATATCAAGTGCTTCGGTCCGGAGCATGAGTGCAACAATCTCTCTGGCGGTAACCAGCAGAAGGTAGTCATTGCCAAGTGGGTATACACCGATCCGAAGGTGCTGATCCTTGACGAGCCGACACGAGGCGTGGACATCGGCGCGAAGAAGGAGATCTACAGTGTGATCAACGAACTTGCGGCAAAGGGTGTTGCCATCATCATGGTATCCTCGGAGCTTCCGGAGGTACTGGGTATGAGCGACAGGATCATGGTCGTTCATGAAGGAAAGATCACTGGTATTATTGATGCCGCAGAGGCTGACCAGGAAAAGGTCATGACATTAGCTACAGGAGGAACTTTGTAATGGGAAATACAGCAGCAAAAACGCTCAATAAAAAGAGCTGGACTTCATATTTAGGTGAATACGGTGCGTTTATCGCGCTCGTACTTCTGGTCGTTGTTATCAGCGTGATCAGCCCGGAATTCCGTACAGCCGGAAACTTCCTGAACCTTCTGCGTCAGGCGACCTTCAATGGTCTGATCGCATTCGGTATGACATGCGTTATCCTTTCCGACGGCATTGACCTGTCCGTTGGTTCTACTCTCGCTTTGAGTGCAGTTATCTGCGCAAAGCTCATCATGCAGGGTGTTCCTGCCGTTCCCGCAATGCTGATCGCACTCGTTGCCGGCACGCTGCTCGGCGTTGTCAGCGGTCTGCTGGTCACCAAGGGCAGACTCCAGCCGTTCATCGCGACCCTGATCACCATGACCGCTTACAGAGGTCTGGCAATGATCCTGACCGACGGCAAGCCGATCTCCAATATCGCTAAGACCATCGAGGCTGAGGGCGGAAGCTCCTTCCCCTTCAAGCTCATTGGTAAAGGTAATTTCTGCAACGTTCCGATCCCCGCGATCCTGCTGATCTTCGCACTGATCGTATTCTTCTTTGTACTGAACAAGACCACCTTTGGCCGCAAGATTTATGCAACCGGCAGCAATGCCAAGTGTGCAAAGCTCGTTGGTGTCAATATCTCTCTGACAAAGATCATCGTTTATGCAATCTCCGGCTTTATGGCAGCTCTCACAGGTCTGATCCTGATCTCTCGTCTGGACTCTGCACAGCCCACACTCGGTGATGGCTATGAGCTGGATGCGATCGCAGCCGTAGCACTCGGCGGCACATCCATGAGCGGCGGCCGCGGTAAGATCACCGGCACCATCGCAGGCGTTCTGATCATCGCAGTTCTGAACAACGGTATGAACCTGCTGGAAGTATCCACATACTACCAGGATGTCATCAAGGCAGTGGTAATTCTCGTAGCCGTACTGTCCGACCGCAAGAGATAAGACTATTATACATCAACACAGGAGGTAATTCCATGAGATCCATTAAGAAATTACTTGCACTCTTTGTCAGTGCTGCAACACTGGTCGTTTCCTCCGGCTGCGCGCTCATCACCATTGACGGTGAGAATAATGGTGTGGCATCCGATTACAAGGGCAACGGTTCCATCGGTCTTTCCGTATCCACCCAGAACAACCCGTTTTTTGTAACCCTCGTTGAGGGTGCTCAGGCAGCAGCGGATGAAAACGGCGTACAGCTCGTTGTTGTAGATGCCGGTGATGACTCTGCAAAGCAGGTCAGCGACATTGAGGACCTGATCGCGAAAAATGTCAGTGTTCTGATCGTCAATCCCGTAGACTCCGATACGGTTTCTTCCGTTGTACAGGATGCCGTGAACAAGGGCGTGAAGGTCATCTCCGCTGACCGTGTGGTAAACGGCGTAGACATCGACTGTCAGATTGCTTCCGACAATGTACTCGGTGCAGAGCTTGCGACACAGTACATCGTGGATCAGGTAGGCGAGGGTGCCAAGGTTGCAGAGCTGCAGGGTACCAGCGGTGCATCCGCAGCAATCGACAGAGGTACTGGTTTCCATAACATCGCAGACGCAAGTCTGGAGGTCGTTGCAAGCCAGCCTGCTGACTTTGACAGAACCAAGGGCATGACTGTTATGGAGAACATGCTCCAGGCAAACGGCGACATCAAGGCAGTTTTCGCAGCCAATGATGAAATGGCTCTCGGTGCAATGGAAGCTATTGCCGCATCCCGCAAGGATATTCTGGTAGTCGGCTTTGACGCAACGGACGATGCCATTGCCTCCATCAAGGATGGCAGAATGGGCGCGACCATCGCACAGCAGCCCGACCTGATCGGCGCGACCGCAGTAGAAACCGCGATCAAGCTCATCAATGGTGAAACTGTGGAAAAATCCATCCCCGTAGAAGTAACACTGATTACTGCTGAAAATGCAGGCTAATTGAACGAATAGCAGTCAGAAGTCCTGCTCTGCATTTGCAGGGCAGGACATTTCTTGAAATATTGGAGGAATTTTTATCATGAAAGTATTAACCATCGGTTCTATGAACATCGACCATGTATACAGCGTTGACCATATCGTCCAGCCCGGTGAGACTCTGACAACGGGGGATATGAACATCTACCTCGGCGGCAAGGGCATCAACCAGTCCATGGCGGTTGCCAAGGCTGGCGCGGAGGTCTACCACAGCGGCATGATCGGCAGGGACGGCTTACTGTTCCTGGAAGCGTGCAAAGAATACGGTGTCAATTCGGACTATATCCGGAAGATCAACGAAAAGACAGGACACACCATCATTCAGGTGGACAAGAATGCCCAGAACTGCATCCTCCTCTACGGCGGCGCAAACCAGTGCCTGACGGAGGAATTTGTGGATGAGGTGCTGTCGCATTTTGAAAAGGATGACATCCTCCTGCTTCAGAATGAGGTAAACCTCCTGCCCTATATCATCGACAGGGCATACGAAAAGGGAATGCAGATCGCGCTGAATCCGTCCCCGTTCGATGATAAGCTGAATGCCTGCGACCTCACAAAGATCAGTATTTTCCTGCTCAATGAGATTGAGGGCGGACAGATCACCGGAGAAACCGAGCCGGATGCAATTCTGGACAAGCTGCAGGAGCTGTATCCGGAAGCAAGGATCGTCCTGACGCTTGGCAAGGATGGTGCGGTATATGCACACAAGGGTGAACGTTATGCACAGCCGATCTTCAAGGTGCAGGCAGTGGATACGACTGCGGCAGGCGATACCTTTACCGGCTACTTCCTTGCCGGTCTGATCGACGGCATGGCAGTACCGGACATCCTGCGCATGAGTGCGAAGGCATCCTCCATCGCAGTCACCAGACCCGGTGCTGTACAGTCCATTCCTTATCGTAAGGAAGTGGAGGAAGCACTGAAGCAATAAGAATATGAACAAGCCCCCCTATCCGCACAGTCCGTGCCGGATAGGGGGGCTTTAAAAATTTGCGTTATTTTACAGGAAGCGCAGTGACAAGACTGATCGTATACTTCAGGATAATGAGGGAATCCGCAGAGGAGGGGACACCGTCCAGATCAACATCCGCATTTCTTCTGCTTTCCTCAGTCAGCGATGCGCCGCTCAGGAGATTCTTGTTCAGCTGGAGAACGTCCAGAATATTGACCGTACCGTCACAGTTCACATCACCGTAAGCAGTTTCATCCTCTGTTGTTCCGGTCGTTTCTGTATCCGGCTCTGTACCGGTGTTCTCGTATTCATACACGACTTCGATCTTTGTGTATTCCACGGAGATCACATCTTCCGCACCAGCATCCATCTTCTCGGAGGCATCCCACCACTTCTGCAGCTCGACCTTGCCGTCGGAGATATAGGCTTCCACCGGAACATCATCGTTCGTCAGTGTTCCGTCAAATTCCACGGATGCGGTCGATCCGCTGCCGAGATTCAGGGAAAAGCCCTTCGATGTCCAGAAGCCCGTGCCGTCCGGTGTTTCTGCGTTCATGCAGACTGCACAGCCAGCAGTACCCCAGGAAGAACCTGCACTGGAGGTGACATTTGCTGTAATGTCGATCCTTACCAGATGCTCCGGATCCGTGATCGGTACTTCTACAAAGCCGTTTTCGTTGATCATGCTCTCCGTATCTTCAAAGGTCTCCGTCTTCTGTACGAACTGATCGGGATCATATACCTCAAGATCAGCAAAACCGGATGCGTCATCCGTGATGACTACCATTGCCGCAGAATACGCCGGCAGTGTGACATTCACCACATTGCCCTCCACATTTTCCACGATGTCGATCAGACGGATGTCCGCGGAATCACCGGATACTGCATAGACTGCTGCTGCTTCATAGTTTGTATCGGCATTTTCCAGTGTGATAACTGCATTTTCTGCATTCTCCAGATCCTTGTTGGTGATCATTGCAGTCACTGTGCCCTGGTCATCACCCTGGATCGCTGCATAAGCACTTGCAAGGGAAACATCATCGGTCTTGGTCGGAACGAGTCTGTTGCCGAATGCGCCGCCGTTGCCGTCATAGTTCGTGTACAGATTGATGGCAGAAAGCTGGTAGGCATTTCCGCCCCAGATGGATGCCATGTAAACGCCGGCATCTGCAAAGCAGCCGAGGGCTTCTGCATTCGCGATGGTTTCGCTCAGGTCTTCGCCGCTGAAATTATATTCTGTGATCGCAAGCTTCGTGCCGGGGAAGTACTTGTCGATGGATGCCTGTACGGTCGGGAGGATCGGCACATTTTCCTGACACCACTGACCGATCCAGCTGTTTTCGGCAAAGCCTTCCTCATACAGAGTGCGAACGGATTGGAGTCTGTCCTCTACGCCATTTCTTGAAGACTCGGAATAATAGTGGATGTCCAGTACATCCAGCAGACGGACACCAGCTTCATCGGATGCCTTCTTCATCTGGTCGAGGTAGCAGTCCAGATACCAGTGGTAGCCGTTTTCAGCCTTGATGGTCTCCCATTCATCGCTGGTATCATCATCCGCGAGATGGTCAAATGCGGTATAGCCGTACAGAGCCGGACCAAAGACCTCCGCATTCGGGTCGAGCTTCTTGACAGCGGCTGCCATCTCGATGGATTTTTCACTCAGTTCCGCAATTGTTACCCGTTCCGGATGCATACGGCTGTGGGTATGATGCCAGAGTGCCGGCTCATTGTCAAGGCTGTAGCCCTGAATGCCGGTCGGCGTGGTGGAATCACCCAGCGTATTGATGATGTAGTTGACATATTCATCCATGTACACCTTGCCATCCGTCAGATCCGGAGTCTCATCAAATGCGCTGCCCTTTGTGAGTACCACCTCATTCCATCTTGCGGAGGGGGCTGCTTCTTCTTCGGAAACCGGACCGTCCTTGTCCGCTGCGACATAACCGCCAAGCTGGAGCGTGGTCATCTTGTAGGGAATGCCATAGGTCTCAGCTTCCTTGGAGAGTACCTGTACGCAGTCCGCAGGCTCATCGGATTTGGACAGATTGTCGTCGGAGCTGTGCTTCCAGTCAGAACCCGCATTGGAAGCGTTGTTCTCCCAGTTATACGCACCCATACGGTTGCCGCCCTGACGGACAGCGTTTGCGGTGACGCTGGCGTAAGTGCTCTGGTTGCCATACTGGTTGATACCATAGATATAAGGGCTGATCTCCTTGGTCTCCGCACCGAGATCAATATGGATATTCATGTCATACTCTCCTGCTGCAAAGGCAGTCTGAAACGGGGCTGTCAGTGCAGCAGCCATAACCATTGCTGCTGCCAGGATCGGTTTGCATTTTTTCATGATTACTCCTCCTCAGGAAATAATTTCGTATCGTCAGCATCTTCCCAGAAAGATGCCTGCGGAACAGGGCGGGATGTCTCTGCCGCCTTGCTGTGAAACGGACCGTGCGTATAATTATCAACATACAGATCATGGAACTTGACATAGTTTGCGATGGACTTTGCCAGAACCAGCAGACAGGTCAGCGGCGTGTTGTGGCCATATCCGTAAATAATGGAAGGGGTATCCGTGATCTCAGCGGAAACTCGCCACACAAATCCCAGTCGATCAAGGTTGTCCATCACTTTTTTTACTCGTTTTTCAGGCATATCAAGCTGTCTTGAAATATACTCCAGCGACTGCATTCTGTTGCGGTAGCCGCTGCCGAGATAGTGGATGATGGTGATCGCATCCTTGTTTGCCAGCGTTTCAAACAGATGTACCATATTGTCCGTTGCTTCTGTGTAGCTGTCCACGCCGTTTTCGGGAATTTTCAGAAAACAGAAATACTTCAGATCATCGTTGAGTCTTGCGATCATTCCTTCATAATCTGTTTTCAGTTCGGCATAGGTTTCCAATTCCAGATTTTCAGGGTATCTGGGGGTGGACAATCTGTAATCATTGTAAGCGGACGCAGCCGCATAGAACAGCTGCATGATCACATCCGCACGATCCTTTGGCGGTGTCTGCCTGATCCTGTCAGCAATCATCTGCTCTAAATCCGGTACATCACGATCTTCAGCAAGTCCAAAGAGCATATCAATGGATACACCAAGAATACCTGCGATTTTCGGAAGAAACTCCGAATCCGGCAGGCTGCCGTTCTCCCATTTGGAAACCGCCTGCGGTGTGACATTCAATTTGAGAGCAAGCTGCCCCTGCGTCAGTCCGCAGCGTTTTCTGAATTTTGTCAGATTCCTGCTGAATTGAGAACCCATATCTTTCACCTTCCAAATACAACTGTACATTGAGTTTTGCCAATAAGAAACTCCGGATTTTCTCATTGACTCCATTATACCACAATTTTCTGTTGTTTGCAAACAATGTTGTTTTTGCAAAAAACAACGGTTCGTTGTTGCATAAACGAACCGTTGTGATACTATTCCCATTTGAAGATCATGAAAGAATTGCATGATCTCAGCTTGTAGAAAAAGTCCTTTTTTTAGGAATAGGCATCCTGTAACTGCCTCCACCCCAACCCCTCCCCGAGGGGAGGGGCTATATTTGGAGGGTGCTGCGCACCCTCCACCCGCCAAAGCCCTTTGATCCTATTGAGGTTTTTCGACAGACTGAGATCATGAAAGAATTGCATGATCTTACCACACACTCAGCCTTCCTTCACACCCAGTCCCGGCAGAGAGTCCACCAGCTTCAGCCCGCATTGAGCCGCAAGCATCCTGCACTGTCCGATCAGCTCGCGGTTGTTCATGCGGTCGGGGGAGTGGGCATCAATGCCGATGATGGCGGTGTTTCCGACGGACTTTGCGATTCGCAGGAAACGCTCCGAGGTGTAGTGCCGCTTTTCCGCAACGCCGAGCAGATTGATCTCCACGGGGATGTCATGCGCCTTGAGATATTCACACAGGCGGCGGTATTCGTGCTCATAGACCGTATCCTCTCCGACAAAATGGAACAGGTCGGGATGGGCAAGGTACTTGTAGCGTCCGGACTCCATACCTGCAATGCACAGGTCGATGTACTTCCGGAAAGCGGCTTCGTCATTGGACGGGAAGCCCGTATACGGTCCGAACGGCTCGCGCTCGGTGAAATGCTCGCCGAGGATCATGTAATCCACCGGATAATCCGCAAGGAGCCTGTCCTGCGCTTCCATCAGCTCCGGGATGTACTCGGACTCAAAGCCGATATAAATGGTGATGTCCCCGGCGTATTCCTTTTTCAGGTCGGTCAGGGAGGTAAAATAGTCATCCAGCTCGGATGGGAGCATCCGCGTATGGGAGACATGACCGTCCTCGAATATCCACGGGCAGTGATCGGCAAAGCCGAGTACCTTCATCCCGCCGCGGATGGCGTTTTCCACATATTGTCTGTCCTCACCAGCCGCATGATGACAGCGCGCTGTGTGGGTATGGTAATTGGCAAAAAGCATGAAATCATTCCTTTATTATAGTATTACTGTTTAGCAGTCATCAGTTCTCCAATGACCAGCAGTGGAGAGCAGAGGAGCATCCAGCCGTAGGCACATGTCAGGATTGTGTAGATGACCTTGCCTTTTTTGGATTCTGTTCGTCTGCGGTTATAGAAGCTCACAGCGAACAAAGTACCGACCCCCGCGATCCAGCAGAGTACATGGAGAATGCCGGAGGTCATAGTCCATGGTATCACAAACGCCGCACCGAGCAGATAGCCCCAGTTGTATTTAAAAAACTTCATGAATGAACACTCCTTTCCAGCTCCTATTATACCGCATTTCCGCCCCTTTGTCAAACACCCCTAAGGGCATCTCTAAAAATATTTTGTCACCATCCGAAACTTTTTCTTTACAATCGGCAGAAAGTGTGCTATAATAAAGTTGTCGGTTATTTCAGACAGTTGTCCGTCCGTGGCGGTCAGTTGTTTCAAAATCCCGGCTTGCGAAAATAATAAGCATGGAGGAATCAATATGGAAAAAATCAGAATCGGCATTGCAGGCTACGGCAACCTCGGTAAGGGCGTGGAGCTTGCGATCAGACAGAATGATGATATGGAGCTTGTGGGCGTATTCACCAGACGCGACCCCGCATCCGTGAAACTGATGACAGCGGGCGTTCCGGCATATCGCATGGACGATGCAGACAAAATGCAGGATGCCATTGATGTTATGATCATCTGCGGCGGCAGTGCGACCGATCTGCCGGAGCAGACCCCCGCACTGGCGAAGCTTTTCAATGTCATTGACAGCTTTGATACCCATGCAAGAATCCCGGAGCATTTCGCAAATGTGGACGCTGCCGCAAAGGAAAGCGGTCATCTCGCAATGATCTCCCTCGGCTGGGATCCGGGTCTGTTCTCCCTGAACCGCCTGTATGCGGAATCCATCCTGCCGTCCGGCAAGACCTATACCTTCTGGGGCAAGGGCGTGAGCCAGGGACATTCCGACGCGATCCGCAGAGTAGCAGGCGTAAAGCGCGGCATTCAGTACACCGTTCCCGTTGACGCGGCAATGGACGCAGTCCGCAGCGGCGCACAGCCGGAGCTTTCCACCCGCGACAAGCACGAGAGAGTGTGCTATGTCGTAGCTGAGGAGGGTGCTGATCTGGCAGCGATCGAGAACGAGATCAAGACCATGAAGAACTACTTCGACCAGTACAACACGACTGTGAATTTCATTACAGAGGAAGAATTTGACGCACAGCACAATACCATGCCGCACGGCGGATTTGTGATGCGCAGTGCAAAGACGGGCGACGGCGAGTGCAGTCACCAGATGATCGAATACTCCCTGAAGCTCGACTCCAATCCGGAGTTCACCGCGAGCGTGCTGGTGGCTTATGCAAGAGCATTGTGCCGCATGAAGGCAGAGGGCATGACCGGCTGCAAGACGGCATTTGACGTTGCCCCCGGCTACCTGTCCAGACTGAGTGCAGAGGAACTGCGTGCGCAGATGCTGTAAAATAATTTTAACCCCTCCTGAAATTATTTTTAGGAGGGGTTTGACATTTGGGGCAGAATGTGGTATAATGATGGGGTGAAGTATGGCGGAACTGGCAGACGAACCAGATTTTGGTTGCGTTAATACAGTGTACTCCTGTGAGGTGATATTTTTGATTTCCTTTGGTAAAACGATATCATTGTTTTTGATAGAAGGTGATCCCAATAAGCGTTGGGTATGCGAATTGTCAAACTGGAATGGGAAAGCATATAAAATACCTCGTATTGATGTAAAACGCTGCGGGGATCGAAGTGATCTCGCTGCTTGCGGCATATATTTTCTTTTTGGTAAAAATGATAGCGGAAACAAAAATATTGTTTATATCGGGGAAGCAGAAAATGTTTTTGAGCGACTGAAACAACACGATTCTAAAAAAGATTTTTGGAATGAATGCATTGTTTTCATTAGCAAAGATAATAGACTGAACAAGGCACACATAAAATATCTTGAACATCGTTGTTATCTAATTGCGCAGGAGGCTGACCGTTATATCATCGAAAATTCAACCATTCCAGCCGATGCTTCTCTTACTGAAGCAGAGCAGGCAGAAATGGAGGAATTTCTGTATAATATTCGCATGATAAACAATGTTCTGGGTCATAAAGTGCTTGAACCAATTGCTGATATTACGTCTAACTTCTCAGATGAAACACCTCAGATTCTATGCATAACCGCCGCACGAGGTGCTGATGCAAGAGGAATGCAGACAAGCGAGGGATTTGTAGTATTAAAGGGTTCAAAAATTGCTGAGGGTGTAACCAAGTCTTGCCCTAACGGTATTAAAAATCTAAGAGAACAATTAAAAGAAGACGGTATTATTGATGAAAACGGAGTATTTACTGAAAACAGAGTTTTCAGTAGTCCTTCAACCGCTGCAAGTGTTGTAATGGGAAGAAGTGCTAATGGTTTGGCTGAATGGCGTTAATCCTAATCAGCATAGTATTGGATAGTTTACAAATACAAACTATCCAATACTGCATCTGAATTTAATACGCGAGTATGGCGGACTGGCAGACGAACCAGATTTTGGTTGCGTCACTACAGTGCATTTATTCCCTGTAAGCTCTGGCAGGTAAAAATCAAGAGTAAAATTGAATATGCGAGTATGGCGGAACTGGCAGACGCACCAGATTTTGGTTGCGTTACTACAGTGCATTTATCCCCTGCAAGCTCTCGGCAGGTAAAAATCAAGAGCAAAATTAAATATGCGGGTGTGGCGGAACTGGCAGACGCACGAGATTTAGGTTCTCGCGCCGCAAGGTGTGCAGGTTCGATTCCTGTCACCCGCACCAACAAAATCCCTCGAATTTTCGAGGGATTTTTCATTTGTTGATGCAGATTTCAATTGGCACCAGATTTATATTGCACACAAGGTACGCCTTATGCGTATGCCTGTTTCATGCAGATTCTCCCTCCACATACACCGCAACACTATCCTCAAAATCCCCATTGAATTCCAGCCGAACATCAAGACTTTTATCCTCATTCTGATGCACATAAACCGTTTTCACCAGTAATCGTAGGTTTGCATCGCTGATGTGCTGTTCTTCAATCATCTTCTCCAGAAGGTCTGCCGTCGTTTTCAGTTCGTTGCGTTTCCGTTTGCTGACTTCATCGAATTGTTTGCTCTCCTCAATCTTCTGTTGTAGGTCAGCGATTTCTTCCTCACGCTTGGTAATCATCCCATTGTAAACCGAAGCGTGTTCACGGTCGGAGATTCGCTCAATAATCAAGTCTTCGATTTGCTGGCGGAGTGTTGCGATTCGTTCCTTGTACTGAAGAATCTTTCGCTCGTAAGCAGGCTTTTGCCTCTGCCAGTCACGCACAATTTTATCATACTTCTCGCTCTGCTCCTGAATCCGAATCAGCAGAAGTCTGACTTCATCATAAATAACCTCATCAAGCTGTGACTCGTGGATTCGGTGGGGTGTACAGTACTCCTTGCCATAGCGGTGGTGGCTGTTGCAGGTGTATTCAACCCATTCGTTATTTTTGCATACTCTGTGTTTTGCAATCAGTATCGCACCGCATTCCGCACATTTTATCATACTGCAATAGCGGTGAATCCTACGATTTGCTGATGCCCTGATGTTGCCTTGCTTGTGGTTTTCAAGAAGCAGCTGTGCCTGTTCAAAGGTCTGCTTATCGATAATCGCAGGAAGATAATTCTCATGTCGGAACTGTTCTTCTGCAGGCACAAAGCTCTTTGTCTTGTAGATTTTTGAGGTTATCGTCTTATGATTCACCAGCGTTCCGGTGTAGATTTCGTTTTCCAGAATACGCTTCACCGAAGTCTGCACCCACAGAAATTTCTTGCACAGCTTCGTGCGAGTGGAGCTGATTCTGCGGTGGGAAAAGTATTCAGGTGACTTGATTCCTCTTGCATTGAGCTGTTTGGCGATCGCAGATATGCCGTAGCCCTCCAGATACTTCTGAAAAATCTCTCGGACAATATCTGCTGCTACCTCGTCAATTAGAATCTCATTGGTGTTTCTGTCCTTGTAATAACCCATGGGTAAGTTTACAATCAGTCCCGTTTTCTGCTTTTGACGGATGCCTGTTTTGATCTTCTTGCCGATATCTTTTGCATAGAAATCATTGATGATCTGCTTCATTCCGATGAGCAGGTCATCGTTGTCATTGAAGCTGTCGATGCCCTCTGTGACGGAATATACTCGCACATTGTTCTCACGCAGGTGGTCGATGAAGAGTGCTGTCTGTGTGCGGTGTCTGCCGAGTCTTGATAGATCCTTGACCAGTACAATATCAACCTTACCCTCATCCACAGCGTTTTCCAGTTTGGCAAGACCTTTTCGGTCAAAGGTCATACCCGAAACATTGTCATCACTGCTCTCGCCAACGATTTCATAGCCCTGCTGCTCTGCATAATCAACCAGAATCTGACGCTGATTGTACAGACTGTTCATTTCTTCGTCCTCATCACGGGACAGGCGGTAGTATAGCCATGCTTTCATTTTATCATCCTCCTTTGGCAGGTACGCTGTGTGGTGCCTGCGTTACCACAGACAATACCACACAACCTCCTGCAAGTCCAGCGTTTACGCCGATTTCTCAGTTTTTTCTACGTTAGCAACAGAATCATCCTGTTCAGCATTGGCAATACTACACGAATTCAGAAACTCATGAATCATGGACTCCATGAAGCGGTCGAACTCCTTGCTGTTGCCATTGTACTGAACGGTGACTGTGTTGATTTTCGGAACTTCAACTTTTCTTGCCAATCGATCAGCCTCCTTGTTTTTACGGTTTGGTTCGGTTTGCGTTTGAGCATTTTAGATCTTCCTTTCATCTTGATTTTGTTTTGTCGAGAATTACCCCATGTGCATCCCCAACGCTTCCTTACGTCGGATCTCCTCTGCCAGTACCTTGCTGTCGCTGTGACGGTCGATATTCTTATCTTCCTCCGGCTCATCAATTATCGCAGCCACATCTGCAATGCCAGCGACAAGATCAACAGCACTGACTGTGAAATCACAATCGTTCTGAACATTTTCAATTGCGTTTTGTGCTTCCATTCTTCTAATTCTCTCCGCTGTGAACACAATTCCTCGTTCAGTTTCCCAGCCTGTAAGGACAGTTTCTCCGATTGACTGATTAAGCTCGTCAGAGAGTTTGTTGTCTGTTCTGCCGTGGTTTGCTGAATGAGTCGGCACTCGTTCTCCACCTGATCGAATAGCACTTTCTGATTCTGCAGGTGCTGTTCGATTCCATGTTTGGTCATCAGTTCGCCCTGTAACCTCAACAGTTCCTCCTGTACCTCGCAGGATCTTTTCAGCAGGCTGATCACCGCCGTCCAATTCCTGTTGTCCACCGCTACCATGGG
>JAZNKY010000010.1:0-1521 GCA_045578805.1 Oscillospiraceae bacterium
CCCCAGTGCGTTCTTTACTTTTTCTTCTTCCTTTTCCTCCGCAAGATAGCGGCTGATGGATTTGGCATCCTTTTGCAGCTCGCTGTCGGCATACTCGCAAATGCGCATCCAAATTTTCATCATCTGGTCGCAGGCCGTCAGCTCATAGTACCGCTCCCTGTCCAGCATAATATTGATGACTCGCCGCAGCCGTGTCTGGAGCTGCTTATTGGAGGGGTGCGCCAGTCCGAACAGAGCATATTTCAAGTGAGAATCCATAATGGGCGCAATGCAGTTGCGATACAGATCCGATTCCGTTGTTCCGCTCAAGAACACGGGGCTCCACAAAAAGGAATACAGCTTCCCTTCCCCTCTTTTGCAGGGGCTGATTTGATGCAGGGCGCGGCTGTTGAAAAAGATGACTTCCCCCGGCTCCATCATCACCTTCTCGCTGCCCACCTGACAGCAAAAAGAGCCTTCCGTAATCAGCGTGATCTGCAGCTCATCATGCCAGTGCCAACAAATGCCCTCCGTCTGGAAGCATGCAAAGTCGTTGAGATACACCGCAAAGGGCATCCCCGCCGTGCCATGCTCCTTGACCTCCTTCAAGGCAGAGTCTACAATTGTATCTTTTCCGCGTACCTGTCCCCTCATATTCTCACCTATGTTACGATTATGATATTTTTACATACAATAATGGCTTTAAATTTCCTATCGTATGCAATACAATAATATCACAAACAAACGAACTGTCAACCACACGAAACAAAGAAAGGAAGTATTCTCATGGACATCAAGAACGCATTTTCTCTGGAAGGCAAGGTTGCTCTGGTTACCGGCGGCACCTACGGCATCGGCTTCGCTATCGGCTCCGCTCTGGCACAGGCAGGCGCTAAGGTTGTTTACAACTGCCGCTCCGAAAAGAGCATGAACGAAGGCATCAAGAACTACGCTGAAGCAGGCATCACCGAAGCTTACGGCTACTACTGCGACGTAACCAAGGAAGAAGACATCGTTGCTCTGGTCCGGAAGATCGAAGAAGATCTGGGCGGCGTTGCCATTCTGGTTACCAACGCAGGCATCATCAAGCGTATCCCCATGATTGAAATGAGCTCCGAAGACTTCCGCGAAGTCATCGACATCGACCTGGTTGCTCCCTTCATCGTTGCAAAGGCAGTCATCCCCGGCATGATCAAGAAGGGCCACGGCAAGATCATCAACGTTTGCTCCATGATGAGCGAACTGGGCCGCGAAACCGTTTCCGCTTACGCAGCTGCTAAGGGTGGTCTGAAGATGCTGACCCGCAACATCTGCTCCGAATACGGCAAGTACAACATCCAGTGCAACGGCATCGGCCCCGGCTACATCGAAACTCCCCAGACCGCTCCTCTGCGCGAAATCCAGCCCGACGGCTCTCGTCATCCCTTCGACCAGTTCATCATTGCTAAGACTCCCGCTGAACGCTGGGGCAAGCCTGAAGATCTGGCAGGTCCCGCAGTATTCCTGGCATCCGATGCTTCCAACTTCGTAAACGGCCACGTT
>JAZNKY010000011.1:0-22406 GCA_045578805.1 Oscillospiraceae bacterium
GCATAAATTTTACGCAGGCAAGGCAAAAAATCGCAGGCATACAGGCTTATATCCATTGCCTGCATACCATTCATGCTCGAACGGCATCCTATCTCACATTCAGGCATACTGACGTATGTCAAGATTTTTTAACGCAGACTGTGTGAAATTTTGCCGAAAAGATGCGTATGAGATTTTAATGTGAACAGGCTCTAGTATCATCCCCAAAAATAAAGCAGCTCAAAATACACAGTAAATCCACCCACAAACAAACAGCAAAGCAAATAGATACTGCGCCATACACGCTGGAAGCTGTCCAGTCCTTTTTTCGTGAAAACAACGCTCCCCGTCATGATTCCGGAAATCAGGCATACAGCTGCACAAAGCCCCATGACCACGCACAGCAAAGAAACTATCACGTCATTTATACCACCACGCAGAAAGACGAGCAATATCACCGCAATGACCAGCTTTGCCAGCTGACCTGCGAGAATGATGTAGTTTTTCAGCTCGAGTTTCCGTTTCTTCATCAGCTTCACGATCAGCTCAGTGATGAGAATGACCAGATTGATGCTACTGATGACCCAGAAGAGCATCCATACCATGTATTCTTCCTCCCTTGTTCACCTTACCCCCACATACATCCTTTCGGGAAAATGGCTTATACGGTGCAAGTCAAAACCCTCACCACAAACCCCTTTGTATAGCCTTCATCCTCCGTATCCACATACAGCTCCCCGCCGTGCCGCTCAATGATGCGCTTTGTGATCGCAAGCCCCAGACCGGTTCCATGTCCGATCGTCCGGGCGGCATTTTCCGTGATGAACGGCTCGAAAATGTTCACATCCTCCGGAAGTGCATTTCCGCTGTCAGCGATCCGGATCACCGCTCTGCCGTTCTCTCTGCCGACCGATATTCTGGCTTTTATCCCGTCCGGATTGTGCTTGTATACATTCACGATCAGATTTGTCACGGCTCGTTTCAGCTCGTTTTTGTCGGCGTTTATCATGATCGCTGCATCAGGGATGTCAATATCCAGCGCAATATCATGCTCCTCAAAGTCGGTGAAATTCTCAGCGGCAATATCCCGCACCAGTGAACACAGATCTACCTGTGCCATCACGGGCTGGTAGCTTTCTGTGCCGAGCTTTGCATAGGCAAACAAAGTGTTTACCATGTCGTTCATGCTATCGGATTTGCGGTAAATAATATCGAAGATCTCCTGCTGCTCCTCCGGCTTCACTCTGCCGTCGGAAAGTGCCTTTGCAAAGCCCTGCACCGAGGTCATGGGAGTTTTGAGATCATGGGCGATCGCCGCATAGATCAGGTCTTTTTCCTGTGTCTGACGGTCGCTTTCTTTCCTGATGTTTTTCTTGATGATCCTGAAAAATACATAGCCGCAGATCACATATACCGCCAGATTCAGTACCAGTACGCCGATCACAGCCGACACCGCCAGTTCCGGATATTGTCCTGCATAGGACTCCAGCAGGCTCATCAGAACTTCAATCAAACTATCAAATACGCTTATCGCAAACAGAATCACCAGAAATGTGATCATGATTTTATTGCGCAGTTTCGTCATACCGTCCTTATGCTTCATACCGATACCCCAATCCTCTGATCGTTTTGATATGCTCCGCACCGATCTTGTCACGCAGACGACTGATGATTACACGGATCGTATTGTCATCCACCGCGCTGTCGGAGTACCATGCACTCTCATAGATCTGTTCTTTTGTGAATACTCGTTTCGGCTGACGCATCAGAAGCTCCAGCACCTTCAGTTCTGCTTTGGTAAGATCTGTTGTGTTCCCGTCCTTTGTGATGGTGCATTCATCAAGATCAAGCTGCATATCACCGACTGTGATCACATTCTTAGCCTCTGCATGAGCTGAGAAAACATTCAGCCGCCGCAGCTGCGCCCTGACCTTTGCTGCAACCTCCAGCGGTTCAAACGGCTTTGTGATATAATCATCCGCACCAAGGTCAATGCCCAGCACCCTGTCAGAAAGCGTGATCTTCGCCGAGATCACCATGACAGGAATATACCTCTCCTGCTGACGGATGCGCTTGATGACCTGATAGCCGTCGATCTTCGGCATCATGATGTCCACGATGGCTAAATCAATTCTGTGATGCTCCAGAATATCCAGAGCCTGTGCGCCGTCATTGGCTTCCAGAACGGTCACACCGTCTGTTTCAAGGTAGATTTTCAGGAGCTTTACGATCTCCTTTTCATCGTCTGCAATCAGTATGTTCGGCATCATATCACCCCATCATTTTACAATTTCCAGAAGCAGTACAGCTGCATGGCAATGATGAACACCGTATATGCGGCGGACAGTCCTGCCCAGAGATACTGCTTGATTTTCGTGCGGATTTTTGCATCATTCTTAATAGTATTATAGCACAGAATAACACCGTTTGCAAGAGAAATAACACCAAGCACCGCCGCAAGAATGCACGATACCGTCACGAATGCCGGTGTACTTGCAATGCAGGACATGAGAAAGAACGCAAAGATCACGCCAGATACGCCATAGATCATCTGCTGTGTCAGGATCATTTTGTCGGCTGCGGTGTGCATTTTCTCCGATTTACGGCATTTCCGGATGATCCATGCAACCCCCTTGATCAACAGCATCAGCAGACAGAACAGACCAAGCCCGATGAAGCCGAAACAGATGAGCGTCGGTGCTGCGCCGGTATTGCTTCTGGCATAATCCTGGCAGTACATCTCGAAGATTCCATCCTTCACATATACGAACATCTCCATGCCATTATCGACCAGAATATACTGATGCGCTCCGATCGGAATAAACTCCATACTGTCCGCAAATGTGATGCCGAACAGCTTCACAGCATAAGTACCGTCATCATTCCGTGTGACCGGGAACATACTGCCAAGATACTGTGATGCCATCGCCGCTCCCTCAAGGATGGAACGCTTGCAGTAGTACACCCCGCTGATGTCGGTGTCTTCGCCGGAAACATTCTTGTATTCCTCCCTGTCCGCCATATGCCCATAAAGAAGGACGGGGATGCCGCTGCAGAATGCGGTTTCGCCTGATTCATTGGTCAGCACGGCAACGCCGAGACCGCTTTCCGGATCAAATTCGAGGTTCGCTGTGCAATAGGAATTTCCGCCATGTCCCAGCGTTTCCACCAGATAGTGCTGTGTCCAGAGTCCATGGGAATTTCTTGCCACATCCGTATCACCAAAGAAGGATGTCGTCTCAAACATCCTGTCACGGGTGCTGCTATCCTCGAACAGAGGGCAATCTTCGCTCACGAATGCCTGCCCCAGCTTTGAGAGATCCCCCAGCGTACTCATGCAGGCACCGACAGGGAAGAGCTGCACGGCACAGAGACCCTCACCATAATCTTCGTAATAATCCTTTGCCACGATGTAACATTTCAGGTTCTGACGCTGTTCGCCCACCCACGGATTATCCCTCTGCATGGGGTCAATACTGCTGTGCTCCATACCGAGCGGATCGAAAATATTCTGATGGATATAGGTCACATAATCCATGCCGCTGGTCTGCTCAACGATATACGCCGCCAGAGCCGTCCCCCAGTTGGAGTAGGCAGTATATTCGCCCACATGGAACGCCTGATAGCACTCGCAAGCACGAACCGCATCCTCCAATGTGTCATACACATCATCGGGGGCTGCCATCTGGTTTTCGTACATGCTTTCCTGAAAGCCTGCATTGTGGTTCATGAGGTTGAGCATGGTGATGGTTTCATCGGGATATTGCAGCTTTGTAAGAAATCCCTCCGGCAGATACTCACGGATGTCTGCTTCCAGATCAAGATTGCCCCGTTCCCATTGCTGCATAACGGAAGTCCACACAAGGATTTTCGAAGCACTTGCCCATTCATATACGGTCTCCTCGTCGGTTTCCGCTCTGGTATCCATATCCTCCCAGCCATAGTATCCGTCATAGATCACGCCGTTTTCATCGAATACGCTCACCGCACAGGAAGCAAGACCCTCCTCGCGTTCTGCGATATAGCTGTCAATGCTGCTGCCGATTTCGGTGTATGCGATGCCCGATGGTGTCCTGCTGGCGGTACTTTCCGCCGAAGCTGTCAGGGCTGTTCCCAAGGATGTGACCGCAAGCACCGCTGCCGCCATTGCTGAAATGATTTTCTTCATAAGAATTTCTCCTTTGCATTGATCTTATGAATACATTTTACAGTGTGAGGATTACATGGGGAATGGATTTGTATTAACGGAACATTAAAAGTTCTTCGGATCATTCCTGAAACCGCCGACCCATCCCCCCGCATACCGGAAAAGCCTTCCCGCATACACTAACCCCGAAAGGCTGGTGTAAGCAATGATACTCGAATTTCTGACAAGGATCATTTTTTTCATCCTCCATGCAGATACGCCCCACCAATTCCCCAAGCCCCTGTCCGCCAAGGAGGAGCTTACCTGCTTTGAGGAAATGGAGCAGGGAAGTACAAAAGCCAAGCACAGGCTTATTGAGCATAACCTCCGGCTCGTGGTGCATATTGCGCGGAAATACTACAATTCCTCCGAGGATCAGGAGGAGCTGATCTCCATCGGCACATTCGGGCTGATGAAAGCGGTGGATACGTTCGACTACAAAAAAGGCGCAAAGTTTTCGACTTATGCGTCACGGTGTGTGGAAAATGAGATCCTCATGCACTTCCGCGCCCAGAAAAAGAGCGCGGGCGATCTGCGCATGAACGAGCCGATCGACGTGGATAAGGACGGCAACGCCCTGACGCTCATGGACATCATCGAGGACGGGACGGACATTGAAAAGGATGTGGAGCTGTCCATCCACTCGAAGCAGCTCTATCGCTTTCTGGGGCAGTGTCTGGACGAACGCGAGCTGGAGATCATCGTCCACCGCTACGGTCTGTACGGTCATGCGCCCCTGACGCAGAAGGAGGTCGCCCAGAAGCTGGACATTTCCCGTTCCTATGTGTCAAGGCTCGAAAAGGCGGCACTCAAAAAGCTGAAGAAAATGTATGATGTGACACCGTTTTAGACAAAAATCGGGATGCAGGAGGATTTTCCTGCATCCCGATTGGTTATTTTCCGGGCATATTCTGAATAATCGGCTGAATTGTCCTGTAAATAAATGTGGCATCTATATTGCCATACAGAAAACTTATATCTTTAAATTTCTTCTGCAATTCACAATGCACCTGTGTTTTGGTTTTAGAATGCATAATGATATCACATATATCATCCCAGTTGTCACGGTATTCTTGGAGTTCATTTCCGAGAAAAGATCGGATCTGCTGGCGTTTTCTTTCTTTGTCAGAAACTGTGTTTTTCTTGGCGGAATTTGATGATTTCTGGTTGTTTCCGACATTGTTTTTCTTAGTGGAATTTGATGATTTCTGGTTGCTTCCGACATTGTTTTTCTGGGAAGAATTTGATGATTTCTGGTTATTTATGACATTCAGTATCTGGGACATAACAGAATTTCCGGCAGCAATATCGGATGATCGGCATATTTTCAGACCTCCACGAACCATTTTATCCGTTTCTTCTGCATAATCATTATCATTAGAAATAATAAAATATTCCGATTTTTTATCGCTGTTTGTCTGTGCGCGAAGATCCTGAAGAATCTTTTTGTCCATTGCATTTTCTTGAGTACTCATCACCTGAACATAAGAAATTCTGGCATTTGATTTCATAATTGCCGTGAGTGAATTGAAAGACAGTTTGTCTGCCTTTTGACTCCAATAGATGGTTACTTGACAATCAGTGCTAAGATTTGCAATGCCGTTCAATCCAGCATCATGCGCATTCTCATAATCCACATAATAATACTTCATTCGATTTTCCCCTTATAGCTCTTAAACTTCCCTTGTACACATCTCCATCACAATATCCGCAACACGTTTTGCTGCGATGATCTCGAACTGGTCGAATGACATTGCACCGTCATCATCCGCCAGATCAGAAATACAGCGCACGCTGACAAACGGCACCTTGTTTCTCCATGCCGCCTGTCCGATCGCAGCCGTTTCCATATCCACCGCATACGGGTCGAATTTTGCCTTGATGCCTGCCTTGATCTCGCTGTCCGTGATGAACGCATCACCGGATACGATCTTTCCGCTGTGTACATGGATGCCCATTTTGGTGCATACGGTCTTTGCAAGAGCCTGCAGTGCTTCATCCGCATCATATACCGCACAGTACGGCGGATAATCCGCGAGGAAATGCGCATCCAGATCGTGGGGGAGTACGCTCGTGGAAACGACAATATCACACAGCTTCACATCGCTGTGCATACCGCCCGCAATGCCGGTATTGATGATGCAGTCCACGCCGAAACGGTCAATCATGATCTGTGTGCAGAGTGCCGCATTCACCTTGCCGATACCACAGCAGGCAGTCACAATTTCGTTCCCGCCGTGCTTGCTCTCAAAAAAGCTGAAGCCTGCGATTTCAGTTGTCACAGGATTCACCTGTACGCCCTGAATATCCTTGAGTTCCGAAGGCATTGCGCCGATAATTCCGATTTTCTTCATAGTAATTCTCCTTTTCTGTATACATGGCAATTTCCGCATGGCTCAAAAACCATGCGGAAAACCGCCTTATGCTTCATATTTCTTGCTTAACATTTTATGCTTCAGATCCCAGAGCTTCTGGGACAGGTCAACATAATAATTCTGCGGATTCTCGAAACGCTTGACCTCCTCCCAGAGGTTGCCAAGCTGTGTCCGGCAGTACTTCTGGATCTCCGGCAGCGTCGGGCTTTTGTACACGCATTCGCCCTTCTCAAATACCGGCACCTGCAGCAGCTCCGCACGGAAATTTGTCAGCGTCTTGCGCTTGTAGGTATACTCCGGATCGAAGATCTCATACGGCTGTGTGTCATCAATGATTTCGTCGTGCAAAGTCAGCACATCCGCCAGCATCTTGCCGGTGTTCCGGTCAAAGAGTCTCCACACCTTCTTGAACGAGGGATTCGTGACCTTGACCGCATTTTCAGAAAGCTTGATCTTCGGGATGATTTCGCCGTTTTCCTCGACCGCCGCCAGCTTATACACGCCGCCGAATACCGGCTCGGAACGGGAGGTCACCAGACGCTCGCCCACGCCGAAGCTGTCGATTTTCGCATCCTGTGCGATCAGTTCACGGATGATGTATTCATCCAGCGAATTGGATGCCACGATCTGGATGTAGGGTAGTCCCGCTTCATCGAACATCTCCCTGGCACGCTTGGAAAGATACGCAATATCGCCGCTGTCAATGCGGATGCCGCGCCCCCTGTGTCCCTGCGCTTCCAGCTGTTTGAACACCTTGATGGCATTCGGAATGCCGGATTTCAGGACATTGTAGGTATCCACCAGCAGTGTGCAGTCATCCGGATACACCTTGGCATAGGCTTCAAATGCCTCCAGCTCCGTGTCATAGAGCTGCACCCAGCTGTGCGCCATCGTGCCGAGTGCCGGAATAGAGAATGCCGTATCCGCAATCGCACACGCAGTTCCGGTACAGCCGCCGATGTATGCCGCTCTTGCGCCGTACACCGCGCCGTCATAGCCCTGCGCACGGCGGGAACCAAATTCCATGACGGGTCTGCCCTGTGCCGCCGTCACGATGCGATTGGCTTTCGTGGCAATCAGACTCTGGTGATTGATGCTCAGCAGCACCATCGTTTCAATGAGCTGTGCCTGGATCGCAGGACCGCGCACCGTCAGAAGCGGTTCGGGCGGAAATACCGGCGTTCCCTCCGGAACAGCCCATACATCGCAGGTGAATTTGAAATTCCGCAGATATTCGAGGAAATCCTCGCTGAACAGATTTCTCCCGCGCAGGTAGGCAATATCCTCCTCTGTAAAACGCAGTGCCTTGATATAGTCAATGACCTGCTGCAGACCTGCCGCAACGGCATATGCCGCATTGTCCGGTGCTTTCCGGTAGAACATATCAAAATAGGCAATGTCTTCACCTCTGCCGTTTTCCAGAAAGCCGTTTCCCATCGTCAGCTCATAGAAATCCACGAGCATGGTCAGATTACGCTCAGTCATTGTACTGCACCTCCTTTACGAGTGTGATGCCCGCCTGTGCCAGAAACTGCAGAGCCATTGTCTGCATGAGGTCGGCGTTATGGTTCGGTGCATCGTAGGTCTCCACGGCATTCGCCGGAATGATGACCTCGAAGGCACGATTCGTCTGGTTGCCGAAGCACTTGAGGGAGAGCGCGAACTGCATCACGCAAATATCCGTACACACACCGCATACCACGAAACGCTCACATTCCGGATGCGCCGCGAGAAATTCCTGAAAGCCCTCTGTCAGAAAGCCATTGGTGGAATTTTTCTCAATGCGTGTGAACCCGCCGATCCCGCAAAGGGAAGGCGCGATCTCCGATTCACTCGTACCTGCAAGACAGTGGGGCGGGAATGCCTGAAATTCAATGGAATCCGCCTCGTGGCAGTCCGCGAATGCCGCCGCCGAGATCTCATTTTCCTTTGCAAAGCGGAGCAGCTTCTCCACCGCCGGCAGAACGGATGCGGAACGGGAGCTTGCAAGCACCCCTTCAGTCAGAAAGCCATTGATCATATCCACGATCACGAGAGCTGTTTTGCCGTCCCTGAGTGCGGATGCGGACAGGGCAGGGAGTGTTTCCAGTGTATTCTTCCAGTTGTGCAGTGCTTGATTCATACGATCACCTCATAAAATCTCGGATTTATACTGATCCCCAAAACCGCAATAGACAAAATTGGTTTCAAAAGTCAATAGCCTTTTCCGGTGCAGAGCACTGGTTCAATCTCCCTCTCCCTCTGGGAGTAATGTCTTAAAGGGGGGGAAGGGGACGGAGTCCCCAAAGCGGGGTTACAAGGGGCGGCAGCCCCTTGGGCGGTGGAGGCGGCGCAGCCGCCTCCTACCAAAGCCCCTCCCCTCGGGGAGGGGTTGGGGTGGGTGAACTTAAACTGTCTATCGGGGTTAAAAGGATCCGCATCACGGACAAACAGCAGAAATAGTATTAACAGGCTTCCGGTACAAAATTCGGGCAATCCACAATGTGACTGCCCGAAAACTGCATTTCAAAAACAACAGGATCACGCCATTACAGCTTGATGATCTCGCCCTCCAGCTCACGGCCTGCGCCGATGGCATTGGATTCGTCCGTGTCGATGTGCATTGCTCTTGCGTAGCTCTTGGATACACGGCAAACTACATCGCCCAGAATTGCCTTTCTGCCGTCTGTGTCACACTTAACCCAGACAACTTCCTTATCCACAACACCCAGCTCTTCAGCATCCTCAGGAGTCAGATGGATGTGACGCTTTGCAACGATAACGCCCTCAGTCAGCTCTACCTCGCCGCAGGGACCAACCAGCTTACATGCGCCGCTGCCTGCAACATCGCCGGACTCACGGATGGGAGCGACGATACCGATGGAACGTGCATCTGTGGCGGAAAGCTCAACCTGTGTTTCAGGACGAACCGGACCGAGAATGGAAACGCCTGCCAGCTCCTTCTTCGGGCCAACAACGGTTACACGCTCTTCGCAAGCGTACTGACCCGGCTGGGACAGATCCTTCTTGTGTGTCAGGGTTGCGCCCTTGCCGAACAGGATCTCGAGATGTTCCTGTGTCACATGCAGGTGACGTGCGGATGTTTCGATGATGAACTTCTTAGACATGATTTTTCCTCCAAAATTCAGCTTCCTTTTCAGAAAGCAGTGCATATTTGCAGTGCGGATGCACTGTATTATGTTCATTGTACTACTTTTTCGGGAAATCGTCAAGGGGTTTGGAGAATTTTGTCGGAAATGTTCATCATTGGAAATTGTCTGTTTTGTTAGTAATGTTTAGATACTAACCATGATTCTATTATAGTATACTTTTGCTACTTTGTCAAGGGGTTTTTAAAAATTTCTCAAAAAAATTTTTCCCCTCCGCAAAAACGAAGGGGAAACAGCTTGTTGAAAAAGTCTTTTTTCTTAGGGAAGGTTTACTTGAAACTGCCCCCACCCCAACCCCTCCCCGAGGGGAGGGGCTATATTTCGGGGACTTCGTCCCCGAACCCCTTTTGCGGAGCTATCGCTCCGCGTCTGATTTTGGTTTTTTCGAAAGACTGGGGCAAATCAGCCTTTTACCCGCAAACCACATAATACACAATATAAGAAGCAAAAGCAAACACCAGAGCCGCACCGCAGAGGATCTTCCGCAGAGGGGAGCGTTCCGGCATCTCCTGCATCCACAGTCCCAGGAACAGACAGCTGATGAAGATCAGCGGCGTTGCATAGCGGATGTTCTGCGTGCAGACATGCGCAAACGCAATGCAGAAGCTGTAATAGCTGATGAAGGTGATGCCAAAGGTGATACCGAGCAAGCCCTTTTCCCATCCGGTGATACATTCGGCGCGTTTCCGGCATACCATGACCATCGCCGCCGCTGCAAGCACACAGAGCAGGATCTGGCTGAAAAACAGCAGCTCCCCGAAGCCCGTGATCGTGGGGTAATACTCCGGATTGATCAGTTCATCAAACATTGCTGTTTTCAGCAGTCCCATCAGGGGATTGTATTCATTATAATCCTGCCCATACATCTCAAAGCAGTCATAGACATAGCTCCACTGTTCACCGGAGAAATCGAACAGTCGCCGCCAGACCGGAATGCTTCCGACATACTGCGCGCTGTTGTCGGACAGCATCGGCACATACGCAATGGGTACGCCCCACCGGAGCAGATTCCTCACACCCCAGCCAAGCCCCAGCGGAACACAGACGATGCCGAACAGCACAAATTGCTTCAGGCAGGGGAGGAGTTCCCTGCGTTTCCGGTACAGGATGATAAGGAATGCTGCCGCCGCCGCCGGTGCTGCCATCCAGACGGAAAGCTTGGTCATCATGCCAAGTCCGATGGTCAGTGCAAGCTTCAGGATCGTGGACAGCTTCGGCTCCCGGAACCAGCGGAGCGTCAGCAGGATGCTTGCAAGCAGAAAGGTGATACTCAGCATGTCGTTGTTGATGCTGCCAGCCAGGATGATGAAGGTCGGGTGAAATGCCATAATGCCCAGCGGCACCGCCATTGCCAGCCCCCTGAGATCAAAATGCCGCAGGAGCTTCCAGAACAGCACCAGGCTCAGGCAGGAATATGCCAGCGTCAGAAGCTGTACGCTCTCACCGGCATGGTCAAAGGGAATACCGAAAGCCGTCAGCAGCCGCATCCAGAGTGCGGCAATGCTGTGATGGAGGGGCGGATGGTAAAACTGCCAGACCTCCCGCACATCAAAATCCGGCAGGTGCAGATTCTCATATAAATAGGTAATATAGGCAGCGTGACCGGAATCCCCGTCAAACCTGCCGACATCGTGCTGCCGGATATAATAGGGCGTGGCAAGCACATAGGCAAGCCTCATGCAGAAACCCATTCCGCACAGGAGGAACACCGTCCACCGGTCGTCCAGCTTTCTTTTATATATAAGGAATATTCCCGTCACCGCCAGCAGCGGCAGGATCAGCAGCAGCCATCCATGCGCCGACAGCAGCCAGGGCAGCTTTTCCGCCTCCTGCGTGCGCGGATAGAGCAGGATACAGGACAGGCAGACAGCGATCGTCAATGCATAGGGATGTTTCCCTGCAAACGCCCCCACGGACGTACCCCATTGTCGTATATCTTTCAATTCAGGTTTCAGCTCCTTTTCAGAAAATAGTTTCAAAAGGCGTTAGCCCTTGGCGAGTGGAGGACTCGCAGTACCCTCCATATATAGTTCCCCTTGAGCGGTGTCAACAACTTTAAGAGGGCAAGGGGACGCGGTCCCCATAGTGGGGTTCCAAGGGTGGCAGCCCCTTGGGTGGTAGAGGCGACGCAGCCGCCTCTGATAATAGCCCTCTCCTCGGGGCGATGTCAGCAACGTAAGGGGCAAGGGGATGGAGTCCCCAAAGCGGGGTTCCAAGGGACGGCAGCCCCTTGGGCGGTGGAGGCGGCGCAGCCGCCTCCTACCAAAAGCCCCTCCCCTCGGGGAGGGGTTGGGGTGGGGGCAATCTTTGTCCAGCTTTCCTAAAGCTGCTGCATTCTCCCCCTATTCCACCGCACCTTTTACAAAATTTCACCCTCTTAGTATACTCTTTTATGTGTTTCTTCTCAATATATCGCAAAAATATTGACTTTACACTGGAAGTGTGCTAACATAATTATAACATATCCTTCCCGGAATTGCAATCGGAAAATGACCAAAATTCCAATGTTTTTCCTTCACCCCGGAGGCGTTTTTCCGTTGTTCTGAAGCCTGCACAGTGGCGCTGTTAAAAATCAACAATAAATTCGAACAAACTTTGTGCAGAATCACGGTTGAAAAGATGCGTTTTCTTGTGCTATAATAGAAATGTGGTGAATGGTGGTTAAAAGCGGTGCAAAAATGGTTGCCAGTGCCTGAAAATCCCATACGGGAGGTGCAAGGGTACCATATGAGCCGGACAGCCGCCGGAACGCCATATACAGAAAAAGAGAAACACAGAGAGAAAACCAAGAACAAAAGAGAACAACGAAGAACAAAAAGAACGGGCGGTGAACAGGAAATGGATATGTGCATGGACATCGACGGCATGACCGGTTCCTACTATCATAACGTGGATGCCAAGGGACGCATGAATTTTCCTGCCAAACTGCGCGAAGTACTCGGCGACACCTTCTGGGTGGTACGCGGTACGGGAGACAAGTATCTGTCGGTTTACACGACGGCGCATTGGAAGGAGATCTGCGCACAGGTTTCGGCACTGCCGGGACCGAGCGGTGAGAGCCTGCGACGCTGGCTGTTTTCGGGTGCATCCGAGATCACAGCGGACAAGCAGGGCAGAATCCTCATTCCGCAGCCCCTGCGCGATTATGCGGCATTGGAAAAAGATGTGATCATTATCGGTGCGGGCAGAAAAGCCGAGATCTGGGAACGCGACAGATGGGAAAGAGTGAACGAATCATTCGATCCGAAATCAGTTCCTCAGCTTGAAACGCTTTGCCTGTAAGGAGGCACCTTATGGATTTTGTACATATTCCTGTACTTTTGCAGGAAACGATTGAGGGACTGGCGATCCGGCCGGACGGCATTTATGTGGACGGCACGGTCGGCGGAGCGGGGCACTCCTATGAAATTGCCTCAAGACTGACACAGGGCGGCAGACTCATCGGTCTCGACAGGGATCCGGATGCGGTCAGAGCTGCCACGGAGCGTCTGCAGGGACTTCCGGCGACGGTGGTACACTGCAATTATTCACAGATGCGCGAGGCTCTCGATGAGCTGGGAATTGCAGCTGTGGATGGGATCCTGATGGATCTGGGCGTTTCCTCCCACCAGCTCGATGAAGCAGAACGCGGCTTTTCGTATCATGCGGATGCGCCGCTGGATATGCGGATGAGCCAGACGGGTGTCAGTGCACAGGACATTGTCAGCACTTGGTCTGAACAGGAGCTGGCAAGGATTCTGCGGGATTACGGCGAGGAGAAATTCGCCGGCAGGATCGCTGCAAACATCGTGAGGGCAAGAGAACTCAGCCCCATCACACGCACCGGACAGCTCGCCGACATTGTGCGGGAGTCCGTACCGCAGAAGTTCCGCAGGGAAAAGAATCCCTGCAAAAAAACATTCCAGGCGATCCGAATCGCTGTGAATGATGAGTTCGGACATCTGAGAGACGGGTTGAATGCGGCATTTGACTGCCTGAAGCCCGGCGGAAGACTTGCGGTGATCACCTTCCATTCGCTGGAGGACCGCATTGTCAAGCAGCAATTTGCAAAGTGGTGCAGCGGCTGCACCTGCCCACCGGATTTTCCGCAGTGTGTCTGCGGCAAAAAGCCCAAGGGAACACTTGTGGTACGCAAGCCTCTGACAGCTTGTGAGGAAGAACTGGAACAGAACCACAGAAGCCGCAGCGCGAAGCTGAGACTGATAGAAAGGAGCTAAGTTGTCATGGCATATTATGAGAGCCCTGGGAATCCGATCCAGGTACAGTACAATTACAGTGCCGTACCCGCAGAAGCACCTCCCGAAGTCTCATATCCGCCGGATGGCAGCGCACAGTGGGAAATGGAACGCAACACGGGAAAGAGAATCTCCATTTTTAAGGTGATCGGTCTTGTATTTCTGGGCTTTAGCTTGCTCGGTGCCGTGATACTCAGCAATGTGCAGCAGCTCCAGATCAGCAATCAGATCACAGATAAAAAACAGGAATACATGAACCTCCAGAGTGAGAACGTCCGGATGCAGTCAGAGCTGGCAGGCAAGACCTCGAACAAGAACATTCAGGAATATGCCGAAAACGTACTGGGTATGCGCACCATTGACGCTTCCCAGATCGAATACGTTGAGATCCAGACCAATGACGTTGTTGAGATCCCGGATGCGGAGCAGAATGTATTTGTAAAAATGAAAACATGGTTTAATAATTTAGTGGAATATCTCAGAGGATAGGGTGCATAGATTTTAGAGAAAAGAACTCTGCTGAGTAGTTCCGCGAAACAGCGGCAGCAATAAAGGAAAGGGCATAACAGCGAGTGTGTGCGAGCTTGACCGTTGTCCGCCCGAAACAGAAAAAGGCAAAACGCCGGGCGGACTGCGGTCGGGACAGCGGATAAAGTCCACTTTGCTGTTTGAGTAGCGAGAGAGACAACAACAGGCAGGGGACGAACCTGCCTGTTTGTATTTGGTATATGAGAGCCTATTTAGTATCTTCCAATAGCCGTCTTTTTGGCATCTTTGCACCGTGTCTTTGCGCGAAATCCTAGCAATACATACAGTATGCCTGAATGTGAGTCAGGATATTGTATGAGCATGAATGGTATGCAGGCGTTAGATATAAGCCTGTATTGCTACGGCTTTCGTGCTGTGACACGGCACAAATCTGCTCAAAAATCCAGCTATCTACAGATACTAAACATGCTCTAAGAATAAGGAGGTATGGAGCATGGCAGCAGCCAATCATGAACCGACCCAGAGGATGCGTGTGCGTTCCAATCTGGTCGTGCTGGTCGCAATGGTGTTCGCTGCGATCGCCGTCATTGTGCGCCTGTTCTGGCTCAGTGTGGTGGATCACAAGTACTATGCGGAAATGGCGAACAGTACGCATTTCAGCAACATTACGATCTCTGCGAACAGAGGCACGATCTATGACGCAAACGGTACGCCCCTTGCATGGAGCGCGACTGTATATAAAGTGTTTATTGATCCTTCCCTGTACCGTGAGGAAATGGAGAAGATCGACAGCATCATGCAGGAACGCCAGCGCATTGTAGCAGAGGGCGGAACACTTGCTGAGGGAAAGAAGATCATTCCCATTGCAGAGCTGCAGCAGGAGATTGTTCTGACGCTCTCTGAAAAGCTCGGCATTTCGCAGGATACCGTCTCACGGGCAATGGAGATGGATACACAGTACTATGTCCTGAAGACCCAGGTCGAGAAAGCCGTTGCAGATGAGCTTTCTGCCTACTTCGACCAGTACGGCATCAACTCCATCACCACCCAGGAGGACACCAAGCGGTATTATCCCCAGAATGAGCTTGCGGCACAGGTGATCGGCTTCACCAACAGTGACGGCAAGGGTCAGTATGGACTGGAATACTATTATAACGACGATCTTTCCGGTACGGACGGCAGAGTGATCTCTGCAACCGATGCTATGGGCAACGCCATGCCGTACCGCTTCGCAACGACCTATCCGGCACAGGACGGCAGCTCGCTGTACCTGACGCTGGATACGACGCTGCAGTATTATTTAGAGAAGAATCTGCAGGAGATGTGCCAGACCTACGAGGTGCGCAACCGTGCCTGCGGCATCATCATGAATGCCAAGACAGGCGCGATCTACGCGATGGCAACCTATCCGAGCTTCGACCTGAACGACCCCTCCACGATCTATGACCCGATCGTGTCCGAGCAGCTCCTCATGCTGCCGGAGGCAGAATATAAGGAAGCCTATATCGAAGCCCGTGAGACCCAGTGGAAGAACAAGGCGATCACGGAGCTGTATGTTCCGGGTTCCGTCTTCAAGGTGTTCACCGCAGCAGCGGCAGTGGAGGAAGGTGTTGTGGATCCGGCAACGGACGGCTTCACCTGCAATGGTTTCAAGGAAGTCGCAGGTGAGAAGATCAACTGCCACCTGCTTGCCGGTCACGGCTACCAGCCTTTCTCAGTGGCACTGACAAATTCCTGCAACCCTGCATTCATTGAAACGGGTCTGCGCCTTGGCATAGATAAATTCTCCGATTATTTCCGCGCCTTCGGTCTGACGGAAAAAACCGGCATCGACCTCCCCGGCGAGGTCGGAAGCTTCTACAGAAAACGCGATAACATGAGCGTTGTTGACCTGGCAGCGAGTGCCTTTGGTCAGTCCAATAAGCTTACGCCCATTGAAATGATCACCGGCTATGCCGCTGCGATCAATGGCGGCTACCTTGTGGAACCCTATGTAGTCAGCAAGATCGTATCCAGCGACGGCAATGTACTGGAGACACGAGAAACAACTGTCAAGCGTCAGGTCATTTCTGAGGAAACCTCCGCGACCATGCGCGAGCTTCTGCAGGCAGTTGTAGACAATAACGACGGCAGCAATGCCTACATCAAGGGCTATGCCATCGGCGGTAAGTCCGGTACCTCCCAGAAGCTGGACGAATACGGCAAAGACGATATGCAGTATGTTGCTTCCTATGCCTGCTTTGCACCGGCGGATGATCCGGAGATCATCATGCTGATCATGGCGGATGAGCCGAATACCAATATCAACTATTACGGCAGCGTGGTCTGCGCTCCCTGTGCAAGAGCCGTCCTGGAGGAAGCTCTCCCGTACCTCGGCTATTATCCGGAGTACACAGAGAAGGAATACGCACAGCTTGACATTACCGTTCCGCTGCTGATCGACACCGATGTGACCACCGCAAGATCCACACTGGAGGCACTTGGGCTGAAGTGTGAGGTCAAGGGTGAGGGCAATACCATTGTCAAGCAGTGTCCGCTGACAGGATCGGCAATTTCTTCCAACGGTACCGTGATCCTGTATACGGATGCGGATTATACCACAGAATATGTAGAGGTGCCGGATGTGCGCCGGTTCACTGCAAACGATGCGAATACCGCGCTGACAAACCGCGGACTCAACTATGTATCCGTCGGTGCAGCAGCAAGCAGAAGCGACGTTCTGGTACAGAGCCAGTCCGTAGCACCCGGAGAAATGGTGGAGGTCGGCACAGTCATCGAGCTGACCTATGTGGTCAACGACCAGAGCGGCTGATGCCCGAACAGGAGGAATTTATGAAGCTTTCGGAATTATTTGCACGCAGTATCAATCCAGCCATTGATGATGCTGAGATCAGTGCAGTCACGGATGATAACCGCAAAATCACACAGGACTCTATCTTCGTCTGCGTAAAAGGTGAACGCTTTGACGGGCATTCCGTCGCAGCCCAGGCACTGGAGCAGGGTGCGGCGGCAGTTGTTGCAGAGCGTGATCTGGGTCTTGGTGACCGTCAGATTCTTGTAGAGGACAGCCGCGCCTGCTACGGTGAGCTGTGCGCCGCATGGTTCGGTCATCCGGAACGCAAAATGAAGTTCATCGGCGTGACCGGTACAAACGGCAAGACCACCATCACCACTGTCATCAAGCATATCCTGACGGCAAACGGTCATAAGGTCGGTCTGATCGGCACCATCCAGAATGAGATCGGCGATGAAGTCATTCATGCGAACAATACCACGCCCTTCCCCTTTGAACTGATGGAGCTTTACGACCGAATGTATAAGGCTGGCTGTGATGTGGTCGTGATGGAGGTCTCCTCCTTCGCATTGGTGCAGAAGCGCATCGGTCCGACGCATTTTGATACAGCGGTATTCACGAATCTGACCCAGGATCATCTGGACTATCATAAGACGATGGAGGCATACTACGATGCCAAGCGGATGCTCTTTGACATCTGCGATACTGCCATCA
The DNA here is from genome assembly GCA_045578805.1 of Oscillospiraceae bacterium. Taxonomy (GTDB): domain Bacteria; phylum Bacillota; class Clostridia; order Oscillospirales; family Ruminococcaceae; genus UBA3855. Next base: position 17,922 of record JAZNKY010000011.1, read on the forward strand.
TCAATACAGAAGACGATTACGGAAAACGTCTGTATGCGGTGCTTGACTGCAAAAAATACAGCTATGGCACAGAACGTGCAGATTATATGTATTCTGCGGATTCTGTGACGGCTGGCGGTGCAGCATTCTCCCTGCGGACACCGGAGGATACACATTCCATCCGGATGCGCATGACGGGCTATTTCAACATCGCCAATGCCACAGCTGCCTATGCAGCCTGCCGGAGTCTGGGGCTTTCGCATGATGAGATCCTCACACCCCTGCAGGAATGCCCCGGTGTCAAGGGCAGATGCGAGGTCATCCCGACGGGACGCAATTTCTCCATGATCTGCGACTATGCACACACACCGGATGCGATTGAAAATATTCTGGAAAATGTGAAGCTCTATACGGAGGGCAGACTCATCTGTTTGTTCGGCTGCGGCGGCAACCGCGACCGCACCAAGCGTCCGCTGATGGCACAGGCGGCAGCAAAATTTGCCGATCTGCTGGTCATCACCTCCGACAACCCACGCGATGAAGCCCCCGAAGCCATTATTGCGGATATTCTGGCAGGGCTTGACGGCGGTGTTACCTATGAGGTCGTGACCGACCGGAAGGATGCCATTTTCCATGCCGTCCGCACGGCAAAGCCCGGTGATGTGATCGTGCTTGCCGGAAAGGGACATGAGGATTATCAGATCTTTGAAAATAACCGGACAGTTCATTTTGATGAACGTGAAATTGCTGCCGATGCCCTGAAGGCATTGGCATAGGAGGTTCAGAATGGAAACCATTTCACTCAGAACACTTGCTGCCGCAGCCGGCAGTGAATCGCCGATTGACGCGGAGATCACCTGCATCAGCACGGATACCCGACAGCTCCCCGAGGGCTGCCTGTTCCTTGCACTGCGCGGCGCAAGATTTGACGGACATGATTTTGTACAGCAGGCGATCGAAGCCGGTGCTGTTGCCGCAGTGACGGATACACAGATCGGTGATCTGCCCTGTATCGTGGTGAAGAATACCGGTCAGGCACTGCTCGATATGGCAAGCGTTTATCGGGAACAGTTCGATATTCCGCTGGTCGGCGTGACCGGCAGTGTCGGCAAGACCACCACAAAGGAAATGATCGCTTGTGTGCTTTCCGAAAAGTTCAACACACTGAAGACCGCACAGAATCTCAACAATGAGATCGGTATGCCGAAAACCCTGTTCGGACTGACCAGGGAACACGGCGCGGCAGTTATTGAGATGGGCATGAATCATTTCGGAGAGATCTCCCGCATGTCAAACAGCGCAAAGCCCACTATGGCAGTCATCACCAACATCGGCTATTCCCACATCGAACACCTCGGTTCGCAGGAGGGGATTCTGAAAGCAAAGCTCGAAATGCTCGAAGGCATGGAGGAGGATGCACCCCTGATCGTATCCGCGGATGATCCGATGCTCTGCGGTCTGGCAGATAAGCTTGATCGTCCTGTCCTGACCTATTCTGTTTCCGCGGATGATTCTCCCATTGGTGCGGATATTTATGCAGAGGACATCAAGGAGGATGACGGCGTGACCACCTTCACCATCCGTCATGCGGAAAATTCCGTTCTCGCCGTACTTCCGACCGTGGGTGAACACAATGTCAAAAATGCGCTGGCAGCGTACCTTGTCGGTTTCCTTGCCGGCATGACCCCGCAGGAGATCCTCTGCGGACTTGCAAAATACCAGCCGACCGGCAACCGTCAGAATATCCAGGAAAAGAATGGACAGACTGTCATTGCCGACTGCTATAACGCAAGCCCCGACTCCATGCGTGCAGCACTCAGCGTGCTGGGCAATTACCAGTGTGCCGGCAGAAAGATCGCTGTCCTCGGCGATATGCTGGAGCTTGGCGAGCATTCCGCAATGCTTCATGCAAAGGTCGGCGAAATGGCAAAGAACGCAGGCATCGACATGCTGTTCTGCTACGGCACTGCCGCAAAGGGCATTGCCGCCAATGCGGGAGATACAGCAGAGATCTTCTGCACCGAGGATGCGGACGAACTGACCGCCCAGCTGCAGAAGACCCTGCAGGAAGGCGACTGCGTACTGTTCAAGGCAAGCCACGGAATGCATCTCGAAACGATCATTGAACGGCTTTACGGTGCAGTATAATGCCCATCTGGCTGCAAATGACAGCGGCACTGTCCGCGGCTCTGGCAAGCGGCATCATGGGTGCAGCACTTGTTCCATTTTTACAGAAAATGCGCTTCTGCGAGCCGGAGCATCCCTCCGGTCAGACGCAGGAAACTGCAGAAAACCGGCTTCGTCCCACCATGGGCGGACTGCTGCTTGTGTTCGGCTGTGTCACCGGCGCAGGGCTTGCCTTTGCGCTTTACCGGACGTTCTGCATCCTTGACAGTACCTCCGTTTCCGTGCAGCAGGAGCTGCAGGAGATCGGTGCGGCACTCTGCTATACACTGCTTCTTGCAGCAATGGGCTTTGCCGCTGACTGGCGGATTGTCAGACACAGACCTCTGCGGCGCATTCCGAAAATCATGCAGTTTCTCGCAGTGTTTCTCCTGACCGGGGTCTTTCTGCAGCTCACCGGTACGGAGGAGACCGTGCTGGAATTTGGATTCTGGCGGTATGATGCCGGCGCACTCTATGTGCCGCTGAATGCGGCATGGGCAGGACTGCTCTGGCTTGCAAGGCTGGAGGAACGCACGGACGGCATACACATTTCCGTCAGCGGCATGATCCTGCTGGGGACTGCGCTCCTGATGATGCAGTCCGCAATGGAATTGTCTGCACTGCTGGCATTTTCTGCCGCAGGCGCATGTATGGGCTGCCTTGTCTGGAACCTGCATCCGGGGAAATGCCGTCTCGGAAATACCGGAACCTTCTGGTGCTTTGCGGTTGTCACCGCACTCAGCCTTCTGACGTACCAGCACACAGCAATGCTCCTGCTGACCGCGGTCCTGCCGCTGGATCGCCTTCCTGCATTCCGCAGAGGTGGGTGCACACTGCAGGGACATATGGAGGAGGCAGGCATGAAGCCCTGGCAGAAGATCGCAGTGCTTGCCGGATTTGCAGCATTCTGCGGCATAGCAGCCGCATTACAATAATGAGAAAAGGGAGGCGCAGCATGGCGCAGACAAATGTAAGAAATGCAAACAGAACCCGTGCAGTGAATCCGGAGCCAGCAAAAAAACGTACAAGGCTCGGAAGTGCGGATGTGACCTTCATCATCGTTGTGCTGATCCTGCTCGGACTTGGTATCCTGATGATGTTTTCCGCAAGCTACGCCATTGCTATTGATGAGGGCAAGGACGGCTATTACTACGCCTTCCGCCAGATCATCTTTGCAGGCGTGGGACTTGTGGCAATGTTTATTATGTCCTTCGTGGACTATCGTATCTTCCAACGGGGCAGCATCTCGCTGATCGCTTATGTGGGCAGCGTGGTCATGCTGATACTGGTCATGTTCATCGGTACTGACCTCGGCACGGGCTGTCAGCGATGGATCAACCTCGGATTTACGACCTTCCAGCCCTCGGAGCTGGCGAAATTCGCAGTCGTGATCCTCTTTGCCTGCCTGATTGACAAGAACTATGACCGCATGAAGAAAGCAACAGTCGGTGTCATTCCGTTCATGGTACTTCTTGCGATCATTGCAGGACTCCTCATGCTCCAGCCCCATCTGTCCTGTACCCTTCTGATCTGCATGATCGGCATCGTCCTGATCTTCATCGGCGGCGCAAGATTCTGGCATCTGCTCATTGCCGCGCTGTTCGCCGGTGCTGCTCTTGTCGGTGTGATCGTGTATAAGACCATCGTTGAAAAATACAATTATTTCGGCACACGAATCAGCACATGGCTGCATCCCTTTGAAAGCGAAGACCTTGCCGGCACATGGCAGGCACGTCAGTCCCTGATTGCCATCGGCTCCGGCGGTCCGCTGGGTCTCGGACTTGGTGAATCCCGCCAGAAATATCTTTACCTTCCCGAAGCAGAGAACGACTTTGTATTTGCAGTTGTCTGCGAAGAGCTGGGTCTGATCGGTGCAATCACAGTCATCCTCCTGTTTGTACTGCTGGTCGTAGAGGGCTTCCATATCGCATCCAAGGCGCGTGACAAATTCGGAATGCTCATCACCATCGGCTTTACACTGCAGATCGGTCTGCAGGCATTCATCAACATGGCAGTTGTCAGCGGTCTGGTGCCGAACACCGGTATCAGCCTGCCGTTCTTCAGCTACGGCGGTACGGCTCTCATCATGCAGCTCATGCAGATGGGTATCGTCCTCAATGTTTCCCGACAGCGTTATGTGCTGGAGGATCAGAAGAGGCTGGCTGTCCGTCAGACAACACCCCCTCCGCCCCAGCCGGAATACCGGCAGAATGCATAAGAGTCTATAATCCGCTGCAATACCTTATCAGGTTCAAAGGACGAAGTCCTTTGGCGGGTTTGAGGGTACGCAGTACCCTCGCAATATAGCCCCTCCCCCTTTGGGGGAGGGGTTGGGGTGGG
>JAZNKY010000012.1:0-4465 GCA_045578805.1 Oscillospiraceae bacterium
TTACGCAGGCAAGGCAAAAAATCGCAGGCATACTGACGTATGTCAAGATTTTTTAACGCAGACTGTGTGAAATTTTGCCGAAAAGATGCGTATGAGATTTTAATGTGAACAGGCTCTAATAATATTCCCATTTGAAAATACGGAGAACCTGTTGTGTGCCATCCGCCGATGCCGTCATGCATTCCAGCTCGCTGTCAACAAAACCGATCTTGAGATACATTGATGTTGCTCTATCAGGGAGAACCAACATCTTGCATTTTGTCGAATTATGTGATATGATAAACATGAATAAGACATTTGACAGGAGGGATTGGAAAATGCTTGCACTCTGTCTGACGCTGATTGCTGATGAAGAGGATCGGATTTCTTTTGAATCTCTGTATTATCAGTATAAGAAGAAAGCTTATGCGATTGCCTACGATATTTTAAAGAATCCTGCTTTGGCAGAAGATGCCTGCTCTGAGGGATTTTTCAGCATTGCCAAGGTTTACACCAGCATTCGGGATCTGGAACCGCAACAGTTGGAGACATACGTCTTGTCAACGATCAGAAACCAGGCACTCAATCTTTGCAGGGAGGAGAAGGAACACAGGAAAGTACTGCCGATCAATGAGGAGGTGATACCGCTGAACGATGGCGTTTTGTCGCAGTACAACATCCATTTTATCCGAGAATGCATTAAGAAGCTTTCCAGGACGGATCGTGAAATATTGTATCTGAAAGTGACGTTAGGATTTGAATATCCTGATATTGCACAGCATCTGGGAATCAGTCAGGCAGCAGCACGCAAACGCTTGGAATATGCCAGGAAAAATCTGAGCAAACTTTTGAAGAAGGGGGAAAAATAAATGGAACAGTATTCAATTCTTGCACGGGCTCTGGACGATGTGATGACGGAGGAGCTGAATGCCTATCTTGCATCGGTTGATTTTTCTGTGGAACACAGGTTTTCAGAAGAATTTGAACGCAGAATGCAGAAACTCATTAAGAGGAGAGAAAAGTCCTATTACAAGCTGATCTGCACCGCCGGCAGACGGGCTGCGTGTACCGCGGCGGTCGTGGTGCTTGCGCTCGGCTTTGCCATGAGCTTTGAGTGCGTCCGTGCGTCGGTAAAGGAGTTCTTTACAAAGAACCTTTCCGATCATATCATATTGGAGGTATCTCCGGAGCATGTACGGAGTGCGCCGGAAACGATTGAGGAGATCTATGAGATCACGGAGCTGCCGGAAGGATTTGAGCTGGTGGATTCATTGGAGTATCCCACAAGTGCTTATGCAGGTTATATTTTTGAGGAGTACTATATTGATTTCAGTCAGAACACCAAAGCAACGTATCGTATCTCACTGGATAATGAACATTCGGTGCTTGAAACCTATGTGGATGCCTCCGGTCAGGAATATCTGATCCATCATTCCCAGTCGGGCAGGCTTTGTGTGATCTGGAGCGAAAATGGTTATATCTTTGAAATTAAGAGCAATTTAGACGAAAAAACAGTAATGGATTTGTGCAGGTCTACAAAAATCAAATGATTTGAAAAAAAAATTCTCACAAAACTGCATTTTCTGTGTCTTTATAGGTAGACGTATGTCGAATCACACTCATATTGGAGGAGAATGGTATGAAAAAAGGAATCTCTTTATTGCTCGCATGTGCAATGCTGGTGGGAACGGCTCCGGCTGTTTTTGCTGAAACAGTATCCGCTGCAAGCCTTGCTGACAGCGTGGTCACGCCGCGTTACATTTACACAGACGACGCGTCCTCAAAGATCAGCATTACATCCAATACTGCTGCTTGTACCAGCCAAATTACTGGTATTTCCGGCACAACGACCAAGATCGTTGTCACCCAGACCCTGCAGATCAAGGATGGCAGCCAGTGGAGAAAATGTACCAGCTGGACTCAGACCTATAATACCTATAAGTGTACATTTACCAACAATTACACGCTTTCAGCCAGCGGTACTTACAGGACCATGACCGAAGCCAAGGTGTACAGCGGTTCGAATTATGAGACTGTCTATGCCTACAGCACAACGGCTGCTTATTAACTGATGATATGGGGCTGCCGCCAGCTTGGACTGGCGGCAGTTCTTTTTTTATATCAGAAACTGTGGTATAGAGCCTGTTCATACTATTCCCATTTGAAAATCATGAAAGAATTTCACGGTTTTCGTAGCCGCTGCAGCGGCGTATGGGAACAGTATGAAGTGATATAACAGACATAACGAAACGGAGAAGGAGCCAAAACGTTATGTCTATGAGATTACCGAAGGGAAATATGAGCATCCTCAGCTTTCTCTTGCCTCTATATGACTATATCTCACCCGCTTCTTGACCTCATCAAACCCGATCGGCGCAAACCCGATCCGTTCCACGCAGACGCAGAAACTCTGTGGTGAATCCGTCCGGTACATCGGGTTATTATGCACATGCCCGAAGATATTCGCATAGGGCATATTCCGGTTAATGTACATCGGCTCATGAGACAACATCCAGAAATTTTCATAAATGATCGGGTAACGGCTGACATTCTCAAAACCGCAGGCGAGATAATCGCTTTCAGAATCTGTATCGTGATTGCCCATGATCAGGTACTTATGCCCGTTCAGACGATGGCAGATTGCAGCCGTTTTCTGCAGATCATAGGAAGAAAAATCGCCCAGTATGAATACAGTATCCTCCGGTTTCACCGTGTTATTCCAGTTTCGGATCAGGGCTTCGTCCATTTCTTCCACGCTCTGAAACGGGCGGTTTTCGTAGCGGAGAATGGCTTCATCCCCGAAGTGGGTATCGGCGATGAGGTAGATTTGTTTCGGCATGGTGTGCTCCTTTCTATGCGATTGTTTTTCCTATTATAGCACATGTTTCGGAATTATGCAACAGAGGGACTGCCCGTTAAAGCAGTCCCTCTCCATTGTCAAAGGGTTTTGAGAGATTTTATATGGAATAACCTTCTGCATTACGGGGATACTACCGAAAAGGAGGTTGATTCTATGTTCAAACACGAAAAAATGCTGTTCCATCCGGTTGCGGTGGAAAAGTCGAATCCGCAGTATGCCGCACTTTTGCAGGAACAGCTGGGTGGTGCAAATGGTGAGCTGAAAGCCGCTATGCAGTATATGTCCCAGAGCTTTCGCATCAAGGATCCCGAGATCAAGGACTTATTCCTTGACATCGCAGCTGAAGAGCTTGGGCATATGGAAATGGTGGCACAGACCATCAATCTGCTCAACGGACATGATGTGGATGCTGCTGCAGTGCCGTCAGGTGAAATTCAGACCCATGTGCTGATGGGGCTGAATCCCGGTCTTATCAATGCTTCGGGATATTCATGGACAGGTGACTATGTTTCGGTAACGGCTGATCTTTGTGCCGATCTGCTTTCCAATATTGCATCCGAGCAGAGAGCGAAAGTTGTGTATGAATATCTCTATCGTCAGATCGAGGACAAGAAGGTGCGGGAAACCATTGACTTCCTGCTGAACCGTGAAGAAGCCCATAACGCCATGTTCCGTGAGGCATTCAACAACGTACAGAACAGCGGGTCCAACTGCGATTTCGGCACCACAAAGGCGGCAAAGATGTATTTCAGCATGTCCGAACCATCGCCCGGCAGCACGCCGTTTCCGAAAACGGATGTCAGACCGCCGTCATTCAGCTGAGGTGAATATGGAGAAAAACGAAATGCCCGTAGGACTGGGCATGGCACTTGCAATGAATCCCGAAGCCATGCAGAAATTTGCATCGCTTCCGGAAACGAAAAAGCAGCAGATCATCAATGGTACGCACACCATTTCTTCCAAAGCGGAAATGCGGCAGTATGTGGAGAATATCAGGTTTGCTGATTGATAATGAGAGCTTGCCTCGACAGGGCAGGCTCTTTTTCTTCCATACATAAATCAGCCGATATTCCACATACTATTCCCGAGGTGATGAACATGGCAAAACAGGGCATGAAGCGTCCCGAATGGACGCACACGCAGCCGAAGAATACAGCCGCCGCAGTTCCCGAAATTCAGGGGAAGGCAAAGCATGGCAAGGTACACGCAAACCCCATCATTACCGGCACCAGACCGCCTGCACAGAAGGTGTACCACACAAAGCCTTTTTCGCAGGAAAAGCCGATTTCCGATGTCTATGCGGTCATTGACAATGACCTTGCACGGGATAATGTGGAGAATGATCTGACTGCTGCAGACTTGCAGGATCTGTAATGACAAACGCCGCCCGATGGATGATCGGGCGGCGTTTCGGGAATAGTATCAGCCGTTTTTGTGCAATAATACTAGAGCCTGTTCACATTAAAATCTCATACGCATCTTTTCGGCAAAATTTCACGCAGTCTGCGTTAAAAAATCTTGACATACGTCAGTATGCCTGAATGTGAGATAGGATGCCGTTCGAGCATGAATGGTATGCAGGCAATGGATATAAGCCTGTATGCCTGCGATTTTTTGCCTTGCCTG
>JAZNKY010000013.1:0-2029 GCA_045578805.1 Oscillospiraceae bacterium
AGCCCCTCCCCTCGGGGAGGGGTTGGGGTGGGGGCAACCCCGGGGTGCTAACCCCAGAAACAAGTATCTTTATTTAATTCCCGGAGTAATAAAATAATATTATTAAGGAGGACACACCCATGCTGGAAAAAATGAAAGAACTGATCGTACAGTATGTAGACGTAGAACCGGAGGCAATCACAGAGGACGCACGTCTGATCGAGGACCTGCACTTCAATTCCTACGACTTCATGAGTATGCTGGGCGAATTGGAAGAAACCTTCGATGTGACTGTGGATGAACAGGAAATGACCAACATCCGCACAGTCGGCGAAGTCATTGCCTATATCGAATCCCTTCAGGGCTAAGGAGAATCGCGTATGATGGATAAGACAAGTGTCAGGACATTACAGGATCTCTTGGTACAGGCTGCCGCTTCCTATGGTGACAAGGTTTTCGTGCGTGAAAAGGCGGGCAAGGCATTTGCAGATACATCCTTTGCACAGCTGACGGAAAACTGCCGCAGAGTTTCCGCATTTCTGAATGCGCGCACAAACGGCAGGAAGGCACATGCCGCCATGATCGGTCTGACATCTGCGGCATATCTGACATCCTACTTCGGCACCGCCTGCATGGGCAATGTGAGCGTGCCGTTGGATGCACAGCTCGGTGCGGAAGATCTCTGCGATCATCTGCAGCGTGCGGATGTGGAGGTGTTCTTCTTTGACAAGCGTTATGCCCCCATGCTTCCGGCGATCCGTGCAAACTGCCCGATGATTCACACCTATGTATCCATGCAGGACATGGAGGAAGAGGGCGTATTCTGCCTTTCGCAGGTTCTGGCAGAATACGAGCCTGCACAGTGGACAGCCCTTGATCCGGAGTCCTGTGCGGCGATCGTATACACCTCCGGCACGACCGGTAAAAGCAAGGGCGTTATGCTCTCCCACCGTAATCTGATCGACAACACCATGTGTCAGGATAATGAGAGTACACCGGAAGATGTAACGATGACCATTCTCCCGATTCATCATGTATATTGCTTCACCTGTGATATTCTGCTGGGTCTGCGCTATGGTACGACTGTATGCGTGAATGACTCCATGATGCGCATTTCCCAGAATCTCAAGCTGTTCCAGCCGACCACGCTGCTGCTTGTGCCGATGATCGCAGATACCATCTACAAGAAGATCAAGGCAGCTGCGGCAGCAATGCCCGATGTGCCGCTGGCAGCGATCGGTCAGGGCGTATTCGGCAGCAGACTCAAGAGAATCTACAGCGGCGGTGCCTACCTGAATCCGGAGCTGCAGAAGGCATACCGTGAGATGGGCTACATCATCTGCCAGGGCTATGGCATGACGGAGTGTTCTCCCCGTATTTCCACCGGACGTGATGATGACATGAATATCGGTGATGTCGGCACGATCGTGAACGGCTGTACTGTGAAAATCATGGATGGCGAGATCTGGGCAAAGAGTCCGTCCGTGATGATGGGCTACTACAAGAATCCCGAAGCAACCGCAGAAATGCTGACCGAGGACGGCTGGCTGAGAACGGGGGATCTGGGCTATGTGGATGAAGAGAACCGCATCTACATCACCGGCAGAAAGAAGAACCTCATCATCCTGAGCAACGGCGAGAATGTCTCCCCTGAGGAGCTGGAGAACAAGTTCTCCGGTCTGGAATGGGTCGGCGATGTGCTGGTGTATGCGGAGGATGACGGCATGATCACAGCGGAGGTATTCCCCCATCCGGAATTTGCTGCGGCTAACGGCGTTGACGCTGTTGCAGAGGCATTCAAGGCACATGTACAGGCGATCAATAAGACCATGGCTCCGGCAAAGAACATCCGCCGCCTGCGCCTGCGTACAGAGGATTTCGATAAGACCACATCCAAGAAGATTCGCAGAAATCAGGCAACAAAGGGCGAGATTATTGGATAATACCCACGAACTAAGCGGGGGACGCTGTCCCCCGCACCCCCTGCCAAAGGGATGTGATCCCTTTGGAATCCCATATCGTTTTTCTAATTGCCCCATATGGGGCAATT
>JAZNKY010000014.1:0-6623 GCA_045578805.1 Oscillospiraceae bacterium
CCCCCAGTCCTCCAAACGCCCCCGCAAAAAAAGAACATAATCCAAGCCATCCGCCAGACCGGCGGATGGCTTTTCGTTCCTCTATCATCAGTAAGCTTCTTCCATAAACTGGTCGAAACAATTCGGGTGTTCTGTAAAAATCCCAGTATATTGCGATTTTTATTTGATGAAATCCAACAAAAAATATGAATGAAATGTTAAATCTACGTGAAATTTATTGACTTCAAAAGGGGGACATAGTATAATTTGCTTATATGGGTAACACCGAGCTTTGCATTGCGTGAAGCTTCAAGCAGAAAGGAATTTTTATGAAAAAAAGAAATAGCAGAAAAATTCTTTCCGGGATTTTGTCCATGCTGTTTGCTGTGCAGGGCATCTGCGCCGTTCCGACGGACGCGGTCATCCATCCGCACAGAATGAGCATGGAGAGCCGGTCGATGGCTGCGGAGGATGCCTTCAGCATCAGCGGGGGAACAGTCATCACGGATTTCAAGCAGGGTACGCCGGTCATCGTGAAGGGCATCGTTACTTCGGCAGAATCCCTCCTCAGTGAGCTGACCATCGGCATTTATACCGAGGATGGCACGCCTGTGATCGAGCAGACCGTCCTGCCGAATGCGGAGAGCTATGACCTCTACCGTCTGGACAGCAGCATGAGCTTCAACCTGCTGGAGGTCGGCAGCTATGTGTACCGCGTGACCGTTTCCAATATGGAATACCGCGATTACATCCTTGTGAACCAGGGCTTCAGCGTTCTGGAATCGGATGCCCCGCGGGATGCGCTGACCATCACCGGCGGCTGTACGATGCAGGACATTGCACAGGGCAGCGGTGTGGAGATCACCGGCACGGTACATTCTGCAGAGACCCTGATCACCAGCCTGACTGTCGGCGTATTCAATGCGGACGGCGAGATGCTGACCGGAACGACTGTCCAGCCGGATGACTGGTTTTGCAACCTGAATCATCTGGATGACCAGCTGCTGTTTGACCAGCTGCCGGTGGGACTGTATTATTATCAGGTCTCTGCCTCCAATACGACCTTCCAGGATTGTGTGCTTGTCAATCAGAGCTTCTCCGTGTATGCGGATACCTCCGTTTCTACGGAGAGTACCCCTGCCACTACGGAAACAACGCCGGCTTCATCGGCATCCGAAACCACGGCTTCTTCTGAGACAAGCGTTCTTCCGCCGGAAACGATCATCATCACCACTGCCATAATTGTGACGGAAACGACTACCACTGTGACAGAAACGACCACTGCACCTGTAACGACTGCCTCCACAGAAACCACCGTCACCACGGAAACGACCGTTTCTGCGGAAAGCACTGCTGCCACAACGGATTATCAGTATAACAGCATTTCTGCCAAGGGCGTTTCTCTGATCCCGACGCTGCGGGAAGGGGAGAACACCGCACTTAGCGGTATCGTGAGCTGCTCCAAGGCAAACTTAGACGCGCTGACCGCACTCGTGTACAATGCCAACGGGGAGACCGTACTGCTGCAGAATGCCTATCCGGAGGCACTGAGCTATGATCTTAGTCAGCTGACCCTGCCCTTTGCTACGCTCAGCGCGGGCAGCTACAGCTTCAAGGTGTTCGTCTCCGTACAGGGATCCGGAGCACTGCCGATCATTCACCAGACCTTCCTCGTCACCGAGGGGACGGCACCGCCCGCACCTGCAGAGGATCACCTCACGCTGACGGATGGAATGGATATCCCGAATATTGTAAAGGGAACGCCGCTCCTTGTCAGCGGCAGGATCAACTCGGAGCTTTCGGACATCACGCAGGTGAGTGCCGGCATCTACGATGTGACCGGAACCCTCGTCAGCGGCGGCAGCGCATCGCCGGATGCCCGTACCTATGATCTGCGCGCGCTGGATACTCTCATCTGTTTCAACCTCCTGGAAGAGGGAAATTATGAGTACCGCGTGACCGCCGGCAATGCTGCCTTTCCGGATATGGTACTTGTGAGAGAATATTTCACTGTGGAGGAACCGGCTGCGGCAGCCCCCTTGACCATTACCGGCAGCGCGCCCATTGTGAACATGATGTGCAGCGATCCCATCCACGTCAGCGGCGTGATCCAGTCCAGCGGTCAGCCCATTACAGAGGTGATCCTGGGCGTGTACCGTGCTGACGGCGAGCAGGTCAGCGTTCTGACCTTCCACCCGGATGCTGCATCCTTTACGCTGAGCTGTCAGGAAGCCCGCGAATTGTTTGCCGAGCTTGCGCCTGGTGATTATGAATACCGCGTGACTGCCAGCACCGCCGAATATGTGGATTATCTTCTTGTAAACCAACAGTTCCATGTGACTGTTCTGACGCGATAATAATAGAACGCCTCGGAAACTGGAAAAGTGCCGGATTCTGCAGGATATTTTGCGTATGACAAAGAGACTCGACCGCAGGAATACTTGATGTATTGCAAGGGAGAGACGCAAAGTCAGGCGTGAAAGAGACAAGGAAGACGGTGCTTTGTAAGTTTCCGAGGCGGTCCAATACAAGCCCCTGCGTTTTCGGAACACAGGGGCTTCAGCTTGTAGAAAAAGTCCTTTTTCTTAGGGATAGGCATCCTGTAACTGCCCCCACCCCAACCCCTCCCCGAGGGGAGGGGCTATATTTGGAGGGTACTGCGTACCCTCCACCCGCCAAAGGGCAAAGCCCTTTGAACCTATTGAGGTTTTTCGACAAACTGAAGTCCCTGCGTTTACGCAACGCAGGGGCTTTTCGTCAGCACATTCTGTATTTTTCCATCCGTTCTCCTGTCAGCGCACCACGCGAGGCAAGCCAGAGATCCTCTGCCAGCGTCCGGGCAATGTCGGTCATTTCAAGCGCGGTCAGGTATTTTTCCGGGATGCCGGACAGTCCCAGATATGCCCCCAGGATATTGCCTGCAATTGCACCGGTCGAATCGCTGTCGCCCTGGTGGTTGACTGCCGTCCGGATCGCCATGTCAAAATCATTCTCATACTTCAGCGCACAATAGAGCGCGATCACAAACGCCTCATGTCCCGTCCAGCCCTCACCGAGCGCATGGATACAGTCAAGAGCAGGCGTATTCGCTTCACTCATCGCCATGGCATCGCGCATCATGCCTGTGAATGTTCCGCAGCCAGATGTTCCGCGGAACAGTTTGTCCATCGCAGAAACCGTATCCTCCGCAGCCTCCCGCAGAGAAAGCTCCCCATAGGTCACACGGCTGATGAGATGTACCAGAGCCGCCGCCGGAATATACCCCATCGGATGCCCGTGGGTCATTGCCGCCGCCTGTGCGCCGCGCATGTCGATCCAGTCCTGCGCATGAACGCTGCTGTCAAAATACAGCCCGATCGGAGCCACACGCATGACACCGCCGCAGCCGCAGCTGTGATTTTCCGGATGCTCCACGCTTCCCTTGGCACCTGTCCCGCAGTATGTCATGCAGGTATTGCCCGGCGCACGAAGCCGGAACAGCCGCTCCTCACGCAGAAGCCAGCAGCTGCCATCCGGCTCCGGCGTATAGCTCCGCGTCTGCGTGAGCAGCCACTCCCGGTAGGCAAGGGAAATGCACGCATCATGCTCCGCCGCCGAACAGCCTGCAAGCAGAAGCCCATTTGCCGTAAAAAACGTCATCTGCGTGTCATCCGAAACGACAGCATTTCCATTTTTCAGTGCATAATCCGCGATCCCGTTTTTGCCGTACTTCTTCTGAATCGCCGCTTCCTGCATAAATTCCACCGCATACCCCAGTGCATCCCCAGCCGCACCGCCCAGCAGACAGCCATAGAATTTGTCCCGTGTTTCCATAATGATCCTCCTTTTATTACTTCGGCAATTAAAGGTCGATAATGGTTTCAAAAGGCGATAGCCTTTGGCGGGTGGAGGGTGCGCAGCACCCTCCACATATAGCCCCTCCCCTCGGGGAGGGGTTGGGGCAGTCTTGGAGTGCTGACCCCAGAAAAAACATCTATATTTAATTGCCGGATTAATAAATTTGGTTAGTTTTATGTTACTACTATTATAACAGAGAATACAACGTATGTCAAGGATTTTTATGAAAAAACAACATCCAGAAGCAGCTTCTCTACCCTTTGTAATATCTTGAAAAAATTTTAATCTAATTTAAGATTCCTTTAAGGAAAACCGGATAGAATAATAAATGTCAGCAGGGAAGAAATTAGACCTCCTCGGAAACTGGAAAAGTGCTGGATTCCGCAGGATATTTCGTGTCTGACAAAGAGACTCGACCGCAGCAATACTTGATGTATTGCAAGGGAGAGGCTCAAAGTCAGGCGCGAAAGAGACAAGGAAGACGGTGCTTTGTAAGTTTCCGAGGAGGTCTATTGTAAATTGTGCATGATATTCCCACCCATCACCCGAAATTTCAGAAAGAAGTGATTTGTTATGAATAAGCATTTTATGAAACTGATCGCAGCAGCTGTATCCATCCCGCTTGCCGTGGCTCCGTGCACCATGCCGGCAGCATATGCAGAAACAACAGTGACAATGACCGCATCCGCACCTCTGGCACAGGCAACCGCAGTTCTGATCGACCTTACCGCATCCGACCTCACTGATGTCAGAACCAATGCCTACAGCGGCAGCTGGAACACCCTGGTAGAAGCAGGTCTGTGGTGCTGTGATGCCACCGCCTGTACCATGGATCTGACCGCTCTGTATGAGACCGTCACCGCCAATGCCGGTGCCTATGCACCGTTCCTGGAGCAGCTCTTCTCCTGCGTTTCTGAAGAAACACTTACTTATGCAGACAGCGTATTCACCATCAATGCTTCTGTTTCTTCCATCAGCGATGTGCTTGCCGATGAAAACGGCGTAACGCTCGCCGCACAGATCGAAACTCTTGAAGCACAGTACGGCGTAGAACTCGGCGCGGACAGCAGCGCGCTTGCTGCTGCATGTGATGTGAAGATCACCGCAGATTTCAGCAATGTCGGAACCTCCCGCACCATCCGCCTGTCCTATGATGTTACCACAGAGGACGGCACCTACACACTGCTCGGCAGCAACAGCGTTTTCACCTACCTCAGCAGTAAGCTTGACGCTTATGCAGCATCTGTGGAGAGCGCAGCTGCAGAACAGCCCGCAGAGATCGCTGATGCAGTAACAGCCGCAGTGGAAAGCTTCCGCAGCCGTCTGAACAGCCTTGCTTCCGTGGATGCGAGCGTAGTGACTGCAAAGGATATTACCATTTCCGGCGTATCCCTGAGCGATACACTGGCACAGCTGGAGCAGTCCTATCCCGACCAGGCTTCCAGGATCCCGGCATCCGCTGAGAGCATTGCACAGCTTCTGGAAAGCAGCTGGAACTCTCTCATGACCCAGATCAATACAAATGTTGTACCTGAGGGCGGTGCAGTCAACCTCGACGTACATGAGATCGCCGCTGTATTCGACAGCCTGACCAATGTAACACTCACCATGAAAAACGGTGTTGCTTCCATTTCCGGTACACTGGAGGATACACAGAGCGAGGCTGTAAAGGCTTATTATGCTGAAAACGCCGCTGCACTTGCTGCGCTTGCTGCATCCGCAGAGGAAGCCGGCGACGCTGATGCTACCGGTCTTTCCCTCTATGAGGAGGGCATGACGCTTGCAGCGACCGCCAAGACCGTTGAGGCATCCTTCCCCCTGACCATCCTTGAATCCGGCATCGGCGATGTATACTACAATATCTACAGAACCTACACCTTCAATGTCCCTGCCGCAACAGAAACCACCACCTCTGAGGAAACCACAGTCACCGAGACCGAGGAAACCACAACTTCTGAAGAAACCACAGTCACCGAGACCGAGGAGACTACAACTTCCGAGGAGACTACCGTAACTGAGACCGAGGAGACCACAACCTCCGAGGAGACTACCGTAACTGAGGATACTACAATCTCCGAGGAGACTACCGTAACTGAGACTGAGGATACCACAACCTCCGAGGAAACCACAGTCACTGAGACTGAGGATACTACAACTTCCGAGGAGACTACCGTAACCGAGACCGAAGAACCCACAGAAACCACCGCAACGGATGATGGTACTGAGAGACCGGACTGCTCCGATAAGGATAAGCATCACTGCGGCAGACACCATCACCGCCATCATCATCACCACCATGGTGATCGTCATGAGAACTGCCAGGGCCGCCCTGAATGGGATTGGACAGAATGCCCCGAGTGGGACTGGACAGAATGTCCTGAATGGGATTGGACAGAGTGTCCTGAGTGGGATTGGACAGAATGCCCTGAGTGGGACTGGACAGAGTGCCCTGAGTGCGAGGAAGCTCTGAAGCAGGAGAACTGCGGTGAGAGAGAAAACCACAGAAACGGCGGCAGACGCGAGCATTTCCGTGAGTTCCAGCAGGTATTCAACGGCTTTGCCGGTATGAACTTCGAGGGTGGTACACCCTGCATCAGCCTGAACAGATAACCATACAACAAAAGGACGGCAGCTCTGCCGTCCTTTCAGTCTGTCGAAAAACCTCAATAGGTTCAAAGGGCTTTGTCTTTTGGCGGGTGGAGGGTACGCAGTACCCTCCAAATATAGCCCCTCCCCTCGGGGAGGGGTTGGGGTGGGGGCAGCTTTGGTGTGCTAACCTCAGAAAAAAGACTTTTTCGATAAGCAGG
>JAZNKY010000015.1:0-44225 GCA_045578805.1 Oscillospiraceae bacterium
CGCATCTTTTCGGCAAAATTTCACGCAGTCTGCGTTAAAAAATCTTGACATACGTCAGTATGCCTGCGATTTTTTGCCTTGCCTGCGTAAAATTTATGCTCGAAAATCTGCATATTCATTTTATGTGAACAGGCTCTAGAACCTGTCTTCACAAGATGCCACGGCATCTTTTCGGCATCTTTGCACCATGCCTTTGCCCGAAAGCCTTGCAATACATACAGTATGGCTGTGGCTTTCATGCTTTGGCATGGCACAAATCTGCCTGAAAATCTGCTCGTGTCCCTTGTGAAGCCAGGTTCTCAGAGTATCCCCATTGCCCTCAGCACCGTCATCACAAGAAGTGCGGTGCAGGCGAGCAGCAGCAGGGGAGAGGTCAGGCAGATTTTTAAGGTTTGCTTAGCAGAGGGCGCGCCCTCCGGTTTGGTGAAGTGGAACAGTTCATTATGCTGTACCAGCTCAATGATGAGCAGGATGATGCCCAGACCCATCAGTCCCATGGTCAGCATGGAGGAAAGCAGAAGCACAGCCAGATTGCTGGCGTTTTCTGCCAGGTAGGTCAGAGCCTCCGCATCCGTTTCCAGCTGCATCATCTTGTAGGGATCAAAATCCCCGATGAACAGTGACTGGATGCCGCCGATGGTGTTCATAAAGGCGTGCATGAACATCGGTGCAAGTAGCGTGCGCGTCTTGAAATACAGCATTGCCGCGCAAAAGCCCATGACGGCTGTGTAGATGGTCTGATCAAAATTCGTATGCCACAGCCCGAATACGATGCCGCAGAGGATCGCCGCCGGCAGCTCGCCGCCATGCGCCATGCTTCGCAGGATCGTGCCGCGGAACAGCAGCTCCTCAAATACGGGCGCAAAAACGATCATTGCTGTCAGATTGGTCAGCATGGAGAGCCAGGTGGTGTCCGACGCGAAGCTCTGCGCGACAAGCTCCAGTCCCAGAAGCGACTGCACCAGCATCCAGAGCATCCGGCTGATGATCGTGGAAGCATAGGTGATGCCAAGGCAGATGATGACCCAGCGGAGCATGGTTTTCATCGGGACAGCGGGCTTTCCGAAGCTGTCACGAAGTCGCTGACCGGTCTTTCTGCCGCAGACCAGCTGAAAGACCCAGAGCAGAATGGGAACGGTCACGGGATATTGCAGAGTATAGACGATCAGACGGTAGAGATCTCCGAAAAAACCCCCGCTGATGTCTACATGCTGTTTCATGAGTGCGGCTGCAAGATAGGTGCTGCCGTAAACCAGGGCATAGAACAGCAGCAGAAGCAGACCGCTTGCGTTTGCGCCGCACCGAAGCTGCTTTTGCAGATGTTCGGTATCACCGGATGTGGTAGTTGTCATAGTCATTCCTCCAGATAATATAATATCTGTATTATACCACAAATTCCCGCGTTTGTCGAGACATCCGTCTTAGAATAGGCTGTCCTGCATAGTTTTCAAGAGTTTACAGAGAATGAATTTAGAATCTGTCTTCACAAGTGACGCGCGCAGATTTTCAGGCAGATTTGTGCCATGCCAAAGCACCAAAGCCGCAACCATACATGCTTATATCCAACGCCTGCATACCATTCATGTTTGGACAGTATCCTGACTCACATTCAGGCATACTTTGTGTATTGCAAGGCTTTGGGGCAAAGGCATGGTGCAAAGTTGCCGAAAAGCTGCCGTGGCATCTTGGGAAGACAGATTCTTAGAGTTTTTGTGCGGAGCATTTCTTCATCAGGGGGATCACCATCCCTCCGAGCGCATTTCCGAGGACCACGACCGGGAAGTAGACCGCCGCACTTCCGGGATCCGGGCAGCCGGCGAAGAAAAAGTAGAACATGTCCGCAATGCAGTGGTTGAAGCCGCAAAGTATGAATACCATCACCGGCAGTACCGTCCCGAATAATGCTCCGATGTGATTGCCGGCTTCCGTACATCTCCGGTTCAGCTCCACAGCAGCAAACATCAGTATTCCGCAGAATACTGAAAGAATGAACATGCTGACAATGCCGTCATGCATCTTTGCCTCCATGGAAGCCTGTACGCGCTCTGCGATCGTCTGTTCCATTCCGGTCACGGGCAGATCATAGAACCGCACCTGCCGCAGCAGCAGTCCTGCTGCCAGTGTGCCGACCCCGTTGCCGAGGAGCGTTACTGCGGTTTCTCCAATATATGCAGGCTCACGGCAAGGAATATACCCGACCTTTCCGGTATAGAGACCGAATTGCAGGCGGATGATGCTGAATAGTCCCAGTGAGAATAAAAATGCACCAATATAGCGGTTATCGCAGGACATGCTCACCATGCCGCCGATACCGATCATCAGTCCTGACAGAATCCCATCCATCAGACAGGACAGCCATTTGCTGTTCTTCATTGCTACCGCTTCCTTTACTATAGGGTGTGCCAACACTCCCTTGATTTCGCTTGTACAGTATAGCATATTCCGAAAAGATTGTCAAGAAAATATCAATCTCTGTAAACTTGGCAAACAAGCGCATCAGAATGGACAGAAATCAACATGAAGTAAAATATAGTTTTGTATAATTGACCGTAATTTATGCGCAGGGCAATTTTTTTTGCGAAAATTGTAAAATACCACTTGACAACTTTTATAAAAGAGTGGTATAATAAATGTACCGCACAGCAAGTACAGTTGTATGCCGTGTATGGAATTTTGATGAGGAGGTTTTTTAACAATGGCGTTAAAGAATCAGTATTTGGTAGATCTGCTTGCAAGAGTTGAAAAGAGAAATCAGGGCGAGCCTGAGTTCATTCAGACCGTAACAGAGGTTCTGGAGTCCCTGGAAGCAGTTGTAGAAAAGAGACCTGACCTCGTTGAGGCTGGTGTACTTGAGAGAATCGTAGAGCCGGAGCGTCAGATCACATTCCGTGTTCCGTGGGTGGATGACAACGGCAAGGTTCAGGTAAACCGCGGCTTCCGTGTACAGTTCAACTCCGCAATCGGTCCGTACAAGGGCGGTCTGCGTTTTGCTCCGAACGTATACAGCGGTATCATCAAGTTCCTCGGCTTTGAGCAGATCTTCAAGAACTCCCTGACATCCCTGCCCATGGGCGGCGGCAAGGGCGGTTCCGACTTCGATCCGCAGGGCAAGTCCGATGCAGAAGTAATGCGTTTCTGCCAGAGCTTCATGACAGAGCTGTTCCGTCACATCGGTCCGAACCTGGACGTACCGGCTGGCGACATCGGCGTAGGCGCAAGAGAGATCGGCTACATGTTCGGTCAGTACAAGAGACTGGCAAACGAATTTACAGGCGTTCTGACCGGTAAGGGTCTGCAGTACGGCGGTTCTCTGATCCGTCCGGAGGCTACCGGCTACGGCGCAGTTTACTATACAGTAGAGATGCTGGAACACTTCGGTGATTCCATCAAGGGCAAGACCTTCGCAGTATCCGGCTTCGGCAACGTAGCTTGGGGTACCATCAAGAAGGTAAATGAGCTGGGCGGTAAGGTTGTTACCATCTCCGGTCCGGACGGCTATGTATATGATCCCGATGGCATCAGCACAGATGAAAAGGTTGACTTCCTGCTTGAAATGAGAGCTTCCTGCCGCAACCGCGTTCAGGACTATGCAGACAAGTTCGGCGTAGAGTTCTTCGCAGGTCAGAAGCCGTGGGGTACCAAGGTTGACATCATCATGCCCTGCGCAACTCAGAACGAGGTTGGCATGGCTGAGGCTGAGCAGATCGTTGCTAATGGCATCAAGTACTATGTAGAGGTTTCCAACATGCCTACAACCAACGAGGCTGTTGCATACCTGAAGCAGAATGGCGTGATCGTTGCTCCTTCCAAGGCAGTAAACGCAGGCGGCGGTGCAGTATCCGGTCTGGAAATGTCCCAGAACTCCATGCGTTACAACTGGACAGCAGAAGAGGTTGATGAGAAGCTCAAGGGCATCATGAAGAACATCTTCAAGTCCTCCGTTGAGGCTGCTGCTGAATACGGCATGGAAAATGACCTCGTAGCAGGCGCAAACATCGCAGGCTTCCTGAAGGTTGCAGAAGCAATGAAGGCTCAGGGCTGCGTATAAGCCAGAACAGTACTATTATAATGTAAGAGAACGGTGTGCTTCGGCACACCGTTTTTTTGCAGGAAAAGACGGGGAAATGTAAAATTTCAGCATATTTTTCCCGGAATCCTTGACAAAGTCTGCAAAACGTTGTACAATGAAAGTACAAATTTCTTTTGAGAGGGGAAGTTACTATGAAAAAAGCAATCGCGTTTGTGACCAGTCTCGCGCTTTGTGCGGCAGCAGCCATTGCGCCGGCGCAGAATCTGTTCACAGCACCCATCGAGGCAAAGGCGGAAGCCAATCCTGCCTACAACTATGGTGAAGCACTCCAGAAGTCCATGTTCTTCTACCAGGTACAGCAGTGCGGTATCCTGCCGGAATGGAACGAAGTTACATGGCGTGCAGACTGCATGACCAATGATCCCGTTCCCGGCGGCTGGTTCGATGCCGGCGACCACCTGAAGTTCACACTCACCAATGCTTATGCAGCAATGACCCTCGGCTGGGGTCTGCTCCAGTATCCGGAGGGCGCAGAGGCAGCAGGTCAGACCGAAATGTATAAGAACCACCTCGAATATGTACTGGATTATCTGGTTGCTTGTGACCTTGGCGACGAGATCGTGTACATGGTAGGCGAGGGCGGATTCGACCATAAGTGGTGGGGCTCTGCTGAAGTGTACATGGCGAAATTCGAGCTGATGGAGGGCGAGACCGTTCGTCCTGCCTATACCTGCCAGGACAGCTGTATTCAGGGTCAGATGGCAGCGGCTCTCGCACAGGGCTATATGATCTTCAAGGATTCCGATCCGGACAAGGCGGAAGATTACCTGACCCATGCAAAGGATCTCTTTGATCGTGCCGATGCATGGCGTTCCATCGGTGATGATTCTGAAGAACATGCATACTACAAGCCCTCCAGCTTCTATGATGACCTGTTCTTCGCTGCAAACTGGCTGTATATGGCAACCGGCGAGCAGGCATATCTGGATAAGTGCGAAAGCGACTATATCCCGAATCTCGGCAAGGAATCCCAGTCCGATGAGCTGAAGTTCACATGGGGCTACTGCTGGGACGACGTACAGCAGGGCGGTACGCTCCTGTATGCGATGAATACCGGTGATGAGACCTGGAAGGCACAGTTCAAGAAGCATCTCGAATACTGGACAACCGGTTACGGCGGTAAGCAGATCTCTTACACACCCGACGGTCTGCCGTGGCTGTTCCAGTGGGGCTCTCTGCGTCATGCCACCACTACTGCATTCCTTGCCTATGTGGCAGTGGATGAGCTGTTTGCAGACGATGCAGCAGCTGTTGAAAAGTACACAGAATTTGCAGATGACATCATGAACTATGCGTTCGGTGACAACCAGCTGGAAATGAGCTATATTGTCGGCATGGGCGATTCCTATCCGCAGGCATGGCACCACAGAACTTCCTCCGGCGCGTGGAATGACAAGTGGTCCAACATCGGTCAGACCGAGGGTGAGGATGCCAAGCCCCATGCGCATGTACTCTACGGCGCACTTTGCGGCGGTCCCGACCAGACAGGCAATTATTCCGATAAGATCGGTGATTACCAGTATACTGAGGTTGCCATTGACTACAATGCAGGCTATACCTCTGCACTGCTTGCTATGGTAGAAAAGTACGGCGGTACCTCCGATCCGGCATTCCCGCCGACAGAGACCCCCAAGTGGACAGAATTTTTCATGCGCGCCTCCATCAACCAGAACGGCAATAGCTACACTGAGGTCAAGGCGTTCGCTATGAATCACTCCGCATGGCCGGCAAGACAGGTCAAGGATCTCTCCTATAATTACTACTTCGACATCACCGAGCTTGTGGATGCAGGCTTCTCCATCAACGACGTATCCGTGAAGATCGGCTACGACCAGCACGCTGCTGACAAGGGCGCGATCTCCATTTCCGATCCGATCCAGTATGACGGCAATATCTACTATGTCAAGCTCTCCTTCGCTGACGGCGGCGTGGTAATGCCCACCGGTCAGTCCGAGCATCGTTCCGAGTGCCAGTTCCGTATCTCCATTGCGGATAACCTCGGCGTGACATGGGATGCCTCCAATGACTATTCCTTCCAGGATCTGGTGCAGGGCGGCGAGGATGCAATGATCGACACGCCCTACATTACAATGTATGACGGCGACACCCTCATCTGGGGTATTGAACCGGACGGCACCACCGTGGATGATGTGACTCCTCCTGTATCCACTGACACCACCACACCCACAGAGGGCGACGAAACTGATACCACAGCTCCCGATTTCAGTGTGCTTTACGGTGACGTTGATCTCAGCGGCAGTGTGGACATTCTGGACGTACTGACCCTGAACAAGAACCTGCTCATTGGCACAACGCTTTCCGATGAAGCGGCTGTATGCGCAGACGTTGATCTCGACAGCAAGCCCACCGCGACGGATGCACTGAACATCCTGAAATACACCATCGGCATTATCACCGAGCTACCCATCACAAACTGATCCATTTCCGAGCCGCCCAACCGGGCGGCTCCGGTTTTTTCTCTGATTGGCAAAATTCAACATTTTTGTGAATGATGCACAAATGTATACGTTGCAGTTTAGAATATATTCCGAAAATGAAAAAAAGACTTTACTTTTTTGGGCAAATGTACTATAATAAACTTGATAGGAAAATTGTAGGCTGACCCCCGCGCTTTGGGACGGCAGTGCATTTTCCGTCGAGTCCGTAACGCATCCGATCGCACTGTCGGATGTAACAAATCTTTCAATTATTATGGGAGGGTAAATCATGCTGAAAACAAAGATCGGCAAGAAGCTCGCTGCAAGTGTTACCGCGCTCGCAATGGTAGCAAGTGCATCCGCAGCTTCTATCACAACCCTGACAGCCTATGCTGGTATGCTGGGCGAGGGTACATTTAACGAGGGCGCAGGTCTGCCCTGGCACGTTTGCGAGAACGGTACCGGTTCTATGGCGTTCTCTATTGATGGTGGTATGTACTCCATCCTCATCAAGAACCCCGGCGGTGCTTCCAACGGCGGTGAGGACAGATGGGACTGCCAGTTCCGTCACAGAGGTCTGTCCATTACCTACGGCAACACCTATCGTCTGACCTACTCCGTATATGCAACCAACACTGGTTACTGCTATGCAAAGCTCGGTGACATCACCAACGATGACTGCGAGTACTGGCATAACAACGGTCAGAAGCTGAGCATGGAATATCTCGGCGAAGACGCAACAATGGAAGAGGTTGAGTCCGCACTGAAGTCCGCTTCCACCTCCGGTACTGAGGTTAAGTACTACGAGGGCTGGGACAAGTGGAAGAGCGAACCGATTCCGGCAAAGACCTGGACAACATACGCTTGGGAGTTCAAGATCGACAAGGCTGATATGAACAATATCACTTCTCATCCGGACGGACAGGGCACTGTAGAGTGGACATTCCACTTCGGCGGTGATGGTACCTATACTCCTTCTCCCTGCTTCCCTGAGAACACTATCCTGAAATTCGATAACATGGCTCTGATCGACATGACCAGCGGCGTAGAGTATCCGGAAGAAACACCCAAGGAGGAAATGGGCATCCAGGTAAACCAGGTTGGTTACTTCCCGGGTCTGACCAAGGAAGCTACTCTGTCCGTTGACGAGGGCGATTCCGCAGCTAAGGAGTGGACAGTTTATGATTCCACTGGCAAGGCTGTTCTGACAGGCCAGACAAAGGGCTATGCAAAGGATGCAGCATCCTGGACAACTTCCCAGATCATCGACTTCTCTGAGCTGACCGCTGAGGGTACTGGCTACTACATCGAGTGCGATGGCAAGAAGTCCCTGCCGTTCGACATCGGCACCACAATGTATGATTCTCTGACAACAGATGCAATCAACTACTTCTACCTGAACCGTTCCGGTATTGCAATTGAGGAGTCTTCCGTTGCTAACGCTGGTAAGAACGATTCCAAGGCTGCTCTGACCCGTCAGGCTGGTCATGAGCCGGACGTTGCAATGATCGCTGATGAGTGGGTATTCATCTACACATCCGAGCCGACTTATTCCAAGACCAAGGACGTTTCCGGCGGTTGGTATGACGCTGGTGACTATGGTAAGTACGTAGTAAACGGCGGTGTTTCCATGTGGACACTGGCTAATATGTACGAGCGTTCTCTGTACAACGGCGACGCTTCCAAGTGGGGCGATGACGGCAAGACTGTTTACAACCTGCCTGAGACCGGTGACGGCACACCTGACATCCTCAACGAGCTGATGTGGGAAGCTGAGTTCTTCCTGAAGATGCAGCGTGAGGACGGCATGGTATACCACAAGATGCATGACTACAAGTGGACTGCTCTCGGTGTAATGCCTTACGCTGAGTCCGATGATGAAAAGCTCCTGGCTGTACAGTTCCCGAAGCGTATCATCAAGCCCGCTACCTATGCAGCTACTCTGAATACTGCAGCTGCTCTCGCACAGCTCTCCAGACTGCTGGAAGACACCAACTCTGCAAAGGCTTCCGAGTACCTGGCAGCAGCTGAGAAGGCTTATGCAGCAGCTAAGTCCGAATACACAAGCAAGTACGGCGACATCTATGCAGATGTTGTAGGCGATTCTGAGAAGGACGACATGTTCGCACCTCTGGATCAGAACAAGGGCGGCGGCCCCTACGGTGATACTCAGGTAGCTGACGAGTTCTACTGGGCATCCTGCGAGCTGTATATCACAACCGGCAAGGACGAATACCACACTGACCTGACAGCATATAAGGAAGCATTCAAGGTTCCGACACTGCTGTACGGTGGTGAGAACAAGGGCTCCTTCACCTCCTTCACATGGGGTACTCTGGCATCCCTGGGTACTGCATCTCTGGCTATGAATCCTGACGCTGTAACTGAGGCTGAGCACAAGCAGTGCGTTGAGGCTATCCAGGCAGCAGCTGACGACTATCGTGAGCAGCAGGCAGCTTCTCAGTACGGTACACCTTACAAGGGCGTTGACTATGAGACAACTGTAACCAGAATCGAAGGCGACAAGTACTATGATGATACATTCGTTCTCGAGGGCGGTTATGAGTGGGGTTCCAACTCCATGGTTGTAAACAACGCAATCATCATGGGTCTGGCTTATGATCTGACTGATGATGCTGACTACCTCAACGGCGTAGCAGAGGCTATGGACTACATCCTCGGCAGAAACGCTAACGAGAACTCCTTCGTAACCGGTTACGGTGATGATGGTTACACCACTGAGAATCCTCACCACAGATACTGGTGCCACCAGATGAAGAATGACTGGCCTTGGGCTCCGTCCGGCTGTCTCTCTGGCGGTATGAACTCCAACATGAACGACCCGATGATCCAGGGTGCTGGTTACAAGATCGGCGAACTGGCTCCGATGCTCTGCTACTACGATCAGGTTGACGCTTGGTCTGTAAACGAGATCACCATCAACTGGAACTCTCCTCTGGCTTGGTGCGCATCCTTCCTGTCTGACGAAGGCGATGTATCACCGATTCCTCCGACATCCGAGGATGATACTGATAATGGCGAGCTGAACTACGGTGACGTAGACTGCGACGGCGACGTTGACATCCTCGACGTTCTGACCCTGAACAAGAACCTGCTGGCTGGTGCTGCACTGTCCGCACAGGGCGCAAAGAACGCAGACGTTGACCAGGATTCCAAGCCCACAGCAACTGACGCTCTGAATATCCTGAAGTACACCATCGGTGTAGTTAAGAGCTTCCCGGTTTAATCATCTGACACTGTCAGTTTGAATCCAACAACAAAACAGAGTGGCGAAAGCCACTCTGTTTTTATTTTACATAGATATCAGAAACCGTTCCGATCTCCCCCTCCAGCGTATAGACGATATGACAGCTCATGCCGTTTTCATCTGAAGAATAGGTGATTTTCCGGTCGAGAATTTCCACATCCTGCAGGAAATTCTTTTCATACCGCACGATCGCGCCGTTAAGGGCAAGCTCCGTTTCCGCAGCGTCCCGCGTCTGCGAGAATGTACGGGTCTCCGTATAGGTCTCCTGCACGATGCCGAAGGGCAGCTCCTGTCCGAGAAAGGAAAAAGGCGTATCACTTTCCCGCAGATGGTACTCCGAAAACCCGTGATTTCCGCTTCCCAGCGGGATCCGCAGATGGAACAGCCGCAGGAACCGCCGCACATGCGTCCTGCCCGTTTCCTCGCTCTCGGATACCGTGAAGTATTCTGTCAGCTCCGCTTCCTTCTGATAAATGCCCGTAATATGGGCAATTGCATGATGATAGGTAATATGCCCTTTTTCGTCCTCATATACGCCGCTGACTAAAAGCTCCCCCTTTGCCACGCCGTCCCCGATCAGCCGCACCAGATGCCCGCTGTACACAAGCACATCCGTCACCTGCGCGTCATACTGGGATACGATGTTGCAGGGAATGCGTTCGTTCAGCATGGGCAGTTTCGGTGTCGCCTCCGTTACCTCCACCACCAGCCGGTTGCCGCTGCTGCGGATGCCCGCCCATGCGATGCCGGGAACGCTCATCCGGAGCCGCCGCTCGCAGTGTGTCATGTCCATGCTGCCGATCCATTTTCCCTCCGCGATACCGTTTTCCTCCAGCACTGCAAGGATCACACTGTCGGAGATCGTGGTGTTTCCGCGTACTTCGATGGTGACGGCAATGTTGGAGAGATAGAACAGCAGCCCCCCGCAGAGCAGAAGCCCCGCCGGAATGCCGAACCGGAAACGATAACGCTTCAGCCCGCCCAGCAGAGAGGGGAGTGCATGGATCTCCAGCGTGATGCCGTAATGCTCCGCCAGCGTCCGAAGCTCTGGCAGATATTTTGCAGGGATCCGGCACCGGAAGCCATCCCCCCTGCAGTGCTGATGCGTGCAGATGATGTCACTGCGGTAGATGGCATTGATAAAGGCATAGAGCCGCCCGCCGGACGCGGAAATCTCATAGAACTGACTGATCCGCCGCATTTCCTCACCGCCTTTCCTGCAGCTGTATGGAGGAGATCGTTCCATGCACAAGTACGCTGCTGTCGTTGTAATCGGACACCATCAGCTCCGTTCCCCAGATCTCCACCACCATATCACGGGTCTGCAGGCGCACAAGCACATCATTGTATTCCAGGATCTTTGTGCAGTTTTCCACACGCAGCTCCCGGTTCCCGCACAGATGCAGATAGGTTTCCAGGTACACAAGACTGCGCATGACACGCTTCCAATGCTTTCCCAAAATGATCACCTCACTGCAATTTATGAGCTTGCCCGGCGGAATATGCCGGAAACAGCGTTCATAAGCTGGAATGGGTGATATCATGAAACGACTTGATTTTCTGGCGGTTCCGGTAAGTATTCTCCTGTTTGCCGCCGCAGTCCGCAGCCATACGGCAGTATCGGAGGCGATCCTCGCGGCGGGGACGCGCTGTGTCTATGTGATCATTCCGTCGCTCTATCTGTTTTCTATCCTGGCATCATTCTGCACAAGGACGGGCATCCTGGAAGCCGCCGCCGCACCGCTGCGGAGGATCTGCCGGAGGGCTTTGCATATGGACAGCACCGTCCTTGTGATTCTCCTGTTTTCCCAGATCGCCGGCTATCCCATCGGTACCCAGCTCGTCCGCCAGCTGCAGGAAAAGGGCGCGGTAAACGACCGCCAGGCACAGCTCATGCTCTGCTGCTGCTTCGGATGCGGGCCGGCTTTCCTGCTCGGCGTATTTGGCACAGCGGCACAGCTTCCGGAGGGCTTCTGTCAGCTTCTGATGCTGGCAGTCTGTCTGCCGAATCTGCTGCTCGGACTGCTGCTGTGCCGATGGGAACCACAGGAGCGCACAGGGCGCATTTCCCTGCATTCCACAGACCTCACAGCCTCTGTGGAAAGCGGCGCGGCGGCAATGCTGAAGATCTGCAGTATGATCCTGCTGTTTGCTGCCGGAATGGGGCTTGCCGGTTCATTTTTGCCGCTTGGCTGTCTGGCAGAGAATGCCGCAGAGCTGACCGGATGCTCTCCGGAGCTTGTGAAGCAGACATCCTCCGCCATACTGGAGATCAGCGGTCTGACTGCCTGTCTGCAATCCGGCGGAGGTCCTGCAGCGGCGGCGGCACTGCTTTCCTTCGGCGGTATCTGTGTGCATCTGCAGAACGCGGCGATCTATGGCGATGGTTTTCCATGGCGGAAATTTCTGCTTGCCCGCTGTGCCTGTGCATTCTGCAGCTACTGGCTTTGCCTTGGAGGAATGCATCTGCTGCCCGGCGGCACGGCATTTCCGGTATTCCGCAGGATACAGCCATATACGGCAGTACCAACGCAGGAAGGCATCCTCCCGGTGCTGTGCCTTACGGTCATGGCACTGCTCCTCCTGCGCCGCCATTTCCAGCTGGAGCCGCTTCAGATAAAAAGCGGGGGAGGGCGCAGATTTCGCGCTCTGAAGTGAATTGTGAATTTTTGCCCCAAATCATTGACAAATCAAGGAAAATCGGTTACAATAAAGATGTATAGGAGTGCGCGGCATTTCCGCGCTTTCTGAATGCTCGTGATAAAAAAGAGGAGGTATTATCATGAAAATCTGGAACAAGCTGACAGCAGCTGTCGCTGCACTGACGATCTGCTTCAGCACAACTGCCGCCGGTGCGGCATTCGCTCTGCAAAGCGGAGCTGTAGACGATGGCAACGATGACTGGCTTCATGCAGTCGGCAGCCGTCTGTACGACAAGGACGGCAACGAAGTCTGGCTGACCGGTGCGAACTGGTTCGGCTTCAACTGCGGTGAAAACTGCGTCCACTATCTTTGGAGCGTGGATGTGGATGATGCACTGTCATCCATCGCGGATCACGGTATCAATGTCATCCGTATCCCGATCTCCACAGAGCTGCTGTATTCCTGGATGAACGGCACACCCAATCCCGTATCCAGCGTACAGGCAAACAATGACCCCGCCTACACCATCAATCCCGATTTCTGCGATGCAAACGGTGATCTGAAGGACAGTATGCAGATCTTTGATGTTCTGATGGCAAAGTGCAAGAATTACGGCATCAAGGTCATTCTCGACATTCACAGCCCCACAGCGCACAACTCCGGTCATAACTACAATCTCTGGTACTATCATCCGGATGCGGGAAGCTCCGATACGATGGCAATTATGCCCGATGGTACGGAAGTCACTACCGAAATGTGGATGGATACACTCGTATGGATCGCCGGCAAGTATGCTAATGACGATACCATCATTGCCTATGACCTGAAGAACGAGCCGCACGGCAAGGGTCAGGAGGGCGGTGCCGCTGCCAAGTGGGACGGCTCTACCGATGAAAATAACTGGCCGTATGCTGCCAAGACCTGTGCAGATGCCATTCAGGAGGTCAATCCCAATGCCCTGATCTTCATTGAGGGCGTGGAGCAGCAGGTGCGTAATGACAGCTTTACCTGGGGACAGCCCGACTCCGAGAGTAACCCGCCGTATTATCCCGGCTGGTGGGGCGGACAGCTGCGTGGTGTGCGCGACTATCCCGTAACGCTGGAGTCCTCCGGCACAAGCAAGATCGTATATTCTCCCCATGACTACGGTCCTTCCGTATGGCCGCAGACATGGTTTGACGGCGATTTCACCACACAGTCCCTGCTCGATGACTATTGGTATGACACCTGGGCATTCATCAATGCCGAAGAGATCGCACCCCTGTTCATCGGTGAGTGGGGCGGTCATATGGACGGTGCGGATAACCAGAAATGGATGACGCTCCTGCGTGATTATATGATCGACAATCACATCAACCACACCTTCTGGTGTCTGAATACCAACTCCGGCGATACCGGCGGTCTGTGGACATCTATGGGCTTTACACCGGCAAGCGGTTCCACGATTGAGTGGGATGAGGAAAAGTACGGTCTGATGGAGGAATCTCTCTGGCAGACGACCAGCGGCAAGTATATCAGCCTTGACCATGAGCGTCCGCTTGGTATCAACGGCACGGGTATCTCCGTCGCAGAATACTACGCAAGCGGCGAGAGCAGCAACCTCGATGCGGGCGGTTCCGTGGATCCGCTTCCGCCGGAGACAGTTGCAACCACTGCAACGGAGGAAACTGAGGAACCCACATCCTCTGAGAGCAGCGATACCACCGAGGATTCCACAGCTGCCATTGTATACGGCGATGTCAATCTCGATGGTGAAGTGAATATTATGGACGTGCTGACCCTGAATAAGAATCTGCTGGGCGGTGAAGAGCTGTCTGCGCAGGCTTCTGCCAATGCGGATGTGGATCTTGACGGCAAGCCCGCTGCTGCGGATGCTCTCAATATCCTGAAGTATTCCATCGGCATTGTTGAAAAACTGCCCGTATCCTGATCGGAAGGAGAATTATCATCATGAAAATCTGGAAATCCCTTATTTCCTCCGCAGCAGCCCTCGCGCTCTGCATTAGTGCGCTGTCCGCTTCTGTGACAGCGGCTCCCGTAAGTGCCGTGGATGACGGAAACGACGACTGGCTTCATGCTGTCGGCAGCCGCCTGTACGATAAGGACGGCAACGAAGTCTGGCTGACCGGTGCAAACTGGTTCGGCTTCAACTGCTCCGAAAACTGCGCCCATGGTCTGTATGCAGCGGATGTGGATGTGTTCCTTTCCAATGTAGCGGACAAGGGTATCAATATCATCCGTTTCCCCATCTCCTCGGAGCTTCTGGTTTCGTGGATGGAGGGCAGCCCCAACCCCGTATCCAGTGTGCAGGCATCCTACAGCCCGCCCACCGATGTAGTCGGTGAGGACGGCTCCATCACACCTGCCGGCACCTATGGCAACATCAACAAGGATTTCGTGCTGGAGGACGGCAAGACCCTCAAGAACAGCATGGAGATCTTTGACATCATCATGCAGAAGTGCAAGAAGTACGGCATCAAGGCAATGATCGACATCCATAGCCCGCATTCCGACAACTCCGGTCATAACTATGAGCTTTGGTATGGCAAGGCAGGCGTGACCACAGAGGTATGGATCGACACCCTCGTATGGCTTGCGGACAAGTATAAGAATGACGATACCATCATCGGCTATGACCTGAAGAATGAGCCGCACGGCAAGCGCGCTTATGATGCAACCTGCCCCGATAACATCGCAAAGTGGGATGGTACAACTGACGAGAACAACTGGGCATATGCCGCAACCACCTGCGCAAATGCCATTCTCGAAGTCAACCCCAATGCCCTGATCTTCATCGAGGGCGTGGAGCAGTACCCCAAGACCGAAAAGGGCTATACCTACGACACCCCCGACATCTGGGGTGCGACCGGCGACGCTTCCCCCTGGCATGGTGCATGGTGGGGCGGCAACCTCAGAGGTGTGCGTGATTATCCCATCATTCCGGATTCCGGTACAAGCCAGATCGTGTATTCTCCCCATGACTACGGCCCGTCCGTTTATGCACAGACCTGGTTTGACAAGGACTTCACCACACAGACCCTGCTCGATGACTACTGGTATGACACATGGGCATACATCGTAGAGGAGGATATTGCCCCCCTGCTGATCGGCGAATGGGGCGGTCACATGGACGGTGACAAGAACCAGAAATGGATGGAGCTGCTGCGTGACTACATGATCGAACACCACATCAACCACACATTCTGGTGCCTGAATCCGAACTCCGGCGATACCGGCGGTCTGCTCAGCTACGATTTCCAGACATGGGATGATGAAAAGTACGGTCTGTTTGAACCTTCCCTCTGGCAGACAGCGGACAGCGGCAAGTACATCGGTCTTGACCATGAGCGTCCGCTCGGTGTGAATGACACAGGTATTTCTGTTGCGGAATACTATGCAAGCTATGCCACAGCTGAGGGCAGCAACCTTGATGCCGGCGGCAGCACCGATCCCAAGCCTGTTGAAACACAGGAAAGTACAGAGGCAACTGAAACCACCCAGAAGCCGACTGAAACGACAAACGCTTCCACTACGACCGGAAGCGCGGCAGAAGACGCTGTTTACGGCGACGTGAACCAGGACGGCGATGTCAACATCCTGGATGTGCTGACTCTGAACAAGAACCTGCTCTCCGGCGAGGAGCTGTCCGCACAGGCAGCACTGAATGCGGACGTGGACTGCGACAGCAAGCCCTCCGCCGCAGATGCACTCAACATCCTCAAATTCACCATCGGTATTATCACAGAGCTTCCCATTTAACCCCAGCCCATAATACAAAAAAGCAGCCCGCTGCACAAAACGTGCAGCGGGCTGCTGTATGAAGCGTTCCCGAGGTGATTCGAACACCCGACCTACCGCTTAGGAGGCGGTCGCTCTATCCAGCTGAGCTACGGAAACATCTGGCTGACCAGCAATATCATTATAGCATATTCACCAAAAAAATGCAAGTCAAAATTTCAGAAAGCCTGTTAAATTTCATTTTTTGTGCAACTTGATGAAAAACACAGGAAATTTATGCCGCATAAAGGGTCGAAATTGAAGAAGTTCCGTGCAAAATATCTAAAAAACTGAAAGTTACCGTTTTGTAACAAATGAAAAAAATGGGGAGAAATCACATACAACATGCACAAAAATCAAACCTGTTTTTTGTACACATCATTCAAAAAAAATGAAAGAATGGATTTTTGCATTGACTTTTTGGGCAGAGTGTTGTATATTTATGTTATGAAAGCAATCGCTGTCAGCGATACTGTCGTAAAAAAGAATGGACATCATTGTATTGAGGGTGTGTGAATGGTTTCAATTAAAGACATTGCTCAGGCGTGCGGCGTTTCCGCTGCAACGGTCAGCAAAGCACTCAACGACCATGATGATGTCGGTTCCGCAACAAAGCAGCGTGTGCGCGAAGCTGCCAAGGAGCTTGGTTATCTGCCAAATTCCATGGCGCGTGCCCTGAAAACCAAGAAGTCCTATAATGTAGGCGTTCTCATGGTTGACAAGGCGAACAGCGGACTTACGCATCATTACTTTGCTGCGATTCTTGACAGCTTCAAGGTAGTGATGGAACAGAACGGTTACGACCTGACCTTTATCAGTGACCGGGTCGGCGACAATACTTGCTCCTACTACGAACACTGCGTTTACCGCAATGTGGATGGTGTGCTTGCAGCCTGTGTGGACTTTGGCTCCGACGGCGTAAAGCAACTTCTGCAGAAGGATCTCCCGATCGTTTCGATCGATCATATGGAACCCGGTAAGTATGCGGTCGTTTCTGACAACGAAAACGGCATCCGTGATCTGCTCGGACACGCAGTCGGTCTCGGACACCGGAAGATTGCTTACATATACGGCGAAGAAGCCCAGGTAACGGATACACGTCTTGCAGCGTTCTATGAGTTTATGCAGGAACAGGGCTGCAGAGTGTACGATTCTTTTCTCAGAGCCGGCAAGTACCTTGACGGTGATCTTGCCTACCGGCTGACGCAGGAGCTGCTCCGTGCGGAGGAAAGACCGACCTGCATTCTCTATCCGGATGACATCTGTGCAATGGCGGGCATGTCTGCGGTTCGGGATGAGGGACTGAGAGTCGGAAAGGATGTATCCATTATCGGTTACGACGGCACACCGCTGCTCCGGATGCTCCGCCCGAGCCTGACGACCATCATGCAGGACACGGAAGCAATGGGCAGAAAGGCGGCTGACATGCTGCTGAAGCTGCTTCGCAAAGAAGAAATTCCCCCGGAAGAACGCGTCAAGTACTGCCGCGGTACCTTTCTCAGCGGGGAGACGGTGGAAGCACCGGATGATTTACGGAATATTATATTTCACAGGGAAATATAATAGATATATATTTAAGGAGGAAATTACCAATGAGCAAACTGAAGAGAACACTTGCCCTGCTCGCAACACTGGCTATGGCTTCTACAGCATTCGTAGCTTGCGGCGGCGGCGAAGAGACAACATCCAAGGAAGAGTCCAAGGCTGACAGCGTAGCTGAGTCCAAGGATGACGCAGCTTCCGAGGCTGAGTCCGAGGCTGAGTCCGAGGGCGAGGCTGCTCCGGCACTGGGTCTGGCTGATGATGGCGACTGCCTGACAATCGTATGCTGGACTGACACTGACCTGAACAACATGTTCGACGTTTACACCGAGAAGAATGCTGATGCAGTTGTTGGCGAGACCATCAAGTATCAGAACTGCGGTACAAACGGCGGTGAGGCTTCCACACAGTACGCTACATACCTGAACAGCGGCGATGACGTTGACCTGTTCGTAGCTGAGGCTGGCTGGATCCTGAACTACATCAACGACGAGTCCTTCGCAGCTCCGCTGTCTGAACTGGGCATCACAGAGGCTGACTATGCAGATGCATATGACTACACTGTAAAGATCGCTACAGACAACAACGGCGTTCTGAAGGGTGCTTCCTGGCAGGCAGCAGCAGGCGGTTTCTGCTACAACACAGACATCGCTTCTGAGAAGCTGGGCATCAACACACCTGAGGATATGCAGGCAGCTATCAGCGACTGGGATGGCTTCAAGGCTACAGCTCAGAAGCTGAAGGAAGCTACTGACGGTTCCGTTACAATGTGTGCAACACTGGGCGGTCTGTGGCAGTGCTTCTCCACAGCAACAGGCGCAGCTTGGGTTGATGGTACAACTCTGAACACAACTGCAGTTGCTGAGTTCTCTGCAATGGCTAAGGAAATGGTTGATGCTGGTTATGTAAATCCTGCAATCGATCAGTGGACACCTGACTGGACAAACGTTGGTCTGGGCGGCGAGACTCTGGGTTACTTCTACTCCACATGGTGCCTCGGTGCTGGCGCACAGCTCGAGCAGAACGGCGGCACAGCTGGTAACTGGAACATCGTTGTAGGTCCGCAGGAATACTTCTGGGGCGGTTCTTGGCTCTGCGTATCCCCGAACTGCGACAACGCATCCATGGCTGCTGACTTCGTTAAGACATTCACTGTAGACGCTGCTTCTATGGAAGAGTATGCTCTGTACTCCGGCGACTTCGTAAACAACAAGACTGCTATGAACAACATCGTATCCGCTGGCACAAACAGCAATGCTCTGCTGGGCGGTCAGGATCAGTTCGCAGTTCTGGCTGACGTAGCTGCTGGTATCGACATGAGCGCAACAATCTCCAAGTATGACCAGTCCCTGAAGGACACATACCTGCCGGCTCTGAGAGACAACATCGACAAGTCTGTTGATGAGATCGTAGCTGCTTACACAGCTGACGCTCTGGCTGCTAACCCCGACCTCTCTGCTGAATAATTCAGGTTCGCATTTAGACGCAAGTCTTAATTAAACCAAGCTAATATGTGGCCTGTGGGGGCAATGTGCCCCCATAGGCACATGTTGTAATTTCATGTCGAGAGGGTGAAAGGTAATGGCGTCAGCTGCACAGCGTCGTATTAAGTCTATTAGCTATGCCAAGTATGGATACATGTTCATTGCACCTTTTTTCCTTGTGTATTGCTTTTTCCAGATTTGGCCTTTGATCTACACATTCATTCTGTCCTTCCAGGGCAACCAGGCAAACCACGGACAGTGGGTTGGACTGGACAACTATAACACCATCCTTTTCGGTGAAGGTATGGCTGCCGGTGCCGCAGATCTGAAAGCAGAATTTCTGTCGGCTCTTGGAAACACATTCATTCTCTGGTTCGGTAACTTCGTTCCGCAGATCCTGCTTTCTCTGCTGCTCGCTGTATGGTTCACCGATGCCAAGATCAAGCTGCCCGGCAAGGGCTTCTTTAAGGTAGTAATGTACATGCCGAACATCATCACTGCTGCATCTGTAGCAGCTCTGTATGTAAACCTGTTCGGTGACTCCAAGTACTACTTTGTAAACGCAACACTTCTGAACATGGGTCTGGCAGAGCCGATCGCATTCGTATCCGATCCGGTGATCTCCAAGATCATGGTTATGTTCATTCAGACATGGCTGTGGTTCGGTAATACCATGATCATGCTGATGTCCGGTATCATGGGCATTAACCCGTCTCTGTTTGAGGCTGCCAATATCGACGGCGCAAACTCCAGACAGGTATTCTTCAAGGTTACTCTGCCGCTGCTGCAGCCCATCATGGTTTACACACTCGTAACCTCCATGATCGGTGGTCTGCAGATGTTCGATATTCCTTTCCTGTATCACACAGGTGCAAACTTCGACAAGGATCTCGAAACTGTTGCGGTATTCATCTACTACAACTTCAATAAGGGTACTGTTGAGCAGGCAAACTACGGTTACGCCGGTGCTGCCTCCATCATTATCTTTGCCATCACTGCTGTGCTCGGCTCCATCACATTCTATATGAACCGTGATAAGGACGAAATTGCGAAGAAGAAGCAGCGCAAGAGAGCAATCAAGCAGTACAAGGCTAAGATGAAGCAAGGAGGTCTGTCATTATGAGCATGAAGCAGCAGTATGGTCAGGTCAAGGATAATTACCAT
Organism: Oscillospiraceae bacterium; assembly: GCA_045578805.1. Lineage (GTDB taxonomy): Bacteria > Bacillota > Clostridia > Oscillospirales > Ruminococcaceae > UBA3855. The sequence goes on from JAZNKY010000015.1 coordinate 20,407, forward strand.
GCAAAGCTGATGGCAAAATCCACAGGCATCTTTATTGTCTGCGTGCTCCTGACACTGATTTGTCTTGTTCCGATCTTCATTCTGATCGTGAACGCTACCCACGCACATCTGGACCTTGCAAAGAATCCGTCCAACTTTTGGTTCGGTGACAGTATCGGTGCCAACTTCGATACTCTGCTTGGTAAGGTAAAGACCGGTGCTGCACGTCAGTACTCCGGTTCCTTCGATGTTGTTCAGGGTTATGTAAACAGCTTGATCATTGCAGGCTGTACCACAGGTCTGACAGTATTCTTCTCTGCGATGACAGCATACGGTCTGACAGTTTATGATTTCAAGGCTAGAAGCGTTGCATACACCTTTATCATTGCCGTAATGATGATTCCTGTACAGGTATCTTCTGCTGGTTTTGTAAAGTTCATGTATGACCTCGGTCTGATCAACAACTTCATCCCGCTGATCGTACCGGCAATTGCTGCACCTGCCGTTATCTTCTTCATGGTATCCTATATGAAGTCCTCCTTCCCGCTGGACATCGTAGAGGCTTCCAGAATTGACGGCTGCGGCGAGTTCCGTACATTCCTGACAATCGCGATCCCGATGATGAAGCCGGCTATTGCAGTACAGGCTATCTTCGCTTTCGTTGCAAACTGGAATAACTTCTACACACAGAACATGATTCTGAAGAGCGATAAGCTGGTAACAATGCCCATCATGGTATCCAAGGTACTGGGCTTCGACAAGAACGTTGACTACGGTGTAAACTATCTGTGTATCACCCTGTCCATCCTGCCGATCGTTATCATCTACTTCATTCTGTCCAAGTTCATCATCGCTGGTGTTGCACTTGGTGGTGTAAAGGAATAATCGCAGGTACTTATCAACATCAAATCGTCCGCTTACAGCGGACGATTTTTTTGTCGTATTCTGCAAAATACAAGAGAAAATCCCCGCATGATGCGGGGATTGTGCATTACAGAAGTTCCATCTGGTTTGCTTCCTCCAGATTCTTTGCCAGCTTTCCGGCAGCGGGAATCGTTCTGACGCGGTAGCTTTGCAGGGCTTCCAGAAATTCGCCTTCCGGAATTTCCGCAGAAACAACAGCCTGCTTCGGCTTCAGGGTCATGACCTGCACGCCCTGTGTGCTTCTGGTGGTCTTTTCCGCGATCTCCTCCGTGCTGACAAGCACCGCACGGTTTCCGCTGGAGCGCAGCAGGAGATCGGTTTCCTCCGTCAGGTGGAATACGCGCACAAGCCCGGATTTATCCGAACATGCGCCCGTCAGCTTCCGGCGGTTGGTCTTGGTGGCATAGGCAGAAAGCGGAACCTTCGCAATTTTGCCGTTTTCATACACGAACAGCAGTGTGCCGAAATAGTCCGTGGTGCAGATCATTGCCGCTACATGCTCGTTGTCATCAAAGCCAAGTTTTGCCGGGATGTAATCGCCGAGCAGACTTGCCTTGCTGTCCTCAAAGGCACTTGCCTTCGTCTTGTAGACCTGCGCCTTATCTGTGAAGAACAGCAGTTCCGTCTTGTTGGCAGCCTGCACCTGCTGTGCGATACAGTCGCCCTCCTTGACCTTCTGTTCTCCGCTCATGCGCAGGGACTGCGGCGTGATCTTCTTGAAATAGCCCTCCTTGGAGAGGAACAGATGCACCGGATAGTCGGGTGTATCATCCTCGACCGGTGCGTTATCCTCCTCGGAAGCATGATAGAACATGGTTTTGCGGGGCTGACCGTATTTCTTGATGGTGTCCTTCAGCTCTGCAATGATGATCTTCCGGATGCGCTCTGGCTTTGCAAGAATATCCTCCATATCCTCGATCTCCGCCCTGAGATCATCCACATCCTTGATGCGGTTGAGGATGTACTGGCGGTTCAGATGGCGCAGCTTGATCTCTGCCACATATTCCGCCTGGATCTCATCAATGCCAAAGCCCTCCATCAGGTTCGGTACAACGCGGGTTTCCTCCTCCGTACCGCGGATGATGGCAATTGCCTTGTCAATGTCGAGCAGGATCTGCTTCAGACCGAGCAGGAGGTGCAGCTTGTCCTTCTTCTTGTTCAGATCAAAGAACACCCTCCGACGCACACACTGTTCACGGAATGCCGTCCATTCCTGGAGGATCTCACGCACGCCCATGACCTTCGGGGTGGTACCGATGAGAATATTGAAATTACAGCCGAAGCTGTCCTGCAGGGGAGTCAGACGGAACAGTTTCTGCATGAGCTTTTCGGGATCGGTGTTGCGCTTGACATCAATCGCCAGACGGAAACCATTCACGTCGATCTCGTCACGCGCATAGGAGACCTCGCGCAGCTTGCCCTGCTTGGAAAGCTCCGTGATCTTGTCCTTGATCGCCTCCAGCGTTGTTGTGTATGGAATTTCCGTTACCTCGATGCAGCCGGCAGCCTTATCATAATTCCACTTCGCCCGGAGCTTCACACTGCCGCGCCCTGTTTCATAAATCTTCCGCAGCTCGTCCTCATCATAGAGCAGGAAGCCGCCGCCGGGGAAGTCCGGACCCTTGAGCGTGGAAAGAATATCATGCTTCGGGTTCTTCATCAGTGCAATGCAGGTCTCGCAGACCTCCTGCAGATTGAACGGGCAGATATTGCTTGCCATGGAAACGGCAATACCCATGTTGGAATTGACCAGCACGGACGGAAACGCCGCCGGCAGGAGCGTGGGTTCGGGCATGGTGTTGTCATAGTTCGGAACAAAGTCCACTGTTTCCTTGTCAATATCCCGGAACAGCTCCCCGCAGATGGGCGCGAGCTTTACCTCGGTGTAACGTGCGGCAGCATACGCCATATCGCGGGAATACTGCTTACCAAAGTTACCCTTGGAATCCACATAGGGGTGGAGCAGGCTCTGATTGGCACGGGTCAGACGTACCATCGTTTCATAGATCGCCGCGTCACCGTGCGGATTCAGACGCATGGTCTGACCGACAACATTCGCGGACTTGGTGCGGGGACCATTGAGCAGTCCCATCTTATACATTGTATATAACAGCTTGCGGTGGGAGGGCTTGAAGCCGTCGATCTCCGGCAGTGCACGGGAGATGATAACGCTCATCGCATAGGGGAGGTAGTTCTTCTCCAATGTATCCGTGATGGCTTCCTCCTGTGTGATGCCGGCATTTTCAAACCAAGCATCCATCGCAGGCTTTTTGGGCTTCGGGGGTTCTTTTTTTCTTGCCATTGTGCATCCTTTCTGTTTCGGGCTTTTTGATACCTTCTTATCTTAACACATTCGGGGGATTTTGTCAATCATAAATTTTGAGAGAATGTCCGGAACAAGGTGTTTCTGTTCAAATCCCCCGGATCCTGCGCGTTAATCGGGATCCGAGGGATTTTATTATGTATTGGAGTCTGCAGAGGATGTATCACAAAAGAATCCTTAGCCTCACCTTATTCCATCACCTTCACAAGCCTGAACCCAATACGATGCACCTTCAGACCGCTTTGTGCAAAATACAGCCGGATGGAGGTGAAATGCGAGAACAGGGGGAGCTGCTTGCTGATGGAAACAGGCTTGCCGCTGGTGCCGTTAAAGGTAAAGGTGCCGTTTGCCGTACCCATGCTGAACAGCGTCACCGGAAGCTGTGCCAGCTCGCCAAGCTCCGAGCTTGCTGTGATGACGGCTTCATAGATGCCGTTCTGCATTACCGTCAGTGCAAAGCTGTGGCTTGCCCCCTTATCCGTGCAGACATCGGACAGGTCAAGCTCCAGTGTGCCGTCAAGATCGTAGAAGACCACGGGCGCGTCACTCTGCATGGCATCGGCGGGACGGTTGAGGATCTCCGCAGGCTCCTCCGTGCCAAGAATGCGCTTCATGGCGTTGGTTTTCAGGAGGAAACGGCAGATGTTGGCAGCATTCCGCTGCAGTTCGCTTCTCTGCAAAGTGCCATTCGCAAGGCACTGTAATGTGTTGTCCTCATGCTCTGCACCGCTTGCGCAGACCATGTAGACATCATTCTGCGCCATTGCCATTGCTGCAAAATCCGTTTTGTCCGGTGCCTGTCCGCGGCGGTTGATGTTCGCCCACCAGTCCGTCATGGTGAAGCCGTCAAATCCCCATTCTTCGCGGAGGATCACCGTATTCAGATCATAGCTTCCCGCTGTCCAGAGACCGTTGACAGAACCATAGGTCGTCATGATGGAATCCGCCCCGCCTTCTTCCACGGCGATCCGGAAACCCCGGAGATAGATCTCCCGCAGGGCGCGTTCGGAGACCGCGGAATCCAGGAAATGTCGGTTGGTCTCCTGATTGTTGCCGCAGAAATGCTTGATCGTTCCCGTGACACCCACGGAATGCAGACCACGCAGCTCCGCCGCTGCCATTGTGCCGGTGAGGTAGGGATCCTCGGAGAAATATTCGAAATTACGTCCGTTCAGCGGATGACGATGGATATTCATGCCCGGTCCGAGCAGGCAGTCCACGCGGTTTGCGGTCATTTCCAGACCCATGAATGTATAGAGCCGTTGTACCAGCTCCTGGTTGAAGGTGGAGGCGATCAGGGTGCCGTTGGGCAGGCTGAATGCTTTTGTGCCGCAGTCGAGCCGCATACCGGAAGGACCATCCGAGCAGCAGGCACAGGGAATGCCCCTTGCCGTGAGCGCGTCCGATACGCCGCCGAATGCGGAAGCTGTACCGGCAGTTACGCGCGGACTGCCCATGCCCTCGCCGCGGATGATGCAGGAAAGCTCCTCGTCCGAAAGCTGAGCGATAAATTCCTCCATCGTGTGTGCGCCGCTGTGTACATCAGAAAGCAGGATGCCCCTGTCGCCTGTGTATGGAATTTCCTCCGGCAGTCCTGCAAGCCGTCTTGCCGCTTCGTCAGTTTTACTTTCCGGTACATCCTCCATGATAATGGTATAGCCACCGTCCTGTACGCGCTCCGGTTTGATGCGCTGGAACGGGAGGACGGGTGCCATTGCCTGGGAACACTGCCGGATCACGCGCGTTTCCGGCAGATGCAGTGTATGGCAGTGCGACGCACTGCTGACATCCGTGCCGGCATAGAAATGGTAGTCACCAGCTTCGAGCACCTCGCAGAACCGATGACCGGTCACGCCGGAATCATCATAGGACGCAAGTCCGGACAGCTTTACCTGCAAATGCAGCACATCCTGCTCACCCGGCGCAAGGCACCTGGTTTTCGCATAGGCACAAAGAACTCTTGCAGGCTTGCCAAGTCCGCCCTGCGGTGCTTCGCAGTAGAGCTGCACGACCTCTTTTCCGGCATGTGAGCCGGTATTCTGCACATGGACAGTGAACGCCGCCGCTTCCTCACCGGAAGATACCGCATCCACATGCACTGCAAACGTGGTGTAGGAAAGACCGAAGCCGAACGGATAGCGTACCTTTTCTTTTGCAAAGGTCTCAAAATAGCGATAGCCCACATAAATATCCTCGCAGTAGCAGTTTCTGTCCCGGTCACCGAACCACGGGGAGGAAGGATAGTCCTCTGTGCGCATGGCGATCGTATCCGGGAGCTTACCGGAGGGGGAGATTCTTCCGGTCAGGACATCCGCCGTTCCCGTACCGCCCGTCATGCCGCCCTGCCAGACATAAAGCAGGGCATCGGGGGTGCATTCGTCAAAGAATGTCATATCCATGATGTTTCCGGTATTGAGAAGAACCACGATTTTCCGGAACGCACGGCGTACCTGCAGGAGCATCTTCTTTTCATCTTTGCTGAGCAGGAAGGAACCCTCCTCCAGGCGGTTGTCCTGTTCCTCGCCGGCAGTTCTGCCGATGATGACAATGGCGGTTTCACAGGCTTCTGCCGCACGCTGTACCAGTGCGGCATCCAGCGGCATTTCCGCCTGCGACCACGGCTCCGCGCCCCAGCCGTCACCGAGATCGAACGGATGCGCCTCATCCCATGCCCGATAGACCTCCAGCAGCTCCGGATGGACGCGGACACCGCTTTCCAGCAGACCATCCAGAATACCTGTGACCTTTGATACATTGACAAGACCGCCGGAGCCTGTGCCGCTTTTGTAATAATGGAGCTGCATCCGCCCGAATACGGCGATTTCCTCATCCTTCTTCAGCGGGAGCGCGTGATTTTCATTTCTGAGCATAACAATGCCCTCCGCCACAGTTTCAGCGGCGGCGGCAAGATATTCGTTCCAGTCAAGGATCTGTTTCATGATACTACCTCCTGTGTAAGCTTCTTTTTCAGTACTGCCAGATCATAGGCATTGAGCGCGTCATCCGGATGCAGCTTCGCATTTTCTGCCTGCTGCGCTGTCAGCGTTTCCAGACCAAGCAGGTATTTCTGGAGCAGAATGACATCCTTGATATTGACTGTACCATCCGCATTGACATCACCGTTCAGCGGGGTATCAGCAGTAGGCTTTGTGAGGATCTCCGCATTCGTCATGGTCATCGTACCGCTGTAGGGAACTACTGTCATGCGGTCAAGCCCGGCATAATCCACAGCATTCTGTTCCAGAGCCGCCAGGATGTCCTCTGCCAGGAAGCAGGCACGCGCCCCATTGTAATAGGAAGGCTGCACCGTATACCAGAGGGCTTCACCCGTCCAACGCTGAAGAACAACCACGGGCGGATACATGCCCTCATAGGCGATCTCAATGGCATAGCTGTCCCCAAGCTCTGCCAATACCGTCCGATCCAGGACGGCAGTTTCACTCCATCCCGACCAGCTCGGATCGCCGGAAGCCTCACCGCTGAAAATCACAGAATGCGGCGCATATTCAGCGCAGGGATACTTTGTCACCTCGCTATAGAGCATATCCCCCCTGGGGGTCTCGCCCTGACGTTCAAACAGCTCCGTCAGCGTGACAAACTCATAGCCGTCCGCAATCAGCTCCGGTATAATGGTTTTCAGAGCCTCCACCGTCTGGTCATTGCCGGCAGCGTCATGCAGCAGGACGATCAGACCATCTTTAGCTGCCTCCAGAACCGCGTCCGCGCGTTCCTCGGCAGTGACATTTTCCATATAGTCGTAGCATCCAAAGCCTGAAATCAGCGGCTGCTCGATCACATCGAACATCGTCTGGTTCACATCAATGAAGGGCGGGCGGAAGAACTTGGTGTATTCGCCGGTGATCTCGTAGACGTATTCATCCACATAGGCGACCTCCGCGCGGATCTCCTCCTCGCTCAGCGCGGGCATATTACCATGGGTCTTGGAGTGATTGTTGATCTCGCATCCCATATCATAGGCGCGTTTTACCGTGACCGCGCTCTCCTCGTTGATATTCGTGCCGATGAGGAAGAAGGATGCCACCGCGTCATACTCCTCCAGAATATCCAGGATCTCATTGGTGGTCGTGGTGTTCGGTCCATCGTCAAAGGTCAGCGCAATGACCTTGTCGGGCGTTTCCGCAGCAGTGACAGCTTCCGGCTGTGCAGCCGGCAGGGAAGCAGCAAGCAGCACACAGGCAGCTGCTCCTGCAAATCCTTTGTAATTCATAGCAGATTCCTCCTATATTATATAATGTATAAATTGCATAAACTGCATATTAGAACCTGTCTTTACAAGGGACACGAGCAGATTTTCAGGCAGATTTGTGCCATGCCAAAGCACGAAAGCTGCCGTGGCATCTTGTGAAGACAGGTTCTTATTCCCACGTCTTCCACACCTCCGGCTGATAGCCGAGGGTTGCAGACTTTCCGTTTCTGACAATGGGCGTGCGGATGATATGCTGGTGTTCCAATACCTTTTCAAGCCTGTCCGCCTCATTGAGATACCGCAGGAGCGTGACCAGCTCCTGATCCTTTGCCTTCTCATCAATGAGCTGCTCCAGTCCGCCGACCGCCTTCAGGATGCTCTGCAGTTCTCCGCGGCTCATGCCCTTTTCCTTCATGTCGATCATCTGGTACCGGATACGGCGTTCCTTGAAGTAACGCTCCGCCTTCCTGGTGTCACTGCACTTCTTCGTGCCAAAGATCTGAATGTTCATAATTTCCTCCATTCTGTTCATTTTTGCGCCCCGCGCTCATGCTTTTATTATAGCAGAAAACCTGCGCAAATGCAATATGAAACGGCAGTTTCACTCCATGCAAATTGCAGCCATATCTATCCATTCTGTATACTATCATTCAAATATAATAAATAGTACTCATGAGCTTTGTGCAACATGCACACAAAGAAACAATCGCTTTCGTGTCGTTCTACAAAAATTATTTTGCGGTTCTATTTTTCGATTTTTTTATTGACTTTTATATATGAAAATGTTATAATTGACGTAATGAGGCGGTTGGAAGGGATACCCATCACTTCCTGACGAAACGCCCCGTTTCATACTACATATTTAGGAGTTTTCACATTGAAAGCATTGAAGATCATCGTCCGGCTGATCAATACCATGATCGTCATAGCAGCCGTTGTGCTGGCAGTGATGTTCGTGGGTGTAAGGTTCTTCGGCATACAGCTCTTTGCTGTGCTGTCGGGTTCCATGGAGCCGGAATATCCGGTCGGTTCCCTGATCTATGTCAGCGAAGCCGATCCCGCGGAGCTTGCTGAACAGGATGTCATCACCTACAGGCTGTCCGGAGAGACCATCTCCACCCACCGCATCATTGAGGTGATCCCGCAGGAGGACGGCACATTCAGCTACCGCACCAAGGGGGATGCCAACGACATGGCAGATGCAGGTCTGGTACACAGCGACCAGCTCGTCGGAAAGCCCGTGGCAGTATTTCCCAAGCTTGGATATTTTGCATCGTATATTCAGAGTTCATCCGGTAAGCGAACCGCGCTTGCGGTTGGCGGCTCTCTGATCCTGTTCGTGTTCCTGACCGATTCGTTCACACACGACAAAAAGAAGAAAGCCTCCGAAACCCAGAATGAACCCGAAATATAAAAACACTATGAAAAGGAGAATTGGAAGGATGAAGACAGGAAAAAAAGTACTGCTCGGTGTATCCGGCGCGGCTCTGCTCGTGGCTGGCTCCATTGCAGGAACTCTGGCGTATCTGACCGCAAGCGAAACCGTCACCAATACCTTTACCATGGGTAAGGTCGCAATCGACCTGACGGAAACTGACGTAGACGAGAACGGCGTACCGATCCCGGATGCAGAACCCGTAAAGGAGAACGAGTACCGCCTTGTTCCCGGCAAGACCTACACTAAGGATCCCACGCTCACCGTAAAGGCTGAGAGTGAGGAAGCCTACATCCGCATGATGCTGACCATTGAGAACTGGGATGCTATGAGCGAGTTTGTGGGCGGCGACCACACCAAGCTGTTCGATGCGATCAGCACAGACTGGAAGGCGGGCGATTCCGAGGAAACCGATGGCAATCTCACCGTTGAGTACCGCTATGTGACAGCGGACACAAAGGATAAGGACACCGTCACTGGCGGCACAACAGATACCAAACTTGCACCGCTGTTCACTGAGCTGACCATTCCGGGCGCGCTGGATTCCACAGCACTCGAAAAACTCGACGGCTTCAAGATCGTAGTCGAGGGTCACGCCATCCAGGCAACGGGCTTTGACACTGCGGATGCCGCATGGGAAGCCTTTGACGCACAGAACGCAACCACCGAAGCAACCGAATAACCCAAGATTTCCACCGGACAAACCGGTGAAATAAACCACAAATATAATTAAAGAAGGAGGAAAATAAGATGCATTCCAAGAAGCAGACGAAGCTCTATGGCAGAAAGGCATTGGTTCTGGCATGTGCACTGACAATGGCAGCAACAGCCGGTGTCGGCGGAACAGTCGCATGGCTGATCACTAAGACCGACCAGGTTGTCAACACCTTCACCTACGGCGATATTGACATCACCCTGGAGGAGACGGACACCAATACCAATCCTGACACAGGCGACCAGGGCGACGGCGACAATGATCCGAACACCAACACCTACGAGATGGTGCCGGGTACGGACATCAAGAAGGACCCCAAGATCACCGTGGAGGGCGACAGCGAAGCGTGCTGGCTGTTTGTGGAGCTGACTGAGTCCGAGAATTTTGAAGGCTTCCTGAGCTACGAAATCTCGGAGGAACCGGACGAGTACGGGAATAAATGGACAGCACTGGAGGGTGTCGAGAACGTGTACTATCGTGAGACAGTCTACAGCGCGGACGACCAGGCATTTGCAGTACTGGCAGGCAACAAGGTGACAGTTTCCGCTGACGTGACCAAGGAGCAGCTGAACGCACTGGATGAGGGCGAGACCTATCCGACACTGTCCGTTGCGGCTTACGCAGTACAGAGAGCGTCCATTGATGATGTACAGACAGCGTGGACTCTCGCAAAGGGCGAATAACCAACGAACCAAACGGGGCGACCCGTAAAAAAATGATTTTAAGGAGAGATTTATTATGAGTATGAAGAAAAAGGCTTTGATGGCAGCAAGTTATGTAATGGTAGCAGCTCTGGCAGTTGGCGGTACTGTGGCTTATCTGACGGATACGGATAGCAACGTTAATACAATGACACTGGGTAATGTCAAGATTGAACAGTTGGAGTATGAGCGTGTAGAAAACGAGAATGGCACATATGAAATGGTGACTTCCGAAAAGTATGGTGAAGGCTATAAGGTAAAGGAATTTGAACAGCTCAAGCCGCTGATGCCTGTTGTTGGCGAAGTTACTGGATGGGGTCAAGGTGTATATTGGGATCAGCTTGGAACCAATGCTTCTGGCGGTCAGAAGGTGCTTGATGGCATTAAAAATGTTCAGGACAAGTTTGTGCTCGTTGAGAATACAGGCAGAAGTGATGCTTATGTTCGTACAGTTATTGCCTTTGAAATTGGCGATATTGCTCCGGACAAGTGGGATGAAGTTGTAATGACTTCCACTGGCGATTTCTGGACACTCAATTGGATTGGTGCTACGAAAATTAAGGAAAACAATTACTATCTTGCTGAATTTATTTATGAGGGAAGCACTACTCGTCACATCGATGGTATTCTGCCGGCAGGCGAGATTTCCTACAACAGCCTTGCACAGGTTTACATGAGATCAACAGCAACAAACGAAGATGTAGAAGCACTCGACGGCAACGATAACGGTCTGTATGATATTCTCGTAGTATCCCAGGCTGTTCAGACAGATGGTTTTGCTGATGCTGAAACTGCTCTTGATGCAGGCTTTGGTGACATTACAACTGAAGCACACCCGTGGCTGGCTGCAACTGCTAATGTTAATAACGAAAATGCTCTGGATGGCGACTACAATAAGACTGGCTATATTCCTGAAATCACAGGCGATTCTATCGTTAATATGACTATCACGGACGAAACAGATGATACAGTGAATCTGCGTGCAGTACACAAGAATAACCTGACCGGTGATCTGGTTATCATGGATTCTGACTTTGATGGTACTTATGCAATGAACGTGACCGCTGTTGAAGATGCTGAGGCAAAGCTGATTGTTTCTGATACAACATTCCGCGGCTGGACAAGTTATGCCGGATTTGAGTCTGCAATTTTCGCAAACTGCAAATTCACAATTAACACTGAAAAAACTTATAAGACACTCCGTCCGCAGGATAATACTGTACTGACAAACTGCGATTTTGAAGCAGGCTATGAGTTCTGGCTGGATCATATGGTTGAAAGAGGTAAGACAATCACTTTCGAAAACTGCACAATTGGCGGTAAAGCACTCACATCTGCTGATCAGCTCAATATTGTATGTGGTGATGATAGCGTTGTAGTAATCAAGTAATCAACCCCAAATCCCCGCCCCTCAGCGGGCGGGGAATCAAAAAAATGTGAAGGGAATTATTTTTATGAATATAAAGAAGACACTTGCCGGTGTTGCAAGTTATGCGCTGGTCGGTGCGGTTGCGCTGGGTATCGGCGGGACGCTGGCGACCTACACTGATTCTGATTCTGATGTTAATACCGCAACAGTAGGCGGCGGTGTTGATATTGAACAGCATGAGTATCAGCGTGAGAATGTGGCAGATGCCATCAATTACGAGGAATTCGAGGCAGCAAAGACGAGCGGAGAAACATTCACTCCTGATCTGGTTCCGTTTGAACAGAAGCAGGCTCTTTATCCGGCTTATGCGGATTACGAAGAGGGTGAGAGATCACCCTGGACTGCACTGGGTCTTGTAGATGGTAAAAATATCCTCAACGAACTGTTCTATTGGGGCGATTATGTTCACACTGGTACAGCTGGAAATGGTCTCTGGGATCCTGAAAAACTGACGGGTGCAATGGATAAGTTTGTATTTGTTGAGAATACAGGCGAATCCGATTGCTATTTCCGCACAATCATAGCTTTTGAATGCCCAGAGGGTGTTACAGTTGGTGATGCTGGTGCTGGAGCTACGATTGGTATGAATGTAAACGGTTCTACAATATGGGATGACGATTTTGTGGACTATATTACGATCGACGATGTTCGATACAAGATGTATGAGTTTATTTATACCGACATTCTTCATCCGAAGGAGCAGGCTCATCCGTCCCTGCTTCAGGTTGCATTCAGCGATAAGATGACCAATGAAGAAGCGGAGCTTTTGGGTGATACCTATGAGATCCTCGTATTCTCTCAGGCTTGCCAGGTTGAAAATCTGCCGACTAACGATGGCGTTGCAACTGCTTCTGCTGAAGATGTAAAGTCCAATGCAGAAATCGCTCTTGATACAGCGTTCTATGATGTTGATAAGGATCATCATCCGTGGGTAGATGGAATTAAAATCGGCTATGAGGTTTCCAATGATACTGAACTGGCAGCAGCGATTGCAGCAGGAGAGACCGAAATCTGGCTCAATGCTGGCGAATATAATGTTGCCAACTGCGGTGGCAAGACCCTGACCATCAATGGCTCCAAGAATGCTGTTCTTAAGTTGTATAATGAGGGCGAAGATGGGGCCGACTACGGCTTTGGTGCTGCCGGTACTGGCATCGGAAATATCACCTTCAACGGCGTGACCGTCGATACCACCGCAAACACCGGTAATTACAAGGGCTATGCTTACATGAAGGCAACCTTCAATGATTGTAACTTCGTGGGTGCATACTGTTCCTACAGTGATTCAACTTTCAACAACTGCACCTTCGATTTCAAGAATGGCTACTTCTGGACTTGGGGTGCTGAAAACCTGACTTTCGACAGCTGTACCTTCAACGGTAACAGTAAGACCATTCTGGCTCATGGTACCACCACCACTGTAATCAATATCAATGACTGTACCTTTGCTGCTACTGAGAAGGGCTACACTGGTTCCGGTTACAATACTGCGGTTGTTGAAATAGATCCCGCAGGGAACAACACATATACCATCAACTTCACTGGCAACAATACCAAGACCGATAGCTATGCCGACTGGTACCGCGTGAAGGATAATTCTACAGGTCATACGATTAATGGTGTGGACTAATTTCTAATTGCTAAACTCAGCCATCCCCACCTCCCCGGTGGGGCGGCGATCCAAACGCACAGCGTCCTGTGTGTTTGGATTACCGAAAATACATACAGAAAGGACGAAGCAGCTTGAAAAAACTGAAAGATAAAAAATGGCTTGCTTTGCCGCTTTCTTTGCTGGTTGCTGTGCCCGTCACAGTGCAGTCCACACTTGCTCTGATCGTGACGCAGTCACAGCTGGCGGTCAATACCTTCAAGCCATTTGACAGCATTGAAGGCGGTCTTATCATCAGCAAGACCATCGAACACCCCTACGGCGAGACCTACGCCATCCCCGACAGCATCGCCTTCGACTTTGAAGTGCAGCTCGGCGCGTTCTATGCCGGCTACACCGTCAAAACCTCCGCCGGCGATGTCACCGCGGACGAGAACGGCTCCCTTGTCGTCTCCGTCAAGCCCGATGTCCTCTTCGGCATCGAGGGCATCGACGAGGATATGGAGGTCACCGTCACTGAGCTTTCCATGGGCGCAGGCTTCACAGCAAAGGGCGATACTTCGCAGAATGCCGTGATCTCCCCCGACGATTTCGTGACAGTCGATTTCGTCAATGTCTATACCCCGGCTCCCGTCAGCCCCGATCTCACGCTCACCGGTCAGAAGACCATCGAGGGCAGGGACTGGCAGCCCGGCGATGTGTTCACCTTCACCATCGACCGCCTGAATGCGGATATCGGTGAATGGGAACCCCTCTCCGGCGTGGATGCTGCCTTTAATGAAACTGCCGAAGTACAGGGAATATTTGACCTCTCCGCCATCCTTCAGGCGCAGGAGTACACCACCCTCGGCAAGCATTCCTACCGCGTGTATGAGACCCAGGGCAGCCTGGAGAACATGACCTATGATACGAATGAGTACCAGCTCGATGTCCTCGTATCCGATGCGGATATGGACGGCGCGCTGGAGATCGCGGAGATCCGCCTGGAGGAACAGCCCCTCGCCGCCGATGAAAACGGCGCGTACAGCGCGGAGCTGACCTTCACCAATGTCTATGCGGAGGAAACCACCACGGAAACGACCGTGACCACGGAAACCACCACCACCACACAGACAACGGCTTCCACCACGGTGACGACCACCACGGATACCACCGTGACCACGACAACAACTGAAACGACCACTACCGATACCACATCCACCACGGAAACGACCACGACCACCGAGACTACCACCACCGAGCCGATCCCCGGCAAGGCGACCTGGTCGATCGGCATGGTAGAGGGCGCACCGGGTACATGGGTGGATGTTCCGATCACCATCACGGGCGACACGGGTCTGTACCAGTTCATTCTGAATGCACTGGTCGGCGATCTGCCATGGGACAGCTATGCTGTTGGTGATGCCTATGAGGGCTTCACCGTGGAATCTGTGGAAAACCCGGATACCGGACTGCTCACCATCAACGGCACTGCCGCAGAGCTTGTGAATGTGGTCGCAGAGGACGGCACAACGGTGCTGTACTTCCGCTATTTCATCCCTGAGGATGCCGAAAACGGAACGGTCTATAATATCGAATTTGACGGCGATGTGACTGCCTTTGACATGGCGGGCATTCCGCTGGATATTACAGAAGAAAACGGCTGGATCCGCGTTGTAAAGGACGAGATCACAATCGTGGGCTATGACTTCGAGATCGAGGGCAACTATCAGTTCTACTTCTCGCATGATCCGAGAGAATTTAAGGCTGAAGATCTGGTATCCTCCATCCGCCGCTATGCAATCTACTCCGACGGCACAAAGGGCGAGGCTGAGAATCTGACCGACTTCAGTATTGTGGACTTCAATGGTCTGACACCGGAATCCGTCTTCCTGGATACGGATGGTGCGTACTATGTTGGTTCCATCCCTGCAACCGTAACGGATGACTTCGGCGTTGTCCATGAGTTCGAGGGTGTCGGCACTGCCTACATTGCGGTCAAGGGTGATGTCACTCTGACAGGCGAGGCGGACGCACGAGATGCCGCACGGATCCTGATGTATGCCGCAAAGGTCGGTGCAGGTCTGGAAGCTTATATCTACTCCGAAACTGACCCGATGATGGAGCTGTTTGCATACTTCCTCGGCGATGTCAACGGCGAATCCGAGGACGGCGGTCTGACCGATTCGCTCGGAAACGAACGCTCCGATCTGGATGCCAAGGATGCTGCAAAGATTCTCGTCTATGCTGCAGTTTACGGCTCCGGCAAGGATGCGGACTGGGCTGAGGTACTCTCTGAACCGCTGCCCTACTACACCGCTGAGATCCACGCTGCCGAGCTTGCAATGGAGCAGGCAGCCGAACAGGCGGAAACCACAGAAACGACCCAATAACCACAGCATCCCGATCTGCGCAGCAGGTCGGGATGCTTTCCATCCGGAAAGGAGTTTGCTATGACATTGCTTGTAACCGGCGGCGCGGGCTTCATCGGTCTGCATTTTCTCCGCTATATGCGTGAACAATATCCCGGTCTGCGGATCATCTGTCTGGATAAGCTGACCTATGCTGCCAACTACGAAGCCCTCACGCCCATGCTGAAGGATCCGGCATTCCGCTTTGTAAAGGCGGACATCTGCAACCGTGAGGCAGTCCATACACTGTTCGCCGAGGAGCGTCCGGATGCAGTTGTGAATTTTGCAGCGGAATCCCATGTGGATCGCTCCATCGAATCGCCGGATATTTTCCTGCAGACCAATCTCCTCGGCACGGATGTTCTGCTCGATGCCTGCCGGGAGTTCGGCACACGGCGTTTCCATCAGATCTCAACGGATGAGGTATACGGCGATCTGCCGCTGGACAGACCGGAGCTTCTGTTTACAGAGGAAAGCCCCCTCCGGGCAAGCAGTCCCTATTCCGCCTCCAAGGCGGGGGCGGATCTTCTGGTGCTTGCCTATCACAGAACCTATGGTCTGCCCGTGACGATCTCCCGCTGTTCCAATAATTACGGCGAATACCAGTACCCCGAAAAGCTTATCCCGCTGATGGTGCGCAATGCCCTGGCAGATGCGCCGCTGCCGGTATACGGCAATGGATTGAACGTCCGTGACTGGATCTATGTAAAGGATCACTGCCGCGCCGTTGACCAGATCCTGTGCAGCGGCAGAGCGGGGGAGGTCTACAATGTCGGCGGCAGCTGCGAGCTGCGTAATATCGAAATCGTACAGCAGATCCTCCGGGAGCTGGGCAAGCCGGAATCGCTCATCACCTATGTTCCCGACCGGAAGGGACACGATCTGCGCTATGCCATTGATGCCGGAAAACTGCGCCGGACACTCGGCTGGGAGCCGGAGACTGCCTTCCCGGACGGCATCCGCCGGACGATCGCCTTCTATGCGGCGCAGTTTAAAAAAATTGACAGATGACTTGACAGGAAAAAAGCATATTTTTGCTCTTTACAGGGTTTGGAAATTCTGGTATAATAATCAATAAGAAAGTATTGATTAGACCTCCTCGGAAACTGGAAAAGTGCCGGATTCCGCAGGATATTTCGTGTTTGACAAAGAGACTCGACCGCAGCAATACTTGATGTATTGCAAGGGAGAGGCTCAAAGTCAGGCGCGAAAGAGACGAGGAAGACGGTGCTTTGTAAGTTTCCGAGGATGTCTATTGTTGGAAGGGAGGGAGCTATGAACTTCAACGAATATCTCATGGAGCTGCAGCGCAAATACGATGTGACAAACAAGGAAATGGCGCACGAGCTGAAGCAGGCGGGGATCAAATCCTCCGAAAGCGGCGTTTCCCGCAAGCTCAGCGGCGAACGCAAGATCGAACCGTGCGAATTTGAACTGATGCTGCAGGTGATCCGCCCGACTGCGGCAGAGGAGCATAAGCTCCGCCGCTTATACCGGATCCGGCAGTTCGGAGAAAAGGAATATGTCGAGGTACAGCGTATCCGCGACTATATCCAGCAGTTTGCAGATGATGCCACTGTCATTTTTACGGATACGGATATACAGCTGGAAAGCGTCAGCAATATCCTCGATGATACGACAATGACAGCGGTCATATTCCGTCTGCTGTCGGAGGTCTGGGGCAGGGAACCGATCCGGATCTTCTGCCAGCCGGAATACAAGCCGCTGATCGACATCCTGATGTTCCTGAGTCGGTCACAGCCGGCAGAGGTGGAGCATCTGGTCTGTCTGAACAATGACAAGAGCAACAGCAATATTTATAATATCGAATGCCTCAGCGTACTGGATAAGCTGGTCATCCGGAATATCCGGCACAGCGTCCGCTATTTTTATGATCTGATCTCCTCCAAGCTGAACTGCTTCAACCTCTTTCCCTTCTTCATACTGGCAGGGAACCGGGCATTGTTCATCAGCTGGGATTTTAAAACCGGCTATCTTGCCCATGAACCGAAGCTGGTACAGCGCGTCCAGAGCGAGTTTGCCCGCATGTACCATGAGGGAAAGCCGCTGTTTGAGATCGCTGCAAGCGATGTGCGCTATATGCAGCTCTGCATGGAAATAGAACGCGATGTTTATAAGGAGCATTACCTCCTGCAATACCATCCCTGTGTTGCTTTCAACGGCGATCTGGAGCTGACCGGACGCTGTATCCACGATGCATACGAAGGAAAGGA
This sequence comes from Oscillospiraceae bacterium, assembly GCA_045578805.1. GTDB lineage: Bacteria > Bacillota > Clostridia > Oscillospirales > Ruminococcaceae > UBA3855. The sequence goes on from JAZNKY010000015.1 coordinate 38,353, forward strand.
CGCATTTCTGGAGATGTTTGCACTGCGCTGGTCGCAGAGAACGGATGTCCGGAGCTTCCACCTGCACACGCGTGAGGGAAGGGAAGATTTCCTCCGTACTGGTATGACCTCGGATATGAATCCGCAGATCTTCCGGGCACTGACACCGGAGGAACGCGGTTATGTTCTGAACCGCATTATGTCGGATCAGAAGCACACCGCGCATGAGATCAAGGACACATTTATCAAGGTTCCACCGCCGCTTTCCCTGTTCTGTTCCGACAGCGGCAGATGCCTGATCAGCTATAAAGACAACAGATCCGCCCCGCGCCTGATCATGCGGGAGCGCAGCCTGCACCGTTCCATGATGCATTTTTTCCGGTACGTCCTGAAATATGAGACAACAGGCAGCAAACCGCCATATACCAGCAAGTGAGATCTGCAGCACTTTTCCTTACAATGGACACAGACAGCTCTCACTTTATATCGGGAATGCATCCGCATTCCCCGCAGGATCCGCTGCAGAAGCGAAGAAAACGAAGAGAGGGGATTTTCTATCGTTGGGGTGCTTCTGCCGTTCCGTCCTCTGCACAATATCCCGCTGTATCCTACACAGCGGGATGTTGTGCTTTTTTCTGCAAAAACTATTTTATGCAATATTTAATGCATAAAATGCGATTGCTTTTTATGAACGAATCATGTATAATGTAATTAAGGAGTCAGAAAACAAAACTTTCCATATTTTCAAGGAGGCTGAATGAAAATGAAACCAATTTCTCTCAGACGGCAGGCGGCTGTCCTGTCTCTTATCCTGCTCATTGCGTGGCTGTTTCCGCTGATGAGTTTCGGCAATGCGCCGCTTTCCGCATTTGCGGCATCGGTGGATTATCCGGCACAGCTGATGAACATTGCAACCAAGGATAATTCCAAGGTGCTGACCGAAAACGGAACTGTTGACGGTTCCACACTTTCTGTCAAGGCACTCGGCAATGACCTTTCTCCCACCTGGCGGTTTGATCGTGTGGGTTCCGACGCGAACGGCACCTTTTTCAAGCTCATCAACCAGCAGTCCGGCAGACTGCTCACACCGCAGAACTACAATGTTTCTGCAGGTGCAGGCGTTATCATGTACGGCAGTGAATCTGCCAAATCCCAGCACTGGTATGTGGTACCGGTCAAGAATGACCGCCTCGGCAACGGACTGTACTACAAGATTGTGAATTATGAGAATACTTCCCTCGCGCTCACACAGGGAACCTCCGGCATGACGCTCGCAAGCTACACCGGCGCGGACAATCAGCTCTGGCTTCTGAACGCCGACGGTCTGCAGGGCTTTGCAGGTTACTGCAAGGACGATAACACCGGCAATATCAAGGCAGCTGACATCGGCGGTCTGTTCGGTGAGATCGTGGAGGTTTCCACATTCGATGATCTCAAGAAGTACGCGGAATCCGATACCCCCTACACCATCATTGTCAACAAGAACATCAGCGTGACCGAGCTGAACATGAACGGCACACGCTATATGTGTACTGCCGGCAGAATTTATGTACACAGCAATAAGACCATCATCGGCAGCTATTCTGCCAATACGCTCTTCAATGTGCAGTTCTGCACCAGCTCCGGCAAGGGTGTCGGTGACAATATCATCATCAAGAATTTCGACATGCAGCACGATGCCGAATCCAACAACAACGACTCCATCGTGTGCTATTTCGGCTCCGGTCAGAATATCTGGGTGGATCATGTGACCTTTACCGGTCATGACGGCTATGGCTATGCGCCGCAGACGGGTCAGGTAGATGAGGATAAATTCCTTGCCTGCTGCTATGATGCCGACTACTGCACCGTTTCTGACTGCTCCTTCGGTGCGCACAAGTACGGTCTGATCCTCGGCTATCCCTCCGATGATGAGAACTCCAAGAACGGCTATGACGGCTTCCCCCGCATGTCCCTTATTTCTAACAAGTACAATGATACCAATACCAGAGGACCCGGATTGATGCGTTGGGGCTACTTCCACTCCCTCAACAACTATGTCAATAAGTTCAGCATGGCATACACCGTTCACAGCGGCTGCGACATCTATGCAGAGAACTGTGTTTATGAAAATGGCGGCAATGTCATCTGCGACTGGAACTCTATCACCTATGCAGGTGCATATGCAGAATCCGGCTCCATCTTCACCAACTGCGGCAGAACCGTACAGGGACAGGGAACTTCCAATAATCCCAGTTACTCCAATGCAAGCTCCTGGAGACCTTCCGGCAATTACGATTATATTGCTCTGAGTGCAGAGAATGTCAAGAATTACTGTAACTCCTATTCCGGCAGACAGACTTCTTCTTCCAACTGGATGTATCTCCGCTACGGCACAAAGGGCATTCCGAGTGCTGGTTATACTGAGATCCCCAGCGGTCCGATCGCGGCAAGCTTCACCGAAGGCTCTGCTTATCGTATCAAGAATGTAAATTCCGGTCTGTACATGCAGGTAGCCGGTGCAGCGGCTGAAAATGGCGCAAATGTACAGCAGTGGGGTACTGACGGTACTTCTGTGCATGACATCTGGAAGCTGTGCAGTGCAGGGGATGGCTACTACTACATCGTTTCCGCAGTCGGCGACGGTGGCACCTATGTACTGGACGTAGCAGGCAAAAAGACTGCCAACGGCACAAATATCGACATTTACCAGTACAACGGCGGCACGAACCAGCAGTTTATGTTCACCTCCAATGGTGACGGCAGCTATAAGATCCGCACCAGAGTGACCGGTGAAGCTTCGGCTGTGGAGGTTGCTGATGCTTCGGCTTCCGCTGGTGCAAACGTTCAGCAGTATGAGGTGAATGGCGCAAACTGCCAGGACTGGATCCTGGAAGCCGTAACTGACCCCGGCTGTGCAATGGATACCAGTGTGATCTATACTTTTGAAAATGTCAATTCCGGTCTTGTCATGGATATTACAGATGGTTCTATGACGGATAATGCCAATGTACAGCAGTGGTCTTTCAATGACTATGACTGCCAGAAATGGGTGCTCAAATCCTTTGGTTCCGGCAATTACTACTATATTCGCTCTGTTGCAGATCAGACCTATGTTCTCAAGGCAGAAAGCAGTTCGGACGGCGGCAACATTGATATTGTAACCTATTCCACCAAGGATAGCGCGATGCTGTTCCGCTTCACCAAGAATCTGGATGGTTCTTATAGCATCATCACCCATGCATCGAAGGATACATGTCTGGTTGAGGTTGCCGATGCAAGTACAAATCACGGTGCAAATGTACAGCAGTGGTCTGCAAACGGCAGCAGCTGCCAGAAGTGGAATATCGAAACAGAAACCACCACCACAACAACGACAACAACAACGACTACCACTACTACGACAACAACGACAACCACTACGACCACCACAACAACGACAGCTGCAACTCCTGAGCCGACCACAACGACAACAACAGTCACTGCACCGCCTGAGGAAAAGCCCGAAGCGGATCTGAACGGTGACGGTGAGTTCAGTATTCTGGATATCGTCCTGCTGCAGAAATGGCTGCTGGCAGTTCCGGAAACTGCTCTTGCAGACTGGACAGCGGGCGACCTTGACGAAAATGGCGTTCTGAACGCATTTGACCTTGCGATCATGAAGCGCAAGCTGACCGCATAAGAGCCAAAAGCAAATCCCCCTGCTCACGCAGGGGGATCCGTTTTTTAAAATATCCGGCTGCGGAGTTGCACCGCAGTCTTTCACCCTTAGATGGGAGAATGTTCTCATGTTGAACTATCCGGATCACCGGGCAGCAAGCTGCTTCTTCTTTGTGGGGAAAGCTGTTTTATATAAACTACCGGTATATTTATTGTATCACAGGGAAAGATTTTTGTCAAGAGGAAATCATTGCAAAAAATCAGCGGATGCCGTACTTTTCAATGATATAATCCATATCCTTATCGCCTCTGCCGGACAGACAGATCAGGATGGAACCGCGCTCCATCTGCTTTGCAAGACGCATACCGAAGGCAACAGCATGGGAGCTTTCGATCGCAGGGATAATGCCCTCCATTCTGGACAGCTTGAAGAAGGCATCAACGGTCTCCTCGTCATCCACCACATCATACTTGACTCTGCCGAGATCGCGCAGATATGCATGTTCAGGGCCGGAGGACGGATAGTCCAGACCGCTTGCCACGGAGTAAACCGGCGCAGGTTCGCCATTTTCGTCCTTGAGCATGATGCTGTTGAAGCCGTGCATGATGCCCTCCGTACCATACTTCAGGCTTGCAGCATGGTCGCCGAGGGTCGTACCTCTGCCGAGGGGTTCTACGCCGTAGATGTCCACCGGATCATTGAGGAAGCCGGAGAACATGCCCATTGCATTGGAGCCGCCGCCCACGCAGGCAACCACGGCATCCGGCAACTCGCCGGTCATTTCCAGGAACTGCTCCCTTGCTTCAATGCCGACAACGCTCTGGAAATCGCGCACCATCATCGGGAACGGATGCGGGCCAAGTACGGAGCCGATGCAGTAGATTGCGTCCTTGTATTCCTTGCAGTATGCTTCAAATGCGGCATCCACTGCCTCCTTGAGCGTCTGGAGTCCATGTGTGACCTCTACGACATTTGCGCCGAGGATCTTCATTCTTGCCACGTTCGGAGCCTGCTTCTTGATGTCAACGCTGCCCATGTAAATATCGCATTCCAGACCAAAGTATGCTGCAGCAGTTGCCAGAGCAACGCCGTGCTGACCTGCGCCGGTTTCTGCGATGACCTTCTTCTTGCCCATGTACTTGGCAAGGAGAGCCTCGCCCATGCAGTGGTTGAGCTTGTGTGCGCCGGTGTGGTTCAGATCCTCACGCTTAACATAGAGCTGCACATTGCCCAGAGAGCCGGACAGACGCTCCAGATGGGAAACAGGGGTCGGTCTGCCCTGAAATTCCTTACGGATTCTGCGCAGATCACCGATGAACTTGCTGGATTTTGCAATGGTGAAGTATGCCTCAGTAATCTCCTCCATCGCACGCTTCAGCTCGTCGGACACATAGGCACCGCCGTACTTGCCGAAAAAGCCGTTCATATCCGGGTGGTTCTTGAAGTAGTTGTCAAATTCATAACCATTGTGTTTCATAAAAATACCTCCATAAAATGATCTTAAAATTATCGTTGCTTCTGTGTTCCGTTCATACCATGCATCGCCATCGTTTTGTCAGCAGTACCATTCAGCAGCCCTCCATTGTGTTCTGCCAGCGGCAAATAAAAAACGCCCATGACAGAAAGATACCCTTCTCTGTCAAGGACGAATAGAACTATCCGTGGTGCCACCTTGATTCACAGCGGACGCTGTGCACTTAGCAGGATACTGACATATCCCCGGCAACTGACGTATGCCCGCACGTCGCAGAATACTCAGCAAAAGCCTTTGACTGCGCCCTCCGCGGTCCATTTGATCATCTGGGGTTCGCCCGGCTCTCAGCTGCCCGGGCTCTCTGTGAAATCATAATGACCTTTATCTCCGCTTCAACGGTTTGGTATTCAATTGTTATTAACAGTATAGCATCAAATTCGGGTTTTGTCAAGTGTTTTGTGAAATTTTTTTGGAGGGGAGGATTTTATAGCAATGTCAATAACATAAGCTTTCTAATGTTGGTCTTGCCCCCCACCCCAACCCCTCCCCGAGGGGAGGGGCTTTGATAGGAGGCGGCTGCGCCGCCTCCACCGCCCAAGGGGCTGCTGCCCCTTGGAACCCCGCTTTGGGGACTTCGTCCCCTTGCCCCGCCTAAGTTGATGACATTGCTCCCGGGGGGAGGGGAGATTGAGCCGGTGCTCCGCACCGGCACCGGTAAGGGCTTCGCCTTTATAATACTAATCCCCTTAACTCCAATAGACAACTTTAATTTGCCCCCCC
>JAZNKY010000016.1:0-5166 GCA_045578805.1 Oscillospiraceae bacterium
TGCCCCTTGGGCGGTGGAGGCGGCGCAGCCGCCTCCTATATCCCCCTCCCCTCGGGGAGGGGGCAGGGGGTGGGGGAAGCTTTGAGAAACTTTCCCAAAGTTAAATTAATACCTGATCATCAGGGCTGAACTGGTTCATCACCGTCATGATCAGCAGAATAATGACCATCAGCACCAGCGAGATCGCCGCGCCGAGGTGGGGATTGTAGGCATTGCCGAGGAACTGCATTTCGATGAGGTCACCGATGAGCAGATTCGAGCCGCCGCCGAGCATACGGGAAATAATAAAGGTAGAGATCGCCGGCACGAATACCATGGTAATGCCGGAGGTGATGCCCGGAACACTCAGGGGAACGATCACGCGGAACAGCGTCTGCCAGAAATTGCAGCCCAGATCAGTCGCGGCTTCCAGTACGCTCTTGTCGATCTTCACCATGACGGAGTACAGCGGCAGGATCATGAAGGGCAGGTAGTTGTAGACCATACCCAGCACCACCGCACCGGAGGTATTGATGAGCTTGAACGGTCCGAGTCCGATTTCTCCGAGCAGATAGTTGATAATGCCGTTGTTGCCGAGGAGCGTCATCCATGCATAAGTGCGCAGGAGGAAGTTCATCCACATGGGGAGCATCACGATCAGGAGCATTGTCCCCTGCTTGTGCTTGTCCATGCGGGAAAGGATGAATGCCAGCGGGTATGCCATCACAAGACAAATAACAGTGGCAATGAGCGCGAGCCAGATGGAACGCACAAAGATATTGGCATACTGTCCGACATCGGACACATATTGTATGGTGAACTGTCCCTGTTCATTGGTCAGTGCAAAATATGCCACCATGAGCAGGGGGACAAGAATGAATACCACCATCCATACAAGATAGGGGGCGGCGAAAATTTTCATCTGCTTCATGATCATTCCTCCGTTTTCTTCATAATGTGAATGTCGAACGGATCAAATGTCATGCCGATCATTGCGCCGACCGGCTCCGCCTTGGTGGAATGGATGATCCACTTATGATCCACGCCGTCCACGACCATTTCGTAATGCACACCCTTGAACACGACGGATTCCACGATGCCGGTGAGCTTTGCACCCTCTGCGGGGATCACCTTGACATCTTCCGGACGGATGACCACATCCACGGTCTCATTGGGAGAAAAGCCCTTGTCCACGCATTCAAACTGCTTGCCGGTAAATTCTACCACACAGTCCTTGGGCATGTGACCGTTTACGATATTGCTTTCACCGATGAAGTCCGCAACAAAGGCATTGACCGGCTCATTATAAATGTCAGTCGGAGAGCCGATCTGCTGGATCTCACCGCCGTTCATAACCACAATGCGGTCGGACATGGTGAGGGCTTCCTCCTGGTCGTGGGTGACATAGACAAAGGTCAGCTCCATTGCCTGCTGGATCTTGCGCAGCTCCGTCTGCATCTCCTTGCGCAGTTTCAGGTCAAGCGCGCCCAGCGGCTCGTCCAGGAGCAGCACCTTCGGCTGGTTGACAAGCGCACGGGCAATGGCAACACGCTGCTGCTGACCGCCGGACAGGCGGTTGACAGTACGCTTTTCAAAGCCCTTGAGATTGACCAGCTCCAGCATTTCGCCGACGCGCTTTAAGATCTCCTTTTCGGAAAGCTTCTTGACACGCAGACCGAATGCAATATTTTCATACACATTCAGGTGCGGAAACAGCGCGTAACGCTGGAACACCGTATTGACATTGCGCTTATGGGGCGGCATACCGTTGATGCGCTTGCCCTCAAAGAGGACATCACCTGCCGTCGGCTCAATAAAGCCGCCGATGATGCGCAGCGTGGTCGTTTTGCCGCAGCCGGACGGACCTAAAAAGGTCACAAATTCCTTGTCCTTGATGTCCAGATTGATGTTTTTCAGGATGCGCTCGCCGTCCTCAAATTCCACCACAATATCCTTCAGGCTGACTACATTCTCCATCTCACACGTTCCTTTCAGGGAAACGGCGGATTCTGAGTAAATCCGACATTTCACAGTAAAATCAGTTCAGGGGTACAGAATATACCATATTAACTATACGGCAAAACGGCGGAAATGTCAATAGTTTTTGGGATATTTTCTGCCATCCGGGGAGCTTTCCCCGCGCGCAGTTGCAAAAAAGCCACTATTTCAGTAAGATTTGCCATTGACAGCCCATCTGTTTTACGTTATAATTGTAAATATAATATGAATTGAGTGGAAAGAAAAATCAATTCGCAAAAGGGAGTCATTATTATGAGAAGAATCAGAAAAACCGCAGCCGTCCTGCTCGCAGGCATTCTGGCTGCATCCTCCGACATTGCCGGAATCGCGGGGCTGATCGGCTCTGCGGCAAATCATGCCCGTGTGGCAGTGCATGACCCGTCCGTGGTGAAGCTGGACGACGGCAGCTATTTCATCATCGGATCGCATCTCGGTGCGGCAGTTTCCTCCGATCTGGGCAGCTGGACACATACCGCAAATTCCGCCGCAGGCACGAAGAATACCACATTCTTCAACGACATCTATACCGATCTTGCCGTTCCGGCGGCATGGTCATCGCCCTCGAATGCAAATTACGACCTTTCCGGCAACCTCTGGGCACCGGACATCATCTGGAATGAAGCCATGGGCAAATGGTGCATGTACCTCAGCGTCAACGGCGATAACTGGAAATCCTCCATCGTGATGTGTACCGCCGACAATATCGAGGGACCGTATACCTATGTCGATACCATCGTCTATTCCGGCTTCAATAATACGGATACGTTCCACTATTCCAAAACCGATGTGGAAAAAGTACTCGGTAGCAATCCGGATATTTCACGGTATCTCTCAAACGGCGAATGGAATGCCAACTACGGCACGAATGCCATTGATCCGGCGGTATTCTACGATGAAAGCGGCGCACTCTGGATGGTCTACGGCTCGTGGTTCGGCGGTCTGTTCATGCTTGAACTCGATGAAAATACCGGTCTGCGTGACTACAATGTGACCTATAACACCGTCACCGACGCCTCCGATGCCTATATGGGCATCAAGGTTGCCGGCGGTCACTGGGTATCCGGCGAGGGTCCGTACATTGAATATATGGAAGATCCCGAAACCGGCAAGGGCTACTACTATCTGTTCGTATCCTACGGCTGTTTCAACAATGACGGCGGCTACAATATGCGTGTGTTCCGCAGTGATTATCCGGCAGGACCGTATGTTGATCAGAACGGCAATTCTGCCGTCTATACCAAGGGCGGCGACAATATCGGCGGCAATATCGGTATGCGCCTGATGAGCAACTATCAGTGGAACTGCAACGACCGTCCCAACAAGGCGCAGGGACACAATTCCCTTCTGATGGATGATGATGGCAAGCTGTTTGTCATCTATCACAACAAGTTCGATGATAACTATGGCGGTCATGAGGTTCGTGTGCATCAGCTTCTCATGAACGAGGACGGCTGGGTGAATGCGGCTCCGTATGAATATGTTCCGGGACAGGACATCTCCGCAGTTGGTCACACGATGGAGGCTGTGACGGGCGACTATGAATTTATTTTCCACCAGCTGAACCAGACCATCGTTGCCGATCAGGCAACCAACGGCACGAATGCGGAGGTAGAGTATTCCCAGAATATCACCCTCAATGCGGACGGTACGGTTTCCGGTGATATTTCCGGTACATGGACAATGGCGGAGGATTCTGCGGATATGACGCTGACCTATGGCGGCGTGACCTATAAGGGCAGCTTCATTGTGCAGGCGGATGAATCGGCGGATATGGTGCAGAAGATGACATTCACCGCATCCGGCAATAATACCTGCGTATGGGGCAGCAAGAAAACTGCGTACAATTTCTCCGAAGATCTCAAGGATGCGGCCAATACAAGCGGCAAGCTTGTCTATGCACCGGAGACCGCACAGGGCGAGGGCAGTGTGTCCAGACTTTCCGGCACGGAGATGCTTTCCGGCGTTCCGTACTATATCACAGCGAAATTCAACGGCATGGCACTCGATCTTGCCGGCGGTGAAACCACGGACGGCGCAAATATCCAGCAGTGGAATCTCTCCGGCGGCAGCCATCAGGAATGGCGTATCGTGGCGGTGGATGATACCTACTGCAAGATCCTCTCCATGAAGGACGAATCCAAGTGCATTGCCATTGCCGATGTAAGTGCGGCGGACGGGGCAAATGCCGAGCTGCAGACCTATACCGGCGCAGACAACCAGCTCTGGAAAATCGTGCAGGATGGCGCATTCTATGGCATTGTGTCCAAGGTGAACGGCACGACCGGACTCGATGTCTTTGAATGGTCGGAGGAAGCCGGCGGCAATATCGCAGTCTGGAATTACTGGGGCGGCGGATGCCAGCAGTGGAAGCTCACTCCCGTATGCCCCGAAGTACCGGATGGTACATACACTGCGATGAATGTCAACAGCAGCCTGTTCCTTGCAGAACAGGGCGGCAATGCAATTCAGTATTATCCCTATGTATGGACATTTACCAGACTGGAAAACGGCAGATACCATGTGCAGGGCGAGGACGGCAGGTATCTGACAGTTGACGGCAATACTGCACAGGACGGCGCAAATATCCATCTGGAGGAATATCAGGATATTGCCGGACAGGAATTTACCCTCCACTGCAATGCGGACGGTTCGTACACCCTGCTTTCAGAAAGCTCCTATGGCAAGTCCTGTGCGGATGTGTTTGAAATCAGTCTTGACGCAGGCGCGAACATCTGCCAGTGGAATTACTGGGGCGGTGACGGACAGAAGTTCATCCTGGAGCCGGCTTATACGGAAGTTCAGGAGGAGATCATCGGCGATGTGAATGCGGACGATGCGTTCAGTGTTCTGGATGTCATCATGCTCCAGAAATGGCTGCTGAATGCCGGTGACATCACCGACGCAGCAGCGGGCGAGCTGCATGAGGATGGTGTGCTGAATGCGTTTGACCTGGCGGTAATGAAGAAGATGCTTGCGGCAAAATAAGAATTAAATCAGAAATGACGGCGGAGTTTGAACCTCCGCCGTCATTTCTTTCCTCCCTTGAAAGGCAATATCAACAACTTTAGGAAAGTTATGCAAAGCTTGCCCACCCCCTACCCCCTCCCAGAGGGAGGGGGATTTAGAGCGGGGGCTGCGCCCCCGCACCCCGCTTCCCGCCTAACGGCG
>JAZNKY010000017.1:0-116557 GCA_045578805.1 Oscillospiraceae bacterium
TTGAGGGTACGCAGTACCCTCGCAATATAGCCCCTCCCCCTCTGGGGGAGGAGGAGGGGTGGGGGCAGGCTTAGGGGTGCCAACCCCAGAAAAAAGACTTTTTTGACAAGCTGTAAGGACAGTGCAATTTCATGCACTGTCCTTTTTTACATTACCAATAGCTATGATGCCGCTTGAGCGAAGCGAATAAGGCATTATGCGGTTGGAGTTTTCTCGTCGCGTGTACGAAATTTTCGTCACTGCAATGCTCTCCCGCGCGAATCGCCGGCGCGGGCTCCGCGCCGTCAGCGGAGACCGATTGCGCTGTCTACGGGGAGTGAGAAGCAGATGCCGCGGGCTTCGCTTTCGATGCCGCAGGCAGAAACGATGGATCTCATGACCTCCTCGCGGTGTTCCTTATCGACTACGATCAGAACAACATCCTTCTCCTCCTGAATGGAGATGCCCAGGAAACGTGCTGCCTCCTCGCCGCCAAGTCCCAGACCATGCACGGTCGTGCCGCCCTTGGCACCGGCTTTCTTGGCAGCCTCCTTTACCTCTGCGGCATTGCCCTTGGTCACGATCGCAACGATCAGCTCGTGTGTATATTCAAATTTTGTCGGCATAAGCTCCTCTCCTTTCTGTTGTTCCTTAATGGCTGTGAACTGCATCAGCTTGCCGCAGAAACCGCTTGCGGCAGAGATCGGCACGGTGAATGCAATACCCATGCCCTTTTCCTGGATCTTCAGCTCCGTGTCCAGCATCTGGTACAAGCCGCCCACAAGCTGTGCATCGAGCGACAGCAGTGCGACTGCCTTGCGGTTTTCGGAGAATCCCAGCATTTCCAGCACATCGGAATCTGCAAATCCGTGTCCGTGCGTTGCCGCCTTCGGCAGCGCACTGTAATGATTCAAAACGTGCAGCAGCTTTTCACGGATACTGAAATCCACGATCACTGCCACGAATTTATATGTTCCCTGCATGTGGTTTTACCTCCATTCCTTATGAAAGGCGGCTGTGCCGCCGGCTTATTCATCCCAGCCAACTGTAAATTCCAGAAGCTCGCCTTCGGTGAGGGCAAGGGTGGCTTCTGTGGGCTTGACTCTGCTGCGGAGTTTTGCAATCAGACCGAGCGTCTGGATGGTCAGCAGCGGTGTCATAGCAACCATTGCCACCACGCCGAACCCCTCCGTCAGCGGATTGCCGCCGACTGCCGCACATGCGCCCTGTGCCAGCGGCAGGAGAAAGGTTGCCGTCATGGGACCCGATGCCACACCGCCGGAGTCAAAGGATACGGAGGTATAGATCGGCGGAACGAAGAATGAGATCGCCAGTGCAATTGCATAGCACGGCAGAAGAATGTACAGAAGCGGCAAACCTGTCAGCACACGCAGGAGTGATACGCCTGCGGATACCGATACGCCCACAGCCAGTGCAATGCCCATCGTCCGCGCGGAGATACCGCCGTCCGTGATGTCTTCCACCTGCTCTTTCAGCACATGGACTGCCGGCTCTGCGGCAACGATAAAATAACCGATGAGTGCGCCAAGCGGCACGAGCACCCATGCATAGCTGCTCTCGCCAAGTGCGCTGCCAATGGCATGACCCATCGGCATGAAGCCGACATTCACGCCGGCAAGGAAGATCGTCAGACCCAGTGCTGTATAGATCAGACCAACGCCGATACGCATCAGCTGACGCTTGGGCAGACGCAGTGCAAAGCACTGGTAAAGTATAAAGAATACCAGGATCGGCAGGAGCGCGCCAGCTACCTCCAGTGCATATTCCGGTACGGCATGGAGGAATGTACTGAACAGCTCTCCGAGGCTGGTGTATTCCGCTGTGGTCTGCTCTGCGGCGGTCACGCCCTCCGTACCGCTGAAGATGCCCAGCAGGATAACCGTCAGGATCGGTCCGACGGAGCAGAGTGCGACCAGTCCGAAGCTGTCCTCCTGGGAGGTCTTGTCACCGCGGAGGGATGCCAGACCCAAACCCAGAGCCATGATGAACGGCACGGTGATGGGACCCGTGGTCACACCGCCGGAATCGAAAGCAATGGCAATAAAGTCATTCGGGATCAGCGGCGACAGCATCAGGATAAAAATGAGTGCGTAGAAGAATAAAAGTATGTACGAGAGCCGGATCTGGAACAGGATTCGCAGAAACGACAGTGCCAGAAACAATCCGATTCCGGCGGCAACAGCATAGATCAGCACCTGCGATTCCACAATGGGGACCTGCTCCGCAAGCACCTTGAGATCGGGTTCCGCGATGGTAATGATGCAGCCGATGATGAAGCAGATCAGCACGATCAGCCATACCTTTCGCGATTTGACGAGGTGGGCACCCATCTCCTCACCCATCGGCATCATGGATACATCCGCACCGAGCGTGAAGAACGCACTGCCGATGATCAGCATGGCGGCACCGAGCAGGAACGACAGCAGGGTATAACCGGTGATCTCCCCGCGCAGGAGCGTACCCGCCAGCACCAGCACGATCACAATGATCGGCAGGACGGAACGGACAGCTTCCAGAAGCTTTTCTGAGAAGCCTTTGATGAATTTCAGTTTCTTTTTCAATGGCATCATCCTTTCAGAAGTCGGTGTTTTTTCCTATACTTATATTATACACGATTTTCGGATGTTTGAAAAGTGGTGGTTCTGAAAAAATGATGCCGAAATTATAGCCGAAAAACCACGCATTTTCAGTATTCTGCACAACTTCGATAAAATTTGACATAAATTTAACATGAAAATAGTTGCAATTCTGTGTTTTATGCGGTATAATATAAAATGGTGAAATTTGTTTTTGATTTTACCGAAATTTGCTGCACCGGAACGGAGTGTTGATGATGAGAAAAACTAAGATCGTATGTACTATCGGACCTGCAACGGACGATGAAAACATCCTGCGCGAAATGATGCTCGCGGGCATGAACGTTGCAAGATTCAACTTTTCGCATGGCGACTATGCAACGCATGAGAAGCGTTTCAAGGAAGTGGTAAAGCTGCGTGATGAGCTGAATCTTCCGATCGCCACCATGCTGGATACCAGAGGTCCTGAGGTGCGTCTGCGCAAGTTCGTGGATGACAAGCCTGTGGAGATCTTCGACGGCGACCTCTATACGCTGACCACGCTGGATGTCCCCTGCACCAACGAGGTGGGCAGCATCACATTTGACAAACTCCCCCATGATGTGACCATCGGTACACGTATTCTGATCAATGACGGTCTGATCGAGCTGCTGGTTGAGAAGATCGCCAAGACCGATATTATCTGCCGCGTCATTCACGGCGGCATCCTGTCCAACAACAAGAGCATCAATGTACCCGGTGTACAGCTCTCCATGCCGTATCTGAGCGACGCGGATATGAGCGATCTGGAGTTCGGTGCGAAGATGGGCTACGATTTCATCGCTGCAAGCTTTGTGCGTACCTCTGCGGACATCAACTATCTGCGTAAGTTCACACACAGCCTGGGCTGGTTCAATGTGCGTATCATTGCGAAGATCGAGAATCTGGAGGGCGTACAGAACATTGATGAGATCCTTGAGGTATCGGATGGTATCATGGTTGCCCGCGGCGATATGGGCGTAGAGATCCCGTTCGAGCAGATTCCGGCGATCCAGAAAGAGCTGATCTCCAAGGGCTACAACGCAGGCAAGCAGGTCATCACAGCAACACAGATGCTGGAATCCATGATCAGCAATCCGCGTCCGACCCGTGCGGAGATCACAGACGTTGCAAATGCGATCTATGACGGCACGAGTGCGATCATGCTGTCCGGTGAAACAGCTGCAGGCCAGTTCCCCGTAGAGGCAGTCCGCACAATGGTGCTGATCGCGGCAACTACGGAAAAGAATATCGACTACAAGCACGCATTCGACACCCGCAAGGAGGAGGAGAATGCAAGCATTGCAGAGGGTATTGCACATGCAACAGTTACCACAGCGCATGACCTGAATGCAAAGGCGATCATCACTGTTACCAAGCGCGGACAGACCGCACGTCTGATCTCCAAGTACCGTCCGGCATTCCCGATCGTGGGCTGCACCACGGACGCAGAGAACCAGCGTCAGATGAGCATGAGCTGGGGCGTAACACCGCTTGTCATTGATGAGGAGACCAATACGGACGAGCTGTTTGCAAAGGCAGTTGCCGCTGCAAAGTCCGCCGGCATCGTGGATGACGGTGATCTGGTAGTCATCACAGCCGGTGTACCGCTGGGCATTTCCGGTATGACCAATATGATGAAGGTAGAAAAGATCTGAGCCTTTTCTGCAATTACAGAATGCGGGACTTTTGAATAAGTCCCGCATTCTTTTGCATATACAACAAAGATCCCCTGATCGCTCAGGGGATCTTGCTATTTCACAGGGAAAGCGGATGATTAGTCCTCATCTTCCTCGTCTGCCTCATCATCGAGCAGAGCGCGCATGGAGAGGGAGATACGGTTGCTGTCGAGGTCGATACCGGTGATCTTTACCTGTACCTCGTCACCAACTGCAACAACATCCTTTACATTCTCAACGCGGCGGTCAGCCAGCTGAGAAATGTGGATCAGACCGTCAACGCCGTCAATGATCTGTGCGAATGCACCGAATGTAGTAACGGAAACGATCTTTGCATCAACAACATCGCCAACCTCGTAGTTAGCCTTGAACTGCTCCCACGGATTGTCCTCTGTCTTCTTGTAGCCCAGGGAGATTCTGTCGTTCTCCTGATCCAGATCCTTGATGTATACCTTCAGCACATCGCCTACGGATACAACCTGACTCGGATGCTTGATTCTGTTCCAGGACAGCTCAGAAATGTGAACCATACCGTCAATGCCGCCCAGGTCTACGAATGCGCCGTAGTTAGTCAGGGACTTAACCTCGCCCTCGTACTCCTTGCCGATCTCAGCGGTCTCCCAGAACTTAGCCTTTGCAGCTTCCTTCTCCTGACGCTGTACAGCCTTGATGGAGCCGACTGCGGACTTTCTTCTCTGCTCCGGTACTTCCAGAACAACGAACTTTACTTCCTGACCCTTCAGACCATCCAGGGATGCCTCGCGGGGCAGACCGGTCTGGGAAGCCGGGATGAAGATGCGAACGCCCTCATAGAATACGTTCACACCGCCCTTTACAACTGCGCTTACAGCTGCAGTCAGAACAGTGCCTTCTTCCTTAGCCTTGACTACCTTCTCAACGCCCAGCTGCTCGTCCACTCTCTTCTTGGAGAGGGCTGCAGTGCCGTCCTGATCGTTTACCTTGATCACGATCAGGTCGATCTCGTCGCCGATGCTTACAATGTCAGCCGGCTTCTTGGAAGGATCGTTGGTCAGCTCGGACAGGGATACATAGCCTGTCTGCTTTGTGCCCAGATCTACAGTAACCTCTGTGCTGTTGATACCGGTTACGATACCCTTAACGCGTGCGTTGGTATGTAATTTCTTGAAAGTATCCTCGACTGCCTGTGCAAAGTCGATATCCTCCTCTGTCATTTCCTTGTTCATCAGTTCGCTCATAGTAGTGACTACCTCCTTAATTATATGCGCCGGTGTCGATGCACCAGCTGTAATGCCGATCTTCTCAGCATTGAACAGGTCTAAAGTGTTAAGCTCGTCCGCATTCTCGATATGATACGTTCTGCAGTAGCCGGAGCTGACATCATACAGCTTTACGGTGTTTGAGCTGTGTCTGCCGCCGATGACCACCATGCAGTCGGACTTTGCAGCGAGTGCAGCTGCATCGGACTGACGGGTCTCTGTCGCACTGCATATCGTGTCATAAACTACGATATTCGGATTGTCTTTAGGAAGAACCTTTAAACACTCTCCCCATAATATACTATTATACGTTGTTTGCGAAACAATTGCAAGTCTTTTCTGAAAATTTTTTTCGTTTTTTTGAAAAAAAGCATTTAGCACATTTTCATCCTTAAAAACAAAATAATTTTCGTCACAATGTCCAACGATCCCCTGCACCTCCGGATGGCTCTCATCGCCCGCAATGAGGATGAAATAGCCCTGTGCCGTTTTTTCAGCGACGATCTTATGGATGCGTGTCACAAAAGGACAGGTCGCATCTATTACGGGGTTGCCGCGGCGGGCGATCTCCTCGTAGACCTTCCGTCCGACACCGTGGGAACGGATGACCACGTGCTCACCGTCGCGCAGCTCGCTGACATCGTCAATGATGCGTGCACCGCGCTTTACCATATCATCGACAACATCGCGGTTGTGGATAATGGGACCGAGTGTTGCGACCTGCTCGCCCCGCTCCAGTGCGCTGTAGACCATCTGCACGGCGCGGTTTACGCCGAAACAGAAGCCTGCGGATTCCGCTACTGTGATCTGCATCTCAGTTCAGCTCCTTTTCCATGGTTTCTTCCGGCTGCTCCTGCATGGGCAGAGCCTTCGGCTCATCGACCAGTGCCTTGATGCCGTCCATGATGGGCGGTACGACACTGCGCTTGAGCGTGCGAAGCAGCTCGCGGTCGCTCAGGTCATCGGCAAGTGCAAGCTGTGCTGCCGGAATGGGCTTGCCGTAGCGGACAACGATCTTACTGCGGAAGTGCAGCTTGCCCTCAAAGTTAAGCCCGACCGGAATGACATCCGCGCCAGCCTTTGCGGCGATGAGTGCAACGCCGGTCTTTCCCCTGCCGACTCTGCCGTCCTTGCTGCGTGTGCCTTCGGGGAAGATCAGGAGGTGCTGTCCCTCCTGCACGCGGGAGATGGCGCGGCCGATCGCTTCCGTATCGCCCTTGCCGCGCTCCACGGGGAATGCGCCGAGTGCGCGGATGAGCCAGCCGAATGCCTTGTTTTCAAACAGCTCGGATTTTGCCATGAAGCTGAAGCGTCCTCTGCCGCAGATAACGACCAGCACGGGATCGGCATAGCTGCGGTGATTGGAGGCGAAGATGTATGCGCCTTTTTTCGGGATGTTTTCCCTGCCCTCGACCCGGATATTGTACCAGACGGCGAAAGCGATCCTGACTAAAAATACAACCAGATGATACAGCATGATACAGCTCCTGTTACGCCATGACATCCTGGATCATGGCAGTGATATGTTCAACGACCTCGTTGAAGCCCATGTTGGTGGTGTCCACGAGCACGGCATCCTCTGCCTGCTGGAGGGGTGCGATCTCACGGTGCATGTCCGCGTAATCACGCGCCTCGATGTCCGCCAGGATCTGCTCATAGGTCGGGCAGTCCGGCTTTTCGCGCAGCTCCAGATAACGGCGGCTTGCGCGTTCTTCGGAGGATGCTGTCAGGTAGATCTTGAGATCCGCATCCGGAAGAACAACGGCACCGATGTCGCGTCCGTCCATAATGACGTTGTTTTCTGCAGCGATCTTCTTCTGGAGGTCGAGCAGGAGCGCGCGTACCTCCGGCACGGCGGATACCTTGGATGCTGCCATGGAGACCTCCGGACTGCGGATGTAGTCGGTCACGTCCTCTGCATTCAGCAGGACACGCTGTACACCGCCGATGAATTTCAGCTCCACGCGGATGTTGGAGATCTCCTGCGCGATGGTGCCGTTTTCCAGACATCCGGTGCGGATCGCATACAGACCGATCGCACGGTAAAGCGCGCCGGTATCGGCATGGATAAAGCCAAGCTCGTTGGCTACCGTGCGGGAAATACTGCTTTTACCTGCCCCTCCGGGGCCATCAATGGCAATGTTGACTGTTTTCATAGCTAACTCCTTTGTATGTAGATTGATGCACACGGCAAAGCAGGGAGGAGGCTGTCCCATGCACCTGCCAAGAATCTGGCACTTGCAGTCCAAACGTTTTGCCTTTGTCCCCGCAGGGGGCAATGGCAAAACGACTCGGGATTCCAAAGGGATCACATCCCTTTGGCAGGGGGTCAGGGGGGCAGCGTCCCCCTGCATCACCGTGTGTATTAATTTTCATTGCAAGCATTCGCTGCGAGATACGCAGTTGAAAATGCGATCTGCAGATTGAAGCCGCCGGTGTAGGCATCCACGTCAAGGACTTCTCCGGCGAAATAAAGACCCTTGACGAGTTTGGATTCCATGGTTTTCGGGGAGACCTCTTTGCAGAGTACGCCGCCCCTTGTGATGATGCCTTCGGCGATCGGGCGCGTTCCTCTGACGGTGAAGCTGAAATCCTTGAGCACCTCGCAGATTCTTCTGCGCTGTTCCTTTGTGAGTGAATTACCGCGCAGATACGGCGGAAACGCACATCTTCCGAGCATGGGAGAAACCATGCCGGCGGGCACGAGCTTCCGCATGAGGGAAGGCAGCTGCTTGTTTGGCTGTGCGGCGATCTCGCGCTGCAGACGCTTGTCCAGCTGCTCCATATCCAGCGCGGGCTTCATGTCAATATGCAGGGTGTACAGCCCCTCCTTATCCATATGCGCGGAGGCACTGAGTACCAGAGGACCGGACACGCCGAAATGTGTGAACAGCATCTCGCCAAGCTCCTCATAGACGGTCTTTCCGTCGCGCTTCAGGCGGAGTGTGACGTTTTTCAGGGAAATGCCCATCATTTCTGCACAGTCGCGTTCCAGTGTTTCCAGCGGAACGAGGGAGGGGCGTAGGGGGCTGATGGTATGCCCTGCGGCTTCTGCAAGACGATAGCCGCTGCCGTCCGAGCCAGTTGCCGGATAGGTCGCACCGCCTGCCGCAAGGATCACGCGGTCTGCCCTATATTCCCTTTCACCGCACCGCACACCGGTACAGATGCCGTCCTGAATACACAGCTCCGTGACCGTACCGGTGACCAGCTCCACGCCCGTGCGCTTCAGTTCATCATACAGGGCATTCACGATCTCCGCTGCCTGGTCGCTGACGGGAAATACCCGATTTCCGCGTTCCACCTTCAGGCGAACGCCGAGATCCTCAAAATATGCCATGACATCCTGCGGAGAACAGGCGGCAAAGGCACTGTAGAGGAATCTCCCGCCGCAGGGGATATTCTGCATCAGGGTATCCAGATCGCAGTCATTGGTCAGGTTACAGCGACCTTTTCCCGTAATGCGGAGCTTTTTGCCGATGGTCGGGTTCTTTTCGATCAGCAGCACCCGCTGTCCGGCATATGCCGCATGGATGGCAGCATAGCAGCCGGCAGCACCGCCGCCTATGATGATGGTCTTCATGCTTCCTCACCATCCAGCATTCTGCGTCTGCGCGCGGCAAGTGCTTCGCGGCGTGCCTGTGTCGCTTCCGCATCCACTGTCCAGCCGTTCTCGGTCTGCACGAGGATGTCACCCTCACCTGCTTCTACCGGCAGCTCGGAAATACAGATCTGCAGCATTTCCTCCTCGGCTTCTACAACGGCATATTCGCCTTCGATTCTGTCAATGATAATCATAGACCTACTCCTTACTTCTTCGTACCCGCAAAACTGCATGTCCCGGTATCCTTGTCGTAGCTGAACACAAGCGTACCCTCGTCCATCGTGGTGCGGATATTGTCCGTATGTGCACCCAGACGCTTCAGAGCCTCCGGTGTGGGATGACCATAGTCATTGTCCTTTCCGCAGGAAATCGCCGCATACTGTGGTGTCACAGCAGCAAGGAACGCCTCGCTGGAGGAGGTCTTTGCGCCATGATGTCCGACCTTCAGGAAATCCACATCTAAATCTGCACCGGAGGCAAGGATCTCCTCCTCCTCGGGCTTTTCCATATCGCCTGTGAACAGGCAGGAGGTATCCTCGTAGTCGATACGCAGTACAAGCGAGGTATTGTTCAGATCGTCGGTATCCTTGGAAACGGGACCGAGTACTGTGATGACTGCACCGCCCAGCTCGTAGGTACTGCCAGCCTTGGCAGCACGGAGCTTTGCACCAGTCACATCAATGCCGTCAAGATAACGCTCGTAGACCTTGGTCGTCGGTACAAGGGAATCTGCATAAACCGGCTCCAGCACGGTCTTCACCTTGATGCCGGAAAATACCTTTCCATAGCCGCCGATGTGGTCAGCGTGCATATGGGTCGCGGCGGCATATTTCAGCTCCGTGATATTCTGCTCTGCAAGATATTCTAAAATGGTCTCCGCACTGCCGGATTCGGCAGCGTCGATCAGCATGGCTTCTCCATCGGCAATGACCAGAATGCTGTCTGCTTGTCCGACATCAATGACATGCACCTGAAATTCTGCATCGGAGAGCGCGAACTCCCCTTCCGGTATTTCCTGCTGCTGGGTCAGCCAGCCGTTGAGGCAGGCGATGGCAAACAGGATGGTCACCACAATGGTATACAGAATGGAATTTTTGGATTTCTTCTTATTGGAAACGGGGGTTTTCTGCTTTGCCATACATTTTTCCTCCTTTATCAGACCTTCTCAGAAACTTACAAAGTACTGTCTTCCTTGTCACTTTGTCAGACGCAAAATATCCTGCGGAATCCGGCACTTTTCCAGTTTCCGAGGCGGTCTATTCCATATCGAACGGCGGCTCGTCCTCATCGGGAAATTCCGGTGCGGCTTCCTCCGGTGATGCAGGCTCCGCCGTGCCTTCGTCGAGCTTGCGCTGTCTGCGTTCTTCATACTCCAGCTTGGAGAGCAGAACGCGGCGGGGCTTTGCGCCCTCATAGGGTCCGATCACGCCCATTTCCTCCAGCTCGTCCATGATCCTTGCAGCACGGGCATAACCGAGCTTCAGCCGTCTCTGGAGGTTGCTGGTAGATGCCTGTCCGGCATAGACAACAACTTCAATGGCCTTTTCGATCAGCTCCGCATCTGCATCAAGCGGATTTTCCGGCTCTGCAGCGGGGGCTTCCTTTTCATGATTCGTAGCTGTGATCTGCTCCACCGCCTGGATGATATTCTCGTCATATTCGCTGACGGACTCCTTCTTGACGAAGCTGACCACGCGCTCGATCTCCTGCGTGGAGACATAGCAGCCCTGCACACGGATGGGCTTGAGCTGACCATTCGGCAGGTAGAGCATGTCGCCGTTACCGAGGAGCTTTTCCGCGCCGCCCGTATCCAGGATGATACGGGAGCTGATCTGCTCCTTGACGTAGAGCGCGATACGGCTGGGGATGTTTGCCTTGATCAGACCGGTCACGACATCTGCAGTCGGACGCTGTGTGGAGATGATCAGGTGCATACCGGCAGCTCGCGCCATCTGCGCCAGACGGCAGACGGAATCCTCGACCTCCTTGGAGGATGCCATCATCAGATCGGCAAGCTCGTCAATGGCGATCACGATCTGCGGCATGGGTTCGAGTCCCTCGCGCTCCTGACAGAGACGGTTGTAATCGCCCAGATCGCGCACACCGTTTTCTGCAAAAGTGCTGTAGCGGTCGAGCATTTCCTTCACTGCCCAGTTGAGCGCACCAGCTGCCTTCTTCGGGTCGGTGACAACGGGGATGAGCAGATGGGGAATGCCGTCATAAACGCGAAATTCTACGATCTTCGGGTCGATCAGGATGAGCTTGACCTCCGAGGGCTTTGCATGATAGAGGATGCTCATGATGATGGAATTTGTGCAGACGGACTTACCGGAGCCGGTCGTGCCTGCGATGATCATATGGGGCATCTTTGCAATATCGCCGATGATGATATTGCCGGCAATGTCCCTGCCCACAGCAAAGGCAAGCTTGCTTTCCGCTTCGCGGAAGGCTTTGGATTCCAGGATCTCACGCAGGGATACCTTGTCCCTTCTGGAATTGGGTACCTCGATGCCGATGGCTGGCTTTCCGGGGATGGGGGCTTCGATACGCACGGTCTCAGCAGCAAGGCTCAGGGCGATATTGTCCGCAAGACCGGTGATACGGTTCACCTTGATGCCGGCGGCGGGCTGTACCTCGTAACGGGTAACGGATGGTCCACGTGCGGCATCCAGAACGGTCACATCCACATTAAAGCTCTTCAGCACGTCAACCAGCTGCTTCTCGCGATCCTTCTTTTCCGTCTCTGCTTCCGGAGATCTGCCGTAGCTCTCGCCCCTGCACAGGTAGTGGATGGGCGGCATACGGTAATCATCCGCATTTTCCTCCGCCTCCGCCTGCTGGGCGATCTCTACTGCAATTTCCGTCACAGCCTCCTGACGCTGTTCTTCCTTTGTCTTCTTGCGGGGCTTCTCAGCATTGAGACGCATCATTTCTTCAATCTCTGCGTCCGGGTCGCCGAGAACTGCCGCTTCAAGCAGTTCAGTTTCCTCGTTCTCGGCTTCTGTGTTCTCCCCACTGCCGACTTCTTCTGCCATGCGCATCATTTCTGCAAGTGCGGCATCCGTTTCACTGGCTTCCTCCGCAGCAGCGGTGCCAGCCTCGAATGCAGCAAACATTGCAGCATCCTCCTCGGACATCTCCGCCTGCATCTCGTCGCCAAGCGGCACATCCATCAGGAAATCCTCATTCTGACGGCTCTCATGAACGCTGTCCGCAATGGCAAATGCCTCGCGGTTGGAGTCGGCTTCCGTCTGCGCCGCTGCCAGCTCTGCTGCCTCCTCGTCGTATTCCTCCAGTTCTTCGTCCTCGTCATACTCCTCATGCAGGAGCTGCCAGAGGGTCTGGAACGGAACGCCGAGCATGTGCAGAAATTCGGTCAGGGTCTTCTTTGTCAGGAACATACCGCTGACGAACAGCATCAGGGTAATGATGATCTTGGAGCCGATGTCGCCTGCCAGATTCAGCAGGGGCATGGAGATCAGCGCACTGATCATACCGCCGCCGCTCCATGCAAGACCCTCCTCGTAAAGCATCTGCATCGCAGAGCTGAGATTGTGGTCGAGCAGCCGTCCGCCGCCGAACATGATCTCCAGGAAAGAACAGAAGAAGCCGACCAGCAGCAGACCATTGCCCGTGCGCCGGAGTACATGCTGGGGCTTTTCGTCCTTGTCAAGCTGCATGGCAATAGAGCCGAGCATGAACGGAATCGTCAGCAGGGGCAGACCGAAAAAGCCCTTGAGTATCTTATGTACCTCATACCAGATCGAGCTGCCCTGGATCAGGGAGACCATCAGCAGCAGAATGGACGCTGCAAACAGGACAATGGACCATTTATGATTGTCGGGACACGTTTCTTCTTCCTTTTTTTCCGGTTCCTTCGGCGGTTCTTCCTTTGGGACCTCTACTTTCTTCTTTGGTGCATTGCTTTTCTTTTCGTCAGCCACGCCTTACTCCTTTCCTCCGGTGCAGCAGCTCCGGAAATCAGCGCACCAGTCCTGCGATGCCGATGCCGACAACGACCAGACCGAGCAGCAGGGTATATGCTGCAAAATACTTGAATTTATTGGATTTCACGAGCAGATCCACCATACGGATCGCCAGTACGCCCACAACGGCGGCAACTGCAAAGCCAATCATGTAAACGGGCAGCTCATTCCACGGCATCACGCCGGAGGAAATGGCATCCTTGATCTCCACAAGACAGCCTGCCAGAATGGTGGGAATGCCGAGCATGAAGGAATACTTCACTGCGGTGTCACGATCCATACCGGCGAACAGACCGCTGCAGATGGTGGAGCCGCTTCTGGAAATGCCTGGAAACAGGGCAATCGCCTGGAAAATGCCGACTGTGAGGGCTTCCTTCCATGTCAGATCCTTTGCTTCCTTCTTTCCCGCCTTACAGCGGTCAGAGAGAAACAGAATGATGGCAGTATAGAGGAAAAAGCAGCCCAGTACGATCAGGTAGGTCTGCGCGATATGTGTAATAAAGTCACGCAGAAAATAGAACGGAACAAGCACCGCAAGAGAAAGCAGGAGCATAACGATCATGCGGCGTTCGGGGTTCTCCAGTCCCTTTTTGAACAGCTGTCCGGTAAAGAGATCCTTTGCCATACTGCCAAGCTCCAGCACAAGTGCCTTGACAGTACTCCAGAAAGCAATGCAGATGGCAAGGAGGGTGCCGAGATGGAGGAATGCAGAAAACAGAAAACCCGTTTCACTCTGCTCCGTCCCTGTCAAATAGGCGTACAGCATCAGATGACCGGAGCTGGACACGGGCAGAAATTCCGTCAGACCCTGGATGATTCCCTGAATGATCGCATCAATAACAGACATATAAAAACCTCCGGTTATGTATCCGCCCTGGAGCCTGTTCAGCATCTTACACTCGAAAACTCTGCTGTTTCCAGATACTGAACACGCTTTTATGACGGAAAAATAAATCTAAACTGCATCGGGGTAACGTGTTTCCCCGGCTTCAATGAGTGCATACAGCCCCTCGATCGCATCGGACAGACTGCCGAGCTGGTCGATCAGTCCCATTTCCACTGCCTGCGCACCGGATACCACCGAGCCGACATCGGTCGCCAGCTCCTGGGTATTCATCATCAGACGGCGGAACTGCTCCTCGCCGATATGACTCTGCCTTGTGACAAAATCAATGATCCTGTCCTGGATCCGGTCGATATAGGACAGACTCTGCGGGACACCGAGCATCATGCCGTTCATCCGGACGGGATGGATGGTCATGGACGCGGACGGGACGATATAGGACTGCTTCGCACTGACGGACAGCGGCACACCGATGGAATGCCCGCCGCCGACCACAAGGGATACGGTGGGGGTCTTCATGCCGGCGATCAGCTCCGCAATGGCAAGCCCTGCCTCCACATCACCGCCAACGGTATTGAGGATGATGATCAGCCCCTCAATGCTCCGGTCCTGCTCAATGGCAACCAATGCAGGAATGATATGCTCATACTTGGTCGTCTTGTTCTGGGAGGACAGCACATAATGCCCCTCCACCTGTCCGATAATGGTCAGGCAGTGGATGAGATGCTTGGCATTCTGGGTCTGGACGCTGCCGGTCTTTTCGATCAGCTCATTTTCATCCAGCCGCTGTTCCAGCAGGCTCTCCTCCTTCTCCTGTGACGCATCGGGTGATTCTTCACGCGGGGGATTGTATTCTCCGCAGTTTTCACGCATAGCGTTCCCTCCTTTTTTTCAGCATACCTATAGTATGGCAAAAGGTGCGGGAATTATGCACACACTTATCTTTAATTATACCACATTTCCGGAATATGTCAAGGGCTATTTTGAAAAAATGCCGAAACAGCGTGATAATGATTTTTATGCCTGTCCAGCGGATTCTGACAGATTCTGACAGGGTATCTGTGGTACAATAGGAGTATCATACGGATCGTCCTGCATCCTGGTCTGCGGGAACGATCACAGAAAGGATGTAATGATCATGAAACTGCAATACGATCTTGAAAGCTCCCGCCTGACCGCCGTTCTGGACGGCGAGATCGACCATCACAGTGCCGGCGCAGTGCGCATGGAGCTGGATGCCGCTGTGTATATGCATTCACCGAAAACGCTCGTGCTGGATTTTCGTCATGTCACATTTATGGACAGCTCCGGCATCGGACTCATCATGGGACGCTACAGAGTCCTCCAGCCGATGGGCGGGGAGATCATTCTCCTGCATCCCGCACCGCACATCCGGCGCATCCTCCGGCTGGCAGGCATGGAACGGCTTGCGCGAATCCAGAATGAACTTGAAAAGGAGGCACTGCAATGAAGATACTCAATGAATTTAAATGCGTTTTTCCAGCCAATTCTGCCAATGAGGCTCTGGCGCGCGCGGCACTCTCGGCGTTTCTCATCCAGGCGGATCCGACCGCGCAGGAGCTTGCCGATCTGCGCACAGTCATTTCAGAGGCGGTCACGAACTGCATCGTACACGGCTACCGCGGAACGACCGGTGAGATCACCGTCTGCCTGCGGCTTCTGCCGGAGCGTATGATCTACATAAAGGTAACGGACAAGGGCTGCGGCATTCCGGATGTGGAAAAGGCAATGGAACCGCTTTACACGACAGCTCCGGAGGAGGACCGCGCCGGGCTTGGCTTTGCCATCATGCAGAGCTTCACCAATTCCCTGCGCGTGCGGAGCATACCCGGTCACGGCACAACGCTCATCATGCGCCGTCAGCTGGTGGTGAAGCATGAAGAAGCCTGAAAACGAAGCTGCAGCACAGACTCTCAGCAGTGATACGCCGCTGGCGGAAGGCAAAAGGCATATGCGGCAGGATGCGCTCACAGCGCGTGAAGAGAATGTTCTGCCAAACAGCCCTCCCCCGCGCGAATCGCCGGCGCAGGCTCTGCGCGCGGAGGAACATCTGGGGCTGGCGCATATGTGTGCGGGGCGGTTCCGGAACCGGGGCATTCCCTATGAGGATCTGTACTCCGCGGCTTGTGAGGGGCTTGTCAAAGCGGCAAATGCCTTTGATCCGGAACGCGGTGTGCAGTTTTCTACCTACGCGGTTCCGGTCATCCTCGGCGAGATCAAGCGGCTGTTCCGCGACGGCGGCACAGTGCATGTGTCCCGCAGTCTGCGCGAGCTTTCCATGCGGGTGCAGCGGCTCCGTGAACAGATCCTGAAGGAAACCGGCGAGGATCCGCCCATCAGCGTCCTGGCAGAACGGGCGGGGGCAAGCGCGGAGGATGTTTCCCTTGCACTCTGCGCGTGCAGTCCGGTGGTATCCCTGACCGCCCCGGAGGAGGGTGACGGACAGATCGACATCGCCGTGGAGGCTCCGGACGAGAGCATCAGCGACCGTCTTGCTCTGCGGCAGATGATGGCAACGCTTGCGCCTGCCGACCGGATGCTGCTGGAGTACCGGTACTATCACAGCATGACGCAGGTGCAGACTGCGCAGAAGCTTGGCATGACGCAGGTACAGGTATCAAGGCGTGAAAAAAAGCTCCTGCTGTATCTGAGGCAGGAGCTTTTGAAGTAGCGTTTTTAATCTCCATTCCCCGCGCATTTCGGAATGGGGGCAAAGCTGTGTTCAACGGTGATGACGCAGTTGTAGTTTTCATGCACTTCCTGTACAAGCCTGCTGATCTCCGCACGGAGCTGTGCATCTGTCATGCGGAATTGATGCGGCACCACGCAGTCAAAGATTACATTGCTGTAAGTAGGACCCGTCACCATGCGCAGGTCGTGGATCGTCAGGCAGGGGTCAATGGCGGCTACCAGCCCGGCGATTTCATGCCGGACATCGTTCACGACCGCATCCGAGGTGACGATGGGATCAAAATGGATCACCAGATTCAGTCCGTCCCGCAGGAAATCACGTTCTATAGTGTCAATGACCTCGTGACTTGCCAGCACATCGTTTTCCGCTGCCATTTCCACATGCACGCTCGCAAACATACGGTTCGGACCGTAGTCATGCACCATCAAATCATGCGTTCCCAGTACGCCCTCATAGGACAGGATGCGCCGGCGGATCTTCTCCGTCATCTCCGCATCCGGAGCCTTGCCGAGCAGGGGGCTGAGCGCCTCCCTTGTCAGGCTGATACTGCTGTACAGGATGAAGCCTGCCACCAGCAGACCCATCCAGCCGTCCAGCTCCAGCTCCGTAAAGCGGGAGATCAGTGCTGCGATCAGTACCGCAAGTGTGGAAATGCAGTCGTTCCGGCTGTCAGCGGCGGTCGCCTTCAGGGCGGAGGACTGGATCAGCCCGCCGACATGGAGGTTGAAGCACATCATCCAGAGCTTTACCAGAATGGAAGCTGCCAGGATCGCGATGGTAAGCCACGAAAACTCGACCGGAACGGGACTGATGAGCTTGGAGATACTGGTTTTGAGCAGCTCAAAGCCAATGACGATGACCAGGACTGCCACCACAAAGCCGGACAGATATTCATACCGCGCGTGTCCGTAGGGATGCTCCTCATCCGCGGAGCGTTCCGCAAGCTTGAAGCCCAGCAGGCTGATGATGCTTGAGGAGGCATCGGAGAGATTGTTTGCCGCGTCGGCAATGATGGATACGCTGCCGGAAAGAAAGCCGGCGGCAAATTTTCCGGCACAGAGCAGAAGATTGCAGACGATGCCCACCCAGCCGGACAGCTTGCCGTATGCCGTGCGCACCTGCGGCTCCTGCACATTTTCATGGCCACGGATCAGCAGGCGAATCAGGAGCTTGGTCATAAAAACACCTCACATAAAAATCCGCCGCACCGGGGATTCCGGTACGGCAGATGATAGATCAAATTAATAGTTCTTGATGGTGTCAGCATTGAAGAAGCTGTCACTCTCTGTGTAGTAATCGT
Organism: Oscillospiraceae bacterium; assembly: GCA_045578805.1. Lineage (GTDB taxonomy): Bacteria > Bacillota > Clostridia > Oscillospirales > Ruminococcaceae > UBA3855. Next base: position 17,959 of record JAZNKY010000017.1, read on the forward strand.
TGGACTCCAGGGATGTGAAATCCTCGTCCTCGGAATCGGGCAGTCTTGCACCGCAAACGCCGCAGAACTGGAACTTCTCATTTACCTCAGCATCGCACTTGGGGCAGATCTTGTAGCCGCGCATACTGTTCAGCTCAAAACGCATCTTCTTGATACGTCTGCGTCTGGTGTCGATGTCATCGCAGAGAGCCTTCATAACTGTGCGGTCTTCGTCAGGGTTCTTGTAGTACTTCTTGCCGATGTCAGCAAAGATCTCTACAATACGCTCTTCCTCATACAGGATCTTTCTCTTGAGGTTGTTGACCTCGGAAACATTTTTTGCCTTTTCGCTTACGCCGCGGCCAGCACCGCTCAGGCTGTCAATGATACCCATAAAAACACACTCCTAATATTGTCCGGATGCTTCGGTTCACACCGCTGGTCTCCGGAACTTAATTTCCTATTATAAATTATACAACATTTTCAAAATTTGTCAAGGCTTTTTTGGTAATGCATGGGAATGTTCATAGAAATTTTTCATTTAACGGGTACGGGCACCGAAGCTTACGCCTCCACCGGCGCAAAACGAATGCGGATATTCGGGAGCTTTTGGATCGTTGTATAGGAATTGAACAGACCGTCCTCTACGGAGAGGTCGTTCTCGCCGCTTGCAGGCGGTGCGAAGATCTTCAGGGTCATATCACACGCGCCGTCCAGGGGCTTCTGGTAGAATGCGGACATCAGGTCAATGGTCTTTGCCTTGGGAGAGCGATAGAACCAATAGCCGTTGATCTCCAGCATATAGTTGCCCTCGTCCTCGAAAGTCACCTCGCAGAAGGTCGGGTTGCCCTCGAAATGCAGCGGGATCGCCAGACCCTCGGCATCCTCGGAATTGCCCCAGCGCAGGGTCACGGGCAGCTGCACTTCCCCGCCCTGTGTCATCTTCGGGAGGAAACGCTCGCTGTGAATGAGCTTCTTGTAGGTTTCCATGACGGGCTGTGCAATACCCACATCGGGGTTGTTCGGGTCCTCGATCTCCAGACCCAGACGACCTCTGTCACGGAACTGGTAGAAGGTGAAGCCTGTGAACCAGTCGGCATTGTCTTCCTCCAGAATATCGCAGAATTCCTGCACCATGGCTGCCTGGTCGTAAGCTCCGGTCACGTCGCCGTCCGCGTTGAACTCGGACATGATCATGGGCTTCGGCTCGCCGCCGTTGAGGAAGCAGTAACGCTCATAGCTTGCCTTTGTCATATCGTATACATCGCGCACCTTGCTGCGGCTGTGGCTTGTGCCGCCGGGTTCGGCGACATCATAGGGCCAGCCCCAGTGCAGTGCCATGTATTTGTCAACAGACCAGATGTCCGCTGCGGGAATGGTCTGTGCAAATTCGGCTTCCTTCTCCATTTCCTCCTTGCCCAGATGCTCCACGCCGCCGATGCAGATGATGGTCTGGACATTGGGGGCATTTTCCTTGATGATGCGGGAGGCACGAACGAAGAAATCTGCAACCTCCTGGTAGCTGCATCTTCTGTTGAAGGAGAACCAGTTGCCGGTGGCTTCATGGTTGATGCGCAGGAGGACTCTGCCGAACGGGCGCAGATCCTGACCGATGGCAGCGAGGTGTTCATCGGATACATGCGGGTCGATGGTCAGCGTCAGCGTGACATCCTGACCGTGTGCACGGATCTCACGCATATAGTTGAACGGTTCATCCTGCGTGTTTCCGCCGAGACCGCCCTTGTAGGTGAAATAATCGTCATAGGGATAGTCCCATGCAAAGCTGACATCGGGGTTTGCGTGGACGACGCTGGCACGTCCCGGGAAGCCCTCATCGAGGGGATAATAGCAGTACATCAGGCTGATGCTTCTGTGGGGTCTGCCGAGGGTGTGCAGGATATAATCCTGGTTGACATATTCGCCGCGTTCGCTGCCGTCGCCGAGGTCAACAGCGCATTTTGCTTTCCCCATGTGGATGCTGTATACTTGTTCCATTCTACTCATTTCCTTATCTTTTATTTATGTGCTGCACGGCACATACAATATCATTATACCGAATTTTCGGGATAATGTCAATAGAAAATGGTAGGATTCAGAAACTTTTGCGGAATCAACCCATTTCTGTTTCATTCAGCGGCACAAACTTCATGTTTGACAGCTTCAGTTTCCGGAGCTTCTTTTTCACGTCCTCCGAAATGATAGGTATATTGTACAGGTTATGAAATGCAAAAATATCACTGCCATCATAGTCTGCTTCCTCAAACATGACACCGGTAATGCGTTGCTTGAGAACGAATTTCCGTCCGCATACCTCACATTTTGGCAGATACTGTGCCTGCATATCCCTGATAGAACCGCATCGTCCGGTAACGACCAGCTGATAATATACCAGCTTGCTTAAATCGGTTTCCGGAAGTGCTTTGTTCCACGCAGTGACTTTTGCCGGTCTGACTGAATAGCCGGTCAGATTGAGTTCCTGCAGTGCGTCCAGACAACGTTGTGAGATGAAAAGCAAACCGTCGTGCAGATAATAATCGCATGGTTCGCCTTTAATTTCAAATTGGATAGGGGCAGAATATTCTACAAATCGTCCGCTGCAATGTTCGCAGACCTTTGTTGTGGCATGATTGATGCCGACGGGCATGTACACACCACGTTTGCCGGAATATTGTGTTTTGATGAAATAATACATGATTACCTCCTGAAAAATCCCCCGCTTTGCAGCAGGGGATCGGATGAATTATACACTGAACAGCAGATCTGTATAAGACGGCATCGGCCAATCCTTTGCAGGAATGATGGTTTCGAGAGTATCCACAGCCTTGCGGAGATCACGCATGACGGTGAAAATATCGCTGCGGCAGAATTTCGCTGTTGCTTCCACGCCCTCGATCGCCTGTGCAGCAGAGAGCTTCACTTCGAGCGTATCAGCATATTCATGCACGCTGGTATTCAGTGCGGACAGGCGTGTGGCAATGCCCAGCTCCAGTGCATGATCCAGACCCAGTGCCTTCTTCGACAGAGCCGTATCGCAGACTTCCTTTGTATAGCGCATCACCGCCGGCATGATCTGCTTTCTTGCCATATCCAGCATCGTCAGTGCTTCGATGGTCAGAACCTTTGTGTAGTTCTCCAGCAGAATTTCGGTTCTGGACTCGATCTCCACGCGGCTGTAGACCTTGAAACGCTCGAACACGGAAACGTATTCTTCCTTTGTGTACAGCGGTACGCAGTCCACGGTGGAAACCAGATTCGGCAGACCGCGCTTTTCGGCTTCCTCGATCCACTCGTCGGAGTAGCCGTTGCCGTTGAAGATGATCTGCTTATGCTCGCGGATGGTGCGTACAAGGAGCCTTTTCAGTGCCTTGTCGAAATCATCCGCCTGTTCCAGCTCATCCGCAAACTGGCGCAGCTCCTCGGCTACGATGGTATTCAGGATGGTGTTGGTGCAGGAGATGGAATCCGCAGAGCCGAGCATTCTGAACTCGAACTTGTTGCCGGTGAAGGCGAACGGGGAGGTACGGTTTCTGTCGGTGGTGTCCTTCTTGAAATTCGGCAGTGCGTCAACGCCGATGTCAAATTCCGCAGTATTGGAAACATAGGGCTTGCCGCTTTCGAGAGCCTCGATGACTGCTTCCAGCTCACTGCCGATGAATACGGAGATGATGGCGGGCGGTGCTTCGTTGCCGCCGAGACGGTGGTCATTGCCGGCGGATGCGGCGGACAGGCGCAGCAGCGGTGCATATTCATGCACGCCCTTGAGAATCGCACAGAGGAAGGTCAGGAACTGCATGTTGTCCTGCGGAGTCGCGCCGGGATCAAGGAGGTTCTGACCGTCATTGGAGGTCAGCGACCAGTTATTGTGCTTACCGGAGCCGTTGATGCCCTCGAACGGCTTTTCGTGCAGCAGGCAGATCAGGTTATGCTTGCGGGCGATCTTCTTCATCAGCTCCATGGTGAGCTGGTTGTGGTCAGCGGCGATGTTGGAGGTGGTGAATACCGGTGCAAGCTCATGCTGTGCGGGAGCAGCTTCATTATGCTTGGTCTTTGCATAAACACCCAGCTTCCACAGCTCGTAGTCAAGCTCCTTCATGTAGTCGGAAACTCTCTGCTTGATATTGCCGAAGTAGTGATCCTCCAGCTCCTGACCCTTGGGGGGCTTTGCGCCGAAGAGGGTTCTGCCGGTGATGATCAGATCCTCACGCTGGTCGTAGAGGGATTTGTCGATGAGGAAATATTCCTGCTCTGCGCCGACGGTGCACATGACATGGGTTGCACGGTCATTGCCGAACAGGCGCAGGATACGCAGAGCCTGCTCGCTGACAACGTTCATCGAACGCAGGAGGGGGGTCTTCTTGTCGAGGATCTCGCCCGTGTAGGAGCAGAATGCGGTGGGGATGTAGAGGGAATCGTCCTTGATGAAGGCATCGGAGGTCGGATCCCATGCCGTATAGCCGCGTGCTTCAAAGGTAGCGCGGAGACCGCCGGACGGGAAAGAGGATGCATCCGGCTCGCCCTTTACCAGCTCCTTGCCGGAAAATTCCAGCAGGATCCTGCCGTGTGCGGAGGGGGAAAGGAATGCGTCATGCTTTTCCGCTGTGACACCGGTCATGGGCTGGAACCAGTGGGTATAATGGGTCGCGCCATGCTCCACTGCCCAGTCCTTCATGGCATTGGCAACCACGTCGGCAACTGCAGGATCGAGGGCAATGCCGAACTGCTTGGTACGCTGGACTGCTTTGTAGATGTTCTTGGGGAGTCTGTCGCGCATCACGGTATCGCTGAATACGTTGCAGCCGAAATATTCAGGCACATTGGAAAAACTTGTGGATTCTGACATAGAATTGCCTCCTTTAATAGAAATAGCGTTCCGAATCAGAATGCTTTGCACATCAGAATCGAAACGCTATAGTTTCTTGTATTACGTCCTGTTTAATCATACACCAATTCCGCCGCTTTGTCAAGGGATTTTGCCAAATTTGGCAGTTTGATTGAAATTTAGCCCATAGTGCAGAAGGGGTTTGGCAAAAAAAACAGCACGGCGGCAGCTTGCCGGACTGCGGACGGGTCTCCGGGACAGCGCGCCTCGGCGGCAGGCGGTTTTCATGTGAATTTTGCGGAAATCCCTTGACAATTCCACCGAAATGTACTATAATAATATGGATAGTGAAACGGCACCGGTATTCCGGGGCTTGTTTTTCGTATGTGGCACTGCCGCGGAAAAGCGGACAGTAGAAAGGAGCATAATCATGGCAAAGATTCAGATGTCCCGTGAGGGTTATGAAAAGCTGCAGCAGGAACTGACTGAGATGATCACCGTCAAGCGTCAGGAGGTTGCACAGAAACTGAAGGAAGCGCGTTCCTACGGCGACCTGTCCGAGAACGCTGAGTATGACGAGGCAAAAAATGAGCAGGCGATCCTGGAGGGCAGAATTGCTGAACTGCAGGCAATGGTGGATAATGCCGAGGTCGTGGATGATGACAATATCTCTGTTGATGAGATCGGTATCGGTTCCGTCATCACCATCAAAAGACTCGACAACGGCAAGATCGAGGAGCTGAAGATCGTCGGCACGACTGAAGCAAACTTCAAGGAACACAAGATCTCCGACGATTCCCCCATTGGCAAGGGCGCAATGAAGAAGCGCGTAGGTGATGTATTCATCGTAGACGCACCGGCTGGCGAGCTGCGTTTCGAAGTGCTGAATATTTCCAAGTAAAATGTTGATCCGGCAGCTGAATACAGGTATTTTTCTGGGGACAGCCTTCCGTAGCTGCCCCCACCCCTTCCCCTCCCCGAGGGGAGGGGTTACATATGGAGGGTACTGCGTACCCTCCACCCGCAAAAGGCTGCCGCCTTTTGTATCCACTATCATATTGATTTGCCGGAGTTAATGAAAACAAATATAATAAGAATAAGGGTGAAAGATATGCAGGAAGAACAGAATGTACTGGAAGAGCTGCAGCAGGATACCAATGGTCTGCGGCAGATTCGTGTTGAAAAGCTGGAGGAGCTGCAGGCAAAGGGCGAGGATCCGTTTGCACTGACAAGCTTCCCTGTTTCCATTCATAATGCACAGCTGAGAGCAGATTATGAAGCAAAGGAAAAGGCTGTGATGGATGCGGCTGGCGGCGACGAGGAAAAGATCAAGGCTGGTCTGGATGAGATCGCAGCGGAAACCGTTTTCATTGCCGGCAGAATCATGAGCTGGCGCAATATGGGCAAGGCAAACTTCATTGATGTGCGCGACCATACCGACAGAATGCAGGTCTATATCCGCATGAACGACATCGGCAAGGAAGCCTTTGAAGCATTCAAGAAGTGGGATATCGGTGATATTGTCGGTGTTGAGGGCTTTGTGTTCCGTACCCGCATGGGCGAGATCTCCGTTCATGCAAAGAAGGTCACACTCCTTTCCAAGTCCCTGCTCCCCCTGCCGGAGAAGTGGCATGGTCTGAAGGACCAGGACATGCGCTACCGTCAGCGTTATCTTGACCTGATCTGCAATCCGCAGGTGAAGGATACCTTTGTCAAGAGAAGCCAGATCATGAGAGAGATCCGCAATTATCTCGACGGCATCGGCTATCTGGAGGTAGAAACTCCCGTTCTGCTTCCCATTCAGATCGCGGCGGCTGCAAGACCGTTTGTGACACATCACAACACGCTGGATATGGATATGTTCATGCGTATTGAGACAGAGCTGAACCTCAAGAAGCTGATCGTCGGCGGCTTTGACCGTGTGTACGAGGTGGGCAGAATCTTCCGCAACGAGGGTATGGATACTTCCCATAATCCGGAGTTTACAACGGTAGAGATGTACCAGGCTTATACGGATTACATCGGCATGATGGATCTGATCGAGAATATGTACCGCACCATTGCTATGAATGTCTGCGGCACGGATACCGTGACCTATCAGGGTGTTGACATCGAGATCGGCAAGCCTTGGAAGCGCATGACCATGATCGAAGCTGTCAAGGAATATGCCGGCGTGGATTACAACGACTGGGCAACCGACGAGGACGCAAGAGCCTGCGCAAAGGCAAAGGGCGTTGAGGTCGAGGAAGGCGCAGCTGCTACCAAGGGGCATGTCCTGATCGCATTCTTTGATGCATTCGTTGAGGAGAACCTCATTCAGCCGACCATCATCTATGATTATCCGGTGGAAAATTCTCCGCTGGCAAAGCGCAAGCCCTCCGATCCGGCATTTACAGAGCGTTTCGAGTACTTCATCTATGCGCGTGAGATGGGTAATGCCTTCTCCGAGCTGAACGACCCGATCGACCAGAAGGAGCGTTTTGTCAAGCAGGTAGAGGCAAGACGCGCACTCGGCGATATGACGGGCGAGGTGGACGAGGACTTTGTAACCGCACTCGAATATGGTCTGCCCCCTACGGGCGGTCTAGGCTTCGGTGTGGACAGACTCGTCATGCTGCTCACAGACAGCCCCTCCATCCGTGACGTACTCCTGTTCCCGACCATGAAGCCCCTTCCGGTGAATGGCGGCAGAACGAAGGAAGAAGCTGAGACTGAAACTGAGGAGTAAGTGGGGAAGGTTTCCTCCATATGTTATCTTAATAAACTGATATGCTACAATAACCCAAGATATCAATCGATATCTTGGGTTATCAACTAAGGTTATGTAAAACATAAATCGTTTTTGGCGTGCGCCGCATATAAACAGGAGGCAGTTCAATGGCAAAAATTTATTTACCGAACGATTTAGATGACAGAATAGCTTCGGCGGTTAAGATTTTTTGGGATACGCGTAATAGACAAATTGCAAGACAAAATGATACAGGGGTTCACGATCAAGGAAACAGGGGTGCAGTGACAGGCGGAAAGCATCTGGATGGTTTTGTTGATCTCATTTGTGATGTTTTGATCTTTAACGGTGTGCCAAAAGACTGCATCTATACTGACAAGGATTTGGAATTACCAGGATACTATCGTCCAAATAAAAAATGGGATCTTTTGGTGGTTGATAATGGCGTTTTAGTCATTGCTATTGAGTTCAAAAGTCAAGTCGGACCTTCTTTTGGCAATAACTTCAACAATCGTACCGAGGAAGCGATGGGAACTGCCCTCGATATTTGGACCGCATACCGTCAAGGTGTGTTTGGGAATCAGCGAGCACCATGGTTAGGTTACTTTTTGATGCTTGAAGATTGCAGTGATTCGAACAGGACTGTACGGGTTCGGTCTCCACATTTCCCTGTATTAGAAGAATTTGTAGATATTTCTTATAAAGAAAGATATGAAATTTTTTGCAATAAGCTTTTGTTGGAACGCCAGTATAATGCGGCTTGTTTTATTTCAACAGGTATATCTGACCACAATATCTATTACAATTTTCCCCAGCATACTCTTTCTTGTGAAGAATTTCTTGTCTCGATGTTAGGCGCAGCAATATCACACTTTTCTAATAGGTGCATGTTATGACAGAACACGTATTATATCATGCTGATTCTCGCAATCTAAGTTACATTAATGATAATAGCGTTCATCTCATTCTTACTTCACCTCCGTATTTTAATTTAAAAGAGTATCGCAAAGGAAAAGCGCAACTGGGAATTATTAATGATTATCAGGAATTTCTTGATGAGTTGGAGAAAGTGTGGAAAGAGTGCTATAGAATATTAGTACCTGGGGGCAGAATCGTTTGTGTCGTTGGAGATGTTTGCTTATCAAGGAAAAAAAATGGTAGACACGCAGTGTTGCCGCTTCATTCAGACATTGCGGTATCCTGCAGAAAAATCGGATTTGATAATTTAAACCCCATTTTATGGCATAAAATTTCAAACGCAAAATTTGAAGCGAATACGAGCAGTTCTATTTTAGGGAAGCCATATGAGCCAAATGCTATCATAAAAAACGATTTGGAATACATTTTGATGGAAAGAAAACCGGGTGGTTATCGAGCACCAACTATTCAGCAAAGGAAAGATAGCCGTATTGAAAAAGATGATTTTCAAAAATGGTTCAGACAAATCTGGGAATTACCAGGAGCATCTACCAGAAATGGACATCCAGCTCCTTTTCCATTAGAATTGGCAACACGATTGGTGAAAATGTTCTCTTTTGTTGGAGATACAGTAGTAGATCCATTTTGTGGAAGTGGCACTACAATGTTGGCTGCAATGAATACAAATCGCAATAGTATTGGTATAGAAACAGAAGCATATTACTGTACTCACGCTCTAAATAGATTAGAAAGTGAGAAAAACCTGCTTAATGATTTTAGTATAGAGTATATTGATATAAGTGGCGAAAAAGATACTTTTGATGAACACCCCAAAGACTGCTCTATGTAATTTTCACTTTTTTTAGAACAACTATATAATACTATGGTCGGTTTGCAAACATTAAAATACACCACAATAAGGAGTCCGTCCTTTTGCGCAGGAGGAGCTATGAAGCGGAAAGACATCATCAAAAGCAACGAAATTTCGAAGCTGTATACGTTCACACTTGGCGGCTTTCCGCAGAAAGTGCTGGTTGAAGGAAAGAGCCGGGAGCTTCCGGTCGTGATCACGCTGCACGGCGGCCCGGGTACACCGATTCCGTTTTCCGTGGGATGCCGCGGGCTTTTTCCTGCATTTACGGACAAATTCATCATGGTGTACTGGGATCAGCTCGGCTGCGGCATCAATGACCATCCCATTGACAGCAGCTTCACGATCGCAAACTTTGTGGATATGACTGCCGACCTGATCCGGGAGGTTAAGCAGCTCTTTCCGGGGAACCGCATTTTTCTGTTTTCCACATCCTGGGGTTCCATCCTCAGTGCGAAGGTCGTGGAGCAGGAGCCGGTTGACGGCGTGCTGAGCTGCGGGCAGATCGTGCGGAATGTCTTCTTCAACGACATTGTATACCGCGAACTGGAGCAGTCAAAGCTCCCCGCGGAGAAGCTTGACAGGATCCGGAGCATCCGCATCGGGCAGATCACAGACGCGGATATGCGGCTGATCTCCGGCAGTGTCCAGAAATATACATACGGCTACAACAACCCCAACAGCAAAAAAGCCCCCATGGGCAGCATGATCTTCGGGCTGCTGACCAGTCCGGATTACAGATTCAAGGATTTCAAAGCGATCATGCTAAACGGCTGTCAGGGAAATCTGACGCTGTGGAAAGAAATCCTTGCGCTGGATCTGTCCGATGTTCTGCGGAATGTGAACATTCCCTATGTGATGCTGCAGGGAGATACGGACATTGTAGCCGCAACGGAATATGTGCAGGAGATCGCACAAAACAGCGGGAATCCGCATTTGCAATGCCAGGTGGTCAGGGACTGCGGACATCATCCGTCGGCGGATATGATGGATGCTGCGTTCCATGCACTGCTTGCGCTGACGAAGGAGTAGGAACTATGAGCGAAAAGAACGAAAAGAAACCAAAAGAAAAAAGTGTCCTTGACATCGCCCGTGAAATGGAGGCGCAGCAGCAGGCGGCTGCCGCAGAAGCGGAAGCCAAGGCGCGGGAGATCGCGCGGCAGGCGGAGGAGGAGCGGAAGCTCGCCTATGAAAAGCAGCTGCGTGAGGAACGCCTGGAGCTGATCCGTCTGAAACAGGGCGTGATCGAGGAGAGCGAGACCATCCGCGAGGAGCAGGAGGAGCAAAAAAAATACACCATCTGGCAGAAGATCAGCAATTTCTTCTACCATAATAAATGGTGGATGGGCATCGGCTGTTTCTTTGCATTTGTGGTCGGTTTTCTGATCTATCAGACCGTGACCACGGTGCGCGCCGATCTGGTCGTGCTGCTCGTATCCGATGACGCTTCCTTCAATGCGCAGTGTTCCTACCGCATTGAGGAGATCTTTGAACAGTACATCGAAGATGAAAACGGTGACGGTGAGATCAGCGTGGATGTGTACTATATCCCCGCCTCGGAGGAATCCGCCAACAAAAGCGGCTACACCGGCGACAGCACCAAGCTGTTTGCAGAGTTCCAGATCGGAGAATCCCTGATCGTCATTTCCGACCTTGATGCGGATGCCTTCATCGTGCCGGACAGCACGCTGGAGGATCTGGAGCCGCATTTCGGTGAGTATGTACAGACCGAGGGCTTCCGTTTCTACCTGTCCGATACCGGCTTTGCCGAGGCTGTGGGCTGGACGGAAACGCTGGATGAGGATATTTATATCGGCATCCGCCGGGTGAAGGATACCTTCTCGTTCAAGGAGACCATGCAGGAAAATTACGAGATCGCATTCCCGGCACTCCAGAAATTTGTGGAGGAATTTGGAACGATTGAAAAGATTGAGGAATAAAAGCAAAGCTCCCCGTATTTTTGCGGGGAGCTGTTTCTATATTACCAGATCACATAATCCTCCGGCACCACATAGGCGAGAGGCGAAAAGCGCAGGTCTTCGATCTTGCTACCGTTCTGTACTGCCTTATTGATCGCGCCAAATTCCGCGCTCAGACGGAGGATCTTCACATGGTCATCCCCCTTCGGACGGTACTTCTTCAGATAGTCCAGCACAGCCGATTCAAAATAGCCGAATGCCCGCACTTGCGACTTGCGCACCTCGCCGATGTTCAGCGTGACGGGGAGCAGGGAGTCGGTGGTATGGTAGTTGTAGATGATGCGGCAGTAGATCTCCGGCAGGAAGGCACATGCCTCGCCGCCGAGGATCGGGTGCAGCTGCTGGATCTCCTCATATACGGCACGGTGGCTCTCTTCATCCTCGATGGTCAGCATTCTGGTCAGTGCCTTATGGGCAATTTCCGCTGCATCCGCCTTGGAGTAGGGACAGGGCGTATAGGTCGCATCGTCCTGGAGCAGCAGGACGAACATCTTGTCCATGCAGCCCTGTGCGGTGGACTTTCCTTCGCTGATCGCTGCATAGAGCTTGTCCGTCAGCTCCGGGAATACCATGCCGTTGATGCGCACCTCGCAGATGTCCTTGCCCATGCGGGAGGAGAGGAGCTTGATCCAGTATGCCTTCTTTGTTCCGAGATACTGCGGAATGCTGTCACGGAGGATCGCCCACAGGTCGGCGGACTGTCCCGCACCGCGGTGGAGCGTTCCCATGACGCAGGGTTCACGGAAAATATGCTCCCTTCCCTGTAATTCCGTGCGGATGGTATGCTCACCGGTGCATCCGAGCGCGCCCAGTACAAACGGCAGGACACCTTCGCAGAAGCCCTTCAGACCGTCCTGCTCTGCGTCCGTCTCGGTCTTGCCCATACCGGCAACGGATTCCACAAGATCCTCGTCAAAGAACGGATGCCACATCACGAACAGCATCTGCGCACAGACACCCTTCGGAAAGCGATTGACCGGACCCATGACAATGCGCAGCTCCAGACCGCAGGGAAACAGCAGGCTGTTCTCACCCTGCCATTCTGCATCGGGGTGCTGTGCTTTGATGTCCGCAAGCATTTTATGGATGTTGAAAGCGGCCGTCTCCGTCTTCTGTACAGGAGCTTCCGGCGCGGATGCTTCGGCTTCGTCCTGTACGGATTCGTCGAGAATGCTCTCGCAGGGGGCATCCTCCTGCTTCTTTTTTCTGAATCTATCAAAAAGTCCCATGATGTTCCTCCATTGTATCAAATTCTGTTGTTATACTAATTCCCCAAAATATAATAAACAAAAGCAGTTTCAAAAGGCGATAGCCTTTTGGCGGCGGGGGTGCGCAGCACCGCCCCTAAATCCCCCTCCCTTTGGGAGGGGGCAGGGGGTGGGGCAAATTTAAGTTATCTATTGGGGTTAAGAAGATTGGTATTATACAAGCTCTTTTAGTATAACATGATATTGAAAAAATGTCAAGAAAGCCCCGCCCATCAAATCAGGAATCCAGCACACAGCGGAATGCTGTCGGGAGGGAGTAGATCTGCTCCAGCTCCTCCGGGGATGCCCAGACAAAACCCTCGCTCTCCTGCGCACATACCACATACATTCCCTGCATCTCCCATGTGATATGCGTGAAAATATGGCGGCGTTCCACAGTTTTCAAAAGCTCCTGCGGCTTTACACCCCATTCCTCACACTGTCTGACAGCTTCCTGCACTTCCAGAAAACCCTCCGTATTCGGCAACTCCCAGAGGGAGGCGAGCAGTCCCCTGCCCTGCCGTCTGCGGATAGCGATCTTTTCGCCGCATTGCAGGACGAATACGGTCTTCTGCTCCGTGCGGCGTTTGGTTTTCTTTTCACGGACGGGCAGCACCCCGGTACTTCCCTGCTGCCTTGCCATGCAGATGCCGGAAAGCGGACATTCGCCGCAGTGCGGCGCGCCGTTCGGGATGCAGACCACTGCGCCCAGCTCCATGAGAGCCTGTGTGAGCGTCCCGCAGTCCGTCCTGGGATAAATCTCCCGGAGCTGTGCGGTCACATCCGCCTTGCACTGCGGGGAGAGAATGTTCCGGAAATCCTCCTGCAGTCTTGCCATCACGCGAAGGACGTTGCCATCCACAGCAGGCTCCGGCAGTCCGAAGCAGATGGAGGCAATGGCACCTGCTGTATAGTCACCGATGCCGGAAAGCTTCCGAATACTGTCATAGTCCTGCGGAAACTGTCCGTTATGCTCTGTCAGGATCTGCACAGCGGCTTTCTGCATGTTCCGGACGCGGTTGTAATAGCCAAGCCCCTCCCAGAGCTTGAGGAGTGCATCCTCCCTGCATTCTGCCAATGCTCGGACATCCGGCAGTGCATCCAGGAATCGTTGATAATAGCCCTTTACCGCCTCCACGCGCGTCTGCTGGAGCATGATCTCCGATACCCACACATGGTACGGATCCCGATCACGCCGCCACGGCAGATCACGCTTGTGTGCGGCATACCACGCAAGGAGGGGTTCCGGCATCTTCTGCAGGAGTGTCTGCTTTTCTGCGGCGATCCGGTGCATCCGGGCAATGAGCTTCTCATAGATGGGCAGCATCTGCGGCTCGGTGCAGTGTACGGCGATCTCTCCGATGCCTAGCCATCTGACGTTGCGGTTTTCATCCGGTTTATCGGCAATTTTCTGCTGTTTCGGTGCGATCAGTCCGTAGGTCACATTATAGTGCAGGTGCGGTGCGACCGGCTTTCCGTGCTTTTCATGCGGCGGGACCGGGAGGATGTCAATGGAAAGAATGCGGCGGCTCTGGGGGCAGAGCTGTGTGACGGAGGTCTCCTCCCTTGCTTCCCGGAGGGCAACACCCAGCAGTTCATCGTCCCCGTCCGCATGTCCCCCCGTCCAGCCGACTGACTGGTAGATAAGGTGGTATGCCATGAGCGTTTCCTGCAGATCGGGGGAAAGAATGAAGCCGGAACAGGTGATATGCCCCGCTTCACAGCTGCGTTCCAGCATTGCACTGCCATGCACAGCAAGCAGTGCAAGCAGCTCCTCCTTTGCGGCGGCTTCCGCCTCTGTATAGGGCTGGAAGCTCTGAATTTCGGCAAATAATTTCTCTGACATGTGTTTTCCTCCGGATTATAAGAAAGCCCATCCCCGGACAGGATGGGCTTTGGGATGCTTGGGGTTATGGCTGGGAGTTATATTCTGCGAGTATATCGGATACGGCATATTTTTCGCATTCATGGCGGTTCGGGCGGTTCATGAGATGACTCATGGAAGCGGAGGAACTTCCCTTTTCAAACAAAAGCTGATACAGTTCCTCTGTGATGGGCATGGTCACACCAAGCTTCTTCGCAATCGCATGGGCAACCTCACAGCAGTGGTAGCCCTCGACTGTTCCCACCTGACGCACGGCTTCCTCGGGGCTTTTGCCCTGTCCGATAAGAATACCGGCTCTGCGGTTGCGGCTGTGCATACTGCAGCAGGTCACGATCAGGTCACCGATACCTGTCAATCCTGCAAAGGTCTCCACTCTGGCACCCATTGCCACGCCGAGGGCGGTGATCTCGTGGATACCGCGCGTCATGAGAGCTGCTTTTGTATTGTCACCAAAGCCCAGACCATCGCTGACCCCCGCTGCAAGTGCGATGATATTCTTCATCGCGCCGCCGATCTCACAGCCGATCATGTCCGCATTGACATACAGACGCAGTGTGGGCGATGTGAAAATATCCTGGATGTACTCTGCATATTTCACATCCGCGCTTGTGACTGCTACAGTGGTTGGAATGCCCAGTGCAAGCTCCTCCGCATGGGAAGGACCTGTCAGGACAACAATAGGATTCTGCGGAAATTCCTCTGCCAGCACTTCACTCATACGCTTGAAGCTGCCTGCCTCCAGCCCTTTGGAGGTGTTGACCACAACAGTTTCCGGTTTCATGTAAGGCGCTGCTTCCTTTGCTACACCGCGGACGAACTGGGTCGGGATACCCACCAGCACCACATCCGCGCCGCTGACGGCAGAAATATCGGTCGTCAGTGCGATCTCCTGCGGGATCTTCACGCCCGGAAGCTTTCGGGAAAGCTCCCCCGTTGTGCGGATCTCGTCAAGCTCCTCCTGAAATTTTGACCATACGGTCACCTGATGTTCCATACTGCGGCACATGATGGCAAGGGCAAGCCCGAAGCCGCCGGAGCCAAGAATTGTAATCTTTGCCATATTGTCTGCTCCTTTCTGATGCAGAGAATTTGTTTTCTGTTATATAGTTAGTGCCGTTTGGGGCGGATTTATTACAAAATATCAGTACAGCTGTGTAAAGGACTCGTAATGGTCATCCGTGTACCAGACGCTGCCGTCCTCGCCGTAGATGATGCGCTCTGCGCCGCGGTAGCCGCCGTCATAGTTGATGTCGCATTCACGGTACTTGCCCTCCGGCAGAAGTCCCTCATAGTTGCCGAAATAATCACCGCCGATGCTCATGCCGGGAGCGACCTCCCACAGATTGCCCTCGGAGCTTTCCCAGCCGAGACTGCCGGCTTCCTTCTTAGTGATGAAATTCTCCGGCAGCTCACCATACAGATAGATGTACTCTGCAACATCCTCCGCCGTTGTGTAGCTCTCACCCCATACGATGTCGGATTCTGTGTCCTGCGGTTCTGTTTCGGTTTCTGTCTCTGTTTCCGGCTCCGTCTCGGCTTCGGTTTCAGCCTCAGTTTCCGGTTCCGTTTCAGCTTCAGCCTCAGTCTCTGCTTCTGTCCCCGCTTCGGTTTCTGTCTCGGTTTCAGACTCAGTTTCTGCATCCGTGCCGGAATTGAGTGCTTCATCGACCACGGACACCGCATCGAAGAACAGATCCACCTCATCCTGTGTACAACCGCAGAGAAGCCCGGCGGCGGTCATTGCGAGAAGAAGGCTCAGTATTTTCTTTTTCATGTCAGATACTTCCTTTCTGTTTGCTTTTTTGGCAGATTTATGTTATAATAGAGGAAAGCTACGACTGGGAGGTTTCCTCATGGAATTTGAATATCAGGGCAGGACATTTACCTGCCGCATCATCCGGAAAAAGATGAAGACCATCCGCATCCGTGTCAAGGAGGACGGCATCATTCATGTTTCCGCACCACACGAGGCATCGGAAGAATGCATCCGCGGCTTTTTGCTGGAACATGCCGCAGAGCTTGCGCAGCTCCTCGACCATGCCAAGGCACAGAGGGCATCCGTGCAGAATTATACAAGCGGCTCCGTCCATCACTGGCTCGGCAGAACCATCACCCTGCGGTGGATGAGTACGCCGCGTCCGCCCATGCTGGAAAACGGTGTGCTTTCTCTCTTTGCAAGAACGGAGCAGGAGGCGCAGACTGCCTACCGGCAGTGGGTGATCTCTGAATGCACGGTGCTTTACAAGCGCATCAACCGGGAGGTCTGCGAAGCCTTCTTGAAGAAGGGCTATGCCGTACCGATCGCGCATGTACAGATTAAGGAGATGACCTCGCGCTGGGGCAGCTGTACGCCGTCCTCAGGCAGGCTCTCCATCAATTTCAAGCTGATGCAGTATCCTGTGGAATGTATCCGCGGTGTATTCTGTCATGAATATGCACATTTTCTGCACCAGGATCATTCCTCTGCGTTCTACGATGTACTGCTCTCCGTATATCCGGAATACCGGAAATGGGATGCGGTTCTGAAAAAGCCGCTGTGGTGATCCCCTATTTTAATTATAGCATATTTCTGTGAAAATGTAAATCTGCTATTTGTTTGAAATCTGCTTCTTTCAATTGTGATAATTGTACATCCGTGGGTATTACTGATCCGGCAATTAAATACAGATACTTTTTCTGGGGTTAGCACCTCATAACTGCCCCACCTCACCGGTGTCGTTTCCCCACCCCGTGGGGAGCCACCCCCTTTGTCGATTTTGACGAGAGTTTTGTAAAGAAATCCGTGTTTTTGCCGTGTTTTTTCCTCAATGTATATTGAAATCTGTCATAAAATATGGTAAAATAGGATTGGATGGTGTGCATAATGAGGGTGTGCAGCATCCGATCGACATGAGAGGAGTATGTATGATGAAAAGAAATAAACTGATGTGTGCAGCGGCGGTTGCTGCCATGCTGGCTTCCATGCCGCTTTATGCAGCGGCGGCGGACAGTGTTCTCCACAGCGCGGATTTTGAGGGCGGCACCGGCGGATGGTCGAGCTTCGGCGGTACTTCTGTTTCTTCCACCAACAATGCAGCGCACGGCGGCAGCTATAGTCTGTGGGTCGGTGACAGAACTGCAAACTGGAACGGTGCGGCGTGTTCCATGACAAGCACGATGACGGCTGGTAAGAGCTATGATTTCACCACCTATGTCATGTCCAATGCGGCATCCGATACCATTCAGTTCCAGCTCAAATATGTAACTACTTCCGGCGAGGAGGTCTACAAAACACTTGGACAGGCAGATGTGACTAATTCCAGCTGGTCGGAGATCTCCGGCACTTGTGAGATCCCGTCCGACGCGGCAGATGTTCTGCTGTATTTCCAGACCGCAGAAGGCACGAACGGCTTCTATGTGGATGATGTCACCATCACCGGCGAAGCCTCCTGGAGTACCGCAGCACTGGATGAGGAACCGCTGAAGAATGTCTATGCAAATTATTTCGACATCGGCTGTGCGGCAACGCCCTCCGAGCTGACTACGCCCATTGCGCAGGATATTGTCAAGCATCATTTCAGTACGCTGACCGTGGGCAATGAGCTGAAGCCCGATTATGTGCTGGACAAGAATGCCACACAGGCTATCGGCGATAATGTATCTGTTGCGGTATCCCTTGACCAGGCGCGTTCCGTGCTGACCTTCTGCCAGCAGAACGGCATTGCGGTACGCGGACATGTGCTGCTCTGGCACAGCCAGACACCGGACTGGTTCTTCAAGGAGAATTTCTCCGATTCCGGCAACTGGGTATCCAAGGATGTTATGACACAGCGTCTGGAAAATTATATCAAGGCAGTCATGGCGGCAATGGAAGCAGAATTTCCGGATCTGGAGGTCTATGCATGGGATGTTGTGAATGAGTGCTACATGGACGATGGTTCCCTGCGTGCAGCAGGTACTGACCCGTCACAGGAGCAGTCCCGCTGGACGATGATCTACAATGATTCTTCCTATATCAACCTTGCTTTTGAATATGCAAGAAAGTATGCCCCGGCGAACTGTGCGCTGTTCTACAACGACTATAACGAATACATTCCAGCAAAGCGCGATGCCATCTACACAAAGATGACGGAGCTTGCCGATGCGGGGCTGATCGACGGTATCGGTATGCAGTCTCATCTGGATGTGGGCTATCCGGATGCCAATCTCTACAGACAGGCAATTGACAAGTTCAACTCCACCGGTCTGGAAGTACAGGTCACAGAGCTGGATATTACACAGTATGACAACGGCGGCAATCTGGACAAGCAGACCGCAGCCTATGAGAGCATCATGTATCAGATCGTGGATGCCAAGCGCAATGGTGCCAACATCACGAACGTGACCTTCTGGGGCATTTCCGATGCGACCAGCTGGCGTGCAAGCGGCTCTCCCCTGCTCTTTGATGGCATCTTTGCACCGAAGGACAGCTATTACGCCGTAGCGAACCAGATCGACGAGAGTGAATGGGGCAGCGATACCCAGCAGCCTTCTGAAGATACTTCCGAAGCGCAGGTATATGTTGAAGGACTGCCTGAGGTGATCTATGTCGGCGATAATCCCACAGAAGTGACCTTCACCACTAACGGTCTTGGCTATCCGAACACCATCACGATCGAGGATGAGAACATTGCGGTAGTGGACAGCTCCCTCGGCAATGGCACCTTCACCATCAAGGGTCTGAAGGCTGGCGAAACCAAGATCCTTGTTACTGTCGGCGGTGCGATGTATGTCGTAGAATTTCCGATTACAGTTGCAGAGCATGGTATGGGTGATGTCATTCTGCCCACAATGTATGGTGATGTGAATATGGATAATACTGTAGACATCCTGGACGTGCTGACGCTGAACAAGAATCTGCTGACGGGCGAAGCACTGAGCGCGGAGGGTGCTGCGAATGCGGACGTTGACCTCGACAGCAAGCCCACTTCTGCCGATGCACTGTATATTCTGAAATATACGATCAGCATTGTTGAATCGCTTCCTGTAACCGAATAATAAGATACAGCCCCTGCCAGTGCGGCGGGGGCTGTTTGTTTATTGTGCGGAATTATTGTGATCCGTCACTGTCTGGAACGTGGACGAGCAAGCCATGATGCCGGAGTCCTCGTTGGCGAACTCGATGGCAAGGTAATAGCAGTCCGCCGGGTCGGCAGGATCCTCAATGAGCCAGGTCACGAGAAATTTGTTGTCATCCGTGAAATGACAGTAGAGCTGGAGGGAATTGTAGCCGGCTACCTTTACGGACGCGCCGGACAGTCCCTCAATGTACGGCTCCTCCTCCATGTAGTAGCGCAGGGAGTTGGCAGCGTCCTGATAATTGATATTGTCATAGTGGTCGAGCGTGATGATATTGGTGCCGGTTACATCCGAATACTGCGTCAGACCTTCTACACCCTCCTCCTGGAAGCGTACATAATCATACGGGATCTGAATATAGCCGTTTTCATCGTCGCCGCCCTGCTTCAGCTCACCGGCATAGAAGAAGCTGCCGGATTCATCCGTGATGGCACCCTCCGGGATCTCCGGAAGGGTTGCGCTTTCTGTGGGTGCGGCGGTTTCTGCCGTGCTGCCGGTATCCTTTGCACCGCATGCAGCGGATGTGAGTGCCATTGCGGCACAGAGGGTATATACCAAAATACGTTTCATAGCTTACTCCTTTGTTTCTGTGGATGCGGCGGCGAGTGCAGCGTTGAGCTGCAGCATCACCTCGCTGAAATACCGCGCATTGACTTCTCCCAGCGGCATGGGATCGGATTCACCGATGCGGGAGAAGGTCACCTTCTCAATGGTCACATCGTCCGTTTCATAATATGCAACACTCATGCCGGAGAAGGTCAGCTCTGCGGCACTGCCGACATTTTTCATACTGCCCTTTTCATCCCGTTCACGGCGCACGACATCCGTGCGTGTGAACTCATAGAAGAAGCCGGCATCCTGCGGAGTCCCCTTGTCCCAGCCGAATTTTGTCATTCTGCCGAGAAGTGCGACATTGGTCAGCGTTTTGTCGGCAAAGCGCAGTACCTCCGTCTGTCCGAGCTCACGCTCCTCAACGCGGTATACGGGTCTGTCAAGCTGTGCAAAGGGCTGTGTGATCTCATAATCCTCCAGCTGCTCCATCCATGCGGCAAGCACATCCTCCGCAAGCTCGATGGGATGCACAAGACCAATCACGGCATTCTCCGGCAGCTCATACTCGTCCTCGTCGGCAGTATTGAACGTACCGTCTTCCATGTAGCGGAAGGTGTCAAGCAGTGTGCCGTTCTCATCATAGGTACCCCAGATCAGACCGATGGCAAAGCAGTGCATGACCGGATTTTTTACAAACAGCTCCTGCCAGCCCTGTGCTGTCCAGGTTCTGTGACACATGAGAACGTATTCCAGACGCTGCTTCTGTGCGGTGATGACGGTTTTCATCTGCTTTTTCATTTCCTTGAATGCCTTGGAGGAGGCTTCTGCGGTTTCGGCATCATCCTTCGTGCCGGGCTTGGGGAGGTTTTTGAGCTTCTTTTCGCCCTCAAAGATCTCCAGCTCCAGTGCGGGGGTCAGGTAGACCTTGAATTTTCTCGTGCCATAGTCAAATTCGCGGCAGAGATTCTCGTCAAAGCCGAGGTTCGGCACGATCCTGTCCGCCAGCTCCTCGGTGGTGATGTTCAGCTCGGCGGCTGCCTGGTCGAGTGCGGCACCGGCGGCGGCGCGAACCTGACGATTCTTGAACTTCCGTGCCATCTGGTCAACCGCCATGAGGGCTTCGGAGGTTCCCTTGAAGGCGATCGCACGGACGGCTTCGGATGCGATCGCACCTCTTGAATGCTCCGACCATTCCTTAATATAGTGCAGGAGCGTGGTCTGCGCCTCATAGCCCCCATGGAAGGCGGCGGCATAGAGTACCCATTTCTGCTTGGCAGCTGCGCCCTGTTCGAGCCATTTGCCCAGTACCTCCAATGCAAATACGGCAAGATCACCTTCGTGAAGAAGCGCGGCAAGCTGCTTTGCCATATCGCTGACACCGCAGTTTGTCATATTCGCATAGCAGAGCAGGATCGCCTGCAGATGTGCGGCTTCTGCTTCCGTTCCATCCGCTTTGCGGACAGGTGAAAAGGGCGTATCGAACAGCCACTGGAGCTTCTTTGCCTTGTTGCCCTTAGTGAGGTCTTTTATCAGGTCGGTGGTCGTTTCTGCTGCGGCTTCTGCGGGACATTCCGCACCGAGGAGATTTGCAAGCTTCTGTTTGAGGTCGGCTTTCTTTTCGGCTTCAAATGCTGCCTGCACCGCCTCGTGATAGGGTGTGATGTCCAGAGCGGTCAGTACCTCTGCGGCAATTTCACGCTTGGCAGCCTTCTTTGCGGTCAGGAGCGTGAGTACGTCCTCCGCCCATTCAGGGCGGTTTTTCAGATATGCCGCAAGCTCCGCACGGATCACCTTGCTGCCGTCATCGGCAAGGGCAAGGATCTGCGCCTTGTAGGCTTCTGGCTGCTTGCCGAGAATTGCAAGATACATGCTTCTTGCCGTTACATTCAGAGGCTTCAGCTCACAGGCTGCAACCTCATCGGGATTCGCGGAAAAGTCGCAGAAGAATTTGTCCCGCATTTCCACCTGGATGCTGTTATAATCCGGCGCAGATTCGATCACTTCACCAGCACAGCGGAAGATATGCTGGAACGGCATACCGCATTCACGCAGGATGCTGATGAGCTGCTTTTCGTTGTTCCGTACCTCAAAGCCGGGGGTACTGCTGGTATAATAGTGCAGACCATTGACAGCAAGTGCCTGCACGCAGATGCAGCGTTTTGCGAAATCATCCACACCGTAGGCGGCAACATAATTCACGCGCTTTCTGCCGTAGGTCCACTTCGCCAGTGCCATTTGAGGAGCGTGGGGCAGGAGGGCTTCCAATCCGGTCTCCTCACAGAGATAGTCCACGATCGCATCCTTGGCATCGGGGTAATCCTTGCAGATCGCGTCAATGCATCTTGCCTTAGCAAGCTTGCCGGCGGACTGTTCTTCGTTGACAAGCTCCGGTGCGGTTTTGCGCAGGACATTTTCCAGCACAACCGCAAGGCTCGGATTTTCCGATGCGCGGACAAGGGCGGTCTGGTAGCTTTCGGGGTAACGCTTCGCCAGATCCGAAAGGACACCGCCATCCGCAAGAGAGCTGTTCTTGGGGCATGTCCAGAGCCCCACCTTGCAGATAAACTCCGGATCGTCGCCGCAGGGATTGCCGGCGATGGAAAGCAGAATGCGGACTGCCGCATTTTCTGTCGGGATGCGCATAGCAACCTCAGCAACGTCCATCTTGTGGTGCTGGATGTTGTGATGGTACTGCTTGGCGATGTACTCCGAGAAGAACGTGCCGGCAGCAGAAGCGGTCATCAGATAGAGAATGCTCTTGGCATCCGAACGGAACGCCGCAATGCTCTTCCAGCACTCCTCCACGAAAGCGACTGCCTTCTGTGCCTCAGCACTGGGCTTTGCCTTGAACAGAAGCTTTCGCTCCGGCAGGGGTTCGAGCGTGAGAATGTAGGCACAGAGCATGAGCTTTGCTGCCGGCTGTGCGGAAACGCAGTGATCCATGGCTTCGGACAAGATCTGCTGATTGACGCATTTTGACGGTGTTGCCCAGTAGGCGCGGGATAATACCTGCATCTCATAAGCAAGACGCACAGCTTCTGCATGGGAGCCATAGCGGCGTTTCAGTGCGCGTTCATGCTGGGCATTGTGGTTCGTGCCGTTGGCAAAATACAGCAGCGGTGCACAGGTGTTGCCGGCAAGAGCATGGCAGAGCAGGGTATAGCGGTCGGACAACTCCTCATTCTGTGCGCGAGTGATCTCGCGCTCCCCGAATTTCGCAAGCTTCTCGCTCCATTTGTGATCGCGGAAGCCCGTCATATCCTTCGGTGTGATCCCGCTGAGCAGTGCATTGTTCATGGGCTTTGACAGGTCGAGGTATTCCCTTGCGGTTTCTACAGTCTCTGCCGGGAAGCCGATGTCGGCGAGAGCCTGAAAAATACCGGATAATTCGTTGTTTTCGTTACCGTTTGCGTAGAGCATTATGTTGTTCCTCCCATCTTTCTGATCGCCGACAGGACTTCAAGCTTCTCCCTGCCGGTCTGAATATATTGTATGCATCCGACTGCATGACACATTGCGTCCGTGCAGTCCTGTTTCATCGAGTGGCGGCTTTGTTCCACACATTCTGCAAATGCCATGAGCCGCTTGGCAAGTCCATGCAGACCATGTGCCCCGGCGCTTTCCGCAAGCTCTTTGCCGCTGTCCGTTCCGCAGGCGGACTGCAGTCCCGATTGCATGATCTCACAGAGCCAGTCCTCTGCATCCGTGAGCAGATCCAGCACCGTGCCGGCGTATTTTGTCCGCTCCGGTGCAAAGCGTTCCGGAAGCTGCCAGTCTTCGCGCGGCTCCGGCACGCGGATGAAATCGTAGACCTCGATCGGGAACAAGCAGAGTGCGCCATCCTCGAAATAGGCGGTACAGAGCAGGACATAGGGCTTTTCCGGATGCTCCGTCATGCCCTTTCCGATGCGCTCCAAAAGGTCGATAAATTCCTTCTGTGCGGCGGTATAGCGTGCTTTTACGGTGATGCAGTTCCCGGCGGCATCCTCCAGCGTCATGCGGAACTGCTGGGAATGCTTGTCGAAGCCGCTTTCCGTACATGCCCGCGGATGGACGAAGCAGAGCCGCTGCAATTCATGCTCCGGCTGTTTTGCGGAAATATCCGCCGCAAGTCTGCGGAAATCATGATAGATCAGCTCCCGCACCTCGTCGCAGTCGAGATTTGCCGCCGTTGTTCCGGCTACGAAGGTCTCCTGCGAGGAGGAAAGCTTGCCCTCCGAGACCTTGGCATTCTGCAGGAGCATTTTGGTTTTCATTGCCGCACGCAGCGGCATGTTCAGGCTCCACGGAACCACGCTCGTGCGCCGTCCCCTTTTCTGCACGCTGTCATAGAATACGGGGCGCAGGTCGGAGAAGCTCAGAAATCTGTCCTCCGCGTGCCTGTTCATATTCAGGAAATAGTATACCTCTCCCTCATAGTCCCCGCCCCGCATGGTGCGCATTCCAACGGGCAGGATCTCCAGATCGCCGGTGTACTGCGCGTAGCTGCGGCGGAATGCGCCGAGGGCGGTCTCCGTCAGGGTATCCGCCTGCATTTCGCTGAGCATAGCAGCGCATTCGCAGAAGCGGTGCAGGAATGTCCGCGCAGAAAAGGATGCACGGCGTTCCCGGCAGTCGCTCAGGCGGCTGCCAAGCTCGCGCAGGAGGCGTTCACCATCCGCCATTTTCGCGCTGTGGCACTGCACGGCAGCAACCTCCAGATGCTCCGGCAGGTTATCGGGCAGACGCACCAGCCCCCACTGGAACACCTCGGCAAGCACGCCATGTGCATGGGCGGCAATTTCGTGTATATGGGCAGTTTCCGTCTGTGTGAGGGTCTGCGCCTGTTCGAGCAGTTCCTCCGGTTTCAGGATGCCCTGTGCCGTCTGCCATGCCAGCACTGCCGCCGCCTTATGGCTGCAAAGCTCCTTGCGGTGACAGGCGCAGGTGGAAAACTCCAGCGGATGCAGGAGCCTGACCGCCGTGCCGTCCGGCAGCTGTGCGGAGAGGATGCTGCTTTCCGTGAGGGTGATGCGTCCTGCCCGGACATCCTGCACGGTTCTGGGCAGCTCCCTGCCGAGTGCGCGCCGGAGTGCGTTCGGAGTGATGCGGCGCAGGGCATCCGTCAGCTCCGCGCCGATGTGTTCGGGTTCTCTGGGAAGCTCCTCCTCATCATCCGGCTCGTCCGCATCGTCAGAAAGGTTCTGCTTCAGCCAGAGGATCGCGCCGATGATATGGCGGCAGACGCTTCTTGACGGACAGGAGCAGCTGCTTTCCCAGAGGGGGGCAGTGATCGTGCAGGTCTCGCCGCAAAGAGAGACTTTTGCTGTATTTTCTTCATATTCCGCGCTGATCTGTGCGCCGTCGATGTCCTTGCAGGCTCGTTTATAGAGTCCCTTGTTGGACATGCCGGTGAGGTAGGCTTCATCGGCGGAAAGAAGGGCGTTTTTCAGTTCTTCTATGGTAATCACTTCCCTTTTCGATTACGAAAACATTCTTCCGATATAATCCCCCAGCTGTTCCGGTGTCATTGCGCCGACGAATGCGCCCATGTCGGCAAGCTTTTGTCCGAGATTCCGGTCATAGGCGGGATTGGCTTCTTCATCAAGCGCGGTGAGAAAGTTGAGCTTTGCGCCGCTTTCCAGGATGCTGCGGCTGGTATTCAGCAGGTATTTCTCCGGTGCGCCCTCGTAGAGATCGGTCACGACCAGTACACAGGTGCGGTGGGGCGTTTCGATCAGTCCTTCACAGTAGCGCAATGCCTTGCCGATGTCCGTACCGCCGCCGAGCTGGACGCTCATGAGTACCTGTGCGGGATCCTCTGCTTCGCCGGAGAGATCGACCACGCTGGTGTCAAAGATCACGAGCTTAATATCCGCAAACGGCAGATGGGACAGGATCTGTGCCATGACTGCGCTGTAGATCACGGAGCCCATCATGGAGCCGCTTTCATCAATGGCGATGATGACGCGCCATGTGCTGTATTTCTTCACGCGGTCGCTGAAATACACATCCTGCAGGACGAGCTGTCCGCTTTCCGTGTCGTAATGCTTCAGATTCCGGCGGATGGTCTTTTTGATGTCGAGATTCCGTGCGGAATGCACGGGACTGGAGGAATTGCGGTCGATCCGTCCGAGAATGGAACGGCGGATGCTGTTTTCGAGCTTTTCGCGCAGCTGCTCCGCGACTTTTTCGGCGATCTTCTTTGCTGCCTCCAGTACCTCACCCTTCATCAGGTGCTTGAGCTGGAGGATGGATTTGAGAAGATCCATATCCGGTTCGAGCTTTTCAAGTACCTTTTTATCGGTGATCAGCTCGGTCATCTTAAATTCTTCAAGGGCGTGCTTTTCCAGTACGTCGGTCGTTTCCTTCGGGAAGAGCTTGCGTACCTTCGTGATCCATTCCGCCGCACTGAGGACGGATGCCCCCATACCGCCCCGGCGGTCGTTCGTGCGGACATCCTCACCCTGTGCGTTGGCATAGAGGTAGTCAAGCAGCTGTTCCATATTCTCGAACCGCTGGATCTCACGCGCACTGCCGCCGAACTGCAGCTGCTGACCGGACAGACCGCCCAGCACCAGCCGCCAGCGGTTCACCGCCTGCTGCTCCTGCATTTCCCTGCTGCTCATCGTCCTGCCCCCTCTCCAAGTGTACCGCAGATCTCGCGGTCAAGCTCCGCGCCGAAAATATAGAGTTCCTCATTGACTGCCTTACCCCGCAGGATGTCCTCCGCCGTGCCGGCGTGGATCGCCGCGGCAGCTGCGGCAGTGCTTTGGATCTCGGATGGTGTAAAATAACTGAATGCCAGGCGCAGTGACGGCAGGACCTCCAGAAAATCCTGCAGCTCCATCCCCGTGATCAGCGTATCCGTCATGCGCAGGAAGCTTTCATCCGTCAGGGCGATGTCACGCGCGGTCTCAAACAATCCTTTCAGAAAGAGCGCACCCTGCTTCTGCATGGCTGTACTGCCCCGGAGATAGCCGCACATGGCTGCTTCTGCCTGCATTCTGCGGCTGCCGTCCATAGCGTACAGAAGCCCCGATGCGGCACCATAAACGGAGGGTTCCTTGTCATCGCGCTCGGTCAGGGTCAGCAGGGCAAGCTGCAGCTCCTCCTGACGCTCGGGCAGGATGCGCCCGGTCACGCCGTAGAGCAGGCGGCAGATCTGGATGCATTCCTGTGCGCGTTCCGGCGGCACATCGCCCATGGAGGGCAGGAGTGCGATCAGCTTGCCGAAGCACTGCGCAATATACCGCAGTGTCGCATCATCCGAAAAGCCGTAGAGCATCCGGAGGGAGTGGAGCATGTCGAAATAGTACAGCCCCTTGCCGATGGAGAAGAAATCACCGTCATTCACGAGAATTTCCTCCATAATCGCAATATCCTGCGGCGGGAGGGCGATCCCCATCAGAAAGCAGTCAACGGAGATCCGCGCGGCGGTCTCGCATCTGCGCTCACGACGGAGTGCCTTGCCTGCCAGCGTCCGGCAGGCTTCTTCGAGGTTCACACCGTCCGTGGTATGGTCGATCAGCACTGCATCCACATGGGGCGTGCGGCGGTATTTCCACAGCTCGCGCACACGGCTTCTGTCCGTTCCCCTGTGCAGATCGGGTCCTTTGAGCCGCTGTGCAAATTCCGTGCCGAGAAAGTCCATCCGATGGAAGAAACGGCTTTCCTCCATGCCCTTTCCTTTCTGGAACAGGGCGATCTCTGCTTCCTGCGGCACGGCACTTCTTGCTTTCAGCCGGAACGCCTCGCACTGCTTTTCAAAATCCGCGATCAGCGGCGGGATATGCGTTCTGTCGCCGATCCTGCCGACGGCATCGCCGGTCGCAAGCTGTCCGAGGATCTCCAGCGGCAGGGAACTGGCGGCGGTCTTTTCGCCCTTGATCATACAGGCGGTCACGCCGTCATACAGTTCGTACATGCCGCAGTCCTGCGCACCGCGAAGTGAAGCCAGTCCCTCCATCAGAGAGAAGGCAGCTGTCACATCGGCAATGGAAAGCGGAAGATCCTTTTTCGCCGCTTCCTTGGCAGTCCGGGCAAGCAGATCGAGCGTATGCGCACGGTAGATCCCCTCCGGCGCAGCACCGGAAAGGAGGTCCATGCAGATATTGTCGTAGAACTGCGGATGCTGCATACCGGAAGCATAGCCCTGCAGGGCATCCGCCGCGTCATAGGAATACGCCATGGGGTAGCAGTTCTGCACATCGGGCGGAAAGCTGTGGAGCTTCGGGGCTTTGATATCTCCCTTCTGCAGCAGCTCATACAGTCCCAGGCTGTGAAATCCGCCCGTCACGACCAGCACCTTTTTGTGCACCTGCATTGCCGCCTGAATGCGGCTTGCCATGCACTGCTCGCGCACGAGTGTAGCATCCGCTTCCAGCTCCTCCTGCGGTGTTTCGCGGCGCGTGAGGATGCAGTAGGTGTGCATCTGGCGGATGAATTCCTTCGGCGTTTTGCGGATGCCGCCGATCTCAAAATACTTCTCCCAGAACTCCTCAAAATTGCGCAGACCTGTTTTTTCGCAGAGTCTTGCATAAAAACGGCTTTTTACAAGATGGGAATCATCTGCATAGCTGTGCTTGTCCTGCTCTGTGCGAAGACCCTTTGCTTCCTTGGTATGTATGAGGATCTCGCTGTAGGGCAGGTCGATGAATTTCGCCGGAATGCTGCGTTTTTTCGCTTCTATCATCGCATTGTATTCCGGAGAGGCACAGAGGAACGGGTAGTAGCAGTGGTAGTCCTCCCCCTCCTCGCTGACAAGCTTTCTGGTGTCCTTGTAAAAATAATAGATCGCCGCAGGCAGTGCGGTTTCCTCGCTTGTAAGGACGGGGATGAGGTCATTGGCATTCTCAGGACCTTCGATGAGGATGATCTCCGGCTGGTAGGCTTCAATCGTCCGCACGAGCTGGAACGAGCAGACCGGACTGTGATGACGCACCGGAAAGAACAGCACCGGCGCATCCATGCTGCAGGGAATCATTTCAGAAACTTGCCCGTTTCGTAATACGCTTTCCATATTCCGCCCTCTTTCGCACTTTTCTCCTTGACTGCCGTATGGAAATAGCCCTTGAGCTTTTCCAGGTCATCGCGGTTTTCCTTGCAGACCGCACCAAGCAGATTTTCCGTCAGCAGGCGCAGGTCGATCCTGCCGTCATCATAGTACCATGCATGGCTGAGCGTCTGAAAATAGACGGAAACGGCTTCGGCAGTACTCATCACTGCGGCAGGTCTGTCCACGAGTGTACCCTCCGCAGTCACGCCCTCGCGCAGCTCATGATAGGTGACTGCAAGAAGCTCTGCCACATCCGTATCCACCGGACAGTCGATGTGACCGGCTTTCGCCAGATCCTGGGCTTCGCGGACGATGATCTCCTTTTCCATCCGCACATCACGGATGGGGCTGACAGTCTCAAAATTGAAGCGGCGTTTCAGTGCGCCGGACATCTCATTCACGCCCTTGTCGCGGGTGTTGGCAGTGCCGATGATATTGAAGCCGGGCTTTGCAAACACAAAGCCGTCGTCGCCAAGCTCCGGAATATTGAGGATCTTGTCACTCATGACGGAGATCAGGCTGTCCTGAATCTCTGCAGGCGTGCGGGTGATCTCCTCGAAGCGGGCAAAGATGCCCTTTTCCATGCCGACCAGAAGCGGGGCAGGCACAAGTGCCTCGCGGGACGGGCCTTTGGAGAGGAGGAGGGCATAGTTCCAGCTATATTTGATCATGTCCTCCGTCGTGCCGGCAGTCCCCTGCACGGTGTTGGTACTGGTGCCGCAGATGGCAGCGGAGAGCAGTTCAGAGAGCATGGTCTTCGCGGTGCCGGGTTCGCCCACGAGCATCAGACCGCGGCTGCCGGCGAGGGTGATGATACAGCGTTCCACGAGCGCGTCATTGCCGTAGAATTTCCGGGAAATCGGGATTTTTCTGCCGTCTGCACTGATGGCATCCCCGCCGAGAATGAAGGTGCGGACGGCTTTCGGGGAGAGCTTCCAGTTTTCGGGCTTTTTGCCGGTATCCGCGGATGCCAGCACTGCCAGCTCCTCGGCATAGCGCACCTCCACGGGCGGTTTGATGAAATTCTGTTCCATGGGATTTCCTCCTGTTATCGCGCAGCCTTGCGGCTGTAGCATGACTTTTGTCGTTTACTCTTTTATTATAGCACATTGCATCATGGATTGCAACTGTCATTATTATAGCATAGCAGATGTTCACAATTGATACAACTGAAAAATTAGGGGAAGTTTTTCATTCAAATTACTTCTTTCGATTTCAAAAGGCGAAGCCTTTGGCGGGTCGCGGGGGCGGGGGGGCAAGCTTTGCACAACTTTTTTAAAGTTTCCGTTCACCCCTTGCAAAAAATCCCGATCTGTGCTATACTGTTATAGAACACATCAAATTTCTGGAGGTACAAAATGGAATACTGGGATATTTACGACATTAACAAGCAGCTGACCGGACGCACGATGGAGCGCAATGACTTCACGATGGCGGACGGCGACTATCATCTGACCGTGCTGGGCGTGGTATGCCGTCCGGACGGCAAGTTCCTGATCACGCAGAGAGCGATGGATAAGCACTGGGCACCGGGCTGGTGGGAAGTATCCGGCGGCGGTGTGACAGCCGGCGAATCCTCCTATGATGCGGTCTGCCGTGAGGTACTGGAGGAAACGGGACTGGATGTGAAGAATGCCGAGGGCGGCTACCAGTTCAGCTACCGGAGAGAGA
The DNA here is from genome assembly GCA_045578805.1 of Oscillospiraceae bacterium. GTDB lineage: Bacteria > Bacillota > Clostridia > Oscillospirales > Ruminococcaceae > UBA3855. The sequence goes on from JAZNKY010000017.1 coordinate 48,742, forward strand.
GCAAGGGCGACAACTACTTTGTGGATATTTACCGCTTCATGATGGATTTCACGGAGGACGATGTAACGCCCCAGCTTCGCGAGACCACGGGCTTTATGCTGGCGGATAAGGCGCAGATCGAGGAGTTTGCAAAGCAGGGGATCTTCCTGCATTATGACAGCATTAAGGAAGTATTCAATATCTGATAAAACGATCCCCCGAAAAAGCGTTGGCTTTTCGGGGGAATTTCATTAGTAAATTGATTATTCATACATCACATTCTCCACGCTCTCCCCACGCACTGTCATCCGGTAGGCAATCAGCACAGCCGCATATGGGATCATGGGCAGGAGTGCCAGAATCACCAGCCCCCAGACGGGCAGGGCGGCGGCGGTCACATCGTCGCAGATGAGGTTGCACACCTGCAGAAACGGCGCACAGAGGAGCTTATAAAACCGGTAGAAGCCGCCGTCCACTGCACCGATTTTTGCAAGGAGCAGAAACATCCAGCAAAGCGCGTAGGGAAACATTGCCAGCATAGCAAGCGTGTAGGGCTTGGAGGAGCGCACGGCATCCGGCTCCTGCCTGAGGAGCTTTCTGTCGGCGTTTCCGATGCTGTGCCCTGCCTGCGCCATGAGTCCGGCGAGGATGCCCAGCGTGCAGATGCTGGTGACGAGGCGGAACACCCAGGAGCCGGAAAATGCCAGCGTCACATTGATAAAGAGCGTGAGGATTTCTGCAAACAGTAAAAATCCCAGTATTTTCAAATAGTCTTTCATAAATTTTCCTCCGTTTGTCAGCCGGATTTTCTGCATGTTATGCGGTCTGCGGGAAATACTATCTGCAAAGCCGCAAAAAAGGGGGAGCATCATGCAGAACGAAGCACCGACTAAAATCTACCAGCCGAAGCAGAGCGACGCAGCACGGATCGCGGAGCTTTCACAGAGCAATGCACCGGTCAAGGTGTATACACCGCCGGCACAGCGTATATAGTGAGGAATAACAGGGGGACTCCCCTGTTATTCTGCTTTTCTGATCCTTCCGATCAGACAGCAGAGCAGATAGAACACCACATTCACCACGACCACGGTTGCGCCGGGGGTAAAATCGAGGGCAATGGCGGTGAAAAATCCGGCGATAAAACAGCCGACGGAAATACATACTGCACCGATGACCACGCCCCGGAAGCTCCGGCAGAGCTGCATAGCGGAGAGGGTCGGCACAACGATCAGGCTGGAGATCAGCAGCGTACCCATGAGCATCATACCCATGACGACGGTGATGGCAATGAGCGCGGCAATGACCATGTTGTAGACCGTGACCGGAATGCCGGTCGCCTTAGAGAAATTGCGGTCAAAGGTCACGGCAAAGATCCTGTGATACAGGAGAAGGAATGCTGCGATCACAATGACTGCTGTTACAACGCAAAGGATCACGTCCGAGGTGTTCAGCGCAAGGATGCTGCCGAACATGTAGTGACTGACATCGTTGGTCAGTCCCGCCTTGGAGGATACCAGAATGCCGATGGACATGGCAGTCGTAGAAAAGAGGGCTATGGCATAATCGCCCTTGATCTTCCCCGATTCGCTCAGCCAGAACAGCAGGAATGCGGCGATCAGCACGACCGGAATTGCCACATACAGAGGCGCAAGGTTCATGACGGAGGCTACGCACAGCGTACCATAGCCCACATGGGACAGACCGTCACCGATCATGGAGTAGCGGCGCAGGACAAGCGTCACGCCGAGCAGTGCCGCGCAGACGGCAACGGCAATGCCGCCGATGAGTGCCGGCAGAACGACATAATTCCACAGCTCCGGTGTCAGAAGTGTGAGAAGATTATCCATTGCGCTTCACCTCCTTCAGATGCTTGTGGGGCTGGAGATCCCTTGCAATGCGCTTGGCGATGTCCGATTCACGAAATTCTGCAATACCGGCAAAATACTGATCCTTGTCATCCAGATAGAGTACATGCTTTGCATCCTTCAGACCGCGTTCCAGGTCGTGGGATACCATAATAACGGCGATATTGTCCTGCTGGTTCAGCTCACGGATCAGGTCATAGAAGCCCACGGAGACCTCCGGATCCAGACCCGTGACGGGCTCATCAAGGAGCAGGAGCTTCCGGGTCGCGCATAATGCCCTTGCGAGCAGGACACGCTGCTGCTGACCGCCGGAAAGCGTCCGATAGCTACGGCGGCGCAGATCGCAGATGTCAAGGCGGTGCATGTTCATCTCTGCCGCCTCCTTATCCGCCTTGGTATAGAACGGGAGCAGGCGGTGATGGGAAAGACAGCCGGAAAGAACGACCTCCTCCACGGTTGCAGGAAAATCACGCTGGATGATGCTCTGCTGGGGCAGATAACCGATCTCACTGCGGCGGAAATCCTCCGCTTCCGTAATGCTGCCGCCTGTCAGCGGACAGAGCCGGAGCAGACAGCGGATGAGAGTACTCTTGCCGGAGCCGTTCTTGCCGATAACGGAGAGATAGTCGCCCTGCTCCACCTGAAAGCTCAGGTGATCGAGGACGGTATGGGAACCGAACTGTACAGTCAGGTCGTCACATTTCAGTAATGGCTTCATGTCAGAGCCTCCTTGATTGCTTCGTAGTTTTCCCGCATGAGGTTGATGAAGGTCGTGCCGTTTTCCATTGCCTCATTGGAAATATTGTGGCAGGGATGGAGCATTCTTGCTTCTGCACCGGTCACCGCACAGATGCGGTCGGCGATTTTTCTGGAGGAAAATTCCAGATAAAACACCGTATCCAGTCCATGATGCTCCGCCTCCGCAAACAGCTCGGCAAGTGCGCCGATGGTGGGTTCTGTTTCGCTGCTGCAGCCGGTGAAGGCGGCGGCATAATGAAAGCCGTATTCTGCGGCAAGGTAGCGGAACGGGAACTTGTCCCCGATCATCAGCACCGGCTCCTCACAGGTCTGTGCAAGTACGCGGTACTGTGCGTCGATCTCAGAAAGCTCTGCAATATAGGCATCGGCACGTTCCTGAAACACAGCTGCATGAGTAGGTTCCGCTTCGCAGAGAGCATCGCACACCGCCTGTACCATGGCAATGGCGTTCACCGGGGAATTCCAGATATGCTCATCAAAATGGACGTGGGCTTCTTCCTCTGCATCTTCCTCGTGTTCATGTGCGGATGCTTCCTCAGCGTGAGCCTCGTGGGCTTCCTCCTCATGTTCATGCTCCGGTTCTTCGTCTGCATGTTCCTCATGAGCTTCCTCTGCATGTCCGCTGTGGTCGTGATGGTGTTCCTCCATGATGGGGGCTTCGATGTGGTCCATGAGTGTGACAACATCCATCTGCGAGGTATCGAGGGCATCAAGGAGGGTATCCGTCCAAACCTCGGATTCTCCGCCGATGCGCAGGAAGATGTCGCATTTTGAGATCTCTGCCACATCCATCGGAGTCGGCTCATAGTTGTGCATTTCCTGACCAGCGGCGAGGAGGAGCGTGACATCCGCATACTCCCCTGCAATGGCACGGGCAAAGTCATACTGCGGAAAAACGGTGGCAACGATCTGCAGGCGTTCCTCCGCTTCTGCGTTCTGCAGCTGACAGCCGGTGCAGAGCAGGAGCATTCCCGCTGTCAGGAGGGCGGCAAGCCTTCTCATGGTTGTACCTCCCGGCAGGCTTCGCAGATGCCGTACAGGACGGTTTTGGAGTGGTCGATGGCAAAGCCATGATGCTCCAGAATGTGAGTGTCGAGTCCCGAAAGATGCTCGCAGGTCACATGGTAGAGCCTGTCACACTGCATACATTTCAGATGAAAATGCTCTGAACAGCCCTCGGAATGCGGCAGGTACTCATAGCACGCGCCGGTGCGGCTGTCAATGGTATATTTGCGGAGTACACCGTCCGATACGAGGTGATCGAGACAGCGGTAAATGGTCGCCGTGCCCACCGGCGTACCGGAATCGGACAGATGCCGGGAAATATCCTGCGCCGTCACATGCTGGGCAGGATGGGACAGCAGGTACTGCATGACCTGCTCCTTCTGTTTGGTTTTATAGCCTGAACCCTGTTTCATTGCGGTTCCTCCCAGATACAAAAATGAAAATCGTTTTCATTTTTATATTGTAGCACAGAATTTGCAGAATGTCAAGGAAAAAATAAAAAACTCCGGGGTTTGCCGGAGTTTTTCATAGTTCACTTCAGAATCTCAATCGCCTTTGCAAGCTGAGGATCGGTTTCGGGGTCGATGGCGGTAATATCGGTCTCCTCGCCGGCTTCTACCTCCACGTCAGGAGTCAGTCCCGTGCCGTGGTAGCATTCCGAGCGTGTGGTCTGGTAGGTCGCAACGGTCAGGGTCAGTCCGCCGCCGTCTTCAAGGGCGGTCGTTACCTGCATGATGCCCTTGCCGAAACTCGTAGTGCCGACCAGCTCCGCCTTATCAAAATCACGCAGGGAGGCAGCAAACAGCTCAGCGGCACTGGCGGAATTGCCGTTGATGAGTACCGCCATGGGGATGTCCGTTTCCTCCGCATCGGAATAGAGTGCGGTCTCAGTTGTGCCATCCTGGTAGGTCGCAGTTGCGATCACACCCTCAGGAAGCATGGGATCAACAATGGCTTCCAGAGAGCTGAGCAGACCGCCGCCGTTGTTGCGCACGTCAAAGATCAGTGACTCCGCGCCGTTTGCAAGGAGGTTTTCCATTGCATCCTGGAACTGCGCCGGGGTATTCTCGCGGAATGCGCTGATGGAAATATAGCCGATCCCGTCTTCAAGAAGTTTGCTGTCCACGGTGATGAGATCGAAGGTCTCGCGAACAATGCGGTAGATCCGGTCCGCCTTGCCTTCACGGCGGATGGTGAGTACAGCGCGCGTGCCTTCCTCGCCCTTAACACGGGCAACGGCATCCTCAAAGCCCAGTTCCAGCACATCCTGCTCCTCCACGGCGATCACAAGATCATCCGCAAGCAGACCTGCCTTTTCAGCGGGAGAGCCTTTCTGTACCTCGATGATCCGGATGTAGCCATCCTCGTTCAGGGTCACAGTCACGCCGATGCCGACGGTCTGACCGGATTCCTTTTCCTGGAGCGTCCGGTATTCCTCCGGGGTCATGTAGTTGGAATAGGGGTCATTCAGACCAGCCATATAACCCTTGAGCAAGCCGTTCATTAAAGCTTCCTCGTCAAGCTCGGTGTAATAATTGGCGCGCACATAGGAGTCAATGGTCTCCAGACGCTCATATTTTTCAGCCTTTTCCTTGACCGCCTGTACCTTTTGGTTGAAGCTTTGCAGAGAAAAGAAGGATGTCAGGATGAATGTAACGGCTGCCACAAGCGCGGCAATGCTGATGGTCAGACCAATGCTGATTTGTTTGTTCAATGGCAATTTCCCCTTTCCATAACACAATACAGGGACGCTATCTGCCCAAAGAGGCGATTACGTCCCTGCGATACTTATTACTTCGGCAATTAAAGGTTAATAACGGTTTCAAAAGGCGATAGCCTTTGGCGGGTGGAGGGTGCGCAGCACCCTCCATATACAGCCCCTCCCCTCGGGGAGGGGTTGGGGTGGGGGCAGTCTTGGGATACTGACCCCAGAAAAAATATCTACATTTAATCGCCGGAGTAATATGTTTAATAATTCAGATAACCGCTCGGATTAACAGCCACACCGTTTTTACGGATCTCGAAATGCAGGTGGAAGCCGGTGGAATGACCGGTACAGCCAACCTGACCAAGGCTCTGTCCCTTGCTCACATAATCGCCGACGGAAACATAAACAGACTGCATATGTGCATACATGGTAGAATAGCTGTCACCATGGGATACGATAACATAGTTGCCGTAGCCGTTGCCGCAGCAGTTGCTGCTCTTGGCGTAATTATGACTGCACGCAGTATTGACAGCAATGACAGTGCCGGCTCTGGAAGCCGCAACCGTCGCGCCCTTATTCTGTGCAATATCATAGCCCTTATGCAGCTTGCCCCAACGCCAGCCGTAATAGCTGGATATGTAATAATAACCGGGGCAGGGCCATCCGAAGGATGTGCTTGTATAATCGGAGCCGCTGGAAGAATTACCCGAAGAACTGCTCGATGAGCTGTCTGACGAGCTGCTGCTGGAGGAATCGCTGGAAGAATTATTCTGCTGCTGTTGCTGCTGTTCCTGCTTCTTCTTGGCTTCTTCCTCCTTGCGCTTGCGCTCAGCTTCCTCTGCAGCCTTACGCTTGCGCTCCGCTTCTTCCGCTTCCTTGCGCTTGCGTTCTTCCTCAGCACGGCGGATCGCCTCGCGGATCTCAGCTTCCGTCTGTTCAATGCGTGTATTCTCTGCCTTCAGGTCTTCAATGGACTTGTTGCGGTTGGCTTCCTCGATCTGCAGACGTTCCAGCTCAGCCTGTGTCTGGGCAATGGATTCCTGCAGGTCAGCCATGGACGCTTCCATTTCGTCGCGCTTGGCTTCTGCATTTGCCTTTTCTGTTTCAAGCTGTTTCATCTGGGTGTTCAGGGTCGCCAGATTGGCATTATAGGACTCCAGCTGTTCCTTCAGATCATTGACCAGCTCGTCATCATGACGTGCTACGCAGGAGATCAGCTCGTACTTGGAGAGCAGATCATAGAAATCGGTTGCACCGACCAGTGCGGATGCCAGACTGTCATTGCCGTTGACATACATCGCACGCAGACGGAGCTTGAAGGTCTCCAGACCCTCGGCAATGTCAATTTCCTGCTGGGCGATGACTGCCTCCAGATCGGCGATCTTGGTTTCCAGTGTGCTGATATTGGACTTGATCGCTTCCAACTCGGTATCCAGGATCTGCATGTTTTCCTGCAGTGTTTCGATCTTGTCCTGGAGTACACGCTGGTATTCCTTCTCTGCCTGCTGGTCAGCCTCAAACTGTGCCAGCTCCTTCTCATACTGCTTGATTTTTTTGTTGTTCGCTTCCTTCTGTGCCTGCAGCTCTGCGAGGGTCGCACTCTCTACATGCTTTACAGGTGCATAGGTGGCATTCACCATGCCTGTACTGCAGACAACTGCCAGAAATACAGCAGCTGCTTTCATTTTCCATTGTTTCATACGCCGCGTTCTGCGGTACTCACCATCCTTCTCAGGTGCGCTGTACGGACAAAGCCGGCAGTCCCCACTGCCCGACGCTTTGTGCGTCCGTTCAGCTTAAACGTCAATATGTTTTGTCGTACTTACCACACTTCCGATCGCACCGACCAGTGCGCCGCCGCATATATATGCCAGCGTCACGATCACATAGATCGAACTGAACTGAATAATGCTTCCCATACCAATGATGCTGAGCAGTGCTACCTGCTCCTGCAGGATCCCGACAATGGAATCATACACGAGCCATGTGATGATCAGCGCACTGCAGCCTGCCAGGAATCCTGTGATCATACCTTCAATAAAGAAGGGCAGACGGATGAAGGCGTTGGACGCGCCGACATACTTCATGATCTGGATCTCCTCGCGGCGGGCGTAAACGCTTGCCTTGGTCGTATTGGAAATGATGACCATGGAAACAATGATCATTGCAATAATGATCGCACCCATCACCCAGGTCAGGATCGTCCGGAGCTGGATGAGGATATTGACAAAATCATAAGGAGCGCGGATCGAATAAATGTGATCCATTTTCTCGATTTCCGCAATCGTATCGGAGATCTTGCCGATGTCAGCCACACGCAGACGATATGCATCCACGAGGGGGTTGTCATCGCCGAGGGATTCAAACAGCACCTCATACTCTGCCATGCTGTCCCGCAGTGACAGGAACGCCTCCTCCTTGGAGTAGAAGTTCACCTCGGAAATATTATCCATCAGACCCAGCGTTTCGCCGATCTCCGTCAGCTGTTCATCGGTGGTCGTATCATCGAAGTAAACAATTACCTCGTTTTTCTCCTCGATACCGCCGATAATGGAGTTTACATTATAATACAAAAGAACTGAAAGTCCGACCAGCAGCAGGGATACGAGAAGCACACAGAATGAGGCAAACGCCATCATCCGGTTTTTCCAGACATTATCCACACCCTGTTCGACCAGATATTTCACACCGCTAAATTTCATCTGCGCCTCCAATCACCTCGTCGAACATGATCTGACCCTGTGTGATATTGATGATACGTCCGCCGAAATGGCGTACAAGGTCGTGTTCATGCGTTACCATGAGGATGGTCGTGCCGCATTCATTGATGCCCTTGAGCAGCTCTACGATCTCGTAGGAAAGCTCAGGGTCGATATTTCCCGTCGGCTCGTCGGCAATGATGAGCTTCGGGTCGTTGACCAATGCTCTTGCAATGGCAACACGCTGCTTTTCACCGCCGGACAGCTCATCCGGGTAGGAATTTGCCTTTGCCTGCAGTCCCACCAGACTGATCACATAGGGAACACGCTTGCGGATATATTTCCTCGGCGCGTCGATCACGCGGAGTACGAAAGCAATATTCTCGTACACCGTCATGGAGGGGATCAGGCGGAAATCCTGGAACACAAAGCCGATGGTGCGGCGAAGCTCCGGGATCTTGCGTTTTTTCAACTTACTCAGATTATAGCCATTGACGGTAACAGTACCGCTGGTGGCATCGATTTCTTTGAGGATCAGCTTGATCATGGTGCTTTTGCCGGCACCGGAGGAACCGACAACGAATGCAAAGTCGCCGTCATTGATCTTCAGACTGACATTGTTCAGTGCATCCACACCGCTTGCATATGTAACGGACACGTTCTTTAGTTCAACCATTGAAAGAAGTGCACCTTCCTTTCCTTTCCGTACAGGAACGACCGGATAAAGAGTTTGCCCGACACGCAGTTAGGGTGTCAGGCAAAGAAATGCATCTTTGAATCAGAACTTTACAGGATTTGCCTGAAGATATTTTTTCACCATAAGTGCGATCTTGAAAATGATCGCATGATCGAACTCTCTCAGATCAAGACCTGTCAGCTTCTTGATTTTTTCCAATCTGTAAACGAGTGTATTACGGTGTACGAACAGCTTTCTGGAAGTTTCAGATACATTCAGATTGTTCTCGAAGAACTTCTGAATGGTGAACAGCGTTTCGTGGTCGAGGGATTCAATGCTGCCGCGCTTGAATACCTCGTGCAGGAAGGTATCACACAGGGTCGTGGGCAGATGATAGATCAGACGGGCAATACCCAGATTATCATAGCTTACAATCACCTTATCAGTATCGAATACCTTGCCGACTTCCAGAGCCATCTGTGCTTCCTTGAAGGAACGTGCCAGTTCCTTGACGCTGGTCACAGCGGTACCAATACCCACATTCACGCGGGTGTAGAACTCACTGGACAGCGTATCAGAAATCGAACGCGCCAGGTTCTCCAGATCCTTGGATTCCACGGTGCTCTTGATCTCCTTGACAAGCACGATGTCATTTTCCGTAATGTTGAACACAAAATCCTTGTTCTTATCAGGGAACAGATTCTGGATCACATCGTAGGCAGAAATATCATTAGAAGAAACAATGCGGATCAGCAGTACAACACGGCTGATCTCTGCATTGAAATGCAGCTCACGCGCTTTGATGACAATATCACCGGGCAGCACGTTATCCAGAACAACGTTCTTGATGAAGTTGTTTCTGTCATACTTTTCATCGTAGTACTGCTTGATATTGGACAGTGTAATGGACAGGATGCTTGCATACTTGGATGCAGCCTCGTCCGTACCCTCTACAAATACCGCATAATCCGGCTTTGCATGAGGACCAAACGGCTTGTAGGTGTAGCCGTCGCGGATAAATATATCATGGGTATCACTCAGATCCAGGGACACAAATTCATTGGTCGTTCCGATCTTTGTCAGGTCGCTGCACGCAATAATGGTTGCATTTTCATCCACAACGCCGATGGTAGCATCCATAGTGTCGCGCATCTGATGTACAAGGCCCTGAAACAGTCTGTTGGACATAGTCTGACTTCCTTCCGTAATTCATTATTTTGATACACTCGTTATTTGCATTTCTCTACATATTACAGATTGTAACATATAGTTATGAACACAGTATGAATATACATTTAATTTTCTGTGTTTTTCCGCGAAAACGGCAAATATTTTTCCCCTCTTTTGGTAAATCATCACAAAATGGGGGTGGGAATTGTAACCGTTTGGTAACTTTTAAGGGAAAGTAGGGAATTCACTTTTAAAAAAGTGATGCAAAGATTGCCCCCACCCCAACCCCTCCCCGAGGGGAGGGGCTTATAATGGAGGCGGCTACGCCGCCTCCACCGCCCAAGGGGCTGCCGCCCCTTAAACCCCGCAAAGGATCTACTGCTCCTTTGCAATCCTTCAATAGCTATGACGCTCTGCGCAGCAAGCGTCATGCGGTTGGAAAGCCCTCGTCGCGTGCGGTCAGCTTTCCTCACCACTTCACTCCCCCGCGCGAATTACCAGCGCGGGTTCCGCGCCGCGCCTACATTTTTTCGGGGCAGTCGATCTTGAGGATGGACATGGCGTTGCGCAGGGTCTGACCAACTGCGCGGGCGATGGCGGTTCTTGCTTCGCGAAGCTCCGGTGTTTCGGCGTTCTTGACGCTGCACGCATCATAGAACTTGTGGAACAGGGTCGCAAGCTCAGTAGCATACTTTGTAATTCTGGACGGATCGTATGCCTTGGCTGCCGCCTCGATCTCTGCCGGGAACTGTGCAAGATGGCGGATCAGCTCGATCTCCTGTGCGGTCTGCGGTGCCGGCAGTGCATTCATTGCCGTACCCTCCAGATACAGACCCTCCTGCTTCAGATTGCGGATGATGCTGCAGATTCTTGCATGGGCATACTGTACATAGTATACCGGATTCTGAGAGGTCTGCTCTACGGCCAGATCCAGATCAAATTCAAAATGGGTGTTCGCTTCGCGCATGTTGAAGAAGAAACGCGCTGCATCCAGCGGAATGTCCTCCAGCAGCGTCACCAATGTGATCGCCTTGCCGCTTCTCTTGGAAAGCTTCGCAACTTCGCCGTTTCTCAGCAGAATGACCATCTGCATCAGTACAACATCCAGATGGCTCACGTCCACGCCGAGCGCGGTCAGTGCAGCCTTCAGACGCGGTACATAGCCGTGATGATCCGCGCCGAGAACGTTGATCGCCTTGTCAAACTTTCTGGTCACGAGCTTGTCGCAGTGATATGCAATATCCGGCACGATGTAGGTCGGAATGCCGTTTGCACGGACGAGTACGAAATCCTTGTCCGCACCGAACTCAGAAGCCTTGAACCAGATCGCACCCTCCTGCTCGTAGGTGTAGCCCTTTTCCTTGAGAGCATCCACGATCTTCCAGACGCTGCCGTCCGCATGGAGTGTGCTCTCACGATACCAGTTGTCGTATTCAACGCGATATTTCTTCAGATCGCGCTCCAGACCTGCCACGTTTTTCGGAAGGGCATATGCCACCAGTGCATCACGGCGGGTCTTGCTGTCCACATTCACGAATGCGTCGCCATTCTCCTCTGCAAAGCCCTCTGCATGGGCGATGATGTCAGGACCATGGTAGGCATCCTCCGGCATCTCTACGCCGTCCTGGTACTTCTGGAGATAGCGCACCTCCAGAGAGGTCGCAAACTTCTCGATCTGGTTGCCGGCATCGTTGACATAGAACTCACGCTCTACCTCCCAGCCTGCCCATTCCAGCAGTGCTGCGATACCATCACCGAGGGCAGCACCGCGGGCATTGCCGACGTGCATGGGACCGGTGGGATTCGCGGAAACAAATTCCACCAGCGCACGCTTGCCGTTGCCGCCGGAGGTCTTGCCATAGTTTTCCGCATCGGTCAGGACTGCCTGTACGGTATCGGAGAACCATGTGGTTCTGAGGAAGAAATTGATAAAGCCGGGGCCTGCAATTTCCACACGCTCAAAATAAGTACCTGCAAAATTCAGGCTTTCTGTGAGCATTTCTGCAATTTTTCTCGGCGGCATACGCAGTGCCTTGGCAGAAACCATTGCAATATTAGCAGCAAAATCACCATGGGACTTGTCCGCAGGGATCTCGATCTTGAATGCCGGGATCGGCTCGGCAGGCACCTTGCCCTCTGCAACCAGTGCAGCAAGTGCAGAAAGCAGCATTTCGCGCAGCTGTTCCTGCGCCGCTGACATCATGTTTGTCATAAGTAATTCCTCCTGTGTATGAGGCTTCCGGATGTCGGAAGTCCTATTGTTTTTTCAGATCCAATATAATTTCGTTGTCGGACAGCAGCGTGGAATTGGAGTCCACGATATAGCGCATTTCAAGATGTCCGCCCTCCGGTGTGATCCGGTTTCTGAGCCATTTGGCAGTAATGCCGACGGCGATCTCACCGAACGGCGTTGCATAATGGCAGAAATGCTTGACCCCCTGCTGCACCACAAGATGCGTCTGAAAGGTACCGGTGCGGATGATGGATACCATATTTTCCGGTGAAATGCGCAGGTTCGTGCGTGAACCCTCCATGCCGGTCGTTTCGGACTCGTCATAGGAAATGACGAGATCTCCGTTTTTGTCCTGACAGAACTCTGCCTCCGTATTCAGTTCCGACGTGTTGGTATCGCTGCCGTCATGCTGGATACTGCGCAGCGTCATGATCCATTTTTCTTTCACGGATATTCTCCTTATATTCTGCTACTGAACACCTGCCCGTGGGCGGCATCCTCCAGAAAATGCTTGGCATTCTCACGGAACATGGACACGCTGTCACTGACATAGTAGACATTCCTGCCCTTTTCCGCGCTGTCCGTCAGCAGGTCGTTTTCTTCAAGGCATTTTTTCGCATACTTTGCAGCCTCCTCGCCGGGGGAGATCAGGTTCACGCCTTCGCCCATAATATCGGCGATAATATCGCGGATAATGGGGTAATGCGTACAGCCGAGAATGAGGGTATCGACCTGTGCGCTGCGGATGGGGGCGAGGTATTCCTCTGCGGCAAGGCGGGTGATCTGGTTGTCGCGGTTCGTGTAGCCGTACTCAACAAGATGCACGAACAGCGGACACGCCATTGCGGTGACGCTCAGCTCACTGTTGAGGGTATGCAGGGCATGTTCATAGCTGCCGCTGCGGATGGTAGCGGGGGTGCCGATCACGCCGACCCTGCCGTTTTTCGTCACGGCACAGGCTGCCTCCGCTGCGGGGTAGAGTACACCGCTGAACGGAATGTCCGCAACGGGGGAATTCATGCCGAGTACGGAGCTGACAGTTCCGCAGGCGGCAATGATCATTTTGACGGGGTGCTTGCAGAGAAACGCGGCATCCTCCCTTGCATAGCGCAGGACGGTCTCGCGGCTGCGCGTGCCGTAGGGGATGCGGGCGGTATCGCCGAAGTAGATGATATTTTCATTGGGCAGGATCCGGTTCAGTTCCTTGACGGCAGTCAGACCGCCAAGTCCGGAATCGAATACGCCGATGGAACGGTTATCCATGGGAACCTCCTGATTTATGTAGGCTGGGGAGTGAGAATTTGCAGATTATGCTCCCCTTCATATTTTCGCAGGGCTTGGCAAAGGTTGGTATTACAGAAATGTTCCATCATATAACTCTGTATCAACAAATCCTTTACATACAAATCCGCAGTATTCTTTTTGAATCTTGAAGCAAGGCACTGAATAAAATCATGACCTTGTGTAATGTCAAGAAGCGAGATTGTATCTTGCGGATACGAGTTACATTCGCTTAACACTTCTCTATATTCGTTGGCATTTTTTTCAATAAATCCGCCGCTTCTCTGATTGATTTCAGATTCTGCGTTCGTTATTTGAAAGGTCTTTTCCTCATTGCCCGATTGATCTCTGTTCATAATTGCAGAAACAGGTGACTGTTTATTCTTGCCGAAATTAACGCCCCACTGATTCTGATAATTCAAACGGCGAAACACAGAAAGCCATTTTAATTCCAGCAGAATTGTATCACGAAGCTTTACACCAAAATTTTCATCAATGCGATTATTGCATATTATCCTGAAAATCCTATTCACATAGGCATCATTTGCAACGATCATCATTTCAAGACAACAATGGTCATAATAAAAAATTCTGTCGTGCTCCACAGGTGTTTCATAATCATGGTCGCAAACTCCGATCACTCGTTTAGAAAACTGCTCCACGATTTCAATTACACCAGGTTTTCCTGAATAGGACTCCACCACTACAACATCCGGCGACCTTCTTTCTTCATGGAAGAAATCAATATCATCCGCTCCCTCTACCACAACAAAAACCGTCTTATCACCGGGATAACTAAGCGTGTTTCTGATTTCATTGATGATGGAATCCTTATCCATATTAGCCCAGATCGAATTAACTGCCATACTGCTCACCCAAATCAATCTGCAGATCCCTGTGCTTTCCGATCAGCTGCGGCGAATGTGTCGCCACAATCGCACGGAAATTTCCATGCTTCGCAATCTTAATCAGGTCATCCATGAACTGCCTTTGCCACACAATATGCATGGAAATTTCTGGTTCGTCAATCAGCAGGAGCAGATTCTCGTTATCGTTGAAGATCAGGTCGTAATACATGACAATAACCTGCTTTTCGCCGGAGGAGAGCTGTTCAAGGGCGAGGGGGTCGCCGGTCGTTTCGTCGATAATTGCAAAGCCTTTTTCTCTGGAGATTTCAAGCTTTTTGAACAGCAGGCGGTTGTTGACGATGCCGACGAAGAGGTCGAGTTTTTCGAGGAAGGCATCGTAGACGGCGTATTTCTCGAAGAAGGTGTCGAAGTAGACCTTAAATGCCGCGGCATATTTGGATTGAAACGCCGGTGCTTGCTTGCGTTCGGTCATCAAGTTGTAACGTTCGAGCTTATCAAACTTTTCGTTGACCTGCTTCTGGTATCGGTTGTACTGCTCCTCTGTAATCTCGTCACTCTCAATAAGACGATTAAGAAAATCACTGTCAATCTCACTTGATTTTTTGGAAAAGTCATTAGAAACTTTATCTATCATCATTCGCATTTTTCTTGGATAGCCAACAATTGTCTCAACAAGATTAGGACTACTGAATTTATTATATTCTAATTCAAGCATTCTCTGCTCTGTGATTTGTTTACATACTCCGAGCCATGATTTTATTTCAAAGAAGAAATCATACAATGCAACTGTATTTTCACCATAGATTCCGAGTAACTTTTTACGATACTCATCATCTAATGGATAAAATTCTACGGAAATGCGATCTTCGTTAAAAGGGCTATTTATGGTTGCTTTTATTTTCCTCCACTCAGCAAACATTATGCTCAAGTCATTGAATTTCAAAAGCTGCTCTTTCTTTTCAATTAAAACCGACTTTTCATTATCAAATTCTGCGCAAATAGAACTGTAAACAAATTGAAAAAAAACATCTGGATTGCCGTTACCCAACCACTCAATCATCCTCAACACCGTAGACTTACCAAACCCATTCGGTCCCGTCAGGATCGTCACGGGATTCTTGAAGTCCAGGTCATAATCGAAGCGTCCGAACAGTCCCTCAATTTTCAATCTTGTAATCATATTCTCACTCCCCTCTTATAGTCTGCACCGCTGACGCGGGTTCAATCAATAGCTTCTATCCGCATTATCAATCGCCTGCTCGATCAGCTTATCGACGAGGTAGGGCGAGGACATGCCGAGGTTTTCCATGAGCTTCGGGTACATGCTGATGGAGGTGAAGCCGGGCATGGTGTTGATCTCGTTGAGGATGACATCGCCGTCATCGGTCAGGAAGAAGTCCACGCGGGACAGCCCCTTGCAGCCCATTGCGCGGTATGCCTTGACTGCCGTTTCCTGAATTTCACGCGCCTTGTCATCCGGGATCCTTGCCGGAATGAACAGGTTCGAGCCGCTGAGGATGTACTTTGCATCGTAGTCATAGAAGGTCTTGCAGGACTCGATCTCGCCGACAAAGGAGGCAAACGGGGAATCATAGCCGAATACGGCAACCTCCAGTTCCCTGCCGTTGATGCACTCTTCAATGATGACCTTGTTGTCATGGGAGAAGGCGATCTTCACAGCATCGAGCAGCTCCTCGGCATTGTTTGCACGGTTCACACCGATGGAGGAACCTGCATTTGCAGGCTTGACGAACAGCGGGAAGCCCAGCTCTGCGGCGATCTCAGCACAGCGATCCTCCATTTTGTTCAGCTCGCGGTGTCCGATCTTGCGCCACTTTGCAGTACGCACGCCGTTGTAGTCGAGCATGGTGTGGGTTGCCGCCTTGTCCATGCAGGCAGCGGATGCCAGCAGACCACAGCCGACATAGGGGATCTTTGCCAGATCGAGAAGTCCCTGGATCGTGCCGTCTTCGCCGTTCTTGCCATGGAGTACGGGGAATACCACATCAATTTTCTTCACGGATGCTTCGCCGTTTTCAATGGTGATCAGACCCTTGTGGATGGGGTCGGGAGAGAGGATCGCGGAGGTGCAGTCAGGGTCTTTTTCCCATGCACCGGAGGCAATCGCGGCGATGTCGCCGGGATAATACAGCCATCTTCCCTTTTTGGTAATGCCGACGCATACGACCTCGTACTTGTCAGCCGGAATATTTTCAATAATGTGTGTGGCGGATTTCAGCGAGATCTCATGCTCACTGGACGCACCGCCGAACAGAACTGCAACTCTGATTTTGGACATAAAGACTGCTCCTTTACCTTGTATATATCAACCGGACTGCGGACACTGCCGCCGTCTTTCAGGTACTCTTATTATTGTATCACATTTTCCCGCAAACTGCAAGCATTTTTTCAAAAAAATGGCGCATCCTGCTGACTTGTTGCCATTTTGCACCGCACTGTCCGGTGATATGATAATATATGTGCTGGGTTTGCACAAAATGACCGCCGGACAGATCACTCCATCCGGCGGTAAGTATTATTCTTCTGTGGTTTCTGCAACCTCAGCTTCTACAAACTGCGGTGCTTCTTCGGTATCCTCGGTCATGTCCTTGCCCAGCAGCTCCGGCAGTTCCATGCCAGCCTGCTTGAACAGCTCGTTCAGAGGCGGTACAGCCTTCATCATGCCGGAAATAAAGCCGGCTGTGGAATTCTGACCGTCAGCGTTTGTGCCGCTGTCCCATACAGTAACCTTGTCGATCTTGATATTCTTGATCGCCTCAACCTGGATCGCAACCAGATCCTCCAGCTTCTCAGCAATGAGGAGCTTAACAGCTGCATCTGCATTGCCGCCGGCAGCGTCCACGATGTGGCGCATACCTTCTGCCTGGCGAACGAGGATCTCCTGCTGACCCTTCGCCTCAGCTTCCATCTTCGCAAAGATAGCGTCAGCCTCGCCTCGTGCCTTGCGGCGGATCACTTCAGCCTCAGCCTCCGCGTCGATCTCAGCCTGTTCCTTGGCGATTTCTGCCTTAACGATAACATCGGCATGCTGGGTAGCCTTTTCGAGCATCGCTCTCTGCTGTTCAGCTTCCTGCTGTGCAGCGTAGGCTTCCTGCTTTGCCTTTGCAGCCTGTACAGCTTCGGCAGCGGTAGCCTGACGGAGGGACTCAGCCTCGCGCTCACGGCGTACAGCCTCGGACTGTGCAACTGCTACTCTTGCGTTGTTTTCACCCTCGATGGCAGCAGCATTTGCAGCAGCGACCTGTACACGCTGTTCCTGCTGTGCGTTAGCCTGACCGATCTCACCGTCACGGTTCTGCTCAGCAACGCTCTTCTTAGCGTCGTTGACAGCCTTTGCAGCGGCTTCCTTACCCAGTGCATTCAGGTAGCCGGACTCGTCGGTGATGTCGGTTACGTTTACGTTGATCAGACGCAGACCGATCTTCTTCAGCTCGATCTCTACGTTCTTGGCAACTGCCTGTGTGAACTTCTCACGGTCGGAGTTGATCTCCTCAATGTCCATGGTTGCGATGATCAGACGCATCTGACCGAATACGATATCCTTTGCCAGCTCCTGGATCTCCACGAGCTTCAGACCGAGCAGACGCTCAGCAGCGTTCTGCATAACGCCCGGCTCAGTAGAGATACCTACAGTGAATCGGGACGGAACGCTGATACGGATGTTCTGCTTGGACAGTGCGTTCTTCAGGTCAACGTTCATGGAGATGGGGGTCAGATCCAGGTACTGATAGGACTGGATGACCGGCACGATGAATGCGGCACCGCCGTGGATGCAGCGTGCGCTTCTCGGCTGACCGAACTGGTCCGTACCAACCTTACCGTAGATAACGAGGATCTTATCAGAGGGACACTTTCTGTAGCGTGACAGGATCGCGAGTATCACTGCGAACAGCACGACCACGATGACACATACAACAATCAATACTTCCATTTTACATACTCCTTTTCATACTAAATAGATTCTGATTCGGATACAGCTGCATTCTGAACAGGCTCTTATGCCCCGGCGTTTTCAACCACCAGTGTGTCGCCAAGCACATCCGTTACCAGCACCTGCATACCGGTCGCGATCGGTGCATCGCCGCCGTTCACAGCGTCGATCTCACAGAATCTGCCCTGCAGCTGCATGGTCACCTTGCCTTCGCCGTCACCCTTTGCCGGAATGGTCAGGTACACCGTTGCGGTCTCACCGATGGCGTTTTTCAGGTTCAGCGTGCCATCCTCTGCAAGCTTTGCGGATACCTGCACGAGCTTTGCTACGATGTACATCATAATAAAGCCGCTGACAGCACCGATCAGGATGCCCAGTACCGGGGACAGACCGCCGTTCACGCAGACGATGGATACCCAGCCGAAGACTGTCAGGAATGTGACGATCGTCTGCAGCGTCAGGAACTTGAGCGTTCCGAAATCCGCAGGATTACCGCCGTCATGCAGGATGCTGCCGTCATGGTCCGCACCGCAGACATCGCACACATCGCCGTCAAACACCACATCCGCATCCAGTTCAGGGGGCATATCCAGTCCGGAGGTGTCCGAAACGTCAATACCGCCATCGGACTGACCGCCAATCATGGACAGCACCATCTGCAGCACCAGTACCAATGTGGACGGGATCGCGATGCAGTACAGCACCTGCAGCACAGGTCCGAGATTTTCCCACCAGGTTTGCATATTTCCCATACTCCTCCTTTCTCACAGAGCCTGTTCAGCATCCTCCGGCAACAGCCTTTCCGGATACCGAACACACTCTCAGAACCTTGACCGCCCTCACGCCGGAGGGCTGCGTCATGTAAATTTTATTTACTGAAATTATTATACAGCATTTTTCGTCGTTTGTCAAGGGATTTTCGGTATTTTTTTCATACGCAGGTGAATTTTTTTCAGACCCATCCCGGAGAAGCCTGCCGCTGCACCGTGGTAAAGCAGCTTCTATACCTTATAAATATGCTGGCAATTGTGAAAATTTCGAGAAATTTTAATTTTTTTTGAAAAAGTACTTGCATTTTTCTGCGGAATATGCTATGATATAGTAAATGGCAGTAAACTGAGTTTACATGTTAGGAGATGATATTGAATGGATAATGCAGAACTCGGCAGAAGACTGAAGGCGGCGCGTCTCGCGAAAAAGATGACGCAGAGCGATGTGGTGGGTGATTTTATCACGCGCAACATGCTCAGCCAGATTGAAAGCGGCAGCGCAACGCCCTCGATGAAGACACTGGAATACCTTGCCGGCGTGCTGGAGATCCCGATGGAGCGTCTGCTGGCAGATCAGGGCGGTCCCGTTGAACCGGAGGCGATCTCCGTACTCGGACGCGCCAAGGGGCTGCTGAAGGAGCAGAACTATGAGGCTCTGCTCGCGGTGGAAAACACGGGCGGCACGATCAGCGATGAGCTGCACGCACTGCACAGCATCGCACATCTGGAGCTGGCAAAGGAGCTTTGCCGGAACAAGCAGGCGGAGCAGATGCAGACGGCAGTCAACCATGCGCGGCTCGCAGCGCAGGAGGCAGAAAACGGCATCTATGCCAACGCTGCCCGCGCGGCAGAGGCGAAACAGCTCATTGCGGAGATCGCACAGTATCTGAGCAACTACTATTCCACGCTGGCGCATGGAATCAATTCCTGAGCAAACACAGAGAACCCCCGACGTGCATCGGGGGTTCTGTGTTTTTTCGTGAAACCCCGGTATATCCGCATCGTATTTTTGTACATTTTTTCCTGAAAAATCCAATGGGAACCCCTTGACAAAATGAAAAAAATGTGGTAAAATGAGAATACCTCTTTGCGGGGGTATTTTTATGTGCTTTTATACCACCCGCCAGTCGAGGGAGGCAAACAACCTACACATCCGGTGACGGATGAAGAAATCTATTCAGGAGGTGCCGATATATGAGAGTTAAGGTGACTTTAGCCTGCACAGAATGCAAGCAGCGCAACTATGTTTCTAAAAAGAACAAGAAAAACGATCCTGAGCGTATCGAAATGAGAAAGCACTGCAAGTTCTGCAGAAAGCATACGCTGCACAAGGAAACAAAGTGATCGGAGGTCTGACGCATGGCGAAGGAAAAGAAAGACACTTTGCAGAACACTGAGGATTCCGTAAAGGAAGAAACAAAAAAAGCCAAAAAGGACAAGAAGTCCGCTAAGAAGGAAGAAGGCAAGAAGGGATTCTTTGCCGGCATTGCCAAGTGGTTCAAGGATCTGAAGATCGAATTCAAGAACGTAACATGGCCGACCAGAAAGACGGTATTTATCAATTCCGGTATCGTTCTGGGTACGATCATCGCTGCAAGTATTGTTGTAGGTCTGCTCGACGTTGGTGTACTTGAGCTGCTCAAGTTCCTGATCGGACTGAGTCAGGGTGAGTAACCACGGGTCAAGAAGGAGGATTTGAAATGTCGCAGGCGGCAAAATGGTATGTCATTCACACATATTCCGGTTACGAAAACAAAGTGGCACAGAATATTGAAAAGGTTGTGGAGAATCGTAAGCTGCACGACTTGATTCAGGAAATCCGAGTTCCGACCGAGCGGGTTACGGAAATCGTTGACGGCAAGACCAAGGAAGTCGAGTACAAGACCTTCCCCGGCTATGTCCTGGTGAAGATGATCTGCAACGATGATTCCTGGTATGTTGTCCGCAACACAAGAGGTGTAACAGGTTTTGTAGGTCCCGGCTCCGAGCCGACTCCCCTTTCTGAAAAGGAAGTCGCTGCTATGGGCGTTGAGGTATCCGGTGCTTCCGCAATCAAGGTGGATTACAGCGTCGGCGACCGCATCCGCGTGACCGGCACAAAGCTTGATGGATTCACGGGTATCGTACAGAGCATTGATCTTGAGGGCGGCGAAGTAGAAGTCCTCGTGAATATGTTCGGACGTGAAACCCCGACCACCATCGCACTGCATCAGGCAGTTCTGCTTGATGACTAAAGGGAAGCTCAGAACTTGTTTTGAGAAGCCCTGAAAACATGTATTCAGTTACAAGATGAAAGCGTAAGCTTTCCGTGGGAGAGATGCGGCAGCATCCGCACTCGCCTTTACCACAATAATGGAGGTGCAATATCATGGCACAGAAAGTAGTTGGCTATATTAAGCTGCAAATCGCTGCAGGTAAGGCAACACCTGCTCCGCCTGTTGGTCCGGCTCTCGGACAGCATGGCGTAAATATCATGGCATTCACAAAGGAATTCAATGAGAGAACAAAGAATGACATCGGCATGATCATCCCGGTTGTTATCACTGTTTACGCTGACCGTTCCTTTACATTCATCACTAAGACTCCCCCCGCAGCAGTTCTGATCAAGAAGGCTTGCGGTATCGAGAGCGGTTCCGGTGTTCCGAACAGAACCAAGGTGGCTAAGATCACCAAGGAGCAGGTTCAGAAGATCGCTGAGACCAAGATGCCCGACCTGAACGCAGGTTCTCTGGAGGCTGCTATGAGCATGGTTGCTGGTACAGCTCGTTCCATGGGCGTTGTTGTAGAAGACTAATTACGGCAGAAAATACTGTCACTCAATATGGTGGGAGGAAACTTTCCGCTAATCGGATGTGCGAAACAGCACGCCGGTATTACCACTGAATTAGGAGGAAAATTATAATGAAACACGGCAAGAAGTATGTAGACAGCCGTAAGGCGATTGATTCTGCAAAGCTCTATGATTCCGTTGAGGCTCTCGAAGTCGTTTGCCAGAATGCAAAGGCAAAGTTTGATGAGACTGTAGAGGCTCACATCCGTCTCGGCGTTGACTCCAGACATGCTGACCAGCAGGTTCGTGGTGCAGTTGTACTGCCCAACGGTACTGGTAAGAAGGTAAGAGTCTGCGTATTCTGCAAGGAGGACAAGTACGAGGCTGCTCAGGCAGCTGGTGCTGAGTTCGTAGGCGGTCAGGATCTGGTTGACAAGATCATGAAGGAAAACTGGATGGATTTCGACGTTGTTATCGCATCCCCCGACATGATGGGTCTGGTTGGCCGTCTGGGTCGTGTGCTCGGTCCGAGAGGTCTGATGCCCAACCCGAAGGCTGGTACTGTAACTCCGGATGTTGCTAAGGCTGTTACTGAGGCTAAGGCTGGTAAGATCGAGTATCGTCTCGACAAGACCAACATCATCCACTGCCCGATCGGCAAGGCATCCTTCGGTGCTGAGAAGCTCGACCAGAACTTCGCAACTCTGATGGAAGCTATCGTAAAGGCAAAGCCGGCTGCAGCAAAGGGTACCTACCTGAAGTCCTGCACAGTGACTTCCACAATGGGTCCTGGCGTTCCGGTTGCTACTACAAAGTACGGTGTATAATTAACACATACACATCCCCGCTTTCCTTTGGAAAGCGGGGATTTTGTATAGAGAATCAGTTTTTTGGGAATAGGCATTCTGTGACTGCCTCCGCCCCGAGCAATGTCGTCAACTTTAGGAAAGTTGTGCAAAGCTTGCCCCCCCTGCCCCCCTCCCAGAGGGAGGGGGAGATTGAGCCGGTGCTCCGCACCGGCACCGGCAAGGACTTCGCCCTTTGAACCCGCTTGAGTTGATCACATTGCCAAAGGGAGGGGGATTTTGTGCGGAGGCTGCCGTTCTTTGACCCAATTGGTCGAAACGCCATCTCTGTTATTGTGCATAATGCACATAATATGATTCACAAAAATATAGAATATATAGAAAATGCGTGTCATTCATTGCAAAATTGTTCTTTAGATGTTATAATAGTAAATGTACTATTGTATGGTATACGGTGACATATTCACGATATGATACAAAATGCAATCAAACACTGATAAAGGAGCGATTTTCTATGGCACACATTAAAAACATTGCACTTGCAGGACATCATGGTTCTGGTAAAACCTCTCTCGCAGAAGCACTGCTGTACTGCGCCGGTGCATCCGACCGTCTCGGCAAGATCGCTGACGGCACCACTGTATGCGACTACGATCCCGAGGAAATCAAGCGCAAGGGTTCCATCTCCACTACGCTGGCTTCCTTTACATATGAGGATAACAAGGTAAACCTGCTCGATACACCGGGTATCCTTGACTATGCAGGCGAAATGCAGTCCGGTATTGCAGCTGCGGATACGGTTATGATCACAGTTTCCGCAAAGTCCGGCGTTCATGTCGGCACAAAGAAGGCATATGCCGCTGCACAGACAATGGGCAAATCCACCATGTTCGCAATCACCAAGATCGACGATAAGGACGCAAATTTCTTCAATGTCCTCACTGAGCTGAAGACCGTATTCGGTCCGACTGTATGCCCGGTTGTTGTTCCGGTCATCCAGAACGGCGAGATCGTTTCCTATGTGAATCTGATCGAAATGAAGGCATATAAGTATGATGACAAGGGCAAGGCTGTGGAAGTCGGTCTGCCGGAGGATGAGCTGACCGAGAAGGACTACCGTCTGGAGGGTCTGGTTGCTGCGATCTCCGAAGCAGTTGCTGAGACCGATGACGCACTGATGGAGAAGTTCTTCGAGGGTGAGGCATTCACACAGAAGGAACTGATCGACGGCATCCACAATGGTATGAACAATGGTATGATCACACCGGTAGTCTGCACCTCCGCACTGACGCTCGCCGGCGTTGACATGCTGCTGAAGGAAGTGGGTCTCCTGCTCCCGGCAGCGGATGAGGTTCCGGCTGCACAGGCTGTGGCAAATGATGATATGATCGAGATCACATGCGATGCCTCCGCACCGCTGGCAGCTCTCGTATGCAAGACTGTTGCTGACCCGTTCGTGGGCAAGATGTCCTATCTGAAGGTACTGAGCGGCACGATCTCCTCTGAAATGACTGTAATCAATTCCAGAACCGGCGCAGAAGAAAAGATTGGTAAGCTCTACAACCTCCTCGGCAAGAAGCAGACAGAAGTCAAGTCCGCTTCCGCAGGCGATATTGTTGCCGCTGTGAAGATCTCCGCCAATACCGGTGATACACTCTGTGCGGCTGCAAGAGTGGCTGCTGCTGAAATGCCCGCATTCCCGCACGCCTGCTATTCCATGGCTGTCCGTGCAAAGACACAGGGCGATGAAGCCAAGATTTCCGCAGGTATGCAGCGTCTGGTTGAGGAAGATCCGACTCTGACCTATGAGCAGGATCCGCTGACCAAAGAAATGATCCTCTCCGGTCTGGGTGAACAGCATCTGGAGATCGCTGTTGCCAAGCTCAAGGCAAAGTTCGGCGCAGAAGTGAAGCTCAGCGAACCGCAGGTGGCTTATCGCGAAACCATCCGCAAGAAGGTAGAGGCAGAGGGCAAGCATAAGAAGCAGTCCGGCGGTCATGGTCAGTATGGTCATGTCAAGATTGCATTTGAACCGTGCGTGAGCGATACCCTCATTTTTGAAGAAAAGGTATTCGGCGGTTCTGTACCGAAGAATTACTTCCCCGCTGTTGAAAAGGGTCTGCAGGATGCAGTCAAGAAGGGCGTTCTTGCCGGCTGTCCTGTAGTTGGTCTGAAGGCGATCCTGCTGGATGGTTCCTATCATCCGGTTGACTCCTCCGAAATGGCATTCAAGGTGGCAGCTTCCATTGCCTATAAGGAAGGCATGAAGAATGCGGATCCGGTCATGCTCGAACCCATCAGCACCCTGAATGTCACTGCACCGGATGAGAACACCGGCGACATTATGGGCGAGCTGAACAAACGCCGCGGCAGAGTGCTTGGCATGGAGCCGGCTGGCAAGGGTGAAACCACCATTACTGCAGAGGTTCCGGTTCGTGAGATGCACGACTTTGCAATGTACCTGCGTCAGGTAACACGCGGTATGGGCAGCTTTACAATGGAATTCCTCCGCTATGAACCGCTCCCGGCAAACCTCCTCTCCGAAGTCATCGCTTCTATTGCAGTGAATGCAGAGGCATAATTTATCATGATACCAAGACCTCCCCACGCCACGGTGGGGAGGTCTTTTGGCAAAAAAATTAAATGATTCTTTACAGTTTCTTAATTAAGGTAAATGCATATGCTGTTTTAGCTAAAATCCGCACTGGAATTTTGTGCAAAATTTAGCTGGAAATCTTGTGCAGATTGTGGTATAATAAAAGTACCTTAAAATACAGAAAGGAATGGTAGAAATGAAGAAATCTGTAAAAACATTTACCTCCGCCCTGCTGACAGCAGCGATGGGGCTTTCCGTGTGCAGTGCAATGCCGGCATATCAGGCATCCGCACTGGAGCTTGGTACTTACGAGGCAGAGGCACTGGAGCCGGACAATGTCTGGACAAGTATCTATGAAAACCAGATCCCCGGCTACAGCGGTGACGGCTTTGTGTATCATACAAGCTCCACCATCACAATGGAGGTGGAAGTGCCGGAGGACGGCATGTATGAGATTACCTGCCGCTATGCACAGATCCTCAATGAGGAGGGCAGACAGAGCACGGTTGCTGTCAATGGCTCGGAATATCTCCGTACATTCCCGTACACAGCAGAATGGACGGACTTCAGCTTCGGCAATTTCCGTCTGAACGCAGGTGTGAACACCATCGAGTTCATGCCGAAGTATGGCTATGTTGCATATGATACCATCACCATCAAGGAAGCAGTTCTGCCGGTTCTGGAGGGCAACAGTGTTCCCTGCGATCCCGATGCAACAGCGGAGACCAAGTCCCTGATGCAGTATCTCGCTTCCGTTTACGGCGATCACATCCTCTCCGGTCAGCAGGAGGTCTACGGCGGCGGCAGTTCCCTGCACCAGTCCACCTACTCCCTGACTCTGAACACCGCAGCCGGCAATCTGACCGACAGTGATGGCAATATCTATACCTATGATGAAGCGGATCTTGCTACTGCGGATGACGGTTCCACATTTGTATGGAAGTGCTATGATGAGAACGGCAAGAAGTACGAATATGACAGTCAGAATCGCTGCTACAAGCACACCAACTATGATCTGGAATTTGAGTATATGGAAAGCCTTTCCGGTTCCTTCCCGGCGATCCGCGGCTTTGACCTGATGAACTACAACCCCCTCTATGGCTGGGATGACGGCTCTACAGAGCGTCTGATCGACTGGGTAAATAACAAGAATGGTATTGCAACTGTATGCTGGCATATCAATATTCCGCAGGATTTCGCAAATTATACCGTTGGTGATGCAGTTGACTGGACAGGTGCAACCTATAAGCCGAATGCAGAATTCAAGGTTGCTAATGTTGTAACTGAGGGTACAAAGGAATATGAGTACTTCCAGCTCTGCATTGAGGATCTCGCTGAACAGCTCACACGCGCACAGGATGCCGGCTGTCCGATCATGTTCCGTCCTTTCCATGAAGCAGAGGGCAACGGCGGCGTGAATGGTGAAGGCGCATGGTTCTGGTGGTCCCAGGATGGTGCAGAGGATTACAAGGCTCTGTGGAAGTTCCTGTATGAGGAGCTGACTGTCAAGTACGACCTGCACAACCTCATCTGGGTACAGAATCTCTACAACTGGTCTCCGGCTTCTGCCGAATGGTATGCCGGTGATGATTATGTGGACATCGTTGGTCTGGATAAGTACAATACCCAGTATAACCGTCATGACGGTCTGACAAGCGGCCCGAATCTGGATGCAGAAACCGGCATCTTCTATGATCTGTACAATTATGTGGATGGCAAGAAGATGGTGGCTATGCCCGAAAACAGCTCCGTTCCGAGCCTGGATAATATGACCATCGAAAAGGCTGGCTGGCTGTACTTCTGCACATGGTATGACAATGGTCAGGATAATTTCATCAGCGGTGACAATTATCAGGATAAGGAAGCTCTGACCGAACTGCTCAAGAGCGACTACTGCATCAACCTCAATGAGCTGCCGGAGGATCTGTACAGCTCTGCCGGTGAAACAACGACCGATCCGGATCAGCCCACAACGGACGGCGATGACGAGACCGTATACGGCGATGTCAATGGTGATGGTGCTGTGGATATTCTGGACGTTCTGACACTGAACAAGAATCTGCTCAGCGGCGACGCACTGTCCGAGGCTGGCAGTCTGGCTGCCGATGTTGACGGCGACGGTACTCCGTCTGCTTCGGACGCACTGACCATTCTGAAGTTCACGATCGGACTGGTAACAAAGCTTCCTGTATAAGTCAGGATAAATAATGAAGCGGCTTCTGCGTATGGCAGGAGCCGCTTCTTGTTATGTTGTTGCTTACTTTGCCTGGAGCAGTGCTGCTGCCCAGCCTTCTTTTTCACTGACGGCAAGCTTTTTGAAGCCTGCCTGTTCCAGTACATCCAGTACCTCATCCGCGCGTTCGATGATGATGCCGGATACGATCAGGTAACCCTGTTCTTTCAGGAATCTGCCGAAATAACCGGACATGGCGATCAGAACATCTGCCACGATATTGGCACAAATGACATCATAGCCGGTGCCGAGCTTTTCGCAGAGTGCTGCATCCGAGCAGATGTCGCCGCAGTACGCTGTATAGCGATCCGCACCGATGCCGTTTTTCTGGGCATTCTCGATGGCTGTGCGGACGGAATTATCCACGATGTCCACTGCCATGGCAGAATCCGCACCGAGGAGCAGCGCGCCAATGGACAGAATACCGCTGCCGCAGCCGAGGTCAAGTACGCGGTCATGGGGCTGGAGGATCTTCTCGGTCAGCTCCAGACAGAGGCGCGTGGTGTGGTGCTGTCCTGTACCGAAGCTCGAAGCCGGGTCGATCTCCAGCACGATGCGGTCATTGTTTTCCGGAAGCTCCTCCCAGGAGGGCTTGATGAGCAGCTTTTCGCCGATGGGCAGGGGCTTGAAATACTGCTTCCAGTTATTCGCCCAATCATCCTCTGCAACATTGCCGCAGGACAGCGCAAGGCTGCCGAAAAGCGCGGCATGTTCCGATACCTTCAGCTGCTCCAGCAGGGTCTTGACACCTGCGAGCTGTTCCGCGCCCTGTGCGTCATCGGGCAGGTAGAAGGTCACCTTGGTATCACAGTTCGCCAGACCCATCAGGTCATCGTCGATGTAATCCCACTTGCCCTCCTTATCATCCAGAAATTCCTGGAAGGATTCCTTATCCTGAATGGAAAAACCCTTCACCCCCTGATCGGTGAGCATGGCGCAGAGTGCGTCCACGGCGGGGGTCTCGGTATTGATCGTTACTTCAAACCAGTTCATCTGTGCTTCTTCTCCTTTGCTTTTTCTTCTTTGCTGTGGGCAGTGCGTGCGGACTGCCACTGGATATACTCGTTTCGCAGAGCTTCTGCTGTCATGGGCATTTCTGCATCCGTATCATACAGAAGCCTGTTCATCGCCTCGAACAGTGCCGTATTCTGACAGAATACCGCGGATTGCTCCGCAAGAGCCATGACGGTGGTGCTGTCCGGAAGGTGCAGAAGCCTTCGCATTCTGCGGAAGATCGCTGCCGCTGCTTCTGCGGGCTGCATACGGGACAGAGAGCGTCTGAAATACCACTCCTGCACATGGGGCGCAAGGAAATATCCGGAAGCCGCCAGGACAGCCAGCCCCAGCAGAACAAAGCCCCAGAGCATGACATAGAAGTTTTCTGCGGCGGATCCACTCTCTTCCTCGGTCATGGGAACGGTCGGCTCAAAGCTCAGCCAGCCATAGCCGGGAATATAGACCTCCGGAAATCCGTGGGAATCACGGGCTTTGATCAGGTAATTGATCTCTGTTTCTTCAAATCTGCCGCTGTACGGCTCGGTCATATTGTAGCCCTGCACATACCTTGCGGGAATGCCGGCACTGCGGCAGAGCATGACCATGGCGGTGGCAAATTCATAGCAGATGCCGCGTTTTGACTCGAACAGGAATGCCTCGATATTGTCATCCTTGGCCTTCTGGTAGGACATGTCATAGACAAAGTCCTGCTCGTAGAAATAGCGTTCGATCGCCTTTGCCTTCTCATAATCGGAATCCAGACCCTCAGTCAGTTCGCGGGCAAGCGCGTCCAGAGCATCGGACTGGAAATCCAGCTTCGTGCATTTCTCCAGATAGATCTGCGCATCCATATGCTCATAGAAGCAGTCATAAAGCAGCTCGCTTGCTTCTGTGTCGGTCGCTTGCAGCACGGTATGCGCATCCCAGAGCAGATCGTTGTAGGTTTCCGCGTCGATCATGCTCAGAATACCGGCGACCTGTTCGTAATTGGCATATGTGTCGGAATAGTACAAAAGCGCGGTGACCGTTCCCCTGTCATACGGGCGGTCGCTGAAGGTGATGGCATCATGGGGTGTCATCTCGGTGTGCGGCATCTGCCAGTCGGGAATGCTCATGAATCTGGTCGGTGTTGGCATCAGGTAGCCGCCCCAGAGATTATGGATGACAGTGACCCCACGCAGCTTCTGCTCCGGCAGCTCCGCTGTGATACAGTCGGTCAGACCGTAGTCTGCGGCAAGCCCGGCATCCGCCTTTGCCGCGTCAAGGATCGCCTGCAGGAGTGCGCGGGGCTGATAGAACTCCTCCTCCGTGTATTCCAGAGTGGGATAATCATAGTCCTGTAATTTGTTCCAGGAATCATCCGCAAGATAATAGGTATAGGTCTGCGTTCTCATACGCAGCGGTTCGGGGGAATTGACATAATAGACGGTACGGGTATTGTTGGTGAACATCATGCTGTTGTCCGTACTGTCTGAAAAGACGCTGATCGCCTCCATCAGGATGTCCGAAAGGCTGCTGTTGCCCATGGCATTCTCGATAAATTCTCTGTCCGCCTTGATCGAGGGCTTCGGAATGACGGCGGCAAGGATGCTGAAGGCGGTCACATACACCGCGACCGACATGCCCGCCTGCAGGCTGGGAACGCGGCGGATGTCCGGCGTATCACGAAGCTGGCGGCACCAGATCATCAGCAGGAAATACGATGCAAGGAGGATGATGACCAGAAGCGCGTCCATCTGGAGACCTTCCTTTGCATACATGCTCAGCGGGATGAGCATGATCAGGAACTGCATCACCATACGGTAGCGCACCTTGCCGAAATAATAGACGGCACTGCTCAGAAAACCCGTCATGAGGACGAAAATAGCGATCGTGTACCAGAGCGAGAAATCCACAGCACTCTGCGGTGTCAGAAACCAGACCGCAAAGATAATGGGATAATTACTGTACCCGATCTCTGTCAGGATCCATACGGCGATCAGTCCCAGCACCAGGAAGCCCAGGTAACAGACAGGACCGAGGTATTTGTGCGCTGCTACGAAATCGTAGAATTTCATGAGCAGGAAGGTCAGGAATGTGCAGACCAGCGTATAGACCCATGTCCAGCCGCTGTGGTAATATTCTATAATGGTGGTCACGAGCATAATGACATAGAGCTGTACGGGATCGCCGCAGAGCTTCTTCAGAAACTGCACTGCGGGATTCTGCACCAATTGCTGTAATTTATTCCACATCTGCGCCACCTCATTTCTGCAGAGCGGTCATTGTGTGATCCGCTGACAGCGTCCAGACTGTGTCGGCGTGGGGGATGCTCTCCGCCTGGAGGCACTCCGGCACGACACAGCACAGGTAGCCATGGTCGTGAAATTCTGCCATCTCCGCCGCAAGCACCGGATCGGGATCGGCGGTATAGATCAGGAAGGCACCGGCACGTTCCATGAGTGCTTCCCTGTCCAGACGGCAGCCGTCATTGCGGAAATCCGCTGCGCCCAGCTCCACTGCCGCTTCGCGGACAGCGTCCTCACTTTCGAGAATGAGATGCTTCCAGCTGCCCTCCGATGCGAAACGGATGGAGCAGGGAATGCCCTGCCGGACGAGCAGAATCAGAAAGCCCAGTGCACCCTCCATGAGCGTTTCCCGCATCCGGAGCGCGTCCTCATTTTCTGCCTGCCGCAGATCGAGGATGACCGTGGGACGGACAGCGGAGGCGGCTTCATCCATACGCACCATGAGCCTGCCGCGCTTGGCGGAGAGCTTCCAGTTGATGCGGCGGAGGCTGTCGCCTTCGACATAATCGCGGTGTACATAGCCGGGCATGGACATGGAGGAAAACGCCGCAGCGGATTCCTCCTCCTCATCATCCTGGGTCAGTACAACATCGCTGACGGTATGGAGCATGACACCGGCACCGGTAAGGGATGGGATCTCCGGGATCACGCCGATCTTCACATAATGCGGAAAGCCCTGCACCGGCAGACTGAGCAGTCCGAGGTAGTCCGTCACATGCACGGACTCCAGTGATACGCCACCGCTTCCGGCATACCGGGCGGTCAGTTCATAGGCGATCCTCTCCGGAGCCTTCGGAGACAGGGAGGTCTGGATGCAGCGTGCATCCTCCGGCTGAAAATTCGCTGTCTGCTGCAGCTCCAGCCGGAGAAAGGGGATCGGCAGGAAGCCGTCTGCGTTCAGCTGCACATTGGCAGAAAAACGCTTTCCCTTGGCGATATAGACCGGTGCCTGCAGGCTTGCACGGATATGGCGGCGGGCAAGGAGTGCCAGCAAAAAGGACAATATCGGCGCGATGAGCAGGAAGCTCCAGATCACGACACCGATGTCACCATCCAGATAGAAGGTAAAGACATATGCCATGGCAAACATCAGCAGGAACGCGGCGGCAAGCTTACAATAGGAAACGATACCGGAATGCTGTTTCTTCTGTCCGTTCATAGCATCACCGTACCGCACCATCCGCCGGAACGGGGATGGTATCGAGCAGCTGCTTGACAAGCACCTCCGGGCTGCCGAGGCTGTTTCGTCCCTTGGGAGACAGGAGGATCCTGTGCGCAAGCACGGGAACAGCCAGCTCCTTCACATCGTCGGGAGTGGCATAATTCCGCCCATGCACGAACGCAGAGGCGCGGACTGCCTTGTAGCAGGCAATGCTGCCGCGGGGGCTGACACCGAGCGTGGTCAGGTCGCTTTCGCGTGTGGCACGGACAAGGGCAAGGATGTATTCCTTGACAGCATCGGAGACCTTCACCTGCGCTGCCTTTTCCATGAGGGCGCAGACCTGCTCCGGTGTCATGACCGGTTCCGTGATATTCTGAATGGGATTGCGCTCACCGTTGCGGTCGAGGATGTCCAGCTCCTCCTGCAGTGTAGGATAGCCCATGGAGAGCTTCATGAAGAAACGGTCCATCTGCGCCTCCGGCAGATGGTAGGTACCATAGGTCTCCACGGGATTCTGGGTTGCAATGACCATGAAAGGTGATGGGAGGATGTGGGTCTGTCCGTCAAGGCTGATCTGGTGTTCCTCCATGATCTCCAGGAGTGCAGACTGCACCTTGGGGGAGGCGCGGTTGATCTCATCCGCCAGGAGGAAATTGCAGATCGCTGCGCCCGGACGGTATTCGAGGGAACCGTCCCTCTGATCGACCACAGAATAGCCCGTAATATCGGACGGCATGATGTCGGGTGTGAGCTGGATGCGGTGAAATTCGCCGCCGACGGATCTTGACAATGCTGCTGCAAGCTGGGTCTTTCCCACACCGGGAACATCCTCCAACAGGATGTGACCGCCGCAGAGCATGGCAATGGCGGCGTGGAGCATGGTTTCTTCTTTGCCGACAATGACCCTGCCGGTGCTGTCAAGGATGGATCGGATATCTGTCTGCATAGGGCTTTCCTCCGTTATTTTCGTTCTTTCATGTTGTCATAGTAGGTATTCACTGCCGCAGTGATGGGCAGGGACGCGGTATCCTGCAGCACGGCGTTCAGCTCGGCTGTGAGCGTGGAAGCACCGTCAAAATCACCGGATACGGCGCAGATCAGTTCATCCACATCCACAACGAGGAGTGCGTCATCATTCAGCTCCCGACGCTGTGCATCCGCATAGAGCTGGAGGGAATTTTCCGTCTGCCAGATACGGGTGTTCACTAAGAGAACGCTGTACTGCTTGTCGCTGTCCCCCATCGCTTCTTTCGCTGCCACAAGGAAGCCGTCGTACTGCTCGCGGCTGAGAATGCCGCTCCGGTCATATATGGTGTCGGGCATTGCATCGCCGAGCTGGAACAGCAGCTCCAGCGCGGGAGCATAATCACCCGTTACGAGGTCGGGCGTGGCTTTTGCAACCGCGAGCCCGATCTCCTCCTGTGACAGGTACAGACTGCACGCACCGGAGGTATATACTCTGTCCTCGCCGGTGTCGTTGTTGACAAGCACCAGAAAGCCCGTGCTGTCCTTACCGTACAGGGTACTGTAGTATTCTGACGCAAAGGCATCCGGTGACAGCTCACCAAGATCATTGGTGATGACTGCTGCGGCATGTATGGCATTGGCAGCAAAAAGCGACTCTGCCATTTCATTCAGAACACGCAGCTCCTCCTTCGTCATGCTGCCGGTCTCATCCGACACATGCTTTCCCTCCTGCGCGGCAAGCTGCTGTGCGCGTTCTGCGGCTGGCAGTGCCTCGCCGGCGGGGCTGGCGGAAGTCTGGCTGGTTTCTGCTTCGGATTCCTGCGGCTGTGTGGTATCTGCGGCAGGTGCCGTTGTTTCTGACACGGATTCTGTCGGCTCTGCGTCACATGCGGTCAGGCACATGCAGAGCGCGGTAAGTGCCAGCAGAAATGCGGTGATCTTTCCCATTCTGCCTCCTTTATGATTCTGAGGCTGCATATACAGTTTCCTGCAGCAGCCCGGTATTTTCTTCAAAATCCACAGTGAGGACGGACTGACCGCCCACGGTCTGCGCCGACCATGTTCCCTCTGCGGGGATCTGGAGCTGCTGGATATCGTAGCCCAGCACGAACGGCACACGCAGGGAGAGCAGATACATCTCCCCTGTTGACATATTCGTTCCCACATGCGGGAGCGCGGCGGACATCAGCTCCGGAACAGCAGTGACAAGTCCGGTCTTCAGATTGCCGAACAGCTGCGTCATCACCTCGCGCTGGCGTGAGGTGCGTTCAAAGTCCGCATTGCCGACATAGCGGATACGGCTGTAGGACAGAGCCTGCTTGCCGCTGAGATGGAAGGTGCCGCCGCCGTCCAGCAGGTCGGCATCCCGCGCATCCCCCATCAGCTCGTTGACCTCGCTGATGAGGATCTCATTGAGTGCCCTGGCTTCCGCATCGGACATGGTGATCTCCACACCGCCAAAGGCATCAATGATCCCCGCAAAGCCGGAAAAGCTGACCGTCATGCAGTCGTCAATGCTCACGCCGTAGTTCAGCTCCAGCGTATCCATGAGCAGTTCCGCACCGCCGTAGGCATAGGCGGCATTGAGCTTGTCGCTGCCATGATCGGGAATCTGCACATAGGCATCGCGCATGAACGAGGTGAGCCAGATCTTCTTCGTGCGGGAATTGATGGACGCTAAGATCATGGAATCCGAGCGTCCGCGCTCACTGGGATCACGGGCATCCGTGCCGATGAGCAGGATGCTCCTGACATGGGAGGCATCCAGCGCGCCGTCGGTCACGGTACGCGGCTCCTGCGGCAAACGCTCCAATCTTCCGATCAGGAGGAGTGCGGCACAGGAATAGAGCAGGAATACGGAGGCTGCAAGCACGGCAATGCCGCGCACCAGTCTGCCGAGCGGTGAAAGCCGCCGCTTCTTCTTCCGCACCGGTGCGGCGGGAGCAGGAGAAGCCGGGCGTTTCTTTGCAGCAGGTGCTGGCTTTGCGGCGGGAGTCGTTTTTGCAGGGCGTGCCTGCTGCGGAT
Source organism: Oscillospiraceae bacterium (assembly GCA_045578805.1). Taxonomy (GTDB): domain Bacteria; phylum Bacillota; class Clostridia; order Oscillospirales; family Ruminococcaceae; genus UBA3855. The sequence goes on from JAZNKY010000017.1 coordinate 83,550, forward strand.
GTGACGAACGCGGCGGCAGGGGTACTGCACGCCGGCGTTCAAAATCAGTATCGTATGCGATATTCTGCAGGGGTGTCCGCAGCTGCATGGTGTCCCTGCCGTAGCTGTGGCGTTCTTCCCTGCTGCTCTCCGTTTCTCTGCCTGCCGGTTTCTGCACCGGTGCTTCCGGCTGGAAGGGTTCCGGACGCTGAAAAACAGGCTTTGCCGGAGGGACGGATCCGGGCGTATCGGTTTTTTTCTCTGCATCGGGCGAAGGCACCGCTGTCGGCTTCTTTTTCGGGCGCGGCAGATCGGAGCCGCCGGAGCTTCCCGGATTCCAGTTGGGATATTCTTCCATCCAGTTCCCCTTTCTATTTCTAAGAGATGCGGCGGAAATTGACTGCGATCAGTGTGATGATGGAGGCTGCGACCTGAAGTGCCATCATCCAGACGGGTGACATGCCGACATTCAGAACCTCCTGCATGAGTACGATGCCAAAGCCGAAGAGCATGGTCACTGCCTGAACAATAACGCCCAGTGCAGCAGCGCGGCGGACGGTCTTGGTACCCAGAATGAGCTGTGCCATGCCGCTGAAGGTGCCGGAACATGCTGTGGAAGCACTCATATTTTCTGTGGGAGCCGTTTCTGCAGCATAGTCGGGCTGCATCTTGACGGGCAGGATCTTGAGCATCTCCTGCGGCACATCAAACAGCTCAGAAATACGATGAATGGTGATCATGGCATCCACACTGTGGAGGATCATGCAGATACCGCGGCGCGTCATGAGCTTTGCCCAGTACTTCACCTGCGGGTCGGCACGAAGCTCTACCAGGAACATAGCAGAAAGATTGCCGGAAACGGACAGATATACCGCTTCCTTGCCGCTTCCGAGAAGCTCGGCTTCCTTATTGCGTGCAGGCATACCCTCGATATTGTGGCTGACCATCAGCTCACGGTTGCCCAGCAGAACGCGCTGGTTGTTGATCCATCCGCAGAGTCCCATGCCGTCCTCGTAGACATAATTCTCCACATGATAGAGCTTCTGCTCCTTGCCGGCAAGCACCTCGCGGAAAATACCGCTGAATACGCTGCTTGCATGTCTGGAAAGGCTTGCTGCAGCATAGAGGCTTTCCTCCGGACGGATGCTGGAGAACATCTTCACGCCTGCCAGCTTCACGGAACCATCCGGGAACATGGAGGCAGCATCGAACATGACGGAATTGGTGTCATAGAAATCATCCACGCTCTGGTAGCCGAGCATCAGTGCGCCGTTTCTGACCATGCGGCGGACTGCCTTATACATGGGCAGATTTGCCACAAAGGTGATGGCTGCACAGCCGCAGGCAGAGGCAAACATGGAAAAGACCATCAGACCATAGGCAGGACTTTCTGCCTTGAGGAAGGTCAGCAGAACTGCCAGTACTGCGGAAAGCCCGATGCACAGCGGTGCGGCGATCCGGCAGAAGCGGTCGGCAAGATCGGCGGAATATGTATATTTGCGGAAATCCGTAAGGCAGTCCGTGCGGCGCATTGCTGTCAGGATGGGGAAATCTCCCAGTACGCCGCGCGTGATCGTTTCCGCGCGCTTCTCATCCTCGACCACATGCAGACCGCAGCAGCCGGTCCGGCGTGCAGCGAGCTTCAGATTGGTCTCCTCACGGTTGACGATCAGGAGCTTGCCGACGGAATGCAGCAGAAGCACCAGCACTGCACAGGGCATGTAGAGCTTGACTGCACCCTCCGCCATTACCTCCGGAGCAATGAATGCGGAAACCGAGGCAAGCAGACAGCCGGACAGGGCTGCCGCTGCGAGACTGTCCGTATCGGCATGGAGCGTAAAGAGCCGCCGGAAGCCGTTTTTCAGAACAGGATAGCAGACCACCGCTGCCGCAATGCCCAGCAGCGTCTGGATGCCGGCAAGCATATGGTCGGACATGGCTTCCATCCAGCCGACGGAGAGAATATCCCCGAAGGACAAAAAGCCGCTAATGAGCATCACCAGGGTCAGAGCCATGATACGGAAGCTGATGGCATCACGAAGCTCTGCAATATCATTGCGGATGTCTGCTGCATTTTCCAGCTCCATGCGGTCGGAGAGAAGCTGCTGCTGCCGCCTTGTCTCTTCCTCCGCTTCCTCCGGTGTGCGGGTGATGCTGACATCAAGGGCATTGGCATCGGTCAGGCTGCCCGCGCTGAGGTTGATGCTGGTCATCTCCGCTCTGGGAGCGGGCTTGACATCCACGGGCTTGACAGGCTCCGGCTCCGGCACCTGTGCCACGGGTACAGCGTCCAGGGTACTCAGGCTCAGTGTTTCCGTGCCGAAGGCTGTTACGTCGTCACGGTTGACCTTCCGGCGGTGGCGGGCTTTCTTTGCACCATGGATCTGCGTATACAGATACTCGCCCTCCGGACGTTCGCGGTCGTAGGTATAGCCCTCCTCATCCACAGGCACGCGCTTCTTTTTCCGCTTGCGCTTTTCCATTTCCTTAGCGCGTGTGGAATCGCTCATGCGGCGGATCTTGGGCGTATCGTTCACCACCGGCGGCTGGGGCTTAGGCGGCTCCGGCTCGGACGGCTGGGTATTGGCAGTGCCGTTGACGCGCATGGGCATATTGTCGATCTCCATTGCGGAGGACTGAATGAAGGAAACCTTTGAATGATCGACAGCCATGGAAGCACGGCGATTGGTATAGAGCGGCTGTCTGCCTGCCCGGCGTTCCTCCGCCGCCTGTGCAAATTCGTCACGGTACTGCTGCTGCCGCTCTGCCTTCTTCTGCTCCGCGGCAGCGGTAATATCGGAAATATCCGGTGATTTGGTTTCTGCCGGTGCGGTTTGTCTGACCGGCTCCGGTGCCGGTGCAGGCGGTTCTGCCGCGTCTTTCTTTTTCTCGGCAGAAACAGGAGCATATTCATTCAGAATATCCTCCAGTGTCATGTTTTGTTTTCCCATTTCTATACAGACTCCTATCCTCTTTGCCGTACAACTTCATACATGAAAATTCCCGCTGCCACGGAGGCATTCAGGGATGTGATCTTTCCCATCATGGGGAGCTTTACGAGAAAATCACATTTCTCGCGGATCAGGCGGCTCATACCGCTGCCCTCTGAACCGATGACGAGCGCAACAGCACCGTCAAACTTTGTTTCTGTGTAAAGGCTGCCGTTCATATCCGTGCCATAGATCCACACGCCCGCCTTTTTAAGCTTTTCGATCGCGGAAGCAAGGTTGGATACTCTTGCCACCGGCAGCCAGCTCGCTGCACCTGCGGAGGTCTTATGTACGGTCGGGGTCAGCATGGCACTGCGGCGTTTCGGGATGATGATGCCATCCGCACCGGCAGTTTCTGCCGTCCGGATGATCGCGCCCAGATTATGCGGATCCTCGATCTCATCGCAGATGATAATGAAGGGCTTTGTCCCCTTCTTCGCGGAGACATCGAGCAGATCCTCCACTGTCACATAGTCGGCACATGCACCGAAGGCGATCACGCCCTGGTGTACGCCCTCCGTCATCTGGGACAGCTTCTGGTCGCTGACCGTCTTCACCACTGCGCCTTTTTCCTGCGCCAGCGTGCGGATCTCATGCAAGCCTGCACCGCCGCTGACATATACTGTATCAATCGCCTGCCCGCTGAGCAGAGCTTCACGGACGGGATTGCGTCCGATAATCATATTTTCCCTTTCTGAAAAGGCTGTTTCTCTCTTAGCCATGATATCACCTTTCTTTGTGCTTCGGGGATGCGCCGCAGAGGCGGGATTCCCCGGAGTAGATAGACACATAAATATTATACCACGGAAACAACGGAATTACAAGCCTTTTTGCGTTACTTTTAAAAAAAATTCAGAAAATTGTCAGCAGCAAGAAGAAGTGCTGCCGCGCCGGCGGAGCTGACAGCACCGAGCAGAAAAATCAGCCAGCCTCGCAGACGCGTCCTCCTGCGTCCTGCCGGTGCGTTCTGCATATAATATTCCGTTTCCGCCTGTGCTTCATGCAGGGGAACTTCTGCAATGTCCGGTCTGAGATAGAGTACCGCACGTTCAAAATATACGCTGTCGGGATGGTTGATCTCAATCACCTTTCTGTTTACGCCTTTGATCATGGAAGAAACCGCCTTTCTGGGATCTTGTGCTATACGATCATTAGCATCCCCTCATTTTCCCGCAATATACAAGCTGTATTCAAAATTCTCCACCGTGTTTTCCACAAACGTGTGGAAAACTCTGTGAAAACAACGCGGTTTCCATACTGCCATTGTTGACAATTCTGTGGAAACGGTGGAAAACCAACGTGTCCACGCCATTTTTCGACCTTGTGGAAAATTTCCCGACATAGAATTACAAAATGTAGTAGCCAGTTTTTTCCTCAGAAAAAAATGTCGAAATATAGAAATTCGCAGATTCTGGCATACTGCTGTACTCCGCTACAGCTGCAGCATCCTGCATATAAAAAAGCCGGCAGCACTGCCGGCTTTTGAAATATGCAATTGTACATTACGGGTAATTTCTCAGACCATAGAAGCTTTCCGTGAAATTAGCAAGCTCCGTACCTGTGCCCATGATCGCGTTGAAATTGGTAGTGGAACGGTCTGTGGATTCCGCCTTATCGCCGGAACCATCCTTGGAAGAGCATCTGCCGATATAATTACCGGTCGCAGTATCTGCCGCGAAACAGCCCTTGATCGTGTAGTCCTGAATGCAGACTGCCCAGTTTTTCTCTGCGCCGTCGGATACTGTCTGGTTGACCTCAGCAACAAAATCGCGGATCGCATCTGCGCCGTCGAGATCATCGGTAACTGATACCAGCGAAGAACTGATGCCCACAGTATGGGTCGTTGTGATCAGTCCATTCTCGTAATATGTCACAATGAGTGTGCCGCCGAACGGACTGTCCGTTTCTGCGATACGGTCAATGTTCATGAACTTCTGCATTTCGGTCTGTGCCGCATTGAATACCATACGGGCATTGGCGTTCTCGTCCTTCAGACGTGCCATTCTGTAATAGCTGCTCATTGCAGGTGCAAGAATACCAGCCAGGATGCCGATAATTGCAATCACAACGATCAGCTCCACCAATGTAAAGCCCTTCAGATTTCTTCTCATATATAAACACCTCATCATTCTGTCGGAAATCATTCTCTATCAATTATACCATTTTACAGCACAAAAGTCAACCGGTTTCATGCATTTCGTCGGATGCAGGATTCACAAAAAACGGAGGATGTTTTTCAGCAAAATTCACAACACCTTAAATTTCCCATCTTCTTCCCGCAAGCCGCAGCCATGCAGCAGATTACAAGCTTTCATAATACATTATACCATCCTATTCATATTTTGTCAATAGTTTTTTGAAAAAAATTTAAATTTAATGCGCTGAAAAGTATTGCGAAGCGGCGGTGCGGATGGTATAATAGTATAATGAGATATACTATAGAAAATTCCTTTTCTTAACGGATAGGCATCCTGTAGCTGCCCCACCCCCTGCCCCCTCCCAAAGGGAGGGGGATTTGGGGCGGGGGCTGCGCCCCCGCGACCCGCCAAAGGCTATCGCCTTTTGAAACCGATTCTCTAAAGTTGTTGACATCACTCCCAAAGGGAGGCACTATATTCGGAAGGTACTGCGTACCCTCTTCGACAGACTGAAAGGAGTCATATCATGTTCAAAAAAATCATTTGCATCCTGCTTTCCGGTGCGATGCTGTTCTGTGCAGGCTGTTCGGAGAGTGAGGAGGACGGCAAGGGATTTCAGTTCACCTGTGCGCTTGCCGGAAATCCTGCCTGCCTTGACCCGCAGTATGCGGATAACGAAAATGCAGATATTCTCATCACCAATCTCATGGAGGGGCTGGTGCGGCTGGATGAAAACGGCGTGCCGGAGGCTGCCGGTGCAGAAAGCTATACCATCTCCGAGGACGGGCTGTATTATATGTTCAATCTGCGCGAGGGCTGCTGCTGGTACCGCAGCGGACTGACAGAGGAACAGACAGTGCCGGTCACGGCGCAGGATTATGTATACGCATTCCGCCGTATCCTGGATCCTGTTACAAAGTCGCCCTATGCCAGCACCTTTGCCTGCCTGAAAAATGCCAATGCCATCATGGCTGGGACAATGGATGTTTCAGAACTTGGTGTGTCTGCACCGGATGACATGACGGTGATCTTTCAGCTGGAATATATGAACACAGAATTTCTGCAGCTGCTGGCGCAGCCCTGTGCAGTTCCCTGCAATGAGGCGTTTTTCCTCTCCACAAACGGCAGATACGGACTGGACATGGATACAGTGCTGTGCAACGGTGCATTTTATCTGACGAAGTGGAACTATGACGCATACGGCAGCGAAAACTTCCTGACGCTGCGCAAAAATCCGACACATTATGATGCGGAGAACATTTCTCCGAGCAGTCTGACCTTCCACATTCTCAAATCGCAGTCCTCTGCAGATACAAAATTCGCGGAAGGCGGCGCGGATGTGCTGGCAACCCTGAGCAATTCGACAAAATACATGGATTCCAAGGAGCATACTGTGGTTTCGGAATATGCGGAAACGATGGGACTGATCTTCAATCCGGACAATGAGATCCTGCAGAACGAGGATCTGCGGCTTGCACTGGCACACGCCATTGACCGTTCCGCATATGCACCGAAGCTCAGCGCGGATCTCCTTCCTGCCTACGGTGTGATCCCGCCGGCGGTGGATCTGCTGGGCAGCTCCTACCGTGAGATCCAGGCGGATGAACCGCTTGCACTCCCCTACAATCCGGCACGGGCGGCTGAGCTGTTCGATAAGGCGGAAAAGGCACTGCATCTCAATTCCATGAACACCATCCGCATTCTGGTTTCCACGGACATCACGGATACGGACGCACTGCTGACCATCTGTCAGGAATGGCAGACGCTGTTCGGGCAGTACATCGGTCTGGAGACAGTTACGCCGGATGAATATGCATCGCGCATTGCCTCCGGTGATTACAGCATCGCGCTGTACAGCGTCGGCGCGGACCGGAACAGCTGTTATGACATGCTCCGGCAGTTCATCACACAGCAGAAGCGGCTCGGCTTCTCATCCGCGGAATTTACCGGCATCATGGCAGAGCTTGCCAACACACAGAAGACTGCTGATTCCGTAAAGCTCTACGGCATGGCGGAGCAGGCAATTCTGGACAGCCATGCATTTATTCCGCTGTTCTACAAAAATTCCTACCTTGTCTGCACTGCGGGCAATACAGAGATCGGATTCGACGCATTTTCGGGAACGATTGATTTCCGGTATGCGAAGCATTTCAGCGAATAATGACAATTTCTCAAACTATAATGGCTGCAAAAGGCGGCAGTCTTTTGCAGCGGTGATGCGCAGCACCGCCCTTTCATCGAAAACCCTTCCACAAACAAAACAGCACCCGCAAAACGCAGGTGCTGTTGTTTGTTTATTAAATAAACCGCCTTGCCGTCATATAGCGAAATAAAACCAAGCGTATCCGCAAGGTGGGTATCCGCCTGAAAGCTGCACGCTCCCTTCGTCCGATTACCGCAGGAGGTTTACCGAAGTACCCTTTGCTGCGGACCGGGAGGTCTGCACTTCACTGTCAGAGCCAAATTCCCTTAGTATGAGTGTTGGATTATAAAAACTATAATTACTCGAACAAGGCAGAATATTTACGCTGTTATGCGAAGCTGCGGTTATTCAGCTTCTTCCTCATCAAAGCCCTCTTCCAGCATTTCGGAAATGCGCTCAATGAACATATTGCCGATGCGGTCGTATTCCTCATCGTTGTCGATGGTCGTGAGATAGTCCACACCATCCTCATCCGCGCCGCCCTTCAGGATGACAAGCTCTGTGTCCTCCTCCAGCGCAGCCTCGGGATCCTCAGAATAGGGAACCAGTGCATAGTAGGTAGTACCGTCTACCTCCATGACATCCATCAGCTCAAATTCATGCTCATTGCCTTCTTCATCCGTCAAGGTGAAAATCTCCGGATTGATATTCATCTCATCCATGTTTGACTCCTATCTGCCGCAGGGGCTGTGTTCTTTGTTGTAACTCTATTATACTATATTTTCACTAAAAAATCAAGAGGAAATTTCAAATTTTTTAGATATTTTCTGTTCCGCACCCAAACTGCCGAAACAGCGCGGGATTCCTGCGGGGTGTTCTGCTGATGTTTCTATGATACCACAATGCAGCGGCTTTGTCAAGGGGGAGAATGTACGGAATTTGCCGGATCGTCTTGCGTTTCGCTGAAATTTGTGCTATAATGGGAAAAACACCCGCTGCCGTGCAGAAGCCTGCCGGCAGAGAAAGAAGGGAAACCATGGAATCCAGAATACAGATCACAGCGCAGCTGACCCCCTTTGTCAGCTTTGCACTGCAGCAGAATTATGTCCCAGTTCTCCGCAGTCTGACACTGCGGAACCTGAGTGATGCCCCGATCTCCGCGCTCACGGTGCAGATCACCGCAGAGCCGGCATTTGCACATCCCCTCACCATACCGGTCGATCAGCTCCAGCCGGATACGCCGCTGGAGCTTGCGCCCGTCCGGCTCACCGTTTCGCCGGAATATCTCTATGCCCTGACCGAACGTCTTGCCGCTCTCCTGCATGTGGAGGTGCTTGCTGGCGAGGAGCTTCTCTGCCGCGAGGAGCTGCCGGTGGAGCTGCTTGCGCCCGACCAGTGGCTCGGCACACAGCATCTGCCGGAGATGACCGCTGCCTATGTGATGCCCAATCACCCGCGCATTGCAGAGCTGCTGGGAAAGGCGGCGCAGTTCCTCCAGAAATGGACAGGTGATCCTGCCTTCACCGGCTATCAGAGCAGGAACCCCAACATCGTCAAGAAGCAGGCGGCGGCGATCTATGCCGCGCTGCAGACGGAAAATCTTGCCTACACCATGCCGCCTGCAAGCTTCGGAAGCGTCGGGCAGCGTGTGCGCCTGCCCCATGCTGTGCTGGAGCAGAAATGCGGTACCTGCATTGATCTTTCCCTGCTGTATGCTGCCTGTCTGGAGGCGGTGCAGCTGCGCCCCCTCCTGCTGTTCACAGCGGGTCATGCCTTTGCCGGATGCTGGCTGGAGGAGGAGACCTTTCCGGAATGCATCACCGATGATGTGACTGCCATCACCAAACGCACAGCCGCCGGCATTGACAGCATATGCCTTGTGGAATGCACGGATTTCACAGCGGGAAAGCCCTGTGACTTTGACCGCGCAGAACATCATGCGAATGCACATCTGGAGGACGAAGGCGGCTTCGAGTTTGCACTGGATATTCTCCGCTGCCGCTGCAGCGGGATCCGCCCGATGCCGGTGCAGCTCTCCGGGAAGGAAAGCTTCACGGCTGCGGACTTCGGAGAACGGCGTGATAAGGAGATCACCGCCGCTCCCAAGGAGATCCGACCGCATCTGCCCGAAGCGGAAGCCGCTGAACAGCTGGTAACAAAGCAGGGACTCTGGGAACGCAAGCTGCTTGATCTCAGCCTGCGCAACAGTCTGCTGAATTTCCGTCCCAGTGCCTCCAATGTGCAGTTCATGACAGCGGATATGGCAAAGATCGAGGATGAGATGTCCAGGGGTACGGATCTGAGCATCATGCCCGGTCCGCAGGATGTGACCATTGCCATTTCCGACAGCAAGATGTATGAGATCGAAAACGAACGCGACCTGATCTCTGCGATCGCAGACGCGGAATTTCAGAACAAGCGTCTGCGCACTTTCCTGAAAGAGGCGGAGCTGGAACGCGTACTCAAGAAGCTGCATCGTCAGGCAAAGCTGAGCATTGAGGAAAACGGCGCAAATACGCTCTATCTTGCCCTCGGCTTCCTCAAATGGTACGAAACCGACCAGAGCAGCCGTCCGCGCTATGCGCCGCTGGTACTGGTACCGGTAGATCTGGTGCGTAAGGTGCAGAAGCGTTCCTACCTCCTGCGCATCCGGGGCGAGGAAACGCAGATGAACATCACACTGCTGGAAATGCTCCGCCAGTTCTTCGGCATCCGCATCTCCGGACTGGATCCCCTGCCCATGGATGAAAGCGGCATCGACCTTGCTCTGGTATTCAGCACTGTCCGCAGAGCTGTCATGGCGAAAAAGGGATGGGACATTGCGGAATATGCATTCCTCGGTCAGTTCTCGTTCAGCCAGTTCATCATGTGGAACGACATCCGCACAAGGAGTGCGGAGCTTGCGCAGAACAAGGTCGTTTCCTCCCTCATGGCAGGAAAGCTCACCTGGGAGCCGCAGTCCATTGACATGCCCCCGGCGGAGCTTGACCATTCCGTTGCACCGTCGGATATGGCAGTTCCCACAAGTGCGGATTCCTCCCAGCTTGCGGCGATCTATGCGGCATCAAAGGGGGAGAGCTTCGTCCTGCACGGACCTCCCGGAACGGGCAAATCCCAGACCATTACCAATATGATCGCCAACGCCCTCTATCAGGGGAAATCCGTCCTTTTTGTAGCAGAAAAAATGGCAGCTCTCTCCGTCGTGCAGAAGCGTCTTGCCGGTATCGGGCTTGCGCCGTTCTGCCTGGAGATGCATTCCAATAAGACGCAGAAGAAAGCTGTTCTCGGTCAGCTTGCCAGAACGCTGGAGGTCGGGCATGTCAAGTCCCCCGAAGCCTATGAACGGACAGCGGATTCCCTCAGAGCGCAGCGCGATGCCCTCAACGGCATCATGGAACAGCTCCACAGCATTCAGCCGGCGGGAATGTCCCTGTATGATGCCATTGTAAAATTTGATGCGAATGCAAAGTACAAGAATACCATTGATCTCGGCGCAGATTTTGCCGCTGCCTGCACACCTGCGCATTATGCCGCCTGCCTGGAGGCAGTGCAGCGCGTCGCGACAGCCGGACGGGAATGCGGAGGTTTCCGCAATTCCGCCCTGCGCCGCTACCGGAAGACGGAATATTCCATGGAGATCCGCGATGCCTTTGAGCAGTGCGCACGCCGTCTGCAGACCCTTGCCGATACGGAACGCACACACTGGCAGGAGCTTTGCGCCGCACTTTCCCTTGATCCGCACACCAGCTATGCAGAATATGCGGCAATGACGGAGCTGCTGGCTTCTGCTGTCTCCGGCGATTACCTTGGTACTGCACTCGGCAGTGATGCCGGACAGAAGCGCGAAGAGCTGAACCGCCTGCTCTCCGAGGGCAGTCAATACACCGCACTGCATGAAAAGCTTGCGTCCGAATATGAAAGCTCTATTTTCAATGTAGATGCCGCCGCGGCACGGCTTGACTGGAAGCGAAACGAGCAGAAATGGTTCCTGCCGAAGCTCCTCGGCAAGAATAAGCTCCTCAAGGAAATGACGCTCCATGCGAAGAATCCTGCCGCTGTGACAGCGGAAAGCTACCTTTCCCTCTGCGATACCCTCGAAACCCATGCCGCACTGCAGCGCACAGTCAGTGATGCGGATGCCGCGCTGACCTCCGTATTCGGCAGCAGCTGGAAGGGGGAAAACACCGATTTTACAGCATTATCCGGTCTGTACGCCAATTCCGTGCGCCTCTGCGACAGCACACAGAGCCTTACGCAGTCGGGCGGCATCCGTGAAGCCCTCCGCTGCATGAAGGCGGATGAGGCCCTGCGCCTGCGCGTGACGGAACACTGTGAGGGTGCGGCGGAGCTGAATGCACTTTTGACGCAGCTGCAGACAGAATATGCCGTCGATACCGCGTCACTTCTGACGGAGGAGGACTGGTTCACAGCACTGCGGGAAGCCGCAAAGGGCTGGTGCGGCGACATCTCCCGACTGCGTGAGCGCACCGTTCTCCAGAATGCCATGAACGCCCTCGGAGAGCTGGGGCTTGCAAAGCTCACAGAAGCCTATCAGCAGGATACGCTCACAGAGGATGACCTCCTCCCCGCATTCGAGTGCGAGCTGTGCCGTGCCGTGATCGCGGACGGCTTCCGGAAGCATCCTGCACTGACCTCCTTCCAGGAGGCGCAGTTTGAAGCGCAGGTACAGAAATACCGCGATACTGCAAGAGAATTTGAACAGCTCACAGTTCAGGAGCTGGTTTCCCGGCTTTCTGCCAGAATCCCGGCACAGGGCGCGGGTGGTGCCTCCTCCTCGGAGATCGCCATTCTCCAAAGAGCCATCAGAAGCGGCGGCAGGATGCTCCCCATCCGCAAGCTGTTTGACAGCATCCCGAACCTGCTCCGCCGGATGTGCCCCTGTATGCTCATGAGCCCGATCTCCGTGGCGCAGTACATTGATCCGGCGTTCCCGAAATTTGACCTCGTGATCTTTGACGAGGCATCCCAGCTCCCGACCAGTGAAGCGGTCGGCGCGATCGCAAGGGGCGAGAATGTCATTGTCGTGGGCGACCCGCGCCAGCTCCCGCCGACCAGCTTCTTCACCTCCAATCAGGTGGATGAGGAGCATTATGACCAGGAGGATCTGGAAAGCGTGCTGGATGACTGCCTTGCACTGTCCATGCCCCAGAAGCATCTGCTCTGGCATTACCGTTCACGCCATGAGAGCCTGATCGCGTTCAGCAATGCGCGTTTCTATGAGAATAAGCTCCTGACCTTCCCGTCACCGGCGGATCTCGTTTCTGAGGTGAAATGGGTGCATGTCGAGGGCTATTATGACAAGGGCAGAACCAAGCAGAATCCTGCCGAAGCACGCGCCGTGGTCGAGGAGATCGTCCGCCGCCTGTGGGATGAACAGCTCCGTCAAGAAAGCATCGGCGTGGTAACGTTCAGCGTCGTGCAGCAGAATCTCATTGATGATATGCTGTCGGAGGAATTTCTGAAGAATCCGGAACTGGAGGAATATGCCAACGCCATGTACGAGCCGATCTTCATCAAGAATCTGGAAAATGTACAGGGTGACGAGCGCGATGTGATCCTGTTCAGCGTGGGCTATGGTCCCGATCAGAACGGCAGGGTATCCATGAACTTCGGACCTCTCAACCGTGACGGCGGCTGGCGCAGACTGAATGTTGCCGTGTCCCGTGCAAGAAAGGGCATGATGGTATTCTCCGTCATCCGTCCGGAACAGATCGACCTGTCCCGCACTTCCTCCGATGGTGTCGCACAGCTCCGTGCATTCCTCGAATTTGCCGCAAAGGGCAAATCCGCCCTTGCTGTCAATGCCGATCATGCCGCTGTGCATACCGACAGATTTGCCGAAGCCGTGGCACAGGAGCTGCGGAAGCTTGGCTTTGATGTGAAATGCGGCATCGGCTGCTCCGGCTTCAAGCTGGATGCGGCGATCGTCCATCCTGACAAGCCCGGCGAGTACCTGCTCGGTCTGATCTGCAGCAGCGATACCATGAAGGATACGATCACCGCAAGGGACAGAAACATTCTCCAGCCCTCCGTTCTGCAGGGGCTTGGCTGGCAGCTCTACCATGTGCATATCCTGGAATGGCTCGACAATAAGGAGCGTCTGCTTACCCGCATCCAGGCGGCGGCGGAACGTGCATTGGAGGAATCCCGCAAGACACCGGAGGAACGCAAGCCCGCTGAAACAGAAAAGCCCCGAACCTATGATGCCTTTGCCTTTGAAACCGAGGAAGCCCCCGCACCGGCGGAGAGCTGCCCGAAATACGAAGCCTGCACACTGCCGCAGATGGGAACGCCGGAGGATTTCCAGACGGCGGAAGCAAAAAAGCGCGTACTGCTGTGTATTGAGAAGATCGTCTGCACGGAAGCTCCCGTCAGCCGTCATCTCGTGCTGAAGAAAGTACTCGGCGCATGGGGCATCGCCAGGACCGGCAGCCGGACGGAGCGTATTTTTGACGAAGCCGCTGCAAAGGCTGATCTGCGCATCACCGAATCGAACGGCGCGAAATTCTTCTGGCGCACCGACCAGGAGCCTGCGGAATATGCACAGTGCCGCATTCCGGATGGTGCGGAAAAGCGCGGAATGGAGGACATCTGCACCGAGGAGATTGCCGCCGGTGTGATGTGCATCCTGCGCAGCCAGATCAGCGCGAGCCGCAGTGACCTCATCCGCGAAACGGCAAAGCTGTTCGGCTTCACCAGAAGCGGCGGCGTGATCGAAACCGCTGTGAACAGCGGCATTGCCTGCGCCGCATCCCGCGGACTTCTGACAATCGAGGATAATGACAGGATCGTTCTGAAATGATGTGAATATAGACGAAATCCCCGCCTTTTGGCGGGGATTCGTTTTTTAATGTTATGCAATCGGAAGCGTTGTCAGCAGTCCGATGCTGTACTTCAGAATATTCAGTGCATCCGTGGAGGTTACCTTACCATCGTTATCCACATCCGCATTCACGCTTGCCTGGTCAGACAGGGGAGCTCCGGCAAGGAGGTTCTTGTTCACGGTGAGTACATCCAGGATGTTGACCTCGCCGTCCTCGTTTGCATCGCCGTAAGCCGCATCTGCTGCCTGTGTTGTGGTCGGGGTTTCCTCCGGCTCAGTGGTTGCGGTCGTCGGTTCTTCCGTATCCGGAACGGAACCGTCCGGTTCAATACCGCCGATCAGCACGCCGTCGGTGTAGACACAGATATTGTCGTTTCTGATCTCGTTGCCCGTGCCGAAGAATGCGTCATCATTCTCATAGATCGTCAGGTTCTTGTAGCTCCAGTCATTGTCCGGTGTCCACATGTCGCCGTAGTAGCAGCCCATTGTGAACTGGTACTTCTTTGCGGAGTTTGCGAAATTGTAGCCATCGAAGGTAACTTCAAAGTAATAGGTATTATCAAGCTTGTCGTACTTGTAGGGACCGCTGATCACGCCGTCTGCGGGAGCTGCCTCCACGCTTGCCTGGTCGTACAGCTCACTGCCCTCCATACCCATGGGATTGGACATCTCGGAGCCGTCATAGTAGTAGCGGATGGAGATATTATCCAGCTTCTTGGTGGATGTGGTCTTGACCATCATGGAGACCTTGGTCACGCCTGCGCCGGTGTCCTGCTTGTCGTCAATACCTGCCGCTTCTACCCAGTAGGTATCAGCACCGCCGCCCTCGTCATCGCCGTATTCCGGCTCCGGCGGGAAGTCCGGAGTCACTTCCATGCTCTCATCGCCATAGTACGCATAGATGCCGGCTGCTGCGCCGACGAACGCTGCGTTATAGTCGATGGTTACCTCATTGTAGATCCAGTCCGCTGTGGTGTCGTTATGCTCGTCACTGCCATCCGGACCGCCGACCAGTGCGCCATAAAGTACATAGCGGTGTTCATCGGGATCCTCGCACTTTGTCAGACCGGAAGCCGCACGGTGATGCGGGAACTTGACTGCATTGTCACTATAGCCTACTACATAAGCACGGTTCAGGGGGTTGTCACCGAGCAGATAGTCCATCTGTCCCTTTGCCCAGTCACTGTATTCGCCGGGCTTACCGTCGTTGTTGTACTTATCATATACATAAGCGATCAGCTGCATTGCAGTGTTGTATCTTGCACTGCCCCATACGCTCAGGAAGGCATAACCGCCGGGGGATTCAAGTCCCTGCCATACAGGGAAGCACTTTTCGACTTCATCCCAGAAATCATCGTATACATACTGGTTCTTGCCCTGTGCAGTTCTTACCATATCCACGAGTCCCAGCTCCGGATAGGTCTGGTTGATGATGCCCCATACGCTGTTTGTACCGCTCCACATATCGTTCCAGCAGAAGCACCAGCCGGAGGGCGCATAGTAATCCAGATACGGTGCAGCAGCTTCAAGATAGGATTTATCCTCTGTGCAGAGGAAGAGCCATGCTGCTGCCCAGCAGTAGTCATCCTCCCACTTGCTGGAACCGTAGTACTGCTTCGGACCATCGGCATTGTCGCTCAGCTCCAGCGGATTGTCATTGGCAAACTTCCAGAGAGCCTTTGCATAGTCCAGAGACTTTTCTGCATATTCCGGATCGGTATCCTTGAAGTTCAGATAGTTGATTGCAAGAGAACCTGCCGCAGAAACGACATAGTCCGTCTGGGGCTTCTCCGCTGTCAGGAAGAATGCCGGTCTTGCCATTTCATCCACTTCCGGAGAATTCCAGTAAGCATGGTCAATATCACCGTCGCCTACCTGATAGCAGTGTGCGATCACCGTGCCGTCTGCATCGCGGAAGGTACACTTCATCAGATAGTCATTGAAATAACGCAGAATCGTTTCAATATGTCCATCCTGTCCGGTCTTCACATAGGAATCACGGAATTCATAATAACCCCAGCCAAGCGCAGCGGCGGAGTAGTTTTCCGGCATACCAAATTCTACATGGTCACCGGCATCGTGCATACCGCCGGCTACGTCGATATAACCGTCACCATCCGGGTCGAGTACATCGGCATATTTGTCCATAAAGCTCTGGGACAGGTTGGTGCCAACGCCGTCTGTGATCGGCTGCATGGGTACCTGTGCGTCATAGGTATGGCAGTCCCCTCTCCATGTGTACTGCGTGTTCTCATCCACCTGATCGCCGCACATATTCGCATCATAGAAATACATGGAATACTGCAGCAGCTTTGCGTAGTTGTAATCTGTTTCTGCTGCGGATGCTGTCAGCTCCGTTTTCGGTGCATAGCTGACCTGTGCCGGAACCATGACCGCAGAAAAGGTTCCGAACAGCGCAGTGGCTGTCAATGCCGCAATACCGCAGTTGGCAGCTTTGCGGATGCGTTCTGTCATTGATTTTTTCATAACATTCTTTCCTCCTCATAAATTGTATCCGTTTTCTGTTCTTCACAGAATCTTCACGAAATACTTACAATTTCATTATAAAACATTTCTGCAGAAATGTCAATCATTTTTGGTAAAATTGTTTCGGAAAATTTTCAGAAATTCACCTAATGAGAAGTTAATACGGATAGGATTTACTTAACTTTATTTGGGGGCGGCGGATTTTTCTTCTTTTTCCGGACAGAAAACCCAAAATCACCGCATTTTCTGCCGAGGGCGAAGTATTCCCCGTGCGCATAGGCAAGCAGCCCTGCCTGCTGGAGGTTGAGCTTGCCCTTGCTGTCCACGAAGCGTTCCTCCACCTGTACTGCGAGGATCTCTGCCAGGAACATGGTATGCGAGCCAAGCTCCTGCGCGCTGGTGATGCGGCATTCCAGACTCACCGGACAATCCGCAAGGATCGGTGCGGATACCTGCGAGGCTTCCGCAAGCGTGAGATTGCATTTTTTGATCTTATCCACCTTTGCGCCGCTTTTCATACCGCAGAAATCCGTGATTTTCCCCATGGCGGAGGTGGGCAGATTGATGACAAATTCCCCGGTCTCCTGAAGCATATGATAGGAATATCTTGACGGGCGTACCGAAATATAGGTCATAGCAGGATGGGTACATACGATACCGGTCCATGCAACTGTCAGCACATTCGGTTCCTCCATCGTTCCGCATGTGACCAGCGCAGGCGGCACGGGTCCGAGCAGTGCACTCCCCTTCCAGATCAGCTTTCCCATTTGGTTTTCTCCTTTCAGCATTATCTTGATTTAAGCATTTTTTTGCTTTTGCGATAACAGTTTGTAAACTTCCAAAGTAAGCTTACACTTTGCTGTTACTTAATTATTGTAACACAAATCTGGAAAAAAAGCAAATTTTTCTTCATAGATGTACGAACCGTGAATTTCGCTGTTTTCCAAACTTTTCAATTACTTCTGGTAAATTATCAAAAAAATTTTAAAAAATGGTTGATTTTATGTCTGAAATGTGTTATGATATAGATAAGAGTATTATTTGGATAGGAGGATTGCTATGCAGATTTTTCTGATTCGTGAAACGAAGGGCAATGCAGTGCACGCAACGGAAACAAGAAAGAGAACCGGCTGCGGCATCAATCTGCAAAAGCCTGAAAACATGGCAAGATATAGCATGACCGGCTCTGTCGAGGACGCTTTCGGTCTGATGAATGAGGTCACATGCGAAAAATGCCAGAATATTTTCACCAAAAGAATTCTGAAAGCCGACCGTAAAGAAATGAACCGTATGCTGAAGGAAGAAAAGAAGCGTACAAAGACCATGGGCGATGATCCGAATCTGGTTTCTTTGGCTGAGGTACAGCAGGAACGCCAGAAGCAGGCTCTCCGCGAGCAGCGTTCTGCCGCAAGAGCGGCAAGACAGCAGGAGGAGGCAGCAGCCAAAGCGGCTGAAGAAGCTGCAAGAGCAGCAGAAGAAGCAGCTGCAGCTCCCGCCGTTCCGGAGATCCCGGCTCCCGCAGCACCTGTGGAAGTGGAAGCACCGGAGCCGGCATTTGAGAACTATGTGCCGCCGGTGAAGAAGCCTGCCGCACCCGCTGTTCCCACCGGTCCTGCACCGACACATACATCCTTTGGCGGATTTGCACTCGACGGCGATCTGGCGCAGTTTGCACTGCCCAAGACCGCAGTGGATCCGACGGCAGCTGCCTTTGCAGCGAACGAGGGCAAGAACCCGAATATTCTTGCACAGCAGCAGGAAGCAGCACAGCCGCAGCCCGTATTCCCCGCGCCCCAGTCCACACCGGTACTGGATGATCCGGCGGATATTATGGCACAGTTCAATTTCCCGCAGGCAGCACCCGCACCTGCTCCTGCACCGGCACCTGTTCCTGCACCGCAGGCAGCGGATATGGATGACATTATGGCACAGTTCGGTATTTCCAATGCGCCTGTCGCTCCGGCTCCCGCACCCGCTCCGCAGGTGGAGGAAATGGATGACATTATGGCACAGTTCGGTATTTCCAATGCGCCTGCTGCTCCGGCTCCCGCACCCGCTCCGCAGGTGGAGGAAATGGATGACATCATGGCGCAGTTCGGTATTTCCAATGCGCCTGCTGCTCCCGCTCCGGCTCCTGCTCCCCAGGTGGAGGAAATGGATGATATTATGGCACAGTTCGGTATTTCCAATGCGCCTGCCGCTCCGGCTCCCGCACCCGCTCCGCAGGTGGAGGAAATGGACGACATTATGGCACAGTTCGGTATTTCCGATGCGCCTGCCGCTCCGGCTCCCGCACCCGCTCCGCAGGTAGAGGAAATGGACGACATTATGGCGCAGTTCGGCATTTCCAATGCGCCTGCTGCTCCAGCTCTCGCACCCGCTCCGCAGGTGGAGGAAATGGATGACATTATGGCGCAGTTCGGTATTTCTGATGCGCCTGCTCCCGCTCCGGCACCTGCTCCGCAGCCGCTGACAAGCTCCATTCAGGAGATCGGCGAGCTGGCAGACCGCATGTTCGGCGGCGACGAACCGGCCGCACCTGTACAACCGGAAGCTCCTGTTATGCCGTTTACAGCTATGACCTCCCCTGTTGAGGAGTTCGCAAATGCAGTTTCACAGATGAGTGAAGCAGTACCCGTTGTTCCGGAGGTTCCCGCATTCACTGCACCCGAAACCGTGGAAGAAGCTCCCGCTATGCCGGAATTCCCTGCATTCACTGCGCCTGAAGCGGTAGAAGAAGTAATCGAAGCTATACCGGAGATTCCTGCATTCACTGCGCCTGAAACCGTAGAAGAAGCAATTGAAGCTATTCCGGAGATTCCTGCATTTACTGCACCGGAAACCGTGGAAGAAGCAATTGAAGCTGTTCCGGAGGTTCCCGCATTCACCGTATCTGAAGCTGTGGAAGAAGTAATTGAAGCTGTTCCGGAGGTTCCTGTATTCACTGCACCGGAAACTGTGGAAGAAGCAATTGCCGCTGTTCCGGAGATTCCCGCATTTACTGCACCGCAGGCACCCGCTGCTCCCGTAGCTCCGGAAATGCCCGCACCGCAGCAGGCAGCTCCCATGCCGCAGACGCAGCAGCCGTACATGCAGCAGCCCATGCAGGGTATGCCCCAGATGCAGAATATGCAGCCCGTTGCACAGTTCATGGGCTATGACGCACAGGGTCAGCCGGTCTACTCCTATGTACAGCAGATGATGCCCCAGTTCATGGGCTATGATGCACAGGGTCAGCCGGTTTATGCACCGCCCGTACAGCCCTATGCACAGCAGATGGCACAGCCGCAGGCAATGGCTCAGCCCGCTCCTGCACCGCAGGCGGCTCCTGTTCCGCAGGCAGCTCCCGCACCGCAGGCAGCACCGGCTCCTGCACCGCAGAAGAAGAAGCCCCTGCTCTCTCCGATGACCGCTGATGCTGTCGTGGAAGAAAAGCTCTCACTGCCCGCAGACACAGAGCGTCCTGCAGTGGAACCCATGGCATATGCAAAGCCGAAGAAGTCCCAGGGTGTGCGCGTGTCCAAGATCGAGCAGAAGAGCGATATGCCCGATTTCGTGCGCTCCGCAGTTTCCAAGTCTGCAGCACCGCAGGGCAATATCTTCGACCAGCAGAATGCTAATATTGCTGTTACTGATAGCATTGAGGACATTCTCTCCATGATGGGCGAGGATACCTCCAAGTTCAAGAAGAAACAGGAATCCGAGGTCTCCCTGGAATTCAAGGAATACAAGCCCAAGGCCGGAAAGCCCGCTGCACCGAAAAAGACCGCAGCTGCACCCAAGACCGAGGAGCCGGCACGTCCGCTGACCAAGGAAGAACTGAAGCGTCAGAAGCGTCAGGAAAAGATCGACGCAAAGTTCAAGAAGGATCTTGCAAAGAGAGGTTTCTGATCACCGTAGGGAATCCCATGCCATACGGCATGGGATTCTTATCATATAATGAAAGGATCGATCCAAATGAACGATACCAATGCAATTGTAGAATCCCTGCGCGGTCAGCTGACCGGCGATCTGCTGAAGGACATGCAGTTCCTGGAGCAGAAGGCGGCAGAGTATGCCAAGCAGGAAAACGGCGACGAAATCGCCAATGCCATTGCAAATTTTGCAATGACACTGATGCCCCAGGGACACCTGGACTTTATGAAGCAGAAGATTTTCATCGGCGAACGCCGCATGGACGCGGTTTATGCAGAGGCAAATGCCCTCATGCAGAAGCGGCAGTTCGACAAGGCACTTGTGCTGACCGGTCAGATTTACGACAAGATCCGCACGGAATATGTGGAGACGGACGAGGCAAGAATGTTCAGCTTCCGCAACCTGCTGGAATCCAACCTCTACTATATTATGTACCATCCGTCCAAGCGTCTGGATAAGGCTCCGTTCGATCTGGTGAGATACCTGATGGCACATGCATTCAATCTGGTGGAGATGCGCCGTCCGTCCGAAGCCATCGAGGTACTGGAGGAGGCGATCCGCTTCAATCCGGTTTCTCCCGATCCGCGCTTTGAGCTGGCTGAGATCTACAAGCTGATGCATGAGCATGACAAGCTGCTGACCGTGATCCGCGAAACGCTGCCGGTCTGTGCAACACCCTATGCCCTCTCCCGCTGCTATGCAAACCTGGGCTATTACTGCGTGGACATCAAGGACTATGAAAAGGCGATCTGCTTCTATTTTGAGAGCCTTGTCTTTACCCATACACCGGCAATCCGTGCAGAGCTGATGCATGTGGCACAGCTGATGGGTCAGAAGATCCGTCCGCCCAAGCGCGAAGAGGTCGTTGCAGCATTTGCATCCCTGAATATTCCGCTCGGTCCCGATCCGAATGTGCTGACAGTTGCAGCGGCACTGGGCGAGCAGGCAATGGAAAAGGAAGAATGGGAGAACGCCTGCTTCTATCTGCGCGTATTTGCAGATCTGACAAACGACGAGGAAGCCAAGCGTCATTTTGCAGAATGCCAGGAGAAGGCAAAGGCACAGAAGGGCGAGGCATAATCAGTCATTCGGGGGCATAGATTCCCCATAGGAAAGAAGGTATTTTTATGGTAAAAACAAACATCATGCAGGAAACGAACTGCCGGAAGATCGTGGATCAGAGGGGCTGCTTCAGTCTGGTGGAATACATCAAGGATGTTTCTGTCAATCATTTCAGCGCAGCCAGTGAGTACTACGCTGCACAGATGGGCGTTCACAAGAGACAGGTGGTCTGCAATCTGAACGGCAACGGCATTATCGTGCAGGCTGGTGCAATGCAGTGGACCTCCGGTCAGATCGAGGCTGTCACCAATATCAAGGGTGCCGGCGATTTCGCAAAGAAGCTCATCGGCTCCAAGGTAACCGGTGAAACCGCTGTCAAGCCGAGATACCGCGGCTTCGGTACGGTGGTTCTGGAACCGACCTACAAGTATGTCCTGTTCGTGGACGTTGCAAGCTGGGGCGGTCTGGTCATTGAGGACGGTCTGTTCTATGCGTGTGATGATACTGTAGATACCAAGGTCATTGCAAGAAGCAACCTTTCCTCCGCTGCTCTGGGCGGCGAGGGTCTGTTCAGCACATGCCTGACCGGCAATGGCACCGTCGTTCTGGAAAGCCCGGTTCCGAAGGAAGAACTCATTGTCATGGAGCTGACCGAACCCAATGATGAAGTAAAGATCGACGGCAATATGGCGATTGCATGGAGCAATTCCCTGAAGTTCACCGTAGAGCGCAGCGGCAAGACCCTGCTCGGCTCCGCAGCATCCGGCGAGGGTCTGGTGAATGTATACCGCGGCGTGGGCAAGATCCTGATGGCTCCCGTTGCTTCTGCAGGCAGCCCGCTCTCCACACTGGCAGCGCACGCATAATATAAACGATCAGTCAGCAGGAGCTGCCGCATCCGTGCGGCAGCTTTTGTCTGTATAAAGGAGACTGCTATGGAGCAAGAAAAGAAGCCGCGCCCCCGCACTGCCCTGCTTGACACCATCCGTGGGCTGACCGTCATCAATATGGTACTCTACCATGCCATCTGGGATCTTGTCTATATTTTCGGCGTGGACTGGGGATGGTATCACGGAAATGGGGCTTATATCTGGCAGCAGTGCATCTGCTGTACGTTCATCCTCTTATCCGGATTCTGCGCCGGCATGAGCAGAAAGCCCCTGAAACGAGGGCTTATGGTCTTTGGGCTGGGGGCAATCGTCTCGATCGTGACCGCCATTTTCATGCCGAATGAGCTTGTCGTGTTCGGCGTACTCACGCTCATCGGTTCGTGTATGCTCCTGATGATCCCTCTCAGACCTCTGCTGGAAAAGATACCAGCTGTCCCCGGCGGGATTTTCAGCCTTGTGCTGTTCCTGTTCACACGGCGGATTTCATGGGGGTATCTGGGATTCTTCGGGAAAGAGCTGATCCGGCTTCCTGACTGGCTCTATGCGAATTACTTCACAGCGTATTTCGGCTTTGATTTTCCGGAATTTTATTCAACGGACTATTTTCCGCTGTTTCCGTGGCTGTTTTTATTCCTCACAGGATATTTCCTGTTCCGGCTGATCGGGAAATTTCTCCCGAAAGCCACTTGGAAAGGCATCCCTCCGCTGAATTTCATCGGCAGACATGCGCTGGAGATCTATGCAGTGCACCAGCCGGTGATCTATGGAGTTTGTCTGGTTTGGGATATGTTACGATAATCATAAAGGCACACGTTTCATGCGTGTGCCTTTGTTTTATACCATCGTTTTTGCCTTGATAATCAGCTTCTGCACAATACTCCCCTCACGAACTGTCTGCACAGCATCGCCGAAGGAGAACCACTGCGCCTGTGCGACCTCATCGGACAGCCGGAATTCTGCTTTTTTGACATGCACCAGAAATCCAAGCATCAGCTGGCATTTCATATCAAACCAGTGGCTTTCCAGAAATGTGACCGATTCCGGAACAAGTCCAATCTCCTCGATGACCTCACGTTTTGCCGATTCTTCAGCGGTTTCGCCGCATTTCATATAGCCTGCAACCCCTGCAAAACGGGGATTGCCGTAGCTCTGCTGAATCAGTGCAACCTCGTCCAGTTCATTGACAACGATGCTCAACACGCAGGTGGAGAACATCTCAAACAGCGGAATACCGCAGTTTTCGCAGTAGGGAATCATCCCCTCATCTCCGATTTCTTTCAGGATTGTTTTTGTGCCGCAGTGCGGACAGTAGGTAAATTTCATGGTGACCTCCTGTTATGCCAAATTCTGATAGAAAGAGCATGAACCAAATGTTATAGCTCTATACCATTCACAAACGCAAGGATCTCCCTGCTCATTTCCTCGCTTTTAAAATGATGAATATAATGCCCGCAGTCAAAGCAAATCAGCTTTGCATTCATAATGGATGCAAAATCCTGTTGATGTTCTACCCAATGTGCAGAGGTTTGCTTACCGTTTGAGGAAAACAGCAATGTCGGGCATTGGATATTTCCATCCCTGCTTATCATTTCCACATTATCGAATATTGCATAGCCTTCATTAAGATAGCAGATATTGAACGCATTTCGTTTCCTTAACAGCTTCTGCTGCACAATTTCTTCCTGCGTTAGGGAATGGTGATTCAATTGACATAAGATACTTGCAAACGGAAATCTCCCTGCCGTCTTCATCAGCCGCATTCTCTTTTCCAGTTCTTTTGTCGTCCAGCTCTGGTAGATGCTGGGCGTTGCCATATCCAGTCCGATGATAGCAGCAACTTCCTCCGGATATGTTTGCTTCCATCTGATCGCTTCTAATCCCGACATGGAATGCGGTGCTAAAATATACGGTCCGGTTTCACCGACAGCCGCCAATGCCTGCCGCTGCATCGCAACAAGGGAATCAATATCACAGGGGGATTCATAAATATCTGAATATCCATAGCCGAACTTCTCAATGACAATGATTCTGAAATGCGCTGCCAGTTTTTCATAGAGTACTTTAAAATCATAGACGGGTGCGATCGTACCAGAACCGGACATCAGAACGAGTTTGGGGTTTTCCTTGTTTCCCTGTGTGTAGATATGCATGTGATGTCCGTTGATTGTTACCAGTTTTCCGTTGTATTGCAATGTTGTTTTCATGGTGTACCTCCTAAAAATCAAACAAATCCTCATCCTCTGTCAGATGCAGCGTTTCTTTCAGATCAGCAAAACACTTGTCACAGACGCAGGTTTCCCCATCCGCTGTCACAAACCAGATCGGATGATAATTCAGATTCTGCTCCGGCAGGGATTCCCAGCAGAAATGGCAGTGTTTCAGATGGGAGAAATGCTCCAGCATTTCATTTGCTGTCATCGCAGCAAGGGGCTGATTCCGCAGAAATTCGGTATCGTTCAGTAAACGCCAGTCATCTGGTTTCATGTTCTTCCTCCTGCAATTTGTGCATCATTTGCTGTTCGGACAGTGGACTAATTCTATAAGAAACTTGTTTTTTTACTCACATACAAAATAATCATCAAACAACTCACCTTCAAGATCATAGATACACCAATATGTGGCGAATCTCATGGTTTCACTTTTAAGAAAGCAGTCGATATACACTTTGATATGCACAAAGTCCAGATCCTTTGAAACCCAGAACGAATAACCATATAATTTCGCATCGATTGAGTTCCTGTCCACTAACCCATATTCCTCGACTTCTTCTTTTGTGTCTTCGTCAGAAAGGTAGGTGTCATAGCATTCCCAAAAATGAGCAAAGGTCTGATTGATTAGATCGTGGTCATTTACGATTTTTTCCAATGTTTCTTTCATACATAACTCCTTGTAGATTCTGGTTTACACCTCTTCCTCCTGCAATTTTCCAAGTGCAGAGAACGCCTGCCGCAGATTGCTCACCCCAAAAATCCGCAGTGTTTTGGAACTCTTCGGCAGTGCCGCCAATGCCTGCTTCGGGACGATGCAATATTCAAATCCCATCCGCTTTGCCTCCTGCACACGGCGCACGATATGCGACACGTTGCGGATCTCTCCGCCCAGTCCCACTTCACCGATCGCAATCAGCTTGTCCGGCAATGCCCTGTCCGTCAGTCCCGAATAGAGTGCCAGTGCCACCGGAAGATCACCCGCAGGCTCATCCAGCTTGAAACCGCCGACAATATTCAGATACACATCCAATGCCCCATACGTCAGCCCGAACCGCTTCTCCAGTACCGCCAGCAGGATCGCCATGCGGTTGTAGTCAAAGCCCGTTGCTGTGCGCTTGGGAGAGGCATAGGCACTCTTGGAAACGAGCGTCTGCACTTCGGCAAGAATCGGGCGTGAGCCCTCCATCACACAGGCGATGCATGTTCCCGATACGCCCAGCGGACGACCGGCAAGCAGCATCTGCGAGGGATTCTCTACCTCACGCAGACCCTTGTCCTGCATATCAAATACACCGATCTCATTCGTCGAGCCGAAACGATTCTTCACCGCACGCAGCACACGATAGCTCATATGCCGTTCACCCTCGAAAAACAGCACCGTATCCACAATATGCTCCATAACTTTCGGGCCTGCAATCGCCCCGTCCTTGTTGACATGTCCGACGATGAACACCGGAATTTCCAGCGTTTTCGCCGTGTGCATAAAGAGATTCGTGCATTCCCGCACCTGCGTCAGGCTTCCGGGACTGGAGGAAAGCTGCTGGATCTGCATTGTCTGAATCGAGTCGATGATGACAATATCGGGCTTCGATGCCGCAATCGTATCACAGATCGCCTGTGCATCATTCTCCGTCAGAATATAGAGCTTTTCCGAATTAACATTCAGCCGCTGCGCACGCAGTCCCAGCTGTCTTGCGGATTCTTCTCCGGAGATATACAGGACTGTGTGACTTTCGCCTAAATGCTGGCAGATCTGCAAAAGCAGTGTACTCTTACCAATACCCGGCTCACCGCCTAGCAGGACGATCGAGCCTTTCACAAGTCCGCCGCCCAGCACTCTGTCCAGCTCACCGCATCCCGTGCAGTAGCGGACTTCCTTGTCCATGTCGATGTCGTCGATCCGATGGATGCGGTCGGAGAGGTTCATGATCGTCCGGCTGCCGCCGCCGCTTCTCTGGATGGTTTCGACCTCTTCAAGTGTATTCCATTCACCGCAGCCGTTGCAGCAGCCATTCCATTTCGAGCTTTCATAGCCGCATTCACGGCAGATATAGACCGGTCTGTCTTTTTTTGCCATAGTTCCCCTGCTTTCTATATGGATTTGTGCCGATAATCCGCACAATTGTTTCTCTGCTTCTATTATAGCATATATGGAGGAGAAATGCAAGGAATTGGGGAGTACATCTTTTTCAGAAAACCCCTTGACAAATCCTCCCCGACATGATATAATAACATATGTTATATAACAAACGTAATAAAAGGAGTGATCCCATGCCGCCGAAGGCAAAAATCACAAGGGAAATGATACTGGATGCAGGAATGGAGCTTGTCCGGCAGGAGGGGGCGGATGTGCTGAACGTCCGGCGAATCGCGGAACGGCTCGGTTGTTCCACACAGCCGGTGATGTATCATTTTTCGACAATGGAGGAGCTGAAGCAGGCACTGTATACGGCAGCGGATGCGTACCATTCGGAATATCTCATGCGGTTTGATCCTGCAAAGGATGATCCCATGCTGTCGATTGGTCTGCGGTATATCCGATTTGCCGCAGAGGAACGGGAACTGTTCCGGTTTCTGATGCAGTCCGAACAATTCCGAAACCAGCGGATGCAGGACATCACAAATATGCCGGAGCTTGCGCCGGTTCTGGAGATTTTACAGGCAGAAGCACAACTGACAGCGGAGCAAAGCCGGCAGGCATTTTCTGCGCTGTTCTATGCGGCACACGGTATGGCAAGTCTGCTTGCGAATAATGCGATGGAATACGATGAAGCCTACTGCGCCGGGATTCTGGAGCAGGTATTCATGGGCGTGATCGGGTACATGAGAGGAGAAGCACAATGAGAAAATTATTTGAGAAAAGCGAGATCTGGTTTGCGGTGATGTGGATTATCATCTATGTGGTAGGCTTCAGCACGGCGGACAGCATTTCCGAAAGCATCGGCATTCCGAAGCTGGTAACGGCTGTTTTTGCGCTGGTGCTGTCAGCGGTTTTATTTGTATTTGTCAAAAAGAATGATCTGATGGAATATTTCGGGCTTTGCAGATTCCAAGGAAGCGGCAGGCAGTTTCTGTACTTTGTTCCCCTGATCCTGCTGTCCTCCACGAATCTCTGGAACGGTGTTTCCTGCAATGGATCGGCGGTGGAAGCGATCTTGTTCGTGATCTCCATGATCTGCGTGGGCTTTTTAGAGGAGCTGATTTTCAGAGGATTCCTGTTCAAGGCAATGTGCAGGGATAATGTCAAAACGGCAATCGTCGTTTCTTCCCTGACATTCGGTTTCGGGCATATTGTCAATCTGCTCCGTGGTGCAGAGCTTGCGGAAACTCTCTGCCAGCTTATCTATGCCAGTGCCATCGGCTTCTGCTTTACGGTGGTATTCTATGTCGGAAAGAGCATCATTCCCTGTATCATTGTTCATGCCATTGTCAACAGTACAAGCTATTTTGCTGTGACGGAGGGCATGAGCCGAATATTCCCGATCATCAGCACGGTGATCATTACTGTGGTCAGTGTTGGGTATGGTGTGTATCTGCTGAGGAGGGTGAATGTAGATGAAAGTGATCCTGCATGATCTTCCGGAGGAATATACGGAATTGCTGCAAAAGCATTGTGATACCGTGATCCATGCGGATGGAAAATATGCTCCCTGTCAGGGCTGTTTCGGCTGCTGGACAAAGCATCCGGCAGAGTGCTATCTGAAAGACAGCCTGCATACAGTCTGCCGGCAGATCGGCAGGGCGGATGAGATGATCATCATCACCAGAAACTGCTACGGCATGTACAGTCCGGCGGTGAAGAATATCCTCGACCGGAGTATCGGTGTTTCCACACCATTCAGCACTTATCGTGGAAAACAGATGCACCACACACTGCGCTATGGAAAGCATACCCTCCTGAAAGTCCTTGCCTATGGGGAGATCACGGCACAGGAGGAAAAGACATTTGCTTACATGACAGAGCGCAATGCGATCAATTTCGGATACAAAAAGTCGGATTTTGTCCTGCTTCAGTCCCTCGCAGAATTGGAGGGTAATGTGCTATGAAAACAGTGATGATCGACGCAAGCCCGAAGAAAAAGGGCAGTGTTTCCGGACATATCCTGAATATGCAGCGGATCATGCTGGGCGGAATCATTATAAAAGAGAAGCTGCGCACACCGGGCGACCACACGCGGATTCTGGAGCAGCTCCGTGATGCGGATGCTGTGGTCTTTTCCCTGCCGCTGTATGTGGATGGTATACCATCCCATGTGCTGGCATTCATGGAAAAAATGGAGGCTTTCTGCAGAGAGCATTCCCTGCAGCTACAGCTCTATGTGATTTCCAATGCTGGTTTCATCGAGGGCAATCAGAATCGGGCACTGATGCAGGTATTCGAGAATTTCTGTGACCGCTGCAAAATCGGATGGGGCGGCGGTATCGGCATCGGCGGCGGTGTCATGGTGAATGTCATGCGGATTCTGCTGCTGGTGTACAGCGGTATCCTCCTGCTGAATATCCTGACGGGGAATGTGCAGGGCGGACTGATGCAGTATGGAGAACAGCTGCTGGTGCTGCTATTTTTCCATCTGGGCATTTTCTGGTGCATGTTCCGCACAGGGCTTGCGATGCGGAAGGGAGAAAATGCCGGTGTGCGCTTCACCCGTGTGCTTCTGCCGTCCTTTGTGTTCATTCTGATGGCTGATTTCTTCTTCGTGCTGATCTCCCTGTTCCAGGGCGGAGTGTTCAGGGGTTGGATGAAGAAGAAATGATCTCGTATCTCCGTGAAAAACGGCACTGTATTCCATTCCGGATACAGTGCCGTTTGGCTATTTCGCTCCCGCCAGATACTCCATCAGCCCCGCATAAATCGTGAATGCGACCTTCTGCTGGTACTCCTCCGTTACGAGCAGGGCGGCTTCTTCGGGGTTGGAGAGAAAGCCGCATTCGACCATGACAGTGGGATTTTCGCTGTAGTAGCAGAGGAACAGCTCCTTGCCGCAGAGCTTGATCTCGCGGGCGTTGTCGGGCTGAAGAAATTCCACGAACTGGTTCTGGATGGTCTGCGCAAGCTTTCCGCTTTCGGAATGGGTATCCGAATAGAACATCTGCGCACCGCTGTATTTCGGGTCGGTGAACTGGTTCTGGTGGATGGAAATGCAGATGGCATCCTCACAACTGTTGAAGATCTCCAGACGGTTATCCATATCGGAGCTTTTCTGGTTGGCGATTCCCTCAATGCCCGCATCGTGGATGGAAATATCCGTGTCGCGCGTCACAATGACCTCGTACCCCGACATTTCCAGCAGCTCCCGCAACTCCAGGAGAATGGCAAGGTTGATGTTCTTCTCCACATCGCCGTTTGCGGAGGAACAGCCGCCGTCCATGCCGCCATGCCCCGCATCCAGCACAATGACCCGAGGGGCATCGTCACCGTCCATGCTTGCGGGGATGGAGGGCGGGAGCTTTTCTGCGCTGTAAACTGCCGCCCCCAGTACAGCGGCGATGGCAGCCGTCATTGTGCCGATGCGGGTCAGCAGTTTCTTCGTTATTCTTTTCATAAGCACCACCTGTTGCAAAATTGGGATGTTGTCCCTTGGTTCATGCTTATGCCGGACATGCCGGAAATATGCCGGGATTTTGCAGGAAACTCTTTTTGCCGCCGTTTGTTTTGTATAAGTTTGCTATTTGTTATTGACATGTGAAGAAAAATATGCTATAATATATGACAATAGCTTGTAAAAACAAGTTGAAAAAAGGAGTGTTACGTATGAACGAAAAAGTACAGAAGATAATGGAGCTGATCCGTGAGAACGACATCAAAATGGTGGATTTCAAGATGGTGGACATCAATGGTCAGTTCCGTCATGTGACCATCCCGGCAAAGGATTTCAGCGAGGATGTAATGGTAAACGGTATCGGCTTCGATGCGTCGAATTATGGCTATGCCGTTGTTGAAAAGAGCGACATGGTGTTCATCCCCGATCCGGACAGTGCGGCAATCGATCCGTTCTGCGAGATCCCCACGCTCTCCATGGTCGGCAATGCGATGATCATTGACTACCCCGAGAACCGTCCGCTGGCGCAGTATCCGAGAAATATCGTTGCGGCGGCAGAAAAGTATATGAAGGACTGCGGCGTGGCAGATACCATGCTCATCCTGCCGGAATTTGAGTTCTACCTCTTTGATAATGTGGGCTGGGAAGTCGGCGCAAGCGGCGTTGGCTATTCCGTGGATGCAAACCAGGCACACTGGAACAGTGCTGTTGAAGGTACTGGCTGCATCGTGCCGAAGCAGAAGAATTACCATGCGGCAAAGCCCTTTGACGTTTCCTATGAAGCAAGAAGCGAGATGTGCCTGCTGATGGAGGAAGCCGGCATCGGCATCAACTACCATCATCCGGAGGTGGGCGCGGCTGGTCAGTTCGAGATCGAGCCGAAGCTCGGTGTCATGTCTAAGATGGCTGACGCGACCATGACCATCAAGTATATCATCCACAATGTGGCAAAGAAGTATGGCAAGTCTGCGACCTTTATGCCCAAGCCCGTCATGGGTGAAGCCGGCAACGGTATGCATGTGCATATGCTCCTGCTGAAGGACGGACAGCCGGTATTCTCCGACGACAACGGCTATGCCCATCTGAGTAAGGAAGCTCACTATTTCATGGGCGGTCTGCTGAAGCATATCAATTCTCTCTGCGCTATCACAAATCCCAGCACCAACTCCTTCAAGCGTCTGGTTCCGGGCTTTGAAGCACCGGTTACTGTTGGCTATGCGACCTCCAACCGCAGTGCGGTCATCCGTATTCCGGCATATGCAAAGACTCCCGACCGCAGACGTTTTGAGCTGAGAAACCCCGATGCGACCTGCAATCCGTACTTCTGCTATGCAGCGATCCTCATGGCAGGTCTGGACGGCATCAAGAATAAGATCGACCCGCACGAGAACGGCTGGGGTCCGTATGATGTGAACCTGTTCCATCTGAGTGACGAGGAAAAGGCAAAGCTCACCCATCTGCCGACCTCCCTCGATCAGGCACTTGACGCACTCGAAAAGGATCATGATTATCTGCTGGAGGGCGGTGTCTTCCCGAAGGAGCTGATCACCAACTTCATCCGCACCAAGCGTGAAGAATGCCGCGCACTGGCTGCCATTCCGCATCCGGCTGAGTTTGATCGTTATTATAATCTGTAAGAATATGACCGCCCCTTTTCGGAGGGGCGGTTTTTCTGGATGGAGCAATGTCATCAACTTTGGGAAAGTTGTGCAAAGATTCCCCCACCTCACTGGTGCCGTCCCCTCTGTCACTTCGTGCCGTCTCCCCACCCCGTGGGGAGCAGCCCCAACCCCTCCCCGAGGGGAGGGGGGAGTGACCGATGCAACAGCAATGGGTGTTCTCCTGTCCGATGTATTTCAATCCACACTCCCC
Organism: Oscillospiraceae bacterium; assembly: GCA_045578805.1. Classification (GTDB taxonomy): domain Bacteria; phylum Bacillota; class Clostridia; order Oscillospirales; family Ruminococcaceae; genus UBA3855. The sequence continues at coordinate 115,620 of JAZNKY010000017.1, forward strand.
GTGAGGGGAGTGACATCGACCGAGCAGGTAGTCGGTGGATACGCCGTAATTTCAATCCACACTCCCCGTGAGGGGAGTGACGGCTTCCTGATATGTACCACCATCAAGCAGGATTCCATTTCAATCCACACTCCCCGTGAGGGGAGTGACCGTCCCAAGATCCCTGCAGCTGTGATCGACGCAGTGATTTCAATCCACACTCCCCGTGAGGGGAGTGACCTGTCGTATTCTTGCCGCTTGTGGCAACTTCGCAATTTCAATCCACACTCCCCGTGAGGGGAGTGACTCCGTCTCGACTTTGATGCAGAAGCCGCCGCTGATATTTCAATCCACACTCCCCGTGAGGGGAGTGACCTTCTGCCGCAGCATTGGGAATGGTGTTTTGACGATTTCAATCCACACTCCCCGTGAGGGGAGTGACAGCAAGGGCAAGCTCTCCAAGGAAGAGCAGGCAATTTCAATCCACACTCCCCGTGAGGGGAGTGACGGAGCAGTATGATTCCGTGCAGGTACTCGGCAGAACGATTTCAATCCACACTCCCCGTGAGGGGAGTGACCTGAAATGATCGAACGTCTGCGGCAGATGGGTGCAATTTCAATCCACACTCCCCGTGAGGGGAGTGACGCGCAACGTTTCTGAACTCTACCAGAGAGTTGAAATTTCAATCCACACTCCCCGTGAGGGGAGTGACTTAACTTTGAGCGCTTCTTGCTTTTGAATTTCGGATTTCAATCCACACTCCCCGTGAGGGGAGTGACGAAGTGGGCAATTCAATGGCTTGAAACTTACAAATTTCAATCCACACTCCCCGTGAGGGGAGTGACTGCGTGAACGGATGCGGCTTCATCGTTGTCAATATTTCAATCCACACTCCCCGTGAGGGGAGTGACTATCACAGAGGGAAAACGCCTTGCAGAGCTTGCATTTCAATCCACAC
>JAZNKY010000018.1:0-19031 GCA_045578805.1 Oscillospiraceae bacterium
ACCGATGACCGGGGTGTCTGGGAGGTGACCGTCGGAGGGCTTGATACCTACGATGCCTATAAATTTGCCATCGGCGCGCCCTCAGGAGAGACGCTTTTCAAAGCGGATCCTTACGCCACCCATTTTGCTTTACGCCCGGATACAGCCTCTAAGCTCTACGACGTTTCCGGCTATGAATGGCAGGACGCCAAATGGATGAAAAAGCGTGCCGGCGTCGACTACCGCGTAAAACCTCTGAATATTTACGAAGTCAACCTCGGCTCCTGGCAGTTAAAAGAGGACGGCAGCTATTATAGCTACACCGAGCTTGCCGACCGGCTTTTAGACTATGTTTGCGAAATGGGCTATACCCATATCGAGCTGATGCCCCTCAGCGAATACCCCTTTGATAAATCCTGGGGCTATCAGGTGACCGGTTATTTTGCACCGACCGCACGCTATGGCACTCCTGACCAGTTCCGTGAAATGGTGGATCTGTTCCATCAGGCGGGCATCGGCGTGATCCTTGACTGGGTGCCGGCGCATTTCCCCAAGGATGCTTCCGGTCTGTGCGAATTTGACGGCAGCTATTGCTATGAATATACGGATCCGAAGAAAATGGAGCATAAATCCTGGGGTACGCGCGTATTTGATTATGGTAAGGGTGAAGTATGCTCGTTCCTGATCTCCAGCGCGTGCTACTGGCTCGATGAATTTCATCTCGACGGTCTGCGCGTGGATGCGGTCGCTTCCATGCTCTATCTGGACTATGACCGCCGCGACGGCGAATGGACAGCCAATGTCAACGGCGGCAATGAGAACCTGGAGGCTGTGGAATTTTTCCGCCGCCTGAATGAGACAGTATTCTCCAAGCATCCGGATGTCCTGATGATCGCCGAGGAATCCACTGCATGGCCGCTGGTCACAAAGCCCACGGACATCGGCGGTCTGGGCTTTAATTTCAAGTGGAATATGGGCTGGATGAACGACATGCTCCAGTATATGTCCCTTGACCCGATTTACCGTGCATTCAATCATGATAAGCTGACCTTCTCGTTCTTCTACTGCTTCTCGGAGAATTATATCCTGCCGATCTCCCATGACGAGATCGTATACGGCAAGTGTTCCATGCTGAATAAAATGCCCGGCTTTGAAAAAGATAAATTTGCGTCCTACCGTGCATTCCTTGCCTATATGATGGCACACCCCGGCAAGAAGATGCTGTTCATGGGTCAGGAGTTTGCCCAGAAGAATGAATGGAATTACCAGACCCAGCTCGACTGGCAGCTGCTGGAGGATGAGGATCACCGCAGAACGCGCGAATTTGCCAAGAAGCTGAATAAACTCTACATGGATACCCCCGCATTCTGGGACAACGATGATTCCTGGAGCGGCTTCAGCTGGATCTCCCATGATGACTACAAGCAGAGCGTGATCGCGTTCCGCCGCATTGCGGATGACGGCAGTGAGATCATTACTGTCTGCAATTTTGTTCCCGTTGAACGCAATGACTACCGCATCGGCGTACCGTTCGAGGGTGAGTATGAGCTGCTGTTCAGCACGGATGCCGAGGAATTTGGCGGTGCAGGTCTTGCCATCCCGAAGTGCAGTACCGAGGAGATCGGAATGCATGGCTTTGACCAGTCCATCTCACTGACACTGCCCCCGCTGTCCGTACTCTATCTCCGCTACAAAGCACCGAAGCCGGCTGCAAAGACCTCCGCAAAGACGCGCGCTGTCAAGGCTTCCGCAGGTGCAGAGAAAAAAGTAGTTTCCAAGAAAAAGACCAAAAAGTAATTTGACATACCAACTTAAAACCGCAATATGTATTCCATTATAAATGCATCATTGATAAAATTCATGTTTTAGGAGGAAAATTATGAACGCAAAAAAGAAATGTATCGCAATGCTTCTGGCAGGCGGACAGGGCAGCAGACTGTATGCCCTGACGCAGAACGTGGCAAAGCCGGCAGTACCCTACGGCGGCAAATATCGTATCATAGACTTTGCACTGTCCAACTGCACCAATTCCGGCATTGACACAGTGGGTGTTCTGACACAGTACCAGCCCCTGGTGCTGAATGACTATATCGGTAATGGTCAGCCGTGGGATCTGGACAAGATGTACGGCGGCGTACATGTACTGTCTCCCTTTGAAACAAAGGAGGGCGCGGACTGGTTCCAGGGTACAGCCAATGCGATCTACCAGAACATGCGGTTCATTGAGCGTTATGACCCCGAATATGTGATCGTGCTCGGCGGTGATCATATCTATAAGATGGATTATTCCAAGCTCGTGGAATATCATGAGAAGAACAATGCCGATGGTACCATCGCTGTAATCGGCGTATCTCTCGAAGAAGCATCCCGTTTCGGCATTATGACCTGCGATGAAGAGAACAGAGTGGTTGACTTCACCGAGAAGCCCGCACAGCCCAAGTCCACACTTGCTTCCATGGGTATTTATGTTTTCACATGGGAAAAGCTCAAGAAGTACCTGATCGAAAACGAGAATGCAAATACCGGCTCCAAGGACTTCGGTAAGGACATTATCCCGTCCATGCTGGCAAATAATGAGCGTCTGTTTGCCTATACATTTGAGGGCTACTGGAAGGATGTCGGCACGCTCGACAGCCTGTGGGAAGCTAATATGGATCTGCTCGATCCCAATGATCCGCTCAACCTTTACGATCCCGCATGGAAGATCTATGCACGCCATGAGCATATGCCCCCACAGTATATCGGCGAGTCCGCCCATATCGAAAATTCCATGATCACAGAGGGCAGTTCCATCAATGGTCAGGTAGATGCATCCATCATTTTCACCAATGTTACCATCGAGGAAGGCGCGATCGTGAATTCCAGCGTGATCATGCCCGGAACTACCATCAAGTCCGGTGCCGTGGTGGAATATGCCATTGTGGGTGAAAACTGCACCATCGAATCCGGCGCAAAGGTCGGATGCGTTCCGGAGTGCCTTGAAAACAGAGACGACTGGGGCATTGCCGTCGTTGGTCATAATGTAAATGTTTCTGCAAATGCAGCAGTTCTTCCCAAGCAAATCATTTCTGAATCTATCTAAGGAGGCATCGCAATGGACGTTAATAACAAAGTACTCGGCTTGATCTTCGCAAGTATGCACGATTCATCCGTCAGTGAAATGACCGAACACAGAACCATGGGCTCCATCATGTACGGCGGCAGATACCGTCTGATCGATTTCCCGCTTTCCAATATGGTAAACTCCGATTTCTATGAGGTCGGTGTCATCACAAAGGCAAATTACGGCTCCCTGCTCGACCATGTGAGCAGCGGCAGAGAATGGGACCTGTGCCGCAAGAAGGGCGGTCTGCATCTTCTTCCTCCTTTCAGCCAGACGGACGGCAAGGAGGGTGCCTACAGAGGCCGTCTGGAGGCTCTGAGCAATGTCTGGAGCTTCCTGGAGCATTCCAAGGCGGAATACGTTGTCATGTCCGACTGCGACTTCGTGACCAATATTGATTTCCGTCCGATCGTCAAGCAGCATATCGAAAGCAAGGCGGATATTACCACCGTTTACGGCAAGTACATGTATGACGAGGAGAATACCTCCAAGTCCGATGTGAATGTACTGGAGATGGACGATGACGGCAGAATTACCAATGTTCTGATCAACCCGCTGATCTGCGGTGAGTGCAATATTTCTCTCGATATGTTTGTTATGAGCCGTGCATTCCTCACCAGACTTGTCCGCGAAGCGCAGAGCCAGAGAAAGTTCAGTCTGGTTGCTGACTGCCTCCAGCCGAGAGTCGGCGAGCTGAAGTTCATGGGCTATGAGCATAAGGGCTACTTCACCAGAATCAAGGACAGACAGAGCTACTTTGAGGCAAACCTCGCGCTGCTCGAAAAGGAAAACCGTGACAGACTCTTCCTGGAGGATGCGCCGATCTATACCAAGATCGCTGACAATGGTCCCGCAAGATATGGTCTGGATGCGTCCGTGAAAAACTCCCTCATCGCTGACGGCTGTATTATCGAGGGTACTGTTGAAAACAGCGTGATCTTCCGCGGCGTACACGTTGCGCGTGGAAGTGTTGTAAAGAACTGCGTACTCCAGCAGGGTACCAAGGTCGGCAGCGGCTGCTCCATGAGCTATGTCATTACTGACAAGAATGTAGAGGTTTCCGACGGTCATGTTGTCAATGGTTCGGAAAGCTATCCGATGTATGTCAAGAAAAACGCAAAGCTGTGATAGGGAGGTGGATGGATTTTGAATATTCTCTTTGCCGCAAGTGAGGCAGTGCCATATGCTGCATCCGGCGGTCTGGCAGATGTTGTCGGCTCTCTTCCGGCTGCCATTCAAAGCAAAGGTCATGACTGCCGCGTAGTGATGCCGCTCTATAAATCCATTCGTCCGGAAATGCGTGCACAGCTGACGTTCCTCACCAATATCACGGTGGATGTTTCCTGGAGAAAGCAATACTGCGGTATTTTCACAGCAGTCTGGAACGATGTGACCTATTACTTTGTGGACAATGAATATTATTTCGGACGTGATGGCCTGTACGGCTTCTATGATGACTGCGAGCGATTCGTGTTCTTCTCCCGTGCCGTACTGGAAATGCTGCGGTATATCGACTTTGCCCCGGACATCATCCACGGCAATGACTGGCAGACTGCACTGATCCCTGTGTTCTATCAGGTATTCTATAAGTACCAGCAGGGCTATCAGAATATCAAGCATATTTTCACCATTCACAACATCCAGTACCAGGGCAATTACGGCAGGGAAGTGCTCAACGAAGTGATGGGCATCCCGCTGTACCACATGGGTATTCTGGAATATGACGGTGCGATCAATATGATGAAGGGCGCGATCGAAACGGCGGATAAGATCACCACGGTCAGCCCGAGCTATGCCTGGGAGATCCTGGATCCGTGGTATTCCCACGGTCTGGACCGGATCCTTGTCAACAAGCAGTACAAGCTCTCCGGCATCCTGAACGGCATTGACACCACGCTGTACGATCCCGCGGCGGATACGATGATCGCAAAGAAATTCAGCGCAGCGCGTCCCGCCGGAAAGAAGGCGTGCAAGGAGGCATTGCTGGCAGAGCTGGCACTGCAGGAGGGCGATGAGCCGATCATCGGCATTGTGACACGTTTTGTATCGCATAAGGGCGTGGATCTGATCCGCTATGTCTTCGAGGACATTCTCAAGCTTGGCTATAAGTTTGCCATCCTTGGCAGCGGCGAAAAGATCTATGAGGACTTCTTCTCAGAGATGCAGTACCGCTATCCCGACAGAGTGAGCGTGACGCTCGGCTTCCGTCCGGAGCTGGCAAGAAAGATCTATGCCGGCGCGGATATGTTCCTCATGCCTTCCCAGAGCGAGCCGTGTGGTCTGGCGCAGATGGTCGCTATGCGCTATGGTACGCTTCCGATCGTCCGCGAAACCGGCGGTCTGCGTGATTCTGTCACGGATGACGGCAACGGCGACGGCAATGGCTTCACCTTCAAGACCTACAATGCACATGACATGCTGGATGCCTGCGCAAGAGCAAAGGCAAGCTATGACGACCAGAAGGGCTGGAAGGCTCTCGTCAAGCGCGCAATGAAGTGCGATTACAGCTGGGGCGCATCTGCGGATGTGTATATCAAGCTGTACCAGGAGCTTTGCGGCGAAGCATAATGGTGAAGCATAATAGTTAAAAACAAGAGTATGCATTGATCCCGTTCCGATCACGGAACGGGATCAAAATGCGGTTTATGCCGGAAAGGGAAAAACAATGAGTATCCAAAATATCGCTGTTTATATCGCAGTCATGGCAGGAGTGACCTACCTCATCCGGATGCTGCCGTTTACATTGTTCCGGAAAGAGATCAAATCGCAGTTTTTCAGGAGCTTTCTCTACTATGTCCCCTATGCGGTGCTCAGCGCGATGACCATTCCGTCCATTTTCTATGCGACCGGAAACATAGCCACCGCTGCTGCGGGTACCTTCACCGCCGTGGTGCTGGCATATCTGAAAAAGCCTCTGATCGTCGTCGCCCTCGCGGCTTCTGCTGCAGCATTTGCGACGGATATGATCTTGCAGCATATCTGAAATTTCAGCCTTTGGAGCGTTGGCTTCAAGGGCTGTGTGTGATGTATCATATTTCCATACTAATTCCCAAAACTATAATAGATAAAAGTGGTTTCAAAAGGCGAAGCCTTTGGCGGCGGGGGTGCGCAGCACCGCCCCTAAGTCCCCCTCACTTTGGGAGGGGGCAGGGGGAGGGCAAATTTAAGGTGTCTATTGGGATTAAGGGGATTAGTATCAGCAGTTTTTTACATTCCTTCCGTCCCTCTTAATGCAGCTCCGGATGCGCATTCCAGTATTCCAGCATTGCTTCCTCCGTGGTATACTGGTTCACCCATGCGTTTGCCTCCTCCGGCGGCATCACTTCAAACACGCGGTCGATGATGCGGTTGAGGATCTCTGTCTGCTCATCCCAGAAGCCAAGGGGCTTATCCTCTGCAGATGCAGTACCGTCTTTCACAGCATAGGTCATTTCCACATCATAATCCAGATACACGCCCGTCCATGTGTAATCAGCCGGTGCCGCATTGCGGATCAGCTCTGCAAGCTCCTTCGCTGCCGCAAGAGCCTCCGGCGCACCGTAGATCGTCGGCAGATTGCAGTACTGCGCGAGCTGCAGATAATGTGTTTCTTCCCCGTTCTCCGCTATGATGGCATAGCTGTAGAAATCCTCATACCCCTCCGGATCATCGGGCTGTCCGAACAATGCCCAGATTTTTCCGAGATATTCCGCGCACTCCATTTCACTGCAGCAGACGGCATTCTCGTCACAAAGCCGGCAAAGCACGTCCATCCCCTGCGCAGGGGCTTTTGCCAGATATGCATAAAACTGCTCCGGCGCAATATGTCTGAATGTATACATGTGAAATTCCTCCTGATTTTGGGTGTTATATCTATTATATCATGCAAGCAGCAGCATGTCAAACCACCCTCCAAAAAAATTCGACTTTTTTCAAAAAACCCCTTGACAAACCTGCTTTCATATGCTATAATATAATCACAGCAAGATTAGGAATGATTCTTAATCTTGAAGAAAGGATGTGACAGATTTGACCGAACAGCGGCGGCTGATCACCGAGATCATCAGAACGACGGACAGCCACATGACAGCGGAACAGATTTTTCTGCTTGCCAAGGAACAGATGCCCTGTATTGCAATTGGTACCGTGTACCGCAATCTTGGGCTGATGGAGCGCGACGGTGAGATCATGCGCATCCCGCTCACTGATTCACCCGACCGTTACGACCGGAATGTAAAATTCCACGAGCATATGCTCTGCCGCAGCTGCGGAACACTGGAGGATGTGTGGATGGAGGGACTTCTGGAGGCAATGCAGGGGATGACGGAGCTGCAGATCGAGTCCTATGAGCTTGCGCTCTATGGGATCTGCAAAAAATGTCAGAGATCCGCAGCTGCGGCGGAATAAAATTCGCAGCAAAATAAATTGATTTAAAGGAGAAAATGATTATGAAAAAGTATGTATGTCCTGTATGCGGTTATGTTCACGAGGGTGATTCTGCACCGGAAGCCTGTCCGCAGTGCAAGGTGCCGGGTTCCAAGTTCATTGAGAAGGCAGCAGACGAGGCTCTGGTATTCGCATGTGAGCATGAGGTGGGTGTTGCAAAGGCAGTGACCGACGAGGAGATCATCGCAGGTCTGAGAGCAAACTTCGAGGGCGAATGCACCGAGGTCGGTATGTATCTGGCAATGGCAAGAGTGGCACACCGCGAGGGCTATCCGGAGATCGGTCTGTACTGGGAGAAGGCAGCATTTGAGGAAGCAGAACACGCTGCAAAGTTTGCCGAGCTGCTCGGTGAGGTTGTATCCTCCTCCACCAAGGAGAATCTGGAGAAGAGAGTTGCCGCAGAACACGGCGCAACACAGGGCAAGCTCGACCTCGCAAAGCGTGCCAAGGAGCTGAACCTCGATGCGATCCATGATACTGTACATGAGATGGCAAAGGACGAAGCAAGACACGGCAAGGCATTTGAGGGTCTGCTGAAGCGTTACTTCGGTTAATCCCCAAGACCCGAAATATGATTCCAAATTCTAAATAAAGAAAACCTCGCAGAAAAGCCGGAAACAGCTTGTCTGCGAGGTTTTTGTTTTAAGATGCATTATTCGCCTTTTATCTTCTTCCGATACAACAACGCCGCCTGCTCCTGCTTATTATCACCGAATTCATAATACACATGATCGGCGATGTTATCGGGGAGGTACTGCTGCTGTACATAATGATTCGGGAAGTCATGCGGATACCGGTAGCCGATGGCATTGCCGAGCTTCTGTGCGCCGCCGTAGTGTCCGTCTTTCAGATACGCCGGAATATCGCCGTAATCTCCCGAACGCACATCCTCGATCGCCGCATCAATGGCACAGATGGCAGAATTGGACTTCGGGGAGGTACACAGGAGGATCACCGCTTCGGCGAGGGGGATTCTCGCTTCGGGGAGTCCCAGCTGCAGCGCAGAATCGACGCAGGCTTTGACGATGCTCACCGCCTGCGGATAGGCAAGCCCGATGTCCTCGGATGCGATCACGAGAAGCCGTCTTGTAAGGGAAATGAGGTCGCCGGCTTCGAGGAGCCTTGCGGTATAGTGGAGGGCGGCGTTCTCATCGCTGCCACGGATGGATTTCTGGAGTGCGGAGAGAATATCATAATGCGCATCGCCGTCACGGTCGTAGCGCATATTGCTGCGCTGTGTGAGGGATTTTGCAATTTCCATGGTAATGCGGATGCCGTCGGCGGTGGGTTCACCGGAAAGGACGCAGAGTTCTGCGGCATTCATCGCCTTGCGGACATCGCCGCCGCTTCCCTGTGCGATATGGGCAGTCACGCCGTCCTCGATGATGAGGGGATTCCCCTGCTCCTCCTGCATGATGCGGAATGCACGGCGGACGGCTTTTTCCATCTCGGCTGCATCCACGGGCTTGAATTCAAAGACGGTGCTGCGGCTGATCACGGCATTGTACACGGCGAAATAGGGGTTCTCTGTGGTGGATGCAATCAGCGTAATATCGCCGTTTTCGATATAGGAAAGCAGACTTTGCTGCTGTTTTTTGTTGAGGTACTGGATCTCGTCGAGGTACAGCAGAATGCCGTTCATTGAGGCGAATGTCCCCACATCGGCGATGACGGATTTGATGTCGGACACGCCCGCCTGTGTGCCGTTGAGAATGTGGAGGGTCATATTGGTGCGGCTTGCAATGATGCTGGCAAGGGTGGTTTTCCCGATGCCGGACGGGCCGTAGAAGATCATATTGGGGATGCGTCCGCTTTCGATGATGCGGCGCAGGGGTTTGCCCTCCCCCAGCAAATGCTGCTGTCCGACAACATCATCGAGGGTTTTCGGTCGGATGGAATCGGCAAGAGGCATGGTATCAGCTCCTTTCGGTGGATTGTTTTTATATGGGGGACTCTGTCCCCTGCGACCTTTGCACCGCAGGTGCATTGGGAGCAAAACGTCAGCGGCGACTCGCCGCCCCCCGCTCAAGGGATGGAATCCCTTGAGAATCCCATGCCGTTTTGCCATTGCCCCCGATGGGGACAAAGGCAAAACGCTAAGATTGTTAAGAAATCATTTCTTGGGAGGAGTATGGGGGGCGGACTCCTCATAAAATACATCAACGGATCAGGCGATGATCCATCTCCGTAATCACCGCGCGTTCCCAGACATTCAGAAACTGTGTCAGCTCAAAGACATTGGACAGGGTGGAGATCGTCTTGTCAATGCCGCCGGGGCATCCGCTGGCTTGGGTAAATTCGTTCATTGTGCCGATATACAGCCAGAAATTCCGTTCCCCCAGATGAATGTACAGTCTGCTGACCTTGCCAAACTCCCTGTCCATTTGCGCTTCCATTGCGGTGATTTCATCCCTGTGAAACCGCCATGTGGGGCGGAACAGCCGGCGGTACGTCATTTCTCCGGTGACGGTGTTGAACGTGATACGGCGGTAGATTCCGGCAAAGGAATGCAGGATAATGCCGATGATCACGATGGCGAGCAGGCTCACCATCACAGGAAAATTCGAATAGTCAAGGAACTGTGACGCTGGAATCCCCCATATGATCACACCGATGAACATTTTCAGCATGACTTCACCCCAGAACGTGCTGTTGTCGTATTTGACGATGTAGGTGGAATCATCAAGCATGTATTTATGTGAATTTTTCCGTAGCTCTTCCCGTTGTTTTTCTTTCTCTGCAAGCAGGAGATCTTGGCGACTCAGGGATTTCTGTGTTTTCTTCATAGAGGTTCCCTCCGTTTTTTAACAAATCATCACCAATACCGTTCCAGCAGTTCTCTGATCTCAGAACAATCAAATCGCAATCCCGTCTGCTGTGCGCTGTCCTGCTCTAGATCTGCAAGATGCTCCAATTGGCTGAACTGTGCCGGAAACCGCGGATCTGCGCCGTGTTCCAGCAGATATGCGATAAAATCCACAGCATCTGGCACAGGATAGTACATGCCATTTTCATCCTGCACCTGATTCAGGCACATTTCAATAGCAGAATCCAGCGGCATCCAGCTGTATTCTCCGGTGAACGCATCCGGATTTTCTTCCATCAGCCGCCTTGCGTCGGAGAAACGGCTTTTTGCAAGAAGCTTTGCAAGGACTCTGAACGGAAAAGGGATATTCGGATCATAGGTACAGTATTGTTCGGCAGCTTTCAGAAAATCGTCCGACAGGTTCAGGTAGTTCATGGGACAGCTCCTTTCTGCTGGTCAGACAAAAAGGGCGGACAAGCCGTCCGCCCCCCTTTTAACATATAAGATTTTACTGATACAGCGGATACTTCTCGCAGATTGCAGTCACGCCTGCACGGATCTCGTCTGCCTTGTTCTCGAAGTCAGTTGCGCACAGGTAGATGTACTCAGCGATCATTTCCATTTCCTCAACGCCCAGACCTCTGGTTGTCACAGCCGGTGTACCGATTCTGATACCGCTGGTTACAAACGGCTTCTCCGGATCGTTGTGGATCGCATTCTTATTAACAGTGATATATACCTCGTCCAGTCTGTGTTCCAGCTCCTTGCCGGTGATGTTGAACGGACGCAGGTCAACCAGCATCAGGTGGTTGTCCGTACCGCCGGATACCAGATTGAAGCCACGCTTCACCAGACCCTCAGCGAGCGCATTTGCATTCTCGATGATTCTCTGCTGGTATTCCTTGAACTCAGGCTTCAGAGCTTCGCCGAAGCATACTGCCTTTGCAGCGATGGTGTGCATCAGAGGGCCGCCCTGTGTGCCGGGGAAGATTGCGGAGTTGATCTTCTTTGCCAGATATTCATTATTGGTCAGGATCAGACCGCCTCTCGGACCTCTCAGGGTCTTGTGAGTGGTGGTGGTTACGATGTCCGCATACGGAACCGGAGATTCATGCAGACCGGCTGCAACCAGACCTGCGATATGTGCCATATCCACCATGAACAGTGCGCCGACTGCTCTTGCAATCTCGGAGAGCTTCTTGAAATCAATTGCTCTCGGATATGCGGAAGCACCTGCCACGATCAGACGGGGCTTGTTCTTCACAGCCAGCTTGTAAACAGTCTCATAGTTGATGGTTTCAGTTTCATCATCCAGACCATAGGATACGAAATTGAAGTACTTACCGGACAGATTCACAGGAGAACCATGTGTCAGATGACCGCCGTCTGCAAGGCTCATGCCCAGAACGGTATCGCCGGGCTGCAGTACTGCGAAATATGCAGCAGTATTTGCCTGTGCGCCGGAGTGGGGCTGTACATTGGCATACTTTGCGCCGAACAGCTCACATGCTCTCTTGATGGCAATTTCCTCTACGATGTCAACGCATTCGCAGCCGCCGTAGTAACGCTTGGACGGATAGCCCTCTGCATACTTGTTGGTCAGTACGCTGCCCATTGCTGCCATAACAGCCGGGGAAACGATGTTTTCACTTGCAATCAGCTCCAGATTTCTTCTCTGGCGTGCAAGCTCTTTCTGCATACCTGCGCCAACCTCGGGGTCAACGCTTTCCACATAACCGATGGTGTCGATCAGATTGTTAAACATAGGTGGATTCTCCTTTGTATTCTTTTTTTCAGGCTGTCAGATAACAGCTACTTCTATTATACACGAACTTTGTCAGAATTGCAAGGGGTTTCCGTAAATTTCCCCACAAATCGCGGGCGGAATTTTTGGAATAACAGAGAAGGCAAGGCGGCGGCAGCCCCCTCCACTAATAGCCCCTCCCCGAGGGGAGGGGTTGGGGTGGGGCAGCCTTGGGGTGCTGACCCCCAGAAAAAACAATAACACACTTGACAAAATCATAAAAACATGCTATAGTATAAAGAGCGAAAACAATTGTACTTTCTACACGGACGTTTTGAATAACATAGGAGGAATCACATGGAACACCGTACACAATTGATCGTTGTGGATGCATCCGTTCTCCCGGAGGTCATCAGCAAGGTACTGGAGGTCAAAAAGCTGCTCGCCGGCAGGGAGGAGAAAAGCTCCGCCGCCGCCTGTAAGCGTGTTGGCATTTCCAGAAGTGCATACTATAAGTATAAAAATTGTGTGTATTCCTATGAAGACAAGATCACACAGCGGATCATCAATCTCCAGGCAGTCCTGCGGGATGAAGCCGGTGTGCTGTCCAATGTGCTGGCTGCCCTCTATGATGCGGATGCCAATATTCTGACTGTGAACCAGAACATCCCCATTGACAGCGTGGCATCCGTGACCTTTTCAGTGCGTCTGAATGGAGAAGTACAGTCCCCCCATCAGCTGGAAGCCGTTCTTCGTGAGGTGCCGGGCGTGGTGGATGTCAAAATCATTTCGGGGGAATAGCAAAAACACCGCTTTGACGGTTCCGGAAATTTAGGAGGATATGAAAATGGAAAAATTTGCAGTACTCGGCTGCGGCGTAGTAGGCTCCGGCGTGGTAGAGCTTTTTGAAAAGAACAAGGCACTCATTGAAAAGAGATGCGGCAAGTCCCTCGGACTCGGCTACATCCTCGATCTGCGTGATTTCCCCGACAGACCCTACGGTGACAAGGTTGTTAAGAATATTGATGTCATCCTTGCGGACAAGGATGTAACCGTTGTGGCAGAATGCATGGGCGGCGTGGAGCCGGCATTCACATTCGTGAAGTCCTGCCTGGAAGCAGGCAAGAGCGTTTCCACCTCCAATAAGGAGCTGGTAGCAAAGAAGGGCGACATCCTGCTGAAAACTGCCAAGGAGCACAATGTCAACTTCTTCTTTGAAGCAAGCGTCGGCGGCGCGATCCCGATCATCCGCCCGATGCATAAGTGTCTGGCAGCCAATGATTTTTCCGCAGTAGCCGGCATTCTCAATGGTACGACCAATTTCATCCTCAACAAGATGATCTGTGATGATATGGACTTTGCAGCAGCCCTGAAGCTCGCACAGGAGCTTGGCTATGCGGAGAAGGATCCGACCGCTGACGTAGAGGGTCACGATGCCTGCCGCAAGATCTGCATTCTGTCCTCCCTGGCATTCGGCAAGCATGTCTATCCGGAGTCCGTTTACACCAAGGGCATCCGCGAGGTAGAGCTGAAGGATACCAAGCTCTGTGAGCAGCTCGGCTATGCCATCAAGCTGATCGCACAGGTGAAGTCCCTTGAAAACGGCAAGATCCTGCCGACTGTTATGCCCATGGCAGTCAAGAACACCAACCTGCTCTCCCAGGTGAATGACGTGTTCAATGCCGTGATGACCGATACCGACGGTGCCGACCGCTCCATGTTCTACGGACGCGGCGCGGGCAAGTTCCCGACTGCAAGCGCAGTGCTGGGCGATATGATCGAGCAGTTCCAGCTGGACGGCACGATTTCCGCACAGACCTGGGAAAGCTCCGATAATGCGGATTTCATCGAAGATTTCTCCGCATTCAGCGCAAAGCGTTATTTCCGCACCAGCGCGGCAGATGTAAAGCTGCTGGCTGAGGTTCTGGGTGATGTGGATGAAAAGACCATCTCCACCGATGAGGACGAGACCGTGTGCATCGTGAACACCGAAATGAACGCCGAACAGGTGGATGCCGCTGTCAAGGCACTCGCACAGAAGGGTGTGCAGGTACTGGCACAGTATCCGGTCCTGCTGTAACAGCAATTCCAGAAATATGCAAAACCTCCCGAAAATGGGAGGTTTTCTGTTTGTACTTCCTTTTAATATCATTCTCTTATACCAATCCCTTTAACCCCAATAGACAACTTTAATTTGCCCCACCCCCTGCCCCCTCCCGGAGGGAGGTGGATTAGGGCGGGGGCTGCGCCCCCGCGACCTGCCAAAGGCTATCGCCTTTTGAAACCGATTTTGTCTATTATTGTTTTGGGAATTGGTATTACCCCCAATAAATAACTTTGATTTGCCCGTCTCACCGTTGCTGCGCCCCCATTTGGTAAATTTGACAATTGACAAATGTCGAAAAATGTGGTATAATGACAATGTTGTTTCGAAAACATGAAGGGAAGGTTATGAATTTATGAAAAAAACAATGAAATTGACCGCTGTTGCGGCAGCTGCACTCTGCCTTTGTGTATCCGCGGCAGGATGCGGCAAGAAAAGCGTGAATGTCACAGAGAATCTGGAGATCAAGTTCAATGGCTACGATGGCTATGCAACCGCAAGCCTTGTCAATGCGACGGATTGGATCTCAGAAGTATCCAGCACCTATGGGGCAGAGCTGGAAATGCTGGAGCTGGCAGAACTCGAAGCCAATCTGTATGACGCAGTGGATTTTGAGATCACACCCGCAGAGGACATTTCCAACGGCGATGAGATCACAGTGACTGTAACTGTGGACAACACCAAGTTTGAGGAAGAGAAATTCAAGCTGGAGGGCGGTACGCTCACCTTTACCGCAGAGGGTCTGGAAGAAGTGGAGACCTTCGATCCCTTTACAGGTCTGAATCTTGTATATGAGGGCTTCGCACCGAACGGTACAGCCTATATCAGCGGCGGTTCCGATACCAATCTGTCCTTTACACTCGACAAGAACACCGGTCTGTCAAACGGTGATACTGTTACCGTGACTGCTGAAACCTATACAGGTGCTTCCATGGAGGAATACTGCGCACAGTACGGCAGAATGCCCTCCACTACAGAGAAGACCTTCACAGTAGAAGGACTTGCATCGTATGCTTCTGCGATCGCAGAGATCCCGGAGGACATGATGAAGAAGATGGACTCCCAGGCACAGGATGCATTCCATGCCTATGTTGCAAAGGATTGGGACGAACCCGAGGGACTGCAGAGCATCACACTGCTCGGTCACTACTTCCTCAAGCCCAAGGACATCAATACAGAACTGTCCCCCTTTAACAAGCTCTATCTCGTATACGAGGTCAAGGCAACCAACAGCAATATCGGCGAGTTTACCTATTTCTACTATACCAGATTCGAGGATATTATCCTGCTTGAAGACGGCACCTGCTCCGTGGATCTGGGAGATTACGGCACACCCAGCAACACCTGCACCGTTGGCACCTATCCCGGCTTCATTTTTGAAAATACACTTTACGCTTATGGCTACAACGATCTTGACAGCATGTTCAGCAACTGCGTGACCACACAGATCGACAAGTACACCTACGAATCCACAGTGAAATAAGAACTCCAAGCCCCTTCCGCATCCGGAGGGGGCTTTGTTTTCACCTCCAATATTGACTTCCATCCCCAAATCCTGTATAATAGAAGCATGAACATACCTCAGCCAATAGAAAGGAAGACAAAGCATGAAAAAGAAATACTATGCAGGACTTGGTGCAATGGCACTCAATCTCGCCCTTTTTGCGGGATTTTCCGCAGTATCCGCCCATGCAGCGGACGGATTTGTGTACTATGAGGACGGCACAGCCTCCTATTATGAGGCTGGCACTGCGCTGACCGGGAAATTCATCGCCGGCAAGGGCTATACCCTCGGCGACATCAGCGGTGATGATGCGGTCTCCAGTACGGATGCCGCCGGGATCCTGATTGCCGCAGCGGCAGCAGGCGCGGACAGTATGGATGCCGCAGAGGTGCTTGCCGGAGGCAGCAGCTTTCTGACGGATGCGGATACTGCCAGACGCTATGCGGATACCAACGAGGACGGCAGCATCAATGCTTCCGATGCCGCTGTCATCCTCAGCTATGCCGCCGCTTCCGGCGCAGATCAGGAGGTTCTTCCGCTTGGTTCCGCCTATTACTGTGCGGATGACAGCGGTATACTCCGTCAGGGTCTGGTGACGGACGCTTCCGGTACGGTGTTCTATGCCGGCGAGGATTACAAGCTCCGCACCGGCTGGATCGAGACAGAGGGTGCACAGTATTATTTCGGCAGTGATGCCGCCGCACTGACCGGTATGCAGACGATCGGCGGGAAACAGTACTATTTCAGCACGGACGGCGCGATGCAGACGGGCTGGCAGACCATCGGGGTGAGCAAGTACTATTTCAATGCGGATGGTGTGATGCATACCGGATGGCTCGACTACGACGGAAAAACCTACCGCTTTGCGGAGAACGGCAAGATGATGATCGGCTGGTATACCATTGACGGCAATCGCTACCACTTCAACGCCAGCGGCATCATGTACACGGGTCTGATCAAAATGATCGACGGCAATTATTATTTCAGCAGCGAGGGCATCATGCAGACCGGGCTGCATACCATTGACGGTGTGACCTATCTGTTCGGCGAGGATGGAAAAATGTGTACGGGCTGGGTGACCTTTGACGGCGACACTTATTATTATGACGAAAAGGGCGTTCCCTACACCGGCTGGATGGAAACGGATGACGGTGATTATTATTTCACTGCCGAGGGCAGAATGCTGACGGGCTTTGCAGATCTGGGCAGCGGCATGGTATATTTTGAGCCGGACGGCAGATATTACGGCAAATGCACGGATATTACTGATGAAAAGACCGCGATCCTCGAAAATGCCGCACTCAATCCCCATGACAGCTACACGATCTGGAACCGTCAGGTTTCTCCGGAAAAGGAATACATGAAAATCACACTGAAGGAGAAGGATGTTGCGATCCTGGAGGAATTTGCCGCCGAGCATTTCACTGAGGATATGACTATGGCGCAGAAGCTCTGGATCACACAGCAGTGGATCCACAAGAAGGTGGACTATGCCTATGCGGGCGAAAAGTGGAATTCCATCGTGAACCTGAGCTATGTGGAGGCGATCTACGTCAACCGCATGGGGCAGTGTGTGCAGTATAACGGCGCAATGGCAGCAATGATGATCTGGTTCGGCTATGATGTATACATGGTCAAGGGCTGGACAAGCACCGGCAACCAGCATTTCTGGACGGAGGTCGTGATCGACGGAAAGACCTACCTGATGGAATGCGGCAACTACGGCAAGAACGGCAACTGGCATGATTTCCTGGAGCCGCTGGACTAATGGATTATTTACAGCAAATCTTATATATCAACATCACGCCCCTGCCACCGGGTAGGGGAGAACGTGCTCTGCTTTCCCCGTTAGGTCTTTGAAGGGGAGGGCGGGGCATTTTTTGGGAGGTCATTATGAAAAAATACTGTATGGAATTTTTCCGCTGTGCATCCCTCAGCGTCCTGGGAATGCTCGGACTGTCCTGCTATATTCTGGCGGATACCTATTTTATTTCTGCCCGGCTCGGTGCGGAGGGGCTGGCAGCCCTGAATCTGGCACTGCCGGTCTATAACCTGATCCACGGATGCGGACTCATGACCGGCATGGGCGGTGCCGCGCTGCATTCCCTTGCCATGAGCCGGAATGACGCTGCACGGGGCAGCATGGTCTTCACCCACGCACTTGCCGCCGGCGGCATC
The DNA here is from genome assembly GCA_045578805.1 of Oscillospiraceae bacterium. Lineage (GTDB taxonomy): Bacteria > Bacillota > Clostridia > Oscillospirales > Ruminococcaceae > UBA3855. Next base: position 17,844 of record JAZNKY010000018.1, read on the forward strand.
CTCTCGCTGCTGTTCTTCCTGCTCGGGGTATTTGCCGCGGATGCCATCACTTCCATGCTCGGCGCGGATGATGCGGCATTTGCCATGAGCCGCACCTATCTGCGGATGCTTCTGCTCTGTGCGCCGTTCTTCATCAGCAATGATATTCTCCTTGGATTCGTCCGCAGTGACGGTGCGCCCCGCCTTGCCATGACGGCAATGCTGACGGGCAGCTTTGCAAACATCCTGCTTGACTGCCTTTTCATCTTTCCGCTGAATTTAGGCATGTTCGGCGCGGTCTTTGCTACCTGCCTTGCCCCGCTGATCAGTATTCTGGTCATGTCCCTGCATTTTCTGCGCCGGAGGAACAGCTTCCGCCCCGTGCGTCCCCGCGCGGACCGCGCACTGACCGGAAAGCTCCTTGCCGCCGGATTTCCTTCGCTGGTAACGGAATTTTCGTCCGGAATCGTGATCGCTGCGTTTAATTTTCTGATGCTCCGTACTGCCGGAAATCTGGGCGTTGCTGCCTATGGCGTGACAGCGAATATCTCCCTTGTGGTGATCGCTGTCTTTACCGGCATCGGGCAGGGCGGACAGCCTGTGCTGAGCCGGCATTACGGCTGCGGTGAGCAGAAGAAACTCCGTGCAGTTCTGCGCTGTGCATTTGTGAGTACGGCAGTGCTTGCCCTCCTGCTGTTCGCCGCGATCCTTGCCGCCGCGCCCTGGATTGCATCGGTGTTCAATGCCCGGAACGACCCGCAGCTGCAGAGCCTTGCAGTGCAGGGTCTTCGCCTGTATTTCATCGGTGCACCGGCGGCAGGGCTGAACATTCTCCTGAGCCTGTATTTTGCCTGCACGGATGCCCCGCAGTACGGAACGCTCCTTTCACTGCTGCGCGGCTTTTTCCTGATCCTGCCGGCAGCCTTCCTGCTCTCCGCACTGCTTGGCACGACCGGCATCTGGCTGGCATTCCCGGCAGCGGAGGGACTGACATTCCTTGCCGCACTCCTGCTTTACCGCCTGGACGGATGGCGGAAGACCGAATGAAGGAATCTTCAAAAATACTTGAGCCTGTTCACATTAAAATCTCATACGCATCTTTTCGGCAAAATTTCACGCAGTCTGCGTTAAAAAATCTTGACATACGTCAGTATGCCTGCGATTTTTTGCCTTGCCTGCGTAAAATTTATGCTCGAAAATCTGCATATT
>JAZNKY010000019.1:0-26740 GCA_045578805.1 Oscillospiraceae bacterium
AAGTCGCCGCCGTTGCCAAAGGCTGCCGCCTTTTGAAACCATTTTTGCCTGTTATCGCTTAGAGGATTAGCATCATATAGATTTCCGCAGATAGATCATATCCACCAGTTGGATACCACATTCAAAGATGGGATGATCGTAATGATCAGTAAAGAAATTCCTGATCACATGATGGCGTTTGAATCCACACTTTTCATAGAAAGGAATGGTAAGAGGACTGCCACCTGTACCGACCTGCAACGTATCAAAATCTTCTGTATAGTATTCTTCAAGAAAATCAATCAGTTTCTTTCCGTATCCATTCCCCTGAAATGCAGGGATTGTGGCGATATTCTTGATTTCAAGAATCCTGTTTCCTTCATCCGTTACCACACATTCTGCCTTTACGCCATTATCATCCAGCACAAACATTTCGCCTCTTTCAAGATAACAGTCTATCATATCTTCCTGTTCATCTGCCAGCAGCAGCAATGAAAGAAACTGCTTTTTATTGTCTTTGATCTTTCGTATTTCCATGTTTCTCACCTTTAGGGAAAGTAGGATTGGTATTCTGTTTGATGGTTCTTCTCAAAGCCGACTCATTCCCCAACATACGGACATATCTGATATGTTCCCGATTGTATATCGAAATTTTCAATAAAAGGGAACCCCTCCTGATAGATCCAGCGTTCGATGCGGATCGGACGAAACACGAAAAGCCGTTCATTCTGCAGTGCGGAGTAGGCATTATACGATCCTTTGAAGCATTCCGAAAAATGGGTGCAGAACGCCAGATGCTTCAGCGGATGCCCGATCTCCTCGCAGATGCCCTCGATCTGGATATTGTCGATGCAGAGGGCGGCGTTCGGATTCCGGGAAAGCTGTTGGTACTTCCGAAATCTGCGATCGGTCTGGAAATAGAACAGCCCGTCGATCAGGACAACGCTCATCATGCGGGAGGATACGATATTGTTCTCCGCTGTTGACAGCACCATGGTTCTGCCTTTGCCGAAATCTATGAGAAATTTCTCATACGCTGCTGAAAATGTACTCATTGTGTTTCCTCCGGATCATCAAAATAGACATATCCATACCACAGATGCAGAGCGTAGTCTTCGTTGCCCTGTTCCTCCTCCAACGGCAGCTTGTGTCCCTGTTCATCATACCCATATATTGTATCATAATACAGATATTCCAGATAGGTCGAACGGACGATCTCACGGATGACACGCCCCTGCGCATCATAGAAGTATTCCGTTTCCCAGCCAAGCTCTCCCTCACCTATGGTCTGCTTCACAAGCCTGCCGTCCTCATCGTACTGATTCCTGTAAGCCGTTTCCCAATAGATGACATCACCCTCAATATAATATTCCTTCTTCACATCGCCGAACTTGTTGTATTCATACAGGTTGCAGCTATATTCGACACCATCCTCAAAGGTGAAGCGCTCGTTCACTGTGCCGTCTGCATTATAGGTATAGCGGTACTCCGTTTCTCCGAAATAATCGCTGATCGTCTGTACTGCGATTGTGCCATCCTCGTTGTATTCGTATTCCGTTACACTTCCACCATTCTCCATTGGCTTTCCGTCATAGTAACCGATCCCCCCGATCTCATTGCCGTGTGCATCGTAGAACCAGTAGGAAGTACTGTCCAGACCGAACACCTCCATTTCCGGACAAAATTCCGTCTTGCAGTAGGCGGCATTCTCGGGGATCACAAGATCCTCCGGCAGTTCGTCCGCCGTGAGAAGATGCTCTGTGATGTCGTTTTCGATCGGTTCGGTGGTGGGTTCAGTTTCGGACGCTTCGGATGTTTCGGGCATTGCAGTTGTTGGCGTTTCCGTTTCGGCGGTGATCTCCTGCGCTATGCTTTCTGCATATTCCTCCAGTTCCTTCGGATTCCGTGGCAGACTGTTTGTCCGTCCGCAGGCGGTGCAGAGGAGGAGGCAGAGGAGGAGGGGGATGAATTTTGTTTTATTTTTGTGCATGTGGGGTTTCCTCCGGATCAATGTAATTCATGTGATATAATTGATAATCCAATATTGTTCATATCATGAATATCAATCAGCCATTGTTCACCGCAGTTATTGTCAACCAATAGCTGTTTGTCATTTCTGCATATCTTCACAAACGGATTTGATTCATCAAAAGAGATCAGGAATACCATTGTTTCTGTGCTTATGGACTCCGCCAGAATAAATCCATCGCCGCCATAACTGCCCTCACCGATGACGAAACGCATATCCATATCTCCGCATTCGATCTGGGCGTTGATGTATGCTGTGGTTTTTACATATTCTCTTTCTTCTAGGGTATCCTGCACCATTTCAATGCTTCTTTTATAATCCTGATCGGCTTTTATTGCGTAGTGCTGAACATCGCCGTTTCCATAAAGAATGCCGTTGATGATGGGTAATTCATCATTTCTGGAGTTGTAGTTAGTATCCATTATTCCTCCATTCATCAAAAAACATCCCTCGTCAGATAAAACGAAAGCCGTCCATCCATCGTTGCCATGACGCTGCGCAGGACATCCAGTTCCTTGTCCACCGTGAACCACTTATGCTCCAGCGAATGGTCGCAGTCGGGGATGACTTTCAGCCAGATCTGCATGGCGTTGATATTGTGTTCTGTTGCATATTCCGCAGCGATCACCGAACCCATGCTTTTCCCGATGAATACAATATCGCTGTACTCGGAAAAATCAATGTCTTTCAGCTGTTCCGATACCTGCGCATAGGCAAAATTGGCGGCTTTCCACATTTTCTCCGGATCGCCTTTCACGTCCGTCGGGAGATCGTGGTAATCCACGCAGACGGTCTTAGAGCAATAATGCTCCACCATCTTTCTGCTGTAATAGAGCAGCGGCATATCCTTGTTGTACCCGATGCCGGGGAAAATCACTGCAATTCTCATGGGGTACCTCCGTTATTTTCCGGCGATCTTCCGAATGATCCCTGCAATCTCCGCCTTAATCTCTGCAATCGTCCGCATTTCGCCGTTTTCACAGCACTGGATGATATGCCACTCCTCCCCTGCCGGACGATGCTCACAGGCATACATGGCGGCTTCACGGCAAGCTTTGAGATAATTCACATCGGCTTCGTGGATGTCCTTTTTCGCTTCATTGCCGTCATACCGCTGGGACAGAAGCCGCTGGGATACCTCGATCGGCACATCGAGGAAGATCACCGCATCGGGCTTCGGAATGCCGAGTTTTTCATATTCAAAATCATAGAGCCATTCGGCATAGGATGCCCATGCGTCGTGGGGGAGCTTGGTCATCTGGTAGAATGCATTGGAGGTGGTGTATCTTGCGGAGATAATGGTTTTCCCCGAAAGATAGTCCTTTTCCCAGTCTTTCTTATAGCTTGCATATCTGTCCGCCGCATAGAAGCTGCTGGCGGAATAGGCACTGCGCAGGGGATCTTCCTCGTGGAATTCGCCCTGTAAATACTGGGTGATGAGGTGACCGCTGGGGGATTCATAATTCGGGAATGTGATAAAACGGCAGTCGGTGAACTGCGCTTTCAGAAGCTCCAGCTGGGTACTTTTGCCGCAGCCGTCGAGACCCTCGATGACGATGATTGTTCCGTGCATGGTAAAAATTCCTTTCTGTGGGGTTTTCTTTATTATAGCATATTGCGGAGGGGATTTCAATAGAAAAGCCCTGCAAAAAATCGCAGGACTTCGGCTTGTCAAAAAGTCTTTTTTCTGGGGTTGGCACCCCTGAAGCTGTCCCCCCTCCCCGTAGGGGAGGGGGATTTAGGGCTGGTGCTGCGCACCAGCACCGCCAAAAGGCTATCGCCTTTTGAATCCATTGATGTTTTTCTACAGAAAGAGCCCTGCAAAAATCGCAGGGCTTCGATCAGTTATTCACCAAATTCCATCTTCACCGCATCGAGTGCCGCCATGATGCAGTCATCCATGTCATAGTACTTGTACAAACCCAGTCTGCCGCCGAAGATGACGTTTTCTTCTGCGTCAGCCAGAGCCTTGTATTCGTTGTACAGTGCAGTGTTCTTCTCGTCATTGACCGGATAATAGGGATCAAGCCCCTCTTTCCATTCGGTGGAATATTCCTTGGAAATGATGGTTTTCGGGGTATCCGCATAGCTCTCGATCTCGAAGAACTTATGCTCAATGATCCGCGTCCAGGGGCGGTCGTGGGAAGTGTAGTTGACTACAGCATTGCCCTGGTAGTTGTCGGTATCATGCACCTCGTCCTCGAAATACACGGTTCTCCAGTTGAGCCTGCCCAGCCTGAATCCGAAGAATGCGTCGATCTGACCGGTATAGACGGTCTTGCCGAAAGTGATGTCGGTGGACTTCACGAAATCGAAGTAGTCGGTTTCCAGCAGGACATCAATTTTTTCATCCGCAAGCATCTTCTCCACGATCTGCGTATAGCCGCCGATCGGGATGCCCTGATAGCGGTCGTTGAAGTAGTTGTTGTCGAACCGGAAACGGAACGGCAGACGCTGGATGGTGCTTGCGGGCAGATCCTTGCAGTCACGCTGCCACTGCTTTTCGGTGTATTCCTTGACGAGCTTTGTAAATACCGTCCTGCTCAGGCGCATTCCCTGCTCTTCGAGGTTCTTCGGCTCGCCGGTGATGCCGCATTCGTTGATCTCCTTCTGAATGGCAGCCTTTGCCTCGGCAGGTGTCTTTGCACCGAACAGCTGATAGAATGTGTTCATGTTGAACGGCAGGTTGTACAGCTCATCTTCGTCAGTTTCGGGGTTGTGGTAAATGGCAACGGGCGAATTGATATAGTTGTTGAACTCGCAGAACTGGTTCACATAGTCCCAGATCATTTTGTCATGGGTGTGGAAGATATGCGCACCGTAGACGTGCTGGCTGATGCCCTCCAGACCCTCGTCCGTGAGCTTCTTCGTATAAATATTGCCGGCGATGTGCGGACGCTTGTCGATGACAAGGCAGGTCTTGCCGCGCTTGGCAGCTTCATGAGCGAAGACTGCGCCGAAGAGTCCTGCGCCGGTGATCAGGTAGTCGTAGTATTGTGTTATCATTGTGCATTCACTCCCTGTAGATTATCCTGTCCATACCAAGCCACTGCAGAACATCCGATGGTGCAGAATCACTGCTGTGACGGATAAACTCCTCCGCCCCCGCGATCCGAATCTGTGCCGCTTCGCTCTCCGGTTCGATCTCGCGGTAGGTATTCATGCCGCTGCGGAACTGCATTTCATCCGGAATGTAGCTGAACACCTTTCTGCCAAGATACAGGAAATCAAACAGGAACGATGAGAAATCTGTGATGAACATCTCATACTGCTCGATCGGCTCAGCTGTGCGTACCATGTGGATGCGGTCGCTCTCTGCATGGAACAGATCGCTGTAGACTGCAAAGATGGGGTGGAGCTTGAAATCGAGTGTATAATCATGCTCCGCAAGCCATGCGGCAAGTGCTTCCGAGTGCAGAAATTCGTTGAGCTTCCGGTAATAATCGGAGGCGAGGAACGCCTCGCGGCGCGGCTGCCAGATGCCGCCGATATTGTCACCAATCAGATACTGCCGCCAGCTCGGTGCAAACAGGATGCGCCGTGCTGGCTTGGCTGTCCGGTCGAGTCTTTGCAGACGCGGCATGATACGCTCCTGAATATCCTCCGGACGGAAGCGGTATTTCTCAATAAACAGCCATTTTTCATACTCCGTAGAAACGCAGAGCTTGTCCGCTGTGACGACCTCCGGCGTATACTTCCACGGAACGCTGGCGTGGAGTATGCCGTGCTGGAGATATTCCACGGTAAAACTGAAAAAGTCCGAAACCATGGGGATCTCCTCCGGTGAAAACGGCAGGATGTTGTTATCCTCGATAAATGCTGTCAGGATGCGTTCGGCGGCAAGCGCATAGATCTTGTGCCGGCGGCTGCCGAAGGTCAGAACATGCCTGCGCTGGGCTGGTGTGAACAAACGCTTCTGTGCGGCGGTATCCAGCGAGCAGACATAGCAGCGTTCCACGCCGTCCTGCTTGCCGAAATCCTCTAAAAACCGATAATAGCCGTTGTCCTTCTCCACGCCGCGGCAGTCATAATACAGATGGATGCGCTTTTTTTCGCGCAGTGCCGCCGCCTTGCGCCGGATGGAGGCAATGCTGAAGCTGACGAGGGGGGCGGCGGAATTATGCACAAGCACATCATGCGAGCGTTCCTGTGTGAGCCGGAAGCTCTCCCTGTCCGGATCGAACCGGAGGACGCGCCTGCCGATGACGGCAGCATACCGCTGGTAATAATGGGAAAACGGAGCTTTCGGGAGAAAATCACAGGTGCAGTCATAGGTATGACCGCCCAGCTCCATGACAAAATGCAGATCCTGCACTACATCCGCCGGAAGCTCCAGGCAGAAGGCATGGAATGCATTGGTCTGCGTATGGCAGAGGTAATAGCTGTGGGCGGACGGATACAGCTCCAGTCCGATCCTTGCAGAGCCGGTGACTGCATACAATTCCGGCGTTCCGGTGAAGGAAAACACGCCGGATTTCAGGAAGCCGCGCAGGATGACGGTATCCCCCTCCAGGCGGATACGTCCGATCACCAGCAGGGCTTTCTGTTCCTCCAAAAGGATCTCCCCGCCGCACTGCAGTCCGAAGGCATCGGGGCGGAAGAAGGGGGTCACAGCCGTATTGGGCTTTTCAGAGAGCCACCAGCATTTGTGATAGGGATCAATTTCGGGATGCTCCCAGATCACCCTGTCCTCAACACGGCAGAGGAGTGCGCGGATCCGGTTCTTCGCCTGTTCCAGCTCCTTTTCTCCATAGTGATAGGGATAGAGCATATTGCATCGCAGCTTCCAGGCAAGATCATTGATATACAGCCCCTGCCAGGCGGCAGGCACCTCGCCCTCCCAGACAGCAAACCGTTCCTCAAACATTTTCATCGCCTGCTCGAAGACATAGCACGCGCCGCTAAGCCTTCCGGAGGAGGTTTCCTCACTGCGGTAGTAGAGATAGGCAGCCTCACGGCAGAAGCCCATTTTCATTTTGGGGCGCAGCACTTCACAGCAATACTTCTGATCCTCTGAGAAATTCATGGCAGGATCGAACAGCACATTCTCCTCACCGCGGTTTCTGACCATGATATTCATGGTGGTCTGCCCAATGTAGGGATGCTGCCGCAGGTCATAAATGCCGGAGTAGGTCAGGTACTTGTAGCGGAAATGCGGCGGCAGAAGATAGCCGCGGTACATGGTCTCAATGGGGTAGGTCACAAGATCGACCGCATCACCGCAGCTGTCGAAAAACTGCACAAGTGCTTCCACCGAACCCGGACGCAATGCATCATCTGCGTCCAGGAACAGGAGATATTTTCCCTTTGCCGCACGGATGCCGGCATTGCGGGTATCCGACACGCCGCTGTGGGGCTTGTCGATGAATTTCACAAAGGGATACTGCCGGGCATATTCGCGGCAGTACTGTGCCGAATCATCCTCCGAGCCGTCATTGACGAGGAGGATCTCCTTTTCTGCCCGTGTGTGCAGCACCTCGTCATCCAGCTTCTGAAAGCCATTGTAGATGGGGATGATGATGGATACCATAATTCACCTGTATTCTGCTGCATAGACAGCGGTGTACAGCATCATCCGCAGAAATCGGAAATCCCTGCGGATGGCTGCTGGGTTTGTCATCAGGCTGATACGGGATCAGCCTCATACCTCCCTGAATGCGTCATCTCCCGCAGGAGCGGACTGTTCAGGATGGAGGGAGGTGAGGAGTGCTTCCAGCTGGCTCACCTTTTCCTCAAGACTCTGGATACTGCTGCGCTGCGTGTCCAGATACTGCATCAGTACATCCCTGTCAGTGAGTGCGTCGCTGCCGTTCTGCAGTGCTTCGGCAAGCTGTCCTCTGCAGCGTCTGATCTCTGCATTGAGCTTCTCATAGACCTTATCATAGTCGATGGGCTTGAAATGCGCCTCGGTCAGGTTGGAGTGATCGCCCTTGATGATGCGGTCGGAAAGACCGATGCGGTCAAGCAGAGAATGGAAGCGATCCTGGAAGTCGCGCGGTACAACGAGGAAGTTCTTCTTGAAGATGATGGAGAAGCAGACACCGTGGAAGGAGTCCGTCACGAAAAATTCGCAGTTTTTGATGATCTCCAGGGTATGTCCAACGGGGAAGGAATCGAAATGCTTGTAACCTGCCAGTGCCTTCTGCTGCTTCTGGACGCTTGCCTTGCTGATCATTTCCTTGCTGCCGATGACCTCTACATCGCAGTTCGGGAACTGTGCATGGGTCTTTTTCAGCAGGTCATTGATCGCCGGGCGGGGGATGAGGATATAGGAGCCGATGAAGGGCTTTTTGCGCTCACGCTTAAAGGCGTTGGCAAGGCGGATATACTTCTTCGGGTCACAGAGGAATACGGGGTCAATGCACCACTGTGCTTCCCTGTCAAGCTTCAGCTCATTGTTGACAAGCGTTACGCCGTCATCCTCTCGGCAGGACAGGAAGCTGAAACGGTTCAGGAAATAGCGCAGCCAATGATAGTATTCCGCTGTGCCTCTTGCACCAGGACCGCCGAAGGAGCTTGCGTAGCCGATCTTATTCTTGCTGTCATCCGCCCACTGGAGGAAGTAGCAGTGATTTCTCTTTCTGGACATGCCGGCGAGGAAGATCTGATCCGAGCCGACGACGAACTGGCTGCACTTGCTGTTCAGTTCCCGCATGTCATCGAGAGTATCATACTGGACGAACTGTGCATAGGCGGGCATCCACTTCTTGGAGAATGCCTTTGCCTTGTCGCTGACCTTCAGCGGGGAATCCAGCGGACGCTCGATCGGGAGGACGCTGTAGCCCATCTCTGTCAGTGTATGGTACAGACCATAATAGGTCAGAATGCTGCCGATATTCTCATTGCCCATAACACCGACCAGACCGATGTCATAATGATCGTTATATGCCTGCTTATAGGCTTCTGTGAAGGTCTTGTTCTTGAGCAGGGCGAGGAAGCGCCGTCTTGCGGGATGGGCGGTCTCCTTAGCACGGACTCTGTTGGGGATCTTGGAGTAATTCTCCACATGGATCTCGTTATAGTACTTGGCAGATTCGCAGAGCGTTGTGAACAGCTCCTCCGCCTTGGCATTGTTCAGGAAGACAAAGGAGGTTCCCTTCTTGTCGTTGCTCTTGGGGTCGAGTTTATCGGAATGCCAGAGGTCACCGATGGTGAAATCACCCTGACGGGGGTAGTCATTGAACTTGCAGTCATAGCAGGTGTAGCGCATCATCATATTCTTGATGAAAGCGATCACATAGGGATCCTTCTCCTCAGCGGTATTGGTACCGACATATTCTGTGCCGTCCTCAAACTTCACTACAATGCCCCTGTATGCCCAACCAAAACGCTTGCTGCGGAACTGGGCATCGACAACCTTCTTACCATTTGATACATCCGCAAGGTAGGCATCAAAGAATTTCTGGGAGGGAGTGCCGTGACAGAGCAGATCGGCAGTGACCAGATTGTCGGGACGCTTGCGCAGGACATTGTAAAGACCTGCTACCTGGCAGGGCGTGCCGCAGAAGAAGACCTTCTTGCCGTCGGCAAGCAGTGCCTTGATCTGCTTATAGCAGTCGTTCACATCGCTCTGCAGATACTTTGAGCCGCGCAGGGGGGCAAGCTCCTCAGGACTATTGACGATCCTGTGACGGAGCTGCATATTTTCATCGAAAGCCGCACCGCAGACATAGCCGCCCTGTGCAAGGACATGCTCGGCAATGACGGAGAACATACCGCCGGAGCTGCTGACCTTTCTGGTCTCATCATCCGCACAGAAGGAATAGAATTTCGGCTCTCTGTTATTTTCAAATTTCGGGTTCAGGGAGGGGCAGGTCTTGGTACACAGACCGCAGTCCACGCATTTCTCCTTGATAATGGCAGGGATACTGAAGCCCGTATCCTTGCTGTATTCCATCTTAATCGCATTGACCGGGCAGACATTGGTACATGCGCCGCAGCCGCTGCAGTTCATTTCCTTGGGCAGTTTATCGTAAACCATATCAAATACCAACTTTCTGGTTGCTCCGCCTGCAAAAAAATTCTCGCTGTTATGGCAATACCGTACAGAGCCTCGGAGAAGCCCCGTGCGGTATTGCAGCATATTCATACTATTCCCATTTGAAAATCATGAAGGAATTTCATGATTTTCATAGCCGCCGCAGGCGGCATATGGGAATGCTTAGTATCAGGCGGATATATCGTCTCCGATGTCTTCATGCATCATTCAGACATCAGCAAATCATAAAGCTTGCCGCAGCAGTCTTCCATCGGCAGATAAAATTCATCCATGCGCTTCTGGTATTCTGCATCGGGCTTGAAGCCTCTCTTAATGACCTCGATCACCTCTGCAACGGCGGATTCTGCATCTGTTACCAGCGCGCCGAACGCCTTTTCAAAGGGCAGGTCGAGCTTTCTGTACTGGTTCAGGCCGGCATTAAATTCATAAATATCCGGTACGAAGTACATGATCGGGAGCTTACAGTAAGCAAAGTCAAAGGTAAAGGACGAGAAGTCCGTGATGAACATGTCGTAGTCGCGCTGGTTGCGGTTGGTGTCCACCATCTGGATGCGGTCGGACTTCACCTCGAACAGCGGCTCGTAGATCTCAAAGATCGGGTGCATCTTCACTTCCAGAATGCAGTTATGCTCCTCCAGTGCAGCCGCCAGCTCCTCACTGCTGAAGAAATCGTTGAACTGCTTGAAGTAATTGGACTTCAGGAACTTCTTTTCTTCAGGGATCCAGGTGCCGTCAGCCGCCTGGGAGATCAGGTACTGTCTCCAGGTGGGGGCAAACAGAATCCTTCTGGTGGTCTCCTCTGTCTCGGTCTTGGGGGCAATTCTGCTGAAGCGTCCCATACCGGTCGGGAGGATGTCCTGCTCACGGAAATTGTAGTTGTCTCTGAAATTCTCCTGCTCAAAGTAGGAGGAAACGACGAGCTTATCTGCGAGGGAACGCTCAGGCGTATACTTCCAGGGCAATGTTGCGTGGAGAATGCCGTGCTGGAGATAGATCAGCTCATAACGGAACAGGTCGGACAGGCTGTTGTATTCCTCCGGTGTGAGGGGATTGTAGTTGTACGGCTCTACAAATGCAGTCAGGATCTTCTCTGCGCTTGCAAAGAGGATCTTATGCTTGATGCTGCCGAACATAACGACCTGCGGGAACAGCTCCTTCTTCACATACTCTGCCATAAACTCAGGCGGATTGTTGGAGATGTAGTAACGCTCGATACCGTCATCCTTCTGGCAGTCATGCTCGAACTGATAGTAGCCGTTGTCGCCCTTGACGTTCTTGCAGTCATAGTATATCCAGATGCGCTTGCCAAGATACTTGATCGCCTCATTACGGATGGAGATACAGGTCTTGTTCTTGACAGTGGCGGTATAGGCATTGATGAGCCTCTTTTTCTCTGCTTCCGTGATCTTCCTGAGGGTGAATACATTCTTCTCGAAGGTCAGGGAATGATCGCCGACAAGTGTGGTCTTTCTCTTGGCTGCACCGGTGAGGGGCGTGTTGGGCATGAAATAGTATCTTGCCGGGTAGCGCACACCGCATACCTCAACGAACAGCTCGAAGCTTTCCACCACGTTCATATCCGGCTCGTAATAGAACGCCCAGAAATGATTGGTCAGCTCGCGCGCCTTGTAGTAGCTGTCGGAGGACAGGAATACCTCCAGCTTCTGCTCGCGTGTACCCTCGGCGGTCTGCTCGATCGCATAGATATTCGGCTTGCCGGTGAAGGCACCGTACATGCTCTTGAACATGGCGAGGAACAGGAGCTTATCCTTCCTGTGCTTGATCTTGTTGACAATGATCTCACAGGAAGTTTCGGTCTTCAGAACCTTGTCTCCATGCAGAACAGAGAGCTGCTCCACCTCAGGGTAGACCATGATCTCCTCCCTGCACATGAGCTGGAGGAAATAGTACTTGTGGAAATTGTCCACTGTGGGAGCCTTCATGACGGTATCCACATCCAGACGCTTGAACAGGGCAATGAGTCTTGCATACTGCTTCTCAAATTCCTCACCCTGATAGTGGTACGGGAACAGGCAATGCTGCTTGAGCTTCCAGCCGCAGTCATGGATGAACAGTGACTGGTAGTACTCCGGCACCTGCTCAGGATAACGGTTGAAGATCTCCTCAAAGAAGGCGATCGTATTGTCAAAGATCGTGATGACATTGGTGGAGGTCGCCACGATGCTGGTGTCATTCTTCAGGTAATTGTACTGTGCCTCCTTGACGAAGCCGAGTTTGAGCTTGTCGGCAACCATATGGCAGCAGTACTTCTGGTCCTCCTGGTACATCATGTCCTCATCGAAGTACTTGTTCTCCTCAAAAAGGTTCTTGACTGCGATGTTCAGACGCACCTGGAATGCAAAGATGGTCTTTTCCAGATCATACACACCTGTACGGGTCATGTACTTATAGCGGGTGTGGGGCGGAAGCGGCTTGCCGTCCTGGTAGTACTGGTCGTAGTAGGATACGACATCCACCTCGTCATAGTGCTTGTCAAAAAATTCTGTCACAAGCTTACAGGTGTTCGGGGTATAGGTATCGTCGCTGTCCAGGAACATGATGTACTTGCCTGTTGCGTGGCGGATACCGAAGTTTCTGGTCGCGGAAACGCCCTCATTCTCTTTGGTGAACACCTTGAAGATGAAGTGGCTCTGCGCATACTCATAACAGATGTCAAGGCTCGAATCGGTGGAGCCGTCGTTGATGAGCAGTACCTCTATCTGGCTGTGGTCGATCGTCTGTGCGATCAGGGAATCCAGACAGGGGCGGATATACTGTTCGACATTGTAAACAGGAACAATGACGGACACCTTGCAATTATATTCTCTCATGAATCCCACCTCCTGCACTTACTTCTTGCCGCCGAACTTGAAACGCATCCAGCCGCCGATGCACTTGAAGATGGTCTTCATGCCGAGCTTGCCTGTTGCGAACAGATACGGGACCTCGGAAACGGGATTGCTGAAGCCGGAGACCGGAGCTGCACTGGCAGTGCCGATACCGCCCTTTTCGATCTGCTGCATCAGCAGATGCATATTGGCAGAAAGTGCGGCAATGTCCTCGCGCATCTTCTTGTTATCTTCCGCTGTCGCCTTGCGTTCCTCATTGTAGCTCTTGATCCACTTTTCCATTCTTGCAGCATCTTCATTGTGCTTGACATTATACTTCTGGAAAATATCATTGACCGCGCTGATGCTGCTCTCGGTATCGGAAAGACGGAACTGCTCGCTGCGCAGGGTCTGGTAGCCGCTCAGGTCGAGCTGCTTCATGTCCTTTGCGGGAACACCGGTATTCAGCACGAAAATGCGGCTGAGCACATCGTGCTCCGCAGCATCCAGACCGAAGGTTCTGAGTGCCTCGTAGGCTTTGCACTTCTCGGAATACTCTGTAAAATCAGAGTCGATCACGGAGGTCAGGCGATGCACATACTTGGTGAACAGCTTGACCTTGACGGAGCCAAGCTCCTCCTTCGCAATGTTGGAGGAGATCACAGAGAGTCTGTCATAATCCTCGGCGGTGATGGCAGCCTGCTCAAAACCGGACTTTGTGATGTAGTAGCACACGTCCTCGATATGACGGAAGGGCGTGCCGCTGCCGAGCAGGACATCCATCAGTGTTTCTACATTCTCAATATCCGCAATGATGTTCTCTGCATAGCGGTCAAAGAGGGATCTGCGGAAGCAGTAGTCGCAGGCATTGAGCGCACCGAACTGCTCGGCATTCTCCCAGCCGTCCTTGAACCGCTTGACAAAGCCTGTGCTCAGACGCAGGATCGTAGACGGAATCAGCAGGTCAGCACCATCTGCTGCACTGCGGATCGTTTCGAGAGCGTGGGGTACAGCAACCATGCCTGCATCCACGAGCTGTACAAACTCCGCCGACGGATCGATCAGCTTCACTGCTGCGGCAAGCTTCTCGTCATCGCCGCATTCTTCGATCACCTTGAAATTCTGTCGGTTCTTCAATGCATCTTCTATGTAGTCACTGCAGCCTGCAAAGCTGTGTTCCGCAAGGATGACCTCATAGCTGTCGGCTGTCTGTGCAAAAAGGGATTCCAGACAGCGTACCAGGTATGCCTCACTGTAAAAGGGCGGAATAATATACGAAATAAACATCTCCACGTTCTCCTATCATGTATTCCAGTTAATTACAACTTTAAACTCGGCATTTTTCGCCATTTCAAAGGCGCGGCTGATGTCATTGACAGTGGATACATCCACTTTGCCGGAGATCATCTGGTTCATACGCGCCGCAAACACATCGTCTTCTTCAAGCATTCTGACAGTATCCACGAAGTCCTCGCGTCCGGAACGGCTTCTGCCCAGCAGGGTCAGACCCTTTTCCAGCACCATTCTGGTGTTGATCGGAACGGGATGCTCGCTGACACCGAGCAGCATCATCGTACCCTGGGGCTGCACTGTGTCGATCATCTGGTCGATCGCCTTGCCGGAAGCGGCACCGCCGACACACTCGAATACATGGTCGAATTGCGGTGTATTGGCAAGCTGATTGGTAAAGAGTACCTCATCAAGGAAGTTGAAGTACTGGAGCTTGTTGGGGTTGATGCCCATAACGCTGATCTTTGCATCCGGGAGCTTGTTCTTCAGCACGCAACATACAAAGTAGGAGATCGCGCCGTCGCCCCAGACACCGATGCGGTCACGTCTGCCATGGGATACGGAGAGGAAGGAGTTGACTGCATGAACGCAGACGCTGATCGCCTCCGTAAAGGCAAACACATCATCCAGACCCTTTCTGGTATAGGGAACGACCTGGCTTCTGTGGATCTCCATCAGCTCCTGGAGGAAGCCGTCCGCTCTGCTGGAACGGAACAGGGAGTCCAGGCGGTAGTTTTCATCATAGAAGGTATCCGCACCGGGGATATTCGGCAGAAGTACAACAGTATCGCCCTTCTTGAACTCGCCCGCGGGGTCATACAGCACCTCGCCGCACGCCTCGTGGATAAGGGTCATCGGCAGACGCTTCTTCAGGACCTCAGGATCTCTCTCACCGAAATAATAGCGCATATCCGCCTTGCACACGGAAAGTCTGCGCGGCCGTACTACAATGTGATCGTTACCCTTTACATTGACATCATGGAAGAATGACTCGATCACAAACGGCTCTACAAGTTTAAACTGCTGACTAATCATTGTTCATATTCTCCATCATAATCTGTGCGACCTTATAGTCATAGGGATATGTGATCTTGATATTGGAAACATGACCTTCCACAAGCTGGACATTGTGTCCCTTGAGCATGAACATCTTACAAGCATCTGTTACGATCTTCAGCTCTTCTTCTGTCATGGAAGCATACACTTCCTCAAAAAGAGAAATGCGGAAGCTCTGGGGGGTCTGTCCCTGATACATTTTGCTTCTGTCAGGAATATCCGTGATAAAGCTGTTATTCTCGGAGCATACGATCGTGTCCGTTGCGGGGATCACGGTATCACATACGCCGTACTGCTTGGCTGCTTCGATATTGTCGGAGATCATCTTGAGCGTCACAAAGGGTCTGACTGCATCATGTGTCACAATGATGTCATCCTCGTCCTGGCTGTGCTTTCTTGCCTCCTTGATAACAGCGTCGATCGTTTCATTGCGGTCTGCACCGCCCTTGACTACGACCAGATTGCTGAACTGACTGAGGAACTTCTTCTGGATGTCCAGCATTGTCTGATACCATGCCGGATTGATGCCCACGATGACCATATCCACCTCATTGTGGATCAGAAACTTCTCTACTACATGTGCAATAATGGGCTTATCATTGATCGTCAGAAACTGCTTCGGGATGTTGTAGTTGCCCATTCTTGAGCCAACACCGCCTGCCAGTACACCTGCAAAAACCATATGTTGTTTTTCCTCCCGCTTCATAATGATGGTTGTCCGTCTCTGAAAAGACGGTTTTTGAGTGCCGCCGGTGTCTGCATCGGAACCCCCTTCCAGCCGCATCCATCAGCGCAAGCGCATAACTACACTTATCATTATTATATCACACAGCACAGCATATTGCAAGCAAAAAAACAAATTCTTTTCAAATTTCGGCAGGATTCCGGAAATCACCACCCCTTTCCCCTGCCTTCCTTGTGAATGCTGTGATACAAACAAAGGACTGCGGCATTGCTGCAGCAGTCCTTGCGGAATTATTTGACATAAATGACCTGATTTTCCCGTCTTGCAATACGGGGTTTGGGTGCGTCCTTCTGGTAGCCGAGGATGCAGCAGCCGACACCGGCATAATCCCCTTCAACACCCCATTCCTTCAGGAGTGCCTGTCCCTCCGCGCTTTCGAACATCTGGCGGCAGCGGTGGATCCAGCAGCTGCCGAGTCCGAGGGTATGGGCAGCGAGCTGGAGATTGCCCATTGCAAGGGAACCGTCCTCCAGCCATGTGCTGCGCTCACGGTCAGCCAGTACAAGGATCACAGTGGGCGCACCGTAGAACGGATCACCGTCCATGCCCATGACTGCGGCATTCATTTTGGAGAGCTTTGCGATCACTTCGGGATCCTGCACAGCAATAAACAGGGGTGCCATGGCATTCATACCGGTGGGAGCATAGCGTCCGGCTTCAATGACTTTTTCCAGCAGCTCTTGTGAAACCTGTTCATCTGTGAAGGATTTAACGCTTCTGCGTGTGAGGATGGCTTCGTAAAGATTGTTCATGATGATTCTCCTTTTCGTTATAGTATTGTGTAGGGCATTCTGTTTCCTGTAAAACCGCGCTACATCGTCAGCAGGAAGCGGATCCATTTGCCTTGCTCGCAGGTGACATGGATCCTGATCTTGTGGACATCCATGATGCTCTTGGCAATGGCAAGTCCCAGACCATAGCCGCTCTTACCCTTGTTATTGCGGGCTTTGTCGCCGCGGTAGAAGCGTTCAAAGATCTTTTCAGTTTCCTTCTGCGAGATTTCACAGCCGGTGTTGTAAAATTCCAGAACGCATTTGTCGCCGCGCTTCATGAGCGTGATCTTGATCGTGCCGTTTTCATTGGAATACTTCATGGCATTGTCAATAAAGATCGCTGCGAGCTGGCGGATGTGCTTTTCGCTGCCGCAGTATTCTACGCCGGACTGGATATCCAGCTCCAGGTTCTTGTTCATCTCAAATGCCTGGCTCTCGAACGGGAGCGCGGTTGCATTCACGGCGGCACTCAGATTGAACGGCAGCATTTCATATTCCTGTGTGGCATTGTCCATACGCGCCAGATGCAGCAGGTCGCTGACGAGCTGGTTCATGCGGGCAGTCTGCTCCTGCATGTAGCCGAGCCACTTGTTTTCGCCGATCTCATCTTGTAAAATATCCGCATTCGCACTCAGGACGGTCAGGGGCGTTTTCAGCTCGTGTCCGGCATCGGAAACGAACTGCTTCTGCCGCTTGAATGCCGTCCGGACGGGGCGGGTGATCCATTTTGAAAGGATGCAGAGGATCACAAACAGGATCAGCAGCATGATGCAGCCGACTGTCACAGTGATCCGGAACAGATTGTTCAGCAAGCCCTGGTCGGAGGTCTTGTCGGTCACAACGTAGAGTGTGCCGTATTCCTTGCTGACGGAATAATACTGCAGCCAGTTATACATGCCGCTTTGCTGTCCCATGCGCTGGATATTCTGTGTGATGCTGCGCGCCTCCGCCTCGGTGTAATCCTCGGTATTGCGCAGACCGAGAAATTCTCCGTTATGTCCCACCAGCAGCGCAAAATGGTCAATGGTGATGGTAATATTCCATTTGTTGGGGCGTTCGCGCGGTTCGGGCGGCGTGGTTGTCGTCGTTTCGGTGGTCTCCGTCGTCTGGACGGTGGTGACGGTCGTCGTTTCAGGAGTGGTCGTTTCTGTTGTTTCCTCCGCTGCGGACGGCTGCTCCGGCTGTACGATCACGGGTACATCCGGCTCTGCCGGAGGATCCGTCGGGAGATCCGTCGGCGGCTCCGTAGGGGGTTCGGCGGAAGCCGTGGTCTGCAGCTCCGTGGGCGGGGCTGCGGTTGTTGTCACAGCCGGCGGTGCCGTGGTCTCCCAGGGCGGCGGCGGCATGGTTCCCTCCTGCCAGTTTGGACGGGTCGGGCGTTCGGGCGGATCCTCCTGGGTCATATCCGTATACCAGGTCTCCTCCCAGTCATTATCGCCCCAGCCGTTATCGTTCCAGTCAGCGTTGGTATATTGTTCGTTCTCCCACCAATAGGTGCCGCTCTGGGTCTCCTCCTCCCACCAGTTGCGGTAGGCAAGCTGCTGCACCTCGATCACAGTACTTCGGGCAAAGCCAGTCTCTGCCATCGGTGCGGGCGGTTCGCCCAGCATGTCGGGCGGCAGATCCGGCGGTATGTCCTCCGGTTCCGTTTCCAGAGTATTATAGCGGTCGCTCTCTGCGATCTGCTGAAGCAGTTTCATGGACTGGTGCTGACTGACGGTCTGCATCATCATATTGATGGAGCTGAGCATGACGAGAAATACGGCGATCAGGATCGCCATTGCCACAGCCACAAATTTCAGCTGCAGCTGGAACATCATATCAAATTTCAGCTTCGGGAGCTGTATCTTCGGGAGCTTCGGCATTTCTTAATCCCCGCCTTCCAGAAAATACCCCACGCCTCTTGCAGTTTTGATGGTGACGGTGGATTCCAGCGCGGAGAGCTTCTTGCGCAGGAAGGAAATGTAGACCTCCACATTATTGTACTCCACATCACTCTCATAGCCCCAGATCTTTTCGATAAAACGTTCCTTGGGGATGAGCTGGCGGGGGTTTGCCATCATCATTTCCATGATCTGATATTCCTTCAGGCTGAGCTTGACAAACTGTCCCTCGCGACTCAGGCTGAAGGTACTTTTGTTCAGTGCAATGTCACCGAAGGTGAACTGATCGGTCACGACCTCTCCCCTTCTGCGAGTCAGGGCGCGGACACGCGCCAGCAGCTCGCCGGTGACAAAGGGCTTAGTAAGAAAATCATCCGCGCCGCTGTCAAGACCATTGATCTTATCCTCGATTTCGGATTTGGCAGTGAGCAGCAGGACGGGGGTAGAAATATGCTTGCGCCGCAGGATGCGCAGAACATCAATACCGTTCATCTTCGGCAGCATGATGTCCAGAATGATGCAGTCATAAATGCCGGTCATGGCATATTCCAGACCGTCCTCACCGTCATGGACAGCGTCAACAGAATATTTATTGCGTTTCAGGATCTCGCCGAGAGCCTCTGCAAGAGCAACCTCATCCTCAACGACCAGAATTTTCATAGAGTTCTCCCTCCTCATGTTGGTGGTGATACATATAGTGATCCGTATTTTAACTATAGCAGAAAATTCTTAAAATAAACTTAATCCCACACAAAAGCTTGCAGTTTTTCCGCAAATATGTTATACTCATTATAGCACACTGCACAGAAATTTGCAATGGTTTTTTGAAAGTCTGTCAAGCGGGATTGATATTTTCTCCAAATCGGGGGCATACTGTTTCCGAACACGAAAATCTGTTTTCTTTATCAAGGTTTGTCTAAACTGCCCACCCCCTGCCCCCTCCCAAAGGGAGGAGGATTTAGGGGCGGTGCTGCGCACCGCCCCCGCCAAAGGCTGCCGCCTTTTGAAACCGATTTTTGAAAATTGATTTGCGTGATTTCTGGAAGGAGCGTGGTCAATATGAAAATCACACCGGAGGAATATCAGGAGCTGCAGAAAAAGGCGGCACCGCCGTCAAAGAGCTATATCAACATCCCCATGGCGTTTCTGGTGGGCGGACTGATCTGTACACTGGGTCAGCTTCTGCTGGAGGGCTACGGCGCACTTGGGCTGGAACAGGATGCGGCAGCCGCATGGACTTCCATTACGCTGGTCTGCCTGAGTGCGCTGCTGACGGGCTTCGGGGTCTATGAACGCCTTGCCAAGCACGCGGGAGCAGGTACGCTTGTGCCGATCACGGGCTTTGCCAATGCCATTTCCTCCAGCGCGCTGGAGTCGAAGTCCGAGGGCTTTATTCTCGGCGTAGGGGCAAAGATCTTCACGATCGCGGGACCTGTGATCCTGTATGGATGTACGGCATCGGTGGTATATGGGGTAATTTATTATTTCTTTTTGCAGTAATTCGGGCGGGGCGATAGCTCCGCTGTACATAGGAGGCTATCATGAAATTATACGTCACAAGACACGGAGAAACGGAATACAACGCACAAAACCGCATCAGCGGTGTGACGGATATTCTGCTTACGGAAGAAGGAATTGCACAGGCAAAGGCAATGGCGCAGAAAGCAAAGGAGCATGGTGATATTCAGCGCATCATCGCCTCGCCGCTGAAACGGGCGCAAATGACGGCGCAGATCGTCGGGGAAGTGCTGGGGCTGCCGGTGCAGACGGATGTCCGCTTAACGGAATGGGATTATGGGAGCTTTGAGGGCATGGACAGGTTCACGCCGGGCTTTGCGGAAACCAAGGCGGAATTTGGTGTAAAAATGCGTGACGGCGGTGAATCCGTCTTTCAGGTGGTGCAGCGTACATACAATGTGATCGACGATGTAAAGCGGCTGTATCCGGATGAAAATGTCCTGCTGGTGTGCCATGGCGGCATCTGCCGGGTGATTGACAGCTATTTTCAGGATATGACAGTGGATCGGTTCATGCATTTCTTTATGGGGAATTGTGAGCTGAGGGTGTATGAGTTATGATAGGCAAAGCCCCCGTTCTTTTATAGAACGGGGGTACTCTTATTTTTTCTTCCCGAAACGGTTTTCCGTGCCGTTTCGCAGACGTTCAATATTGCTGCGGTGCATCCAGATGATGACGGCTGCCATGATCATGGTCAGCACAAAATGCATCACCAGCCGCCAGGTATCGTAGCCCTCCCAGCGGATATACTGGGAGATCACCGTCACAAACGGCGCACATGCCGTTGCAATGATGGAGGACAGGCTGACATATCTGGAGAAAAACAGAATCACGGCAAAAATGCCGATCAGGATGCAGAATACTCTCCAGTCCAGCACGATGAAAATGGACACGCCAACCAGCACGCCCTTGCCGCCCTTGAAGCCATAATACAGGGGAAAGACATGTCCGAGAATGGCGGTCACACCGGCGACATAGCCGATAAAGTACACATCATATTCCGAACCCATGATCGCCTGTGCGATGAGGTCGCGGCTCAGCAGTACTGCCACAACACCCTTGCCGAGATCGCCGATGAGCGTCAGGAGCGCACAGCCCTTGCCGAAGCACCGGAGGGTATTGGTAAGTCCGGCGTTGCCGCTGCCGAATTTGCGCACATCCTCATGTTTGAGCAGGCGCACCACGGTAATGGCAGAGTTGATGCTGCCCATCAGGTAGCCGATAACGGCAGCGATCACAATGGATAAAATCAGTTTTCCGATCATGCAAAGCCTCCGTTATGCGTCGTTGCGGTTTCTCTCGCGGATGATGAAGCGTACCGGTGTACCCTCCAGTCCGAAGGTCGTGCGGATCTGGTTCTCGATATATCTCTGATAGGAGAAGTGGAACAGGTCTGCACGATTGACAAACATGACGAACGTCGGGGGCTTGGTGGAAGCCTGCGTCATGTAGTAGATCTTCAGTCTGCGTCCCTTGTCAGAGGGGGGCTGGACTCTTGCAGTCGCATAGGACAGCACATCGTTGAGCATACCTGTGCTGATGCGCATACTGTTCTGGTCTGCAACGAATTTGATCATCTCGAAGAGCTTTTCCACACGCTGTCCGGTCTTGGCAGAAATGAAGATAAACGGCACATAGGACATGAAGCTGAAATCCTCCTCCAGCTTTGTGCGGTATTCCTGCATGGTCTTGTCATTCTTCTCGATGGCATCCCACTTATTCACAGCAACGATGCACGCCTTGCCCTGCTCGTGGGCATAGCCTGCAACCTTGGAATCCTGCTCGGTAAAGCCCGTTGTTGCGTCGATCATGATGACGCAGACATCTGCACGATCCACTGCCATATAGGCGCGCAGAACGCTGTAATGCTCGATCTTCTCTGTGATCTTGGACTTCTTGCGGATACCGGCGGTGTCGATAAAGACATATCTGCCTTCCTCGCGCTCAATGATGGTATCCGTTGCATCGCGGGTCGTACCTGCCACATCGGAAACGATCACGCGCTCCTCACCGGCAATACGGTTGATGAGGGATGATTTTCCGGCATTGGGCTTGCCGATCACGGCAACGCGGATGTCCTCCTCGGCATAGTCATCGGCATCATTCTCCGGGAAGTGTGCGATCACCTCGTCCAGCATATCGCCGGAGCCGTGACCATGCACGGAGGATACCGGGAACGGATCGCCCAGACCGAGGTTATAAAATTCGTAGACCTCCAGAGGTGTTTCGCCCAGGTTATCGCATTTATTCACGCAGAGTACAATGGGCTTGCCGCTTTTCATGAGCATGTCTGCAACGGCATAGTCATTGGCTGTCACACCGGTTCTGACATCAGTGACAAAGATGATGACATCCGCATGGTCAATGGCAAGCTCTGCCTGCTGGCGCATGAGGGTGAGCATCTTGTCATCCTCCTTCGGCTCAATACCGCCGGTATCGACCAGCATGAACTTGCGGTTTCTCCATTCGCATTTGGAATAGATGCGGTCGCGTGTCACACCGGGAGTATCCTCCACGATGGACAGACGCTGTCCGATCAGTTTATTGAACAGTGTGGACTTGCCGACATTCGGTCTGCCTACGACTGCAACTACTGGAAGTGCCATAGTTATCTCCTCCTTTAATTCGGAATGCATACCTGTATCCAGCGGGGGACGCTGTCCCCCGCACCCCCTGCCAAAGGGATGGAATCCCTTTGGAATCCCATGGCGTTTTCCCATTGCCCCCTACGGGGACAATGGGAAAACGTTAGGATTGCAAGAATTACATTCTTGGCAAGAATACGGAAACAGAACCGCTGAATACAGTATTCATTACAATTTAATAGACGATACCAAGAATTGCATCCAGCAATTCGTAGCCGTCATTGGCGGTCAGGCGAATTTTCACGCCGAGTGCTTCCTCCGCATCCCCGATGGTCACATCATCCAGGAACACATCGCTATCACGGCGGATCATGGATGAGGAAAGCAGAAGCTCATCGCCGAGTTTCTTTCCCTTGAGCTGTGCGATCAGGTCCTGTCCGGTGATGAGTCCTGTCACGGTGATGCTCTCCCCGAAAAAGTCATTCCGGATGGGGATGACATTGCAGGTCAGTCCGTCCCACTTCTGCACCGCTTCCGCAGTCAGTGCGGAGAGGAACTCATAGGGGGAATATCCTGCTGCGATCGTTACCGTCCGGGGCAGCTGCTCCGGTTCTGCATCCGCCAGGGCGGCATGAAATTCATCCGCAAGGGAGCGGAGCATTCCTACGCCGTTTTCATACTGGGGATAGCCCTCATAGTAATCGCCGTCCGGAATTTCGCGCTCTGCAAGCAGAAAAAATTCATCGGAGGGGAATACTGTCCGCGTTCCAAATTCCGCAAGGAATTTTTCCTGAAATTCCGCAATCAGGTCAATTGCCGCCGCTGCAGACTCCTTGTTGAAGGGCGTGAGCGGATACAGACCATCGCGGTATTTTGACAAGCCGACCGGCACAACAGCAACACTCTGGAGATTGGGCATCATTCTGCCGAAATCGGTCAGCGTCCGCCGCAGCTCCTCGCCATCATTCAGACCCGGGCAGAGGACGATCTGGCAGTTGAGCTGAATACCCGCCTCTGCCATCTGCCAGAGGTAGGAAAGCTTCTCACCAGCAAAACGGTTGTGCATCATCCTGCACCGCAGCTCCGGATTGGTGGTATGCACGGAAACGTTGATATTGAGCTTCATGCGGATGATACGGTCAATATCCTCCTGCGTCATGTTCGTGAGCGTCACATAATTGCCCTGCAAAAAGGACAGGCGCGCGTCATCATCCTTGAAATAGAGTGTTTCGCGCATTCCGGGGGGCATCTGGTCAATGAAGCAGAACACGCATTGATTACGGCAGCGCATTTTTTCATCCATGAGATAGCTTGCAAATTCCAGTCCCAGATCATCATATTCATCCTTTTGAATATCACATTCGTACTGCATTTCTCCCCGTTTCAGAACGAGATGCAGCTGTGTTTCTGCGGCATAGAACATATAATCCAGCACATCATGGACAGCATGTCCGTTCATGCTTATAAGAACATCACCGTCGGCAATGCCTGCTCTGCTCGCAGGTGACTGTAAAATCACCCCTGTTATGGTTACCATATACCCGCCTCCTATCTGAAATGGGGGATACACTGCAAAAAGGCTTGCCTCTCCATTCCCTCGCTTCGCTCAGTCATTCCGGGCAAGGGCAGTGCTTTCCCCCATACCCCCTTTTCTGAAATGGGGGACGCACTGCGGAAAGGCTTGCTCCTCCATTCCTTCGCTTCGCTCAGTCATTCCGGGGCGGCGAACCGCCGCTGGTGAGCTGCCTCCCTATCCCTTGCGGAAAGGTCGGCAAGGGCTTGCCTGTTGCCGCTCGTCCGCAGGACGTAAGGCAACGAATGTCAGCAGTGACCCGCTGCTTACATAAAAACGGAGAGAAGTATGATGCCTCTCTCCGTCCGCCTTATGTTGATACTTATTCAGCATCCATCTTCAGAACTTCTACACCCTTGTAGAATCCGCAGTTCTTGCAAACCTTGTGCGGAGCCTTCAGCTCGCCGCAGTGGTCGCATTTGCTCATTGCCGGAACTTCCAGCTTCCAAACAGCACTGCGTCTCTTGTTCTTTCTTGCCTTGGACGTTTTTCTCTTCGGTACAGCCATTTTGGCACCTCCTTACAGCCGATTCACATCGGTTATTCACTCATACAATCACAATCTGTTTCATTCCTGTCGCAGCCGCACTTAGGACAAAGTCCCTTACAGTCCTCCCTGCACAGCAGCTTGGACGGCAGCTCCAGCAGCAAATCAGAAATTGCAATTTCTGCTGCATCAATGCTCTCTGCCTTTGCGACAACATACTGTTCTTCCTCATCCTCGGACTGCAGCTCACGGACAACCGTATGCGCAGTATCGAACGCGAAGTCCTGCACTGTTTCCTTCAGGCAGCGGTCGCATGTGACAAGCAGGGAAAAAGCAATATGCATTGTTAATGTGACGACACCGGCACGGTTTTCGATCTTCCCCTCCACGGTAACGGGAGTAGAAAATACATAGCCATGCACCTCCTCCAGCCTGTCCTCCGGGATGTCAAAGCTTGCATCCATGGACGTTCCGGGGATGTTCAGCACATTCTTGATCTTCATCAGCATAACATATTCCTCATTCAATAGAGCATCACAAATTATATTATAGCGAATAACCGCCAATTTGTCAAGCCCTTTTCCAAAAAATCAGAAAAATACACGAAAACCGGCAGCGGAAAGCCGCCGGTTTCGGATAATTCTAAGAGATATTCTGCTTACAGATACTTGGTAACAGACTCCGGCAGCTCATCGTTGTTGGCAGATACTGTGAAAGTGATCAGAGTATCATTGCCTGTGAGCTTTGCCAGCTTGTCGAGCATTGCGCCCAGAGCGTCAAAATCAGCACCGCCGATCTTCAGGATACCGTCGATGAAGATCTCCTTGATGTCGTAGTTGCCTGCGAGCATACCAGCGATGAAGCCGTAGAAATTCTCGTAGCCGGCAATGTCGAACTGCTCAACGCCGCACCAGCGAACCTTGTAGCTGATGGAACGACGCAGTGTTTCGCCCTTTTCTACGCATACGAGACAGCCGTTTGTCTCTGCAACTGCAGTGTTGATCTTGTCGATGAGGATCTTGGTCTTGCCAGTACCCTTTCTTCCGGTGATCAGTTGAATCATAAGTAAAACTCCTTTCAATGCCTTGCGGCACATTGTTGCGTTGTTTCTATATCACTGCCGGAACGCTTTGCGATCCGGCAGAGGATAGCATCATTTGTGTATTTGTTCTGCGTCTTGTTAGCCGTTCAGTTTTGCTTCCAGAGCTGCCTTTGCGCCCTCATAGCCGGGCTTGCCGAGCAGTGCGAACATATTTGCCTTGTAGCTTTCTACACCGGGCTGGTTGAAGGGGTTGACACCCAGAACATAGCCGGATACTGCACATGCCTTCTCGAAGAAGTAGATCAGCCAGCCGAGGCTCTCCTCGGTGGTGTCGTCCATCTCAATGATGATGTTCGGAACGCCGCCCTCAGTGTGTGCGAGGATGGTGCCCTCCAGTGCCTTGCGGTTGACAACGGACATATTCTGGTTGGTCAGGAAGTTCAGGCCGTCCAGATTCTCCGCGTCGTCCTCCAGGTAGAAGTCCTGCTTGGGGGTCTTGATGTCCACAACGGTCTCAAACATCAGGCGTGTACCCTCCTGAATGTACTGACCCATGGAATGGAGGTCTGCGGTCAAATCAACCGATGCGGGGAAGAGGCCCTTGCCGTCTTTGCCTTCGCTTTCGCCGAAGAGCTGTTTCCACCACTCTGCCATGAAACGGAATCTTGGCTCGAAGCAACCGAGAATTTCAGTCTTCTTTCCATCGCGATAGAGGAGATTACGCGCACCGACATAACGCCATGCCGGATTGGTAAAGGACTTGTCCGCAATCAGGGAAGCCATGGTAGCCTCAGCCGATGCCATCATCTCGTCGATATCCACACCTGCGACTGCAATCGGGAGAAGACCGACCGCAGTGAGCACCGAGTAACGACCGCCCACGTTGTCCGGAATCACGAAGGTCTCATAACCTTCGGTATCTGCAAGGCTCTTGAGCGCGCCGCGAGCAGCAT
>JAZNKY010000020.1:0-4549 GCA_045578805.1 Oscillospiraceae bacterium
GATGTCTTTGCACCGCCGACCGAGGAAGACCGTGCCGCAGTTGCGGAATATCTGGAAGCGGTAAAGCGGAATTCCTATCTGAATATGAGCTTCGCGGAAAAGAAAACGGCGGAGCAGCTCGTTTCGCTGATTGATGTGATGGCTCGCGGCGGCGACATTCAGCCGGAAGCACTGGCAGAGGCCATCGGGCAGGACGGTGATGCTTTCCGTGCCGAGGTTGATGAGATGCTCCGACAAGCAGAAGAAGCGAAAGCTGCGGCACAGGCGGAACAGATTACGGCAGATGCGCCCATCAGCGTATATTACAGTCAACTGGTGGCACAGACAACCGAGGGACGCATGGTGCTGCTTTCCGCCGAGGAGGACACACAGGCGGTTTCTGCTGAAGAAGAAATCACATATCCGTCCCGTGAGCAGCATGGCTCATGGGTTCAGTTGAACAAAAAGCGTGAGATCAACGACCGCATCTGTCCGAGCTGCTCTTATCTGAATGAGGAGGATGCCGATGTCTGTTCGCAGTGCGGCTGCTCGCTTGTGCATCATATCATGTATGCAGAGATCGAGGACAAGCCGGATGTTGCCCCCACCGAAACAGAGGAGGAGGACATTCCGATCTACACGGCCCAACTGCTCAACAATATCGCAAACGAGCTGATGCTGCACGGTTATGCAGACATTCCATTCTATCTTGCGTGTCTTGCCAATCTGCAGGCACCGGAGGACACGGATGTGCTCTGCACAATTGCCGAACTGCTCAAAACGAGCGGTCACTACGAGGATGCGCTGGCGATTGCCAACTACGGACTGCGGTTTTACCCTAACGATGAGGATACACTGTATGTTGCGGGTATGTGTGCCATCAAGCTCGATGATCCTGATCTGGCGGCAGGATATTTCAACCGTGCGCTGAAGATCACGGGCGGCGGCGGACCGGGTAATCAAGGGATGATGCTCGTTTCGATTCAGAGACAGGATTTTGGTTCGGCATTTCTTTACATGATTGAGGGTGCGCGCGATGCGTTTACCCATTCGATCTGGGAGGTTTATCAGGCGATGAAGCTCCGTCCCGATTATGCCGAGATTTCAGCAAATGCGTTTGAACAGTATTCGCTCTATGAACTAATGAAGTTCGAACGCAACCGCACAGCGTTTGACCCGACGCTTGACACAGTCGGGCAGCAGATCACGCTTGGGAAATTGGTTTGGCCGACCACTTTGCAGGATTGGCGGTATTCTTGCTTTTCGATGTTTGATAAGTGCGCCGCTTATGGGGAACAGCTTATCGGTGCGCTCGGTGAGGAGCTCGGCGAGGTCGGTGAAGCACTTGACATTCTGCTGACCTCCAAGGACTTCCGGGACATGGCACAACGGTTTGCATCGTCGTCGTTTATGCCAAAGGAAAAAACGGATGCCGAGGAGCAGATTTCCTATGAGCAGGAAATGTTCTGGCTGTCGATTCTCGGAGAATATGTCGATTATCAGGCAAAGAAGATCGAGGAAAAGCATCTGGAAACGATCGGCAACCTTGCCATCGATGAAATCAGCGAAGTCATTATGATGTATGCCGAGAAAAACATGGAGCGCATGATGACCGGATATGACGAGCGATTCGATGACCCGTATTTTTTGATGAACAATATGTACAGCTATATGCTGTGGATGGTCAACGCCATGACGGTTATGAAGGAAACCGTCATTGATAACCATTCCATTGCAGTTCTGACAGAGGAAGAAAGTGCCAAGGTTGTGCGGCTCATCAACAATGAGATCAATACCTGCGCAAAGGATATCAACAAGTCCTATGAGCAAGTCCGAATCCTCATGGAAGAATACTGGCTTTATGCAAATGCGATCCTCGGTCTGATTGCGGATGATACGATTTACAACGAATACCGTGCAGAACAGCGTTACCGTGTTGCGACAACACCGTCTGTTTATATTCTGGAAACA
The DNA here is from genome assembly GCA_045578805.1 of Oscillospiraceae bacterium. Classification (GTDB taxonomy): domain Bacteria; phylum Bacillota; class Clostridia; order Oscillospirales; family Ruminococcaceae; genus UBA3855. Next base: position 1,951 of record JAZNKY010000020.1, read on the forward strand.
GCAATGGTATCGTTTACGGTTGCGTATGTCAACGACGGTATTCCGATGCTCGGAAAACCTGCTGAAGGCGGCTCGGTTGTCGGTGTGGTTCCGTCGTTCCCCAAGCTCCCCGTGTCCGGTAAGGGTGCAACGCCCGAGGCTCTGATGTACGGTGATATCTACGTTCCCAACATCGGAAAGGTAACACAGCAGGTGATCGGCATGACCGAGGAGGAAATTGAGGAAGCACTGGAGCTGCAGCGGATGCTGACCTATCAGGACAACTACGATCGGATGATCGCGGAAATGACCCCGGAGGAGCGCGTAAGGTTTGCGGCTTACCGTGCAGACCCGAACTGTGCCAACCGTACGATCATTCTCCAGCCATACAATGCATCGGGCGGTCCTGTCATCGGCTTTTACAGCGAAAAGATTCCGTATGTGACGGGTTCGGCGGAAAGGGAGCTCGGTCCGCCCGGGAAACCGATTGCGAAGCTGTCCTATGACTCCAACGGCAATATGGGTATTTCCATCAAGGACATGGCTGGCATTGAGACAAGCCCGCAGGATGTCACGGTGTTTGTCGGGGCGAAAAAGAGTCTTCTGGAACTGCCGAAGCTCGAAAGCCAGGGTGTCAGTGTCGGCGTGGACGTTGCGGCAGAGGCAAATGCCCGGATTTTTGCCACTTACAATTACCGTACAGGCAAGTTTACCTCGGGCGGCGCAAAGGCGGGTGCATCTGCACACATCGGCGGTTTGGCAGGTCTGGAGGGTGAGCTTTCTCACAATGTCGTGACGGGACTGTCCCAGAGCGATATTTCCACGATCTGGTTCGGTCGTAAATTCGGTATAAAAACACTTTGGAGTTGGAAATGGCCGTGATACGGTCATGAATATACGGAAACAAAATTTAATGACAAAGGAGATTTATTATGGCATTTTGCGGAAATTGCGGAACGAAAGTAGAAGACGGAAAGAAATTCTGTCCCGAATGCGGCGCACCGATGGAAGCGGCTCCCGCACAGACATCGGCACAGCAGCAGACACAGCAGCAGACACAACAGATTCCCGTACAGCCCACGGCGCAGCAGCAGTTTGCACAGCAGCCTGATGCGGGTAAAGGAAAGGGCAGCACTGACTATACAAGTCAGTTTGATCCCGCAGACATTGAAGCCAACAAGGTGATGGCATTCCTCGGTTACATCCTGTTCCTGATTCCGATGCTTGCGGCAAAGGAATCGCGTTTTGCACAGTTCCATGCAAACCAGGGACTGCTTCTGCTTCTGGCAGGTATCATTGTCGGTACTGCAGGCAGTATCATTCCGGTGCTTGGATGGTTTTTGATTCTGCCCATTGGCTGTGTTGCTGTTGCTATCCTCGGAATCATCGGTATTCTCAATGCGCTCGGCGGTAAGGCAAAGGATTTGCCTCTAATTGGTAAATATCGGATTATCAAGTAAACGTGTCAATACATACAGGAGGAAAAAATAATGGCTGGAATTTTAGACGGATTGGTAAAGGGTCTTGCAAGTCTTGCGCCGCAGGATGATCCCGAAATTCAAATGTACAATAAACAGAACGAACTCAAAGGACTGCATGACAAGGAAGAGGCAATTTACGCAAAACTTGGCCGCAGACTGTATGAGGAAAACGGCAAGGAAGCATATCCCGAAGAAGCCGTTCAACTGGATGCGCTTGCTGCTAACTGTGCCGAGATCGAGGAACAAATCACACAGATGCAGGCGGAAAAGGAAGCAAAAGAAAAGGCAGAAGCGGAAGCACGTGCGGCAAGAGAAGCCGATGAAGCGGCGCGCACCTGTCCCGAATGTGGTGCGGTCAATCCGGAGGGCACGAAATTCTGCGGTGAATGCGGCGCCAGACTTCCTGAAAAAACAGAAAACAGGAAGCGCTTCTGCACTGCATGCGGCGCAGAGATTGGTGAGGGTATGAAATTCTGCGGTGAGTGTGGAGCACGGCAGGCAGAATAATGTATTTTCGCATGGATGGGGGACAATGGATCTGACCTGACGGTATTCGGCGGGAGGTGTGAAACTGGCTGTTTCAATCCGTGTATCAAACCTTGAAGACACAGAAGATGTCATTTGGATTAACATTGGTGAAAGAGAATAGCATCTACCATTGGGGACGGTGTCCGCGTCTATGTTAATGCAAATACAGCGGATCAAGGCTGCGGAATGAGGAGGAATGGCGGTATCACATATCATATCGATATGATCTCATCGGAAAAGTGGCAGATGATTTTTGCTTTGTACTTCCTTGCGATTGTGAATGAGACTTAATGATTGATCTTCCCAAAAACCTGATAATATAATGAAAATCCTGCATTTGCAAGTATAATAAAAGGAAAGAAAACCACGAAATACGGTAAATAACGGTTCCCCAACCTAAATCAATGATGATTATTCGTGAATGTGACGATGTAGCTGAAACTAAATCATAAAAACGTTTTCTGATAACAAGAAACCGTTCTGTACCTGTTCGGTATGGAACGGTTTTTCCTATATATGCGACTATGTTTGAAAATCCCCAAAATTTTTTCAAAACTTAAAGTACCACATAAAGACTTGAACTGCCACTTTATTCACAAAAATGAGGAAAT
>JAZNKY010000021.1:0-15782 GCA_045578805.1 Oscillospiraceae bacterium
TGCAGATTTTCGAGCATAAATTTTACGCAGGCAAGGCAAAAAATCGCAGGCATACTGACGTATGTCAAGATTTTTTAACGCAGACTGTGTGAAATTTTGCCGAAAAGATGCGTATGAGATTTTAATGTGAACAGGCTCTAGAATGCTTAAATTGTTGGCATTGATAGAACAGGATAATTCCCCGTATTTTGTCGAATCCCCTCGATTCCCGTTCCCTTTTCTACATTTTATTGCATTCCTGCCGGAAATGTGCTATAATGCAGATAAAGAAAGAGCATCCCTAAAAAGACAAGAATGGAGGCTGCAATCATGAACAACAGAGCAATGTATATTATTGATGAGGAATACCGTATCGTTTATACCAATGAACAGTTCAGACAGTATTACCAGGATGTCAGTCTGCATCAGAAGTGCTACCGCGCACTCGGACATCTGGAGCATATCTGCCCGAACTGCCCGCTGTATCAGAAAACACAGGAAAACGCCTTTTATAATACTGCTACCAAAGAGTGGATCTATGCACAGACGGTAAAGATGGAGCAGGAGGACGGCAGGCATTACCATGCTGTCTTCTTTGAGCTGCTCCGGGATGACCTGCTGCGGGAAGGCTCCGAGCTGGACGCACACTGCCGGGAAATGCTGGAGAATCTGATGGCAGAAAATGCGGAAGCCTGCATTCTCGGTCAGTACTGCCAGGACGGCTTTCCCATCTTCTACGCAAGCGGCGCACTTCTGCGGCTGCTGGGCTATGAGAGCTGTGAGGAAATGCTCAGCCACCGCGGCAGCTCTGCGCTGGATTTCATCCATCCGGATGATGCAGATATGACTACCCGCCGGATCCTCGGCAACAATCCCCACAGCGGCATGAACTATTCCATTTCCTACCGGATGCAGCGTAAAGACGGCAGCTATTTCTGCGTTGCGGACAGGGGCTTTGTAGTTGAGGAGGATGACTGTCTCCTCCTTATCAGCCAGCTCAGCGACATGTCCGGAATGCTCCGGATGCAGACCACCATCGAACAGGAGAACCGTGCGCTCCAGCAGCAGAATCTGGAGCTGAAATACATGAAAAACCGCCGCCCCGATGCCTACCACTGCTGTGAGGAGGCGGACGACTTCCCATTCCGTGAGATCAGCGAGCAATTCTGCGAGCTGACCGGATACACCCGCGAAGAGCTGCGCCGGCGGTTTGACGACAAGCTTTACAATATGGTCGTACCGGAGGACAGAAACAAGCTCAATGCCGCCCTTGTCATGCATGAGATCGGCAGCACCTGCGAGATTCATTACCGCCTGCAGACCAAATCCCGCGGCATCATCTGGGTAAAGGGCAATGTGCGGCTCAGCGAGTTTGGCGGTGAACGTTTCTATCAGGGCACGATCGTCGAGATCACTGCGGAGATGGAGACCCAGCGTGTTCTGGAACAGAGAAACCGCGAACTGGAGCTGATCCTGAGTGCGATCCCCGGCGGACTCAAGCATATTGAGGCGAATGAGGAATTTTCCTACCGCTTTCTCAGCGAAGGGGCGGCGGCACTGTTCGGCTATACGGTCGAGGAAATGATGGAAGCAAGCGGCGGCAATGCCATGGGCATGGTCTATCCGGAGGATCGGGAGCTGGTACGCACGGAGCTGCGGCAGTGCCTTGCACAGACCACTACGGATTATTCCGTCAAATACCGCATCATGTGCAGGGACGGCAGTCTGAAATATATTCTCGGCTGCGGCAGGCTCGCACAGGATGAGGACGGCAAGCCCTATTTCCAGAGTCTGTACATCGACCTTACCAGGGAGAAGGAAAACGAGGACATGATCCAGCAGCTCCAGCTGATCCGCGCACTGAGCAATGACTACAGCGATGTGTATGTAGTCGATCTGGAAAACGGCATCCTGATTCCGGTATTCCAGCATGAAACCTCCGTCATCGCACACCTGACCAATGAATGCTATGAAGTATGGCTGCAGCAGCTCTGCGAGGAGACAGTGCATCCGGAGGACAGGGAACAGTTCCTGCAAAAGGCAGGTCTTGACGAAATACGCACACAGCTGACCAGCCGCGATATGTTCCATCATGACTACCGCAATGCTGTGGACAACGAAGTGACCTACTGGCAGATCAAATGTGTGCGCATCGGTGATGAGGGGACTCCCGTCCGTGCGATTATCGGTTTCCGCAATATTGATGAAGATGTGCGCATTGAGCGGGAACGCAGTCAGGCTCTGCGTGACGCGCTGAACCAGGCACAGTATGCCAATAAGGCAAAAACCACCTTCCTGAACAATATGTCCCATGACATCCGCACGCCCATGAACGCTATTATCGGCTTTACGACGCTTGCCGCCGCGCATATCGACAACAAGGAGCGCGTGCGGGACTATCTGCGAAAGATCACCCACTCCTCCAATCACCTTCTCTCCCTGATCAATGACGTGCTGGATATGAGCCGCATTGAGTCGGGCAAGATGAACATTGCAGAAAAGCCGGAGAACCTCTCGGAGATTCTCTGCGAGATCAAGAATATCATGCAGGCGGATGTCCATGCAAAGCAGCTGAAATTTGAGGTGCTGACCTTTGACATCGTGAATGAGATGGTGTACTGCGACAAGCTCCGCATTAACCAGATCATCCTGAATCTGCTCTCGAATGCCGTGAAATTCACTGCCCCCGGCGGCAGGGTCGCAATGCACATTTTCCAGCGGAGCTGTACGCAGGAGGACATGGCAGTGTATGAATTTCGCTTTACTGACACCGGCATCGGCATGGAAAAGGAATTTCTCCAGCATATCTTCGAGCCGTTTGCACAGGAGCGTTCCAGCACGGTCAGCGGTATTCAGGGTACAGGGCTTGGTATGGCGATCACCAAGAATATCGTGGATATGTGCGGCGGTACGATCGCCGTGGAAAGTGATCCGGGCATCGGTACGGAAATCATTGTTACGCTCCAGTTCCGCATCGTGGGCAGTGCAAGCGAGCCAGAACAGCCCCACATTTTCCAGGGAATGCGGGCATTGGTGGTGGATGATGAAATGAACGCCTGCAAGAGCGTTTCCCGGATGCTGCGGCGGCTGGGAATGCGTGTGGACTGGACGGTATGCGGCAGTGAAGCTGTTGTCCGTGCCGAGGAGGCGATCGAGATCGGTGAGCCGTATCAGGTCTTTGTGGTGGACTGGGTCATGTCGGATATGAACGGCATTGAAACAACCCGTCGCCTGCGCCGCGTGATCGGGAAACAGCCGCCCATTATTGTGCTGTCCGCCTATGACTATACGGACATCGAGCCGGAGGGACGGGAGGCAGGCGTGACGGAGTTTGCCTGCAAGCCGCTGTTTCTGTCGGAGCTTCGCCGTGTGCTGCTGCATGTCTGCAATGTACCGGCGGAGGAGAACCCCCTGCGCGGTACAGAACGTATCCAGGGCAGGCGCGTCCTCGTGGCAGAGGACAACGAGATCAACCAGGAGATTACTGTGGACATTCTTTCCACGGTCGGCGTTCTGGTCGATATTGCAGAAAACGGCGCAGCCGCACTGGAAATGCTGCAAAGCAAGGGGGCAGGCTTCTATGACCTGGTGCTGATGGACATCCAGATGCCGGTAATGGACGGTTACGAAGCCGCAAGGCAGATCCGTCTGCTGCCCGATCCTATGCTTGCAGAGATCCCGATCATCGCCATGACCGCCAATGCCTTTGACGAAGACAGAGTGCTTGCCTTTGAAGCCGGCATGAACGGACACATTCCCAAACCCATTGAGATCGACAAGCTTCTGAGTACGATCGAGTATATGATAAAGCCCTGATAACGGGTCAATGTCGGCAACTTGAGGGGCTTCGCCCTCCCTTTGTGAGGGCGAAGTTTTGGTATGCTGCCCCCAGAAGCTGCACAACTTTCCTAAAGTTGTTGCCGCTTCCCCTAAAAGCCGAAAAATAAAGCACTTCCCCCTTGACACCACAGCTTTAATGTGTTAAAATAATACTATGCCGCAGAAAAAAACTGCGGCAGCAGAATGAAACTGCCCGACAGTGAAAAGAGGTAAGCATGAAAATCGCGATCTGTGACGACAGCACGATGGACAGAGAAATGGTCAGGGAGCTGCTGCACGAATATCTATTGTGCAGATCCATTCCCTATACCATGACGGAGTATGAAAACGGCATGAATCTGGTCTATGATATAGAGGAGGGCGGTTATTATGACCTGATCTTCCTCGACATCATCATGGACGGACTGCATGGCATGGAGATCGCAAGAAAACTGCGCCGTGTAGGCTGCGGGGGGAAGATCATTTTTCTCACCAGCACTGCGGAATTTGCGGTGGACAGCTATGAGGTGGAGGCATCGGGCTACCTGCTCAAGCCCCACAACTACGAAAAGCTTTCCCATCTGCTTGACCGCCTGATCGACCGGAGCAGACTCGGACAATATCATGTTTCCATCCGCAGTACCATTGTCAGCATTCCCTTCGGCGAGATCGTCTATGTGGAGAGCCGCAACAATGTCTGTATTCTCCACCGGAGCGACGGCACGGAATACACCGTCTACCGCAAGCTCAGCGAGATCGAAGCGGAGCTGAATGACAGCCGTTTCCTGCGGTGCCATCAGAGCTATATCGTCAATATGAGCTATATCGCCAGGGCGGACAAGCAGTTTGAGCTGACCACGGGGGATGTTGTACTCATCCGCCAGCGCAGCCTGAAGGAACTGCGCAAGGTTTATTCAGACTATGCTGCACGGGGGAGGAAGTAACGATTTTCTCAATACTATAAAACAAATCCTCTTAACCCCAATAGACAACTTATTACTTCGGCAAATAAATATAGATACTTTTTCTGGGGTTAGCACCCCAAGACTGCCCCCACCCCAACCCCTCCCCGGAGGGAGGGGCTATAATGGAGGGTACTGCGTACCCTCACCCGCCAAAGGCTATCGCCTTTTGAATCCATTATCGACCTTTCATTGCAGGACTAATAAAAACAGCGGATCACCTCCCAGTGACCCGCCGTTTTCGTATGTATTTTTCTGTCATGCAGAAATGCCCTGCGGTGCAGCGATGCAGTGATTCTCGCGGATGTACTCTGCCACAACTGCCAGAAATTCGCGGTTTGTCGGATTGTAGAACTGCAGGCTGCTGGTATAGCCGAAGATCTGACAGATAAAGGACGCATCCCCGCGCTGCGCGCTCTGTCCGATGGCGTAGCGGATGGCACGCTCAATGCTGGAGGAGCTGGCAGAAAAATAGCGTTCCGAGATCGCCGGATAGATGGTCTTGGACATGCTCGTCAGGGCGATGGGGCTTTCAATACCGATCATCAGCGCGGTCTTGATATAGTGGAAGCCCTTGGTATTGGCAGGAATGCCGAGCTTCAGCAGGGTCTTGATGATGGCAGTCTCACGCTCTGCGCTGGTGGTGCCTGTCTGTCTGTACATGGTGTTTGTCTGGATGTTCATAATCAATTACCTCTTTCGTTTCTTGTGTTTATACTAATTCCTGTAATCCCAATAGACAGATCCAGCTTGTCCCCGCTGTCCGCAAAAGGCTGCTGCCTTTTGAAATCACTTTTGCCTATTATAGTTTTACAAATTAGTATTACTTATCATATGTATGTTCCGCGGCAGTTTTCTGCGCTGCTTCGCGTTACAATCTTATTATACTATTTTTTCAGAAAATATTCCGGAAACATGGAAATTGACAATTTAAAATTGGAATTTGACAGTTCTCCGACCGGAAAGCGTCACAGGCATACGGGATCCGTCACATTCCGACAGCCGGCGGCATCGTCCGCCCATCCCGGAAGTGCCGGAAACCGACAGGGGCTTGACGCAGATTTAACAGAAATCTAACGTATTTTTGCGGACAGCGGACGGAAAACCGTGGTACAATATAAGGCAACACCGCACCGCATCCGGCGGTGCAGGATCCAAGGAGGAAACTGTTATGAAACTGAATTTCCGCAGTATGCTGCTCGGCATCGTCTGGGTGCTGGAGGGTGCCGCCGTCGGCTTCGGCGCGATCCTGCCCGGCGTAAGCGGCGGGACGCTCTGCGCTGCCTTCGGCATCTACCGTCCGCTGATCGAAACGATCAGCCATCCGCGTACCTGCCTGAAGCAATACGCCCCGATGCTGCTCCTGTTTTTGCTGGGTGCCGCTGCGGGCTTTGCCGGACTTTCCGGAATTGCCGCATGGATGCTGGCACGGGATACGGCTCTTGTAACCTGTATTTTCGTCGGACTTGTCCTCGGAACCTTCCCTTCGCTCTGGCAGGATGCCGGTAAGGAAGGCAGAAACGGACATGCCATCCTTTCCCTGCTGCTGTCCTTCGCCGTAATGCTCCTGCTGCTCTGGCTGCTGCGCACGGAGCTGTCCCTGACCATCCGTCCCGGTATCGGCGGGTATCTGCTCTGCGGTCTGCTCTGGGGTCTGAGCTTCATCGTTCCCGGATTAAGCTCGTCCTCCCTGATGCTGTTTTTCGGATTATACCAGCCCATGCTCGAAGGCATTTCGGCATTTGATCCTGCCGTTCTTCTTCCGATGGGCATCGGCATGGCAGTATGCACCCTGCTTCTTGCCAAAGCTGTCGGCAGGCTCTACCGCCGCGCCTATGCCGCCGTATCCCACGGTGTTGTGGGCATTGCCGCCGCTTCTGCCGTAATGCTCCTGCCCCCGCCCGAAGGCGGAGCGGGCGCGATCCTGCTGCACCTGCTTGCCCTTGCCGGCGGTGCCGCTGTTTCCTTTCTGCTGACCCGGCTCTGCAGCAGGCTTGCAGCCGCTGCCAACAATGATAAAGGAGAAACCGACCATGACCCTGAAAGCATTCTATGAAAAGACGGGCGCAGATTATGACGAAGTCCTGCGCCGCATGATGAACGAACAGTTCGTGCTGAAATATCTGCGAAAATTTCCCGATGATCCCCATTTTGCCCAACTGGAGCAGTCCCTGCAGGAGGGGGACATTGAGACCGCCTGCCGCTGTGCACATACGCTGAAAGGGCTGTGCCTCTCGCTCGGTCTGGAGCAGCTCGGCAAACATGCTGCGGAGCTGAACGGGGAACTGCACACCGGCGATACTGCCAATGCTCCCATGCACCTCGCTGCCATGCGTCCGCTGTATGCGGAGATCATCAGCTGGATCGGGGAGCTTTGAGCACGGAAAGCATACTAATGGGCGGATGCAGGGGCATCCGCTTCAGTCTGCCGAAAAACCTCAATAGGTTCAAAGGGCTTTGCCCTTTGGCGGGTGGAGGGTACGCAGTACCCTCCAAATATAGCCCCTCCCCTCGGGGAGGGGTTGGGGTGGGGGCAGCTTTGGTGTGCTAACCTCAGAAAAAAGACTTTTTCGATAAGCAGGGGCGGATGCAGGGGCATCCGCTTTTTTGTCGGAAAAAATTGTCGGAATCTGTTGCATTCTGCTGATTTTTGGAGTATAATAATAGGTGAGGTGATCGAATTGAGCTTCTGGTCAAAATTAGCCGCCAGCATCCTGACCTCTGACTGGTATATCTTAGCCGCCGCCGTTGCGGCAGTTCTGTGCTTTGCAGTGGTGCTCTGGGCGAAAAAGAAGACGGACTGTGACATCCGGAAATGGGAAGCGGAACGCAATCTCCGTTTTACCCGCCACATCTACAGCCTGCTGACCGTTTCCTATACATTATTTATTACCCTGATCTCCCTGTTCCCGCTGTTTGGCATGTTCGGTACTGTGTCCGCACTGCTTGCACTGGATCTTTCCAGTGAAGCTGCCATCAGCAGTGCCAAGAACAGCTTCTTTGACGCGCTGACCTCTACCACCTGGGGCATCATCTTTGCGGTGATCTTTAAACTGCTCAATGCCGTCTTTGCGACTGCCATTGAAGACCGCATTCAGGAAACCGGTGCGCTTCTCAAACGTCTTGAAGCGGAACAGCCCGCCGAGGAATCCTCCGGCGGGGATACGGAAGATACCAAGGAGCCGCAGAAGGAGGAGAATTTCCTGCTCCAGCTCCTGCATAGGTGAATGTATGAAGATACGGGAAATTATCCTTGATTTTACGTCGCTTCTTGACGTAATTATGATCATTCTGTTCTTTTTCATCCTGTTCAGCACCATCGAGGTCGAGAGCGTGTCGCAGTCCGCAGAGGAGGCGCGTATTTCCTATGAAACGCTCCGGGAGGAAACGGAACAGGAACAGGCAGAATTCCGCGAACGTGCGGACGAGGAATGGGAGCGTATTCTCAAGGTGGATGCCAATGCCGCAAATAACCAGCAGGCTCTGACTGCATTTGATCAGGGCGCGGTACTTGCATTCAACCTGCAGGAAATGGAAACCAGCAGCAGCTGGAAGCTGAACATCGTCAGCGGGGATACCCGTCTCGGCAGCGTCAGTCCGTCTGCGGACGAGGATCTGGCAGAGGAAATCATACAGCTCCTGGCGGAGGCAGGCTTTCAGAAGGAAGATGTCATCATCAGCACACTGACGTATGACGGCAATGCACCCGGTACAGCCGTTGCTGTGCCGATGATCGGGGAAGCAGTGGGGGATGTACAGGAAGCGTACAGGAATCTGTACTTTGCCGCAATCAATGTTTCAAAGTGAGGATGGACTATGAGCGATAAGAAAAAAAAATCTATGGGCGGCTTTACCATCGGCTGTGCCGCACTGGTTGCACTGCTGTTCGTGCTTGGCTATGACGGCAGCGGTCTGGGTTTCAGTCTGGGCAGCGGATTCAGCAGCAGCTCCGGCAGTCCGACACAGAGTCAGAGCCAGAGTCAGAACACTCCCGCCTCTCCGAACAACGAAGCCCCGGTGGAGGAGACAAAGAAGGTCATCCTGGAGATCACGGTTTCCGGCAGTGACTATCTGTTCCAGAACAGCCGTATGGACATCAACACCCTGATGACCCACATCCGCGAATACAGCACAACCACGGAGATCCACATCACTGCGGATGAAACCGCCACCATCAACGCCATGGACGACCTGACGGAGCGTCTTGCCGCGAATGGCTATATACATTACAGCAAACGATAAAAAAATGCAGCCGCACGGCTGCATTTTTTTGCCTGGGCGTGCATATGCTGTAACAACGGACAAGATGAGAATGTGTTCTTGTTCCCTATTTCCAACACACAGGCAAGGTCATCAACTTAGGCAGGGACAAGGGGCGGCAGCCCCCAAAAGGGGTTCCAAGGGGCTTTGCCCCTTGGGCGGTGGGGGCGGCGCAGCCGCCTCCTATAATAGCCCCTCCCCTCGGGGAGGGGTTGGGGTGGGGGCAGTTACAGGATGCCCCATCCTTAAACAGACTTTTTAACAAGCTGGGATAAGAACAAATCCCATTCCACATCTCAAACACACAGGAGGCACACCCATGCAGGACACCAAGACCCATACCATGATCCTTGAAAACCGCAGAACCCTTTCCCTTTCCGGCGTGACGGACGTGGACAGCTTCGATGAACGCGAGATCGTCCTCTACACCGGTCTCGGTGAGCTGACTGTGACCGGCAGAGATCTGCATATCAACAGCGTCAGCATCGAAAACGGCAATATGAACATAGAGGGAGACATCTGGTCGGTGCAGTACGGCGACCGCGATAAGCATTCGCCCCTCACACTCCTGGGGAGGCTGTTCCGATGATGCTGCGTATCGTGCCGGAAACCTTCCTGTCTCCGGAGCAGCAGCTTCTGCTGTTCGGGGGAGCCTGTCTGCTGGGGATTCCCTGCGGACTGCTGTTTGACAGCTTCCGGCTGCTCCGGCGGCTCATCCCCCACCATGCCGCCGCCGTTGCCATAGAGGATATGCTGTTTCCCGTACTCTGCGCACTCCTGCTCATGGGATATACCTCATCCTTTGCGGCAGGAGATTTCCGTCTGTATTACGCCATTGGCTGTACCGCCGGCTTCGTGCTGCATGAATGCACGCTCGGACGGCTTGTGATCTGCCTTGGAGAATGGCTCTGCCGGCTGCTCCGCGCACCCTTTCTGTGGGTAGGAACAGGTTTTGCATTGATTTGTAGAAAACTTTTCAGTATATTTGTAGGAAGTTCCAAAAAACAGAAAAAGCGACAGAAAAATGTCCAAAATCTCTTGCAAGACCCCCCGTCTATGGTGTATAATAAAAGTAGTATCAGGAAGAAGGTGGAGCAAAATGGCAAGATTCAGAAAATGGGAAGGCGGTATCGCATTCGGAATGCTGATGCGCATTGCAGGCGTGATGTTCGTGGTCTTCTGCGTGTATTCCATCGTCAGCACCCAGAGTGCCATTGCAGAAAAGGAGCTGGAGCTTGCGAAGATCGAGGAAGACATTGCCATTATGAAGATGGAAAATGAAGAGCTTCAGGACATTATTGATTCGGACGACATCGGACGTTATATGGAACAGCTTGCCGTGGAGAACAGCATTACCTCTTATGCGTATCCCGATGAGCGCAGATATTACGACACATCCCGTGACTGAGCGATCGGCACGGCAGTAAATTTAAGAAGCAGGGGGCTTTCAGTGTATGCAGCTGGAAATCGGAAAAATTTATGACGGCAAGGTAAAGGGAATCACAAATTACGGTGCTTTCGTAGAGGTACCCGTGGAGGGCGCAAAGCCCATCACCGGTATGGTACATATCTCGGAGGTTGCCAATACCTTTGTGAATGACATCCGCGAATTTCTGACCGAGGATCAGGAGGTCAGGGTCAAGGTATTGCAGGTGAATGAACAGGGCAAGATCAGCATGTCCATTAAAAAGGCAATGCCGGAGGAGAAGCAGTCCCAGAAGCCCCAGCGTCCCCGCAGACAGGATCGCGACCGCGGCGTAGTGTGGGAACCCAAGCCCCAGAAGCCGCAGACTGAAATGACCTTCGAGGATATGATGAGCAAGTTCAAGCAGAACAGCGAAGAACGCATGTGCGACATCAAGCGCAATACTGACCGCAAGAATGGCGGCCGCCGGCGTTCCAAGTGAGCGGACGCGGTACTTACTGAATAGAATGAGAAAAGGACAGTGCTTTGAGGGTACTGTCCTTTTGGTTTGTTGGTTTTTAGGGGGGTGGTGTCGGCAACTTTGGGAAAGTTGTGCAAAGCTTGCCCACCCCCTGCCCCCTCCCAGAGGGAGGGGGGGATTAGAGCGGGGGCTGCGCCCCCGCTCCCCGCTTCCGCCTGCGGCGGTTTTTGGCGGGGGGTTATAAAAATTGAAAGGACAGTATTTTTGAAGTACTGTCCTTTTCTTACGATCAATCCATAACCAGCGCGAAATCAATTTTGCCGGAGCTGACATCTGCCTTTGCGCAGAGCACTTCGATCTCATCGCCGAGGCGGTAAGTTCTGCCGGTGCCGGTCTCCTTCAGGTACCAACCCTCCTCGATCTCGTAACTGCCAACGGGCATATCGTTGATGTGCAGAAGTCCCTCCACCAGATTGTCAAGCGTCACATAGATGCCGAAATCCGTTACGCTCGAAATGATGCCGTGGAAGGTTTCGCCCACATGGGAAAGCATGAACTCTGCTGCATAGCAGTCGTCCGCGTCGCGTTCGATGGAGACTGCGCGCACCTCCATTGCGGAGGAATGCTCGGCGGCGTTTTCGGTGAATCTGCCGTAACGCTTGCAGAGCCACTCCTTGCCGGCACCGTCGAGATAGTCCGACAAGATGCGGTGTACCACCAGATCGGGATAACGGCGGATCGGAGAGGTGAAATGCGCATAGTCCCGCAGAACCAAGCCGAAATGCCCCAGCGGCTCATGGCTGTACTTCGCCTTTGCCATGGAGCGCAGGGTCAGCTTGTTGACAACGGGGAAGCAGCTCTTGTCCCTTGCATCATCCAGGATTTTCTGCATGTCGCGCGGGGATGCTTCCTCGAACTGCGGACAGGGCTGTCCGAGCTTCAGCAGCATTTCCTTCAAAGCTGCGATACGCTCCGGCGCGGGATCCTCATGCACACGGTAGACCAGCGGAATTGCCGCTTCCCTTGCCAGCCGTGCGGCTGCCTGGTTTGCCATCAGCATACAGCTTTCAATGATCTCCTCGCTCCTGCCGCGCTCACGGGGAACAATGCCGATGCAGATGCCGTCCTCGTCTAATACCACGGCGGTTTCCGTGCTTTCCAGCTCCGGTGCGCCTCTCTGCTTTCGTCTGTGCTCCAGCACCTGCGTCAGCTTTTCCAGCTCCTGCAGGCTCTCTGTGACGGGAGCGTATTTCTCCCGAAGCTCTGCATCCGCGCTGCCGTCCAGGATCGCATTGCATTCGGTGTACACGCCGCGCACGCAGGAATTGATGACGGATTTACAGAATTTCGCATCCAGCAGATCGCCCTCCGGGGAGATCTGGATAAAGGCGGAGAATGCCAGTCTGTCCTCGCCGCCGTTCAGGGAGCAGATGCCGTTGGAAAGCGAGGGCGGCAGCATCGGGATGACCTTATCCGCATAATAGATACTCGTGCCGCGCTCGAAGGCATCCGCATCCAGCTTGCTGTTCGGGCGGACATAGTGCGAAACATCGGCAATATGCACACCAAGCTCCCAGCCCTCAGCAGTTCTGCGGATGGATACCGCGTCGTCCAGATCCTTCGAGGACGCGCCGTCAATGGTGAAGATCGCTTCTCCTCGCAGGTCGGTTCTGCCCTCCAGATCGAACGAGGTCACACCGGCGGCAGCGCATTTTTCTGCTTCGCGCAGAACATCCTCCGGAAATTCCACAGGGATCTCCATGCCGGCGATCTTTGCCGCCATACAGTTTTCCGCATTGTCAGCGGTACCGAAGTTCAGGACGACCTTCACACGATGCTCCATATGCCGTCTGCCGCGGGAGGTCAGCACTGCCAGCACCTTATCGCCGAGCGCGTAGCGGACGCTTTCGCGGTAGTCAATGTGCAGGGGGGTGGCGGTCATGGTATCCGCGAGGAAATACAGTCCGCCCTCGCCGGCAATGATCTTTCCCGTGATCTGGGCGGTTTTGCATTCCTCCAGAACCGAGATCACCTCTGCTTCAGGGGATTCATAGCGGGCTTCCAGTCTGCGTGCCAGCACGGTATCGCCGGGCATACTGCCCATGAGGAATTTACCGGGAACGAAATACTCCGTTCCCTCCTCATCGGCGATGAAGCCGAACGAACGTGCAAGGCGCACAGTCTTTGCTGTGAAGCAGTCATTGCGTTCGCTGAGCGCGTAGCCGCCGCGGCGTTCAAAGATCACGCCCTGGCGCAGAAGCTGCTCCATTCCCTGGCGGAATGCCTCAGGACAGCGGCTGCTCCGGCATTTTCTGGCAAGGTCTGCAGCGGGGAGCTGACGCTTGGGGGTCTGCATCAGGAAGGTACGGATCTTATTGGCGCAGGCTGTGATCTCCTCGGGGCTGACCTTTTTTCCGCTTCTGCGGGCATCCGTATGCACCGCAGAAGCCTGCTTTGCTTTTCTCTGGTTGTGTTTTTTATTGTGACGTGCCATATAGTTTCTCCTTTATCTGACCTCCTCGGAAACTTACAAAGCACCGTCTTCCTTGTCTCTTCCGCGCCTGACTTCGAGCCTCTCCCTTGCAATACATCAAGTATTGCTGCGGTCGAGTCTCTTTGTCAGACACAAAATATCCTGCGGAATCCGACACTTTTCCAGTTTCCGAAGAGGTCTGTTCTTTGCAGAAACGAAAAAGCCCCCATGTTCCGTGGAACAGGGGACTTGCGGTTTCTTATTCAGCCGTGGTCTCAAAGAAGGTCATGATGATGGGAAGTACAATGTTCATCAGAATGATGGTGGAGAACACAATAATCGCCAGTGTTCTTGTGATCTTCTGAAGCATTGCCTCTCTTGTTCTGCCTTCGTTCTTGCTGTAAAACGAATCATTGCTGCCGCCGCCGAGTGCAGAGGTCATATTCTGCTGGGTCTTGGTGTCCTGCATCAGGCAGAGGATCACGATCAGCAGGGACAGCAGCAGTACCACAGCACCGCAAATCATTTCATAGATTTCCATAAAACGTTTCCGCTCCTTTTCCAGTATGTCTTAAATTTTCGGAATTATCTTTATTATAGCATGTTTTTTGGGGGTTGTCAATAGGGATTTTGCGTTTTTGGTATGGAAAAAGGATTTTTGGGATGAAAATTTTGGTGGAATGCTGGCGCGGGGCATCAGTTTCAGGAAAAATGGATTCAAAAGGCGATAGCCTTTGGCGGGTGGAGGGCGACTCCCCACGGGGTGGGGAGATGCCGAACGAAGTGAGGCAGAGGGGACGGTGGCAGTAAGCCACGCAGCACCCTCCATATATAGCCCCTCCCCTTGGGGAGGGGTTGGGGTGGGGGCAGTCTTGAAATGCTGACCCCAGAAAATAGTATCTATACTTAATTGCAGGAGTAATACTTGCAATCCGAAAAAGAATATGGTATAATAGAACCACGGCAGAAATCTGCTGAAATCAATCCGAAAGGAAGTTGCCATCATGAAAATTGAAACCAAATGCCTGCATGAAGGCTATGAGCGTACCAACGGTGCGCCCGGTGCGCTGCCGATCGTGCAGAGTACGACCTATGTTTTTGACAGCACACAGCATATTGCTGATCTGTTCGATATGCCGACGGAATACATGTACTCCCGTTTTGCCAATCCCACGGTTGATGCGGTAGAAAAGAAGATCGCTGCCCTCGAAGGCGGCGTGGGTGCAATGTGTACCTCCAGCGGTCAGGCTGCATCCCTCCTTTCCGTTCTGAACCTCTGCAACTCCGGTGACAGCTTCATTGCTGCAAGCGCGATCTACGGCGGCACGGTGAACCTCTTTGCTGTGACCCTGAAGAAGCTCGGCATTGAGTGCATTTTTGTGGATCCGGAGGCTTCCGACGAGGAGCTGGAGGCTGCCATCAAGCCGAACACCAAGCTTGTTTTCGGCGAGACGCTGGCAAATCCGGCACTTTCCGTATTCGACATCGAGCGTTTTGCAGGCTTTGCCCACAAGCACGGCATTCCGCTGATCATTGACAACACCTTCCCGACACCGGTCCTCTGCCGTCCGTTTGAGTTCGGCGCGGATATTGTGGTGCATTCCACGACCAAGTACATGGACGGACATGCTGTACAGGGCGGCGGTGTGATCGTGGACAGCGGTAATTTCGACTGGGCTGCCAGCGGCAAGTTCCCGGAATTTACGGAAGCTGACGAGAGCTACCACGGCGTGGTATATACCCGTGAGTTTGGCAAAATGGCATATATCATCAAGGCAAGAATGCAGCTGATGCGTGACTTCGGCTGCTATCCGGCGGCAAATTCCGCATTCCTGCTCAACCTCGGTCTGGAAACACTGGCAGTCAGAATGGAGCGTTACTGCAAGAATGCGCTTGAAGTGGCAAAGTATCTGGAATCCAGTGATATGGTAGCAAGCGTGAGCTATCCGGGTCTGGAGAATGACAAGTACCACGAGCGCGCACAGAAGTATCTGCCGAACGGCTGCAGCGGTGTCATTTCCTTTAACATCAAGGGCGGCAGAGCGGCAGCAACCAAGTTCATGGACGCGCTGAAGCTTGCATCCCGTGAGGTGCATGTAGCGGACATCCGCACCTGTGTTCTGCATCCTGCCAGCATGACCCACCGCCAGCTCACGGACGAGCAGCTGGTCGCAGCCGGCATTGATGCCGGAATGATCCGCCTCTCCGTAGGTCTGGAAAACGTGGAGGACATCCTCGACGACATCAAGCAGGCGTTTGCAGCGGCGAATGTGTAAATGAAAAGGCTCCCCCATTCTTGTGGATGGGGGAGTTTGTTTGCTGTTTGGGATTCATACGAATCCCCTTAACCCCGATAGATAACTCAAGCTTCCCCACCCCCTGCCCCCTCCCGGAGGGAGGGGG
>JAZNKY010000022.1:0-80913 GCA_045578805.1 Oscillospiraceae bacterium
GGGGGAGGGGCTATATTGCGAGGGTACTGCGTACCCTCAACCCGCCAAAGGACTCCGTCCTTTGAACCTAACAAGTTTTTTCGACAGACTGAAAGGACGGTGCGTGGGCACCGTCCTTGGTTTGTTATTGTGCTGCTCTCATGATACCATCCAGAATATTCTGGTCGTACCAGGTCAGATTTCTGCGGTCCAGCAGACCGAAGCTGTTCTTAGGACCGTTGTCCCAGATAAAGCAGGGAATGCCCCGCTGTGCAGCTGCACGGATGTAGTACTCATAGTACTCCGCACGTTCTGCGGCATTGTCCTTGTTCTCCGCGCCAAATTCTCCGATGATGACGGGAATGCCCTTTGCGGTGAAAGTGGCATACAGATAGTCGAAGTTCTTTTCCAGCTCCGCCTTGCCGGCATCGTCGAAGGTCTTGTCATCGGCATGATCTGCAAAGCAGAATTTCCACGGTGCATAGCTGTGGATGGATACGATGATATTGCCGTCATCCGGCACGACCAGTCCCTCCACTGCCGCGCTGGTGATGGAGGCTGCATGTGTGGTGACGATCAGCGTGCGGTTCGGATTATTGCCGCCGGATGCACGGATGGTATCCACAAACGCCTGATGCAGGTGGTTGATAACATCGCGTTCCTCCGCCGTGCCGCCCGTCCATTCATAGGTACTGCCGATGATACGCGGCTCGTTCATGCCTTCAAACAGGAGCTTGCCGTTGTAATCCTGGAAACGTTCTGCAATCTGCGTCCAGATCTTTGTGAGCTTTGCCTTGACCGCTGCCTCATCCGCATAAGTGGGATTGAGCCAGGTGTAGTCATCGTGATGTACATTGATGATGGTGTACAGGTCATTGTCCATGGAATAATCCACGACCTCCTGCACTCTGTCCATCCACGCGCTGTCGATCGTGCCGTCCTCTGTGATGTGATCCGTCCACGAAACCGGAATACGCACAGCATTGAAGCCAGCCGCCTTCACAGTATCTATCATTGCCTTGGTAGTCAGGGGGTTGCCCCAGCCGGTCTCTGCCTTCTTCACATCATAGCAGTCAAGCGTGTTGCCGAGATTCCAGCCGACCTTGATGTTCGCTGCGATTTCGGCTGCATTTCCTGCTGTCATTTCTGTAGTGTCTCCCTCCGGCTTTTTGTCCGTATTCTCCATGCTGTCAGGCTCGCTTTCGGCATTCTCGGTGCTTTCGGGCTTCTGCTCCGGCGCACCGCCCGTGCCGTAGGCATATTTTACAGTCACGTTCTGGAGTGTGAGTGTGTCCGTTTCGCCCCACCAGTAGCCGAGCATGACCTCTGCATCCGCAGGAACAGCGTTCTTAACATCCTCCGGCAGGATCCATGTCAGACTGAGATTCGAGGAATCCGTGAGAATGGCAATGGTATCGGACTGATGCCATTTGCTGGTGGTGATACCGAACGCGCCGGTGAACTTGCCGAAGCTGCCGCCGCCCTGGATGTCAAAGGTGATCGCCTGCGGTGTGCAGCCCTCTGCCAGCACATCACTGAGAGATACATTCACGCTCTTGGTGTCGTCATTGTTGAAGTTCAGCGTCTGTCCCACGGAAATGGTTTCTGTGGCATCCACGGGGAGCTGTGCGGTTCTGGTATAATTGCAGATGACGTTGGAGAGCTTCACAGTCGTGGTATTGCCCCACCAGTAGCCGACGAGCACTTCTCCGTTCGGGTCAATGTACGGCTGGACATCGGCGGGGACATTCCATGTCACCTCGCAATAGGAGCCGGTTGCTGATACGGAAAAATCATCGGACTGGTACCAACCCTCATCGGTTGCCGCGGTGCAGTCGCTGGTCACGGAAATGCCGCAGCCGCCCTTATAGGTGCCGATATTGGAAACCCCGTCGCCGGAATAGAATACAAAGGTGAAGGAATTGACAATGTCGCCCTCTTCGATGAAGTCGGAGAGTCCTGTCTGGTAGGTGTTCTCGTTGTCACGGTTGAGTGTGGCATCCACATCGATCTGTGTACCAAGAACGGAGGTGACGGTCTCCACGGGGCTGATATGCTCCGTAGTGGGCGGTTCTGTTTCCGCCTCGGTTTCAGGTTCGGTTTCTGTTTCAGTTTCCGGTGCTGTGGTTTCCGCAGTGCTGGAATCGGAAACAGAGCTGTCCGGTGCAGAGTCCCCCTCTTTCTGACTGCTGCAGCCGGTCATACATCCGCAGCCGAGTGCCAGTGCAAGCAGGGCTGCTGTGAAGCGCGCAGACAAGCGCAGATGCTGTCGCTTCATGAAAAATTCCTCCTTTTATTTACAAGTTACTCCCATTATAGCACAATTCCGGCTGCTTTTCCAGTAAAAAAAGGAAAATCCCCGATAAATCGGAGATTTTCACAGATTTCCAGTTGTTATGGCATAATCCTTTGGTAAGATACTTCGCAAAAGCAGGCTGCGGAACGGGCATTTCATCAGAAATCATTGTTCTTGATCACATGCTTTGCCTTGATGACGATGTTCTTGTCGTTCTCATAGGTGAGAAGATGTGCTGCATGTCCGATGTCCACCCAGCGCACCTCGGAGATCTCCTCCGCCTGCGGGACAAAGTCGTAATTCTTCGCCTTGGCAATGAAGTAGACCACCACTTTCTGGGTATCGCGCTTGGGGGAATAGGTGACCGTTTCACGGAAAGTGGAATCCACGATCACATCAATGGAGGTCTCCTCCCTGATCTCACGCACGGCGGTCTCCACCTCGGTTTCCCCCGCTTCCACATGTCCCTTGGGGAACGACCAGTGTCCGCTGTTGATGTGCCGGATCAGCAAAATCTCGATATTTCCGTGTGATTTCCGGTATACAATTGCACCGCATGACTTTTCATGCCGCATGGTATCGCGTCCTTTCTTTACTGCTATACAGTTTGTAATCATTTGTTATAATTATTATATCACATTTTATCTATTTTGTCCATATATTTTTTGGAAGAAGCGGAAATTTTTTCGGGGGAGTTGAGAGGGAAGGAGAACAGCCGTCGGCGGTAAAATAGGGTATTTACAAAACCCTCTTTTTGTGATACAATAATATTAATCCGGCGATTAAATTTAGATGCCTTTTCTGGGGGCAGCACTTCATATACTACCCCCAACCCCTCCCCGAGGGGAGGGGCTATAATGGAGGGTGCTGCGCACCCTCCACCCGCAAAAGGCTATCGCCTTTTGAATCCTTTATCGAAGTTTAATTGCCAAAGTAATAATAGCATCGGAAAAGGAGGCATTTATGCACGAGGACGAAATTTTTACTGCGGAACAGTTCAAGACGCAGGCGGCGGAGCTGCGGGCGGCTGTGGCAGAGCTGCAGCGGCGGGATGAACAGACCATTGACCCGCAGGATCCCTTTGAAAATGAAACAGAATTTCATGACTATAATCAGAACTATGCGGAGATCGTACCGCAGATCCAGATACCGGGCTGCCGCATTCCCCTGCGCCCGAATGTCAGGGAGCGCAGACAGATCCGGAAATACTTCAACATCGCCGGCGTATGTCTGACCGGACATATGCTGCTGTCCAATCTCATTGCGCTTGTCTTTACCCTGCTGTTCTGTGGCATACAGACGATCCTGGACAGATCCGCCAACGGCGGAACGCTCCCGGAAAATTATGACATGCTGCTGGATGAATACTTTTGGGCTTCCTCCTCCGCAACCGCATTGAACATCATCACCTTTCTCATCTGCAACGCTGGCTTTGCCATTCTGGGCTGCAAATGGGCAAAGGTTCCGATCCCGTCCCTGTTCCGCACCAAGGGACTGACCCCCGGACGGATCATCATCTATATCTGCATTGCCATCGCACTGCAGTCGGTATGCGGCTATCTGGCATATATGATCACAGAATTTCTCTCGCAGGCAGGCATCACTGCCTATGATCCCAATATGGATACATCGACGGACATGAAGAACATGGTGCTGATGTGTATCTACAGCTGCATCGTTGCCCCCATCACAGAGGAGCTGCTGTTCCGCGGCTTCGCACTGAAAACGCTTTCCCGCGTGAGCCAGCGGTTCGGTATTCTCATGAGTGCGGTGCTGTTCGGACTGTGGCATGAGAATATTGCCCAGTTCGTACTGGCGTTCTTTGTGGGCATTTTCATGGGCTATCTGACCGTCAAGCACGACTCCATTCTGCCGGCGATCCTCTGCCACATGGCAGTGAACACCGCTGCACAGTGCTTTGAGATCGCAGAGGCTTATGGATTTGATTTGCTGTACAGCGTGCTGGATGTGCTCTACTTCGCACTGACTGCCGCGGGGCTTGTACTGCTCATCCGGATGCTGATCCGTGAGCGTCTGCCCTACTCCACACCCTGCCAGACGGAACGAGGACTGCGCATCGCAGTGACCTCCATTCCGCTGATGTTTGTGACGATCGCGCATTTTGTGATGTCGATCACCTGGATCGTGCAGAGTACGAATGGGACAATGTAAACAAAACCGCACACTGCCTGAATTGGCAGTGTGCGGTTTTCATTTGGCTGGGTACGGCTTACAGCACCATCTCCATCCCGATCTTCTGCGGCTTCATGCCGAGTTTTTCATAGAAGCGCATGGCATTCTCGTTACAGCTCCAGACATTCAGTGTAACATTATAACAGCCGATGCGCCGCGCATAGTCCAGCACATGCGCATAGAGTGCCGTTCCCACATGCTGTCCGCGCGCCGTTTCATCCACGCAGAGGTCATCAATGTACAGCGTCCGGATGTCCGTCAGCACGTTGTCATTCCGATGCTCCTGCAAAATACAGAACGCATAGCCCAGAAACGCGCCGCTTTCATCCCATGCACCGAATACCGGACGGCTGTCATCCTGCAGAAGCTCCTGCAGCTGCGCGTCTGTGTATTTCTTGCAGTTCGCCTTGAAGATGTCCGGTCTGCCCTCATGATGCACCATCAGCACCTGATACAGCAGCCGGTTGATGTCTGCGATGTCCCCGACACTGGCTCTTTCGATTTTCATGGGTTTTTCCTCCTTTGAGACAAATCCCCCCAATGCTGTGCAAAGGGGGGATTATCATATTCAATTCAGTTTAGCCGTATTCAGCCCAGAACTACTACGACTTCGTGAACGCCGCCATCCTTTGCAGGGATCACATTGCCGGAAACAGCTTCGCCGTCAACGGTCATGGAAACTACGCCCTTGCAAACGTGGTTCGGGTTCTCAACCTTGATGTTGTAGGTTGCGCCGCGGAACTGACGGGTAGCTGTGAAGCCATCCCATGCAGCAGGAATGGAGGGATCCACTCTCAGACCATCGAAATCAGCAGCGATGCCGAGGATGTACTGGGAAATAGCCACCATGTTCCATGCAGCAGTACCGGTCAGCCAGGAGTTCTTGCCCTCGCCGAAGCGGCTTGCATCCTTACCTGCGATCATCTGACCGTATACATACGGCTCAGTCTTGTGCAGATCGGAGATCTCCTCGTTGAATGCCGGAGCGATCTTGCTGTAGTACTCGAATGCCTTGTCACCTCTGCCGGCATATGCCTCTGCGCAGATGATCCATGCATTGTTATGTGTGAAGATACCTGCGTTCTCCTTGTAGCCGCCCGGATAGGTGGAAATCTCACCGTACTGGATGTAGTACTTGCTGTATGCAGGATTGTTCAGTACCAGACCGTACTTAGTATTGAGGTACTTGTCGATGGAGTCGAGAGTCTTGATGTCTGCGCCCTCTTCCTTACCGATCTCGGACATAACAGCGAAGCCCTGCGGTTCGATGAAGATCTTACCTTCCTCGCACTCCTTGGAGCCCATCTTTGCGCCGGTGGAATCATAAGCACGGATGAACCAGTCGCCGTCAAATGCGTATTCCATCACGTTCTTCTTCATCTTGTCGATCTCAGCCTGTGCAGCAGCAGCCTCTTCTTCCATACCCAGATGCTTCAGGATAGCCACATAGTTCGGACCTGCATAGGTGAACAGAGTTGCAACCATAACGGACTCAGCTACCTTGGAATAGCCGCCCTCAGCCTCAAACTTCGGGTTTGTGAAGGTCTGGAAGCTCTCGCCGGGTGTGTCGGAGTAGCAGGACAGGTTGATGCAGTCGTTCCAGTCAGCACGCATTGCCAGCGGCAGGTTGTGCGGGCCGAGGTTGTTCACGATCTTGTAGAAGGAAACCTTCAGGTGATCGAGCATGGGCTTAGCCATGTCCATATTGTTGTCATAGGGAACCATCTCATCGAGGATGGACCAGTCGCCTGTTTCCTTGATGTATGCGGAAACGGAGAGGATCATCCACAGCGGATCGTCGGAGAAATCGCCGCCGATGTCGGAGTTGCCCTTCTTGGTCAGGGGCTGGTACTGGTGATAGCAGCCGCCGTCAGGGAGCTGTGTGGAAGCGATGTCAATGATACGCTCTCTTGCTCTGTCCGGAATCTGGTGAACAAAGCCCAGGATGTCCTGGTTGGAGTCACGGAAGCCCATGCCTCTGCCGATACCGCTCTCGAAGTAGGATGCGGAACGGGACAGGTTGAAGGTAACCATGCACTGGTACTGGTTCCAGATGTTCACCATACGGTCAACCTTGTCATCCGGTGTATTAACATTCAGGATGCCCAGCAGCTTATCCCAGGCAGCCTTCAGCTCTGCAAGACCTGCAGCAACCTTCTCAGGAGTATTGTACTTCTCGATCATTGCGAGAGCCTTTTCCTTGTTGATGGTTACGCCGTCAGCCTCGAACTTCTTATCAACAGGCATTTCCACATAGCCGAGAACGAATACCAGTGTCTTGGATTCGCCCGGAGCGAGTGTGATCTTCTTGTAATGAGAAGCGATCGGAGCCCAGCCGTCTGCAACGGAATTTGCCGGCTTGTCAGCCATAACAGCCTGCGGATCATGGAAGCCGTTGTACAGACCGATAAAGGAATCTCTGTCGGTATCGTAGCCGTCGATGGTGTCATTGACTGTATAGAATGCAAAGTGATCGCGTCTGTCTCTGTACTCAGTCTTGTGATAGATCGTGGAATCTACTACTTCTACACGACCTGTGGAGAAGTTTCTCTGGAAGTTGGTGCAGTCATCCTGTGCATCCCACAGACACCACTCAGCAAAGGAGAACAGGGAGAACGCCTTGGTCTCTGTGCCTTCATTTGTGAGTACTACCTGCTGAACTTCACCATCATAATTCTGCGGAACAAAGAAAGTTACCTGCGCCTTGAGGTCATTCTTCTTACCTGTAATCACAGTGTAGCCCATACCGTGGCGGCACTCGTAGCTGTCCAGCTCTGTCTTGACAGGGGACCAGCCGGGATTCCATACTGTGCCGTTGTGGTTGATATAGAAATAACGTCCGCCCATATCAATCGGAACGTTATTATAACGGTAACGGGTGATTCTGCGCAGACGAGCATCCTTATAGAAACTGTAGCCGCCGGCTGTGTTGGAAATCAGGGAAAAGAACGCCTGTGTACCGAGGTAGTTGATCCACGGATAGGGAGTTCTGGGGGAATTGATGACGTATTCCTTATTGGCATCGTCAAAGTATCCGAACTTCATAGCTTTAACTCCTTCTTATGTATAATATATCTTCTGCTTCTGTCCGTCCACATCGGACAGAATACCACTTTCATTATACCATACTTTTCAGTAATTGGCAAGCCCCTTTTCTTCCCTATGTACGCAAAAAATCCGCCGCATACTTTGTGCAGAATGTACAATCCAGGCATAAAAACCGGGCAAAAATCCGGCAGTAGATAGAAATTCGTTTTTTTGCGGCAAAAAACTCGCTAAAATGGAGAAAATTTCAAAAAAGTATTGACTTTTATCAACTAATACGGTATAATATAAATTACCATGAAGGGATGCAGGGTAAATTTCAGTTACTTTTCCCTGTGAATACACAACAAGTGGTATATCTGACAGAAAAGGAGGGAAATTACATGGATAGCGCAGTATATGCAACAGGCAGTGAAGCAGAGATGCTGGCTGCGATGGAGGGTCTTACCTCAACAATGAGCCTTTTCAGCTTTATCATCGGTATCCTGATGGTCGTTGCCAACTGGATGCTGTTCGCAAAGGCTGGTGAAGCTGGCTGGAAGAGCCTCATTCCGTTCTACAATGCATACATTCAGTTCAAGATTGTATACGGCAATGGCTGGAAGTTCCTGCTTTGCCTGATCCCGATCGTTGGCAGCATCGTATCGCTCGTATTCTATGTGCGTATGGCACAGGTTTACGGCAAGGGCATCGGCTTTGGTATTCTGAACATTCTGTTCACTCCCATCACCATGCTGATCATGGCGTTTGGTAATGCACAGTATGAAGGTCCGGTTGACAGCTTTATCTGATCGCGGACACTGAATCGCACAAACAAAACCACCTCTCTCCGGCAGTGCGCTGGAGGGAGGTGGTTTGTTTTTGTGGGGAATGGGTAAAAAAGTGTGCATTTCGGCGATTCTGCACAGATAGAGCTGTTTGTTTTTGTGAAACAAGATACATGCAAAGCTCTTGACGAAGCTCTTCGATTGATGTATAATAGTAATAGAAGCATAGGGGGGAGTTATTTACAACAAATCGAGAAAGGATGATGATCTATGAGAAGAAGAATCATGAGCGCATGTACTGCAGTTTTCTGTCTTGCCCAGCTCCCGGCATTTTCCATGTCCGCCGCCGCGGTGGATGATGCGGCATGGAAATACTGGTGTTCCGCTTCAATAGATTCCTACACGGAAACGGCGGACGGCAGAGCGCGGGTCGAGGATCAGCGTTTCCTGCTGGACGGATTCCTGCTCATTACCGACGGCACGGAGCTGACTGCGGAAACACTGGAGACCCTCCAGCCCGGTGAGTGGTATGACTGGACGCTGGTTGAACTGGACTTCGATCCTGCGGCGGCGGTCTGGGACGGCGATGGCGTGACTGCGCAGGAAAACGCACGCTGTTATCAGGTATATCCCCGTACCAGAACCGGTTATGGTCCCAATCTCCCCCATCCCGTATTTGCGCAGTGTGCAAAACAGCTAATGCTGGAAAATGCCTGCATCACCTATGCCGGCGAGGTGGAATGCTATGCGGACGGCTATACTCGGTGGGACGGTGAATTTCTCCCTCTGCTCGCCAATGGTGTTATCAATGATATGACGGAACGCTTTGCGGAGGACGAAGACTATCTGGCGGCAATGGAAGTCTATGCATCGTGGCTGACCGGTGAGATCACTGACTATGAGGCATTGGACTACGCCTGCTCCATGGCACAGAGACTTGATGCAAAATATCCGGATGGCTGTAATGTGATGGAGCTGGAGCTTTCTTTCACGCCGGATCGCACCACTGCTTTCTATTCTGCGGATGACTGCTGGACAAATGCCGGTGATTATGGTAAAGACGGCAGGGTGGACGCAAGCGATGCCTCCTCGCTTCTGGTGTATGCTGCCAAGATCAGCGCAGGAACATTGCAGGGCTATCAGGATGTCACCGACCGCATGGATATGAATGCGGACGGGCTGGTCAATTCCAGGGATGCCGCTGCGATTCTGCAGTATGCAAGTGCTGCGGGTATCGGCTATGACGGTTCGATCGTGGATTTTATCAGAAACAAGTAAGAACAGAAACAATACGAAATCCCGCCTTCCGGCGGGATTTCGGTGTTATATGAGGTATTCGCTGAGGAAGGCAAGCGACATATCGATCAATTCAGGGATCTGCGTTTCCGCAGTGTCCGGATTGAGTGCAAGCGTCATGACCATGGTATCACCCTCATAATACCAGCGCGTCAGCTTTTCGCCCTTGCTGGCGTTCAGGACTGCTTCTGCCTCGTCCTTTCTGGAAATGTGTTTTGCAAACTCGTCGAACTTCATGCGGAAATATACCTTTCCGCCATGGTAGAAGATATTATAGCGGAAACCCGTCTGTTCGCCGATGTAGTAGCCGATATTGCCCGGCTTCCATGCCTTGGTCTGCACCTCGAAGTTATAATCCAGGAAACGGCGCAGTGCAGGGGATGCCTGCATCGGAACGCGGCGGTAGAGTGCCTCCTCGATGGTGCGGGAAATGCTTTTTACGAAGTATTTGTAGATGGTGTTCATTTCCTTGATGGAATTTTCGGCAATCGTTTTCATCTCAAATTTTTCATGCAGGCTTTCTGTAAAGAACAGACTCAATGCGTTGACCTCACTGATATCCGCACCGTCCCTCTCTTTGCGCAGCAGATATTCAGAAAAAAGAATACCCAGTTTTTCAGGATTTGCAGAATGTGTTTCTGTATAATCCGTAGCATGTACCCAGGTAAGGATATTATTGTGCTGTGTGATACCGAACTTCGGTGTAATACCATGCAGCTTTGCAAACTCTGTGAACTGCGTTGCAAATTCCTTCTTGGAATTTGCATTGAGAATCAGCATAAAACGCGAGGTCGGATTGGTCAGACGGATCACATTTCTGCCAAGCGGGTCATCCCCTTCCAGATCAATTCCCCAATTTTTAAAATGATCGCACATGATCGGATAATCCCAGTTTTTCAGAATTACCTGCGGATTCATGCTGATGGATGCAGAATGATCCAACAGATTTGCACAGTAGAGCGAGGCATGACCGCCGCCGGAACTGCCGATAAAGGTCACATCCTCCGCTTTAATGCCAAGCTGCTTCATCGCTTTCTTTACAATCTCCACCAGAAGCGCAAGATAGGACTGTTCCTTTGTGCCGTAGTACCACATCACACGCACCATTTCAGGATGGAAATGATACATCGGGTCATCAAAGCAGAGCATGTTGCCATTCAGATGGTTCTGATACTTCCAACGAAGAAACAGGGGGTATCTGCGCTTTGCACCTGACCCACCGCCGGAAAACATAACATACAGTTTCTTATTATTTGCCGGCAGATACAGACATTCAAACGGTACATCCTTATGTGTGATGGTGTACCGGTTCTGTTCGGTGCGCAGCTGGAAGTCATCATAAGTACAAGCAACAGCCTCCTGCTTCATCCAGCTTTTGTCGATCTTCCGCAGTGCCTCCATCTCGGCAGCTGCGGCAGCCGGTTCCTCTGCCTGGATGAGCCGCGGCAGATCGCTCAGATCAAATGATGCAGATTTTTTGGATCCCAGATTCAACATGTTGGTTCCTCCTGTGATATTTCGGTCACAGCGGCATTGCGCTGTGTTGGTGTTGTGATATACACTGTTTATTATAACATGGAACCGCCATATAAAATTAGAAATTCAATGAACTAATTATGAATAAATTTTATCATTTTGGACAAACGCCATAGTTTCACATACTATTTTTGTGCATTCCTCCAAATCCGAAAAAATATGCATTTATCACTTGCTTTTTCTCCCAAAACATGCTACAATAGAAACACGCCAAAAGCTTTAATACATAAAAGCTTAAAAGCTTTAAATCAATAAAATGAATGAAAGAAGGCATTTTCCATGGAACGCAAGGGTAACTTAATGACATACAGACCGGACATCAAGGTGTTTGACGCAACGATCCGTGACGGAGGACTGGTGAACAGCTTCCGGTTCAGTGATGAATTTGTCAAGGCACTGTATCTGGCGAATCTGCGCGCGGGCGTGGATTATATGGAATTTGGTTATCTGGCTTCCACGGATATTTTCAAGGAAGAGGATTTCGGCGACTGGAAGTTCTGCAAGGAGGCTTCCCTGCGCCGCATCGTGGGCAATAATGAGACTGACATGAAGATTGCTGTCATGGCGGACGTGGGACGCTGCAATCTGGAGCGCGACCTGCTGCCGAAGGAAGAGAGCGTCATCGACATGGTGCGTATTGCAACTTACATCCACACGATGCCGGCGGCAATTGAAATGATCGAATACTGCCATTCTCTGGGCTATGAAACGAGCTGCAACATTATGGCAGTTTCCAAGGCAAACACCGCAGACATTGAGGTAGCACTGGAAATGCTGTGCAATTCCAATGTGGATGTCATTTATCTGGTGGACAGCTACGGTTCCCTGTTCCCGGAGCAGATCCAGCGTCTGACCAAGCAGTATCTGGAACATGCGGAGGCAAGCGGCAAGAAGATCGGTATGCACGCGCACAACAACCAGCAGCTGGCATTTGCAAACACCATTGAAGCCTGCTCGATGGGTGCAAGCTTCCTGGATGCAACCATCGGCAGCATGGGCAGAGGTGCGGGCAACTGCGCCATGGAGCTTCTGCTGGGCTTCCTGAAGAATCCGAGATACAACATCACACCGGTACTGAAGTTCTACGAGGATCATATTCTGAAGCTGAAGGAGCAGGGGCTTGTGTGGGGCTATGACATCCAGTACCTGCTGACCGGCAAGATGAACCTGCATCCTTCCTCTGCGATCACATTCACGGCGGAAAAGCGCACGGATTATGCGGAATACTACCATTCTATTTTCGATATGGAGGCGTAAGCGCGGAGCCCGCGCTGGCAATTGCCCTCCAATGTGCCTGACGGCACAAAGTCGGGCGCGGAGCCAAGCATAGGGATTGATTGTAACATATAAATTTAAGGCATTACTGATTCACGTCAGTAATGCCTTGCTGTCCGCCCCGATTCTGAAGCAGAATTAGAGCTTTTGGAACAAATGAACCCCCGACGCGGATGCATCGGGGGTTCGTTCATTGGTCCGATTCAGTTTATGCAGCGAGGAATTCCTCCATTGTGCCTTCAAAGCCGGAGCCTACTGCTGCTGCGTAGCGCAGGATGTTTGCTGCGTCGGATGCGTCAACTTCGGTGTCAACGTTGACATCTGCCAGTACTCTGCCGCCGTCGGTCAGTGTGCCAGTACCGCCGGAACCGGTTGCTGCTGCGTCGATCAGAACTGCTGCTGCGTCGGTTGCGTCGATTGCGCCGTCCTCGTTGGCATCACCCAGCAGACCGCCTGCGGATGCAGCCTCCATGTTTGCAACGGAAAACTTCACGGTGATGTTGGATTCAATTGCTGTGCTGTCAGCGATGATCTTTGTATCATTGCCTGCCCAGTCGCCGCGCAGATAGATTCTGGTAACGCCTGTTGCAGTTTCGTAATATGCCATGTCCACTGCTGTGCTTGCATCATAACCTGTCAGCTGTGTACCGTCGATCCATACCTCATCCAGTGTGACTTCCAGATTCGGGAATGTGTCGGTTGTAAAGTTGTCAACAGAAATCGGAGAAATGACTGCTGTAAGGAAAAATCCAGCAGTTCCGGTTTCAGTTGCACCAGCCAGATCCCAGGACAGCTCATACTGACCAGCTTCTGTGATATACGCAATGCTGACATTCGGATTCTGCTCCTCGCCGCCCCAGTTAGACTCTGTACCAAAGCTGCCCATCAGTGTTGCAGAAGCAATTGCGTTTGCCGGAACCTCAGGAGTAACGGGTGTATCAGGTGTTACCGGAGTATCCTCGCCGGCATCAGGATCTGTAGTGTCTGCTGCCTCTGTACCTTCGATGGAGAATACAACCTTCATATCCGTTGTGATGTCCATGTTGTCTGTCAGGATCTGTGTGGCATTGCCAGCCCAGTCGCCGCGCAGATAAATTCTGGTAACGCCTGTTGCAGTTTCATAGTATGCCATGTCCACGGCTGCGCTTGCATCATAGTCTGTCAGCTGTGTACCGTCAACCCATACCTCATCCAGTGTGACATTCAGATTCTCGTAGGAATCCGTTGTGAAGTTGTCAGCAGCTGTGGGGGAGATCACAACAGTAACAAAGAAGCCCTCTGCACCTGTGTTGGTTGCCTCTGCCAGTGTCCATGTCAGTTCATACTGACCATCGCCGGTGATGCTGGCAACGCTTACATTCGGGTTTGCGTCCTCGCCGCCCCAGTTGGATTCCGCGCCGAAGCTGCCCATAATGGTAGCAGTTGCGATCTCATCCGCTGCACTTGCGGTGAAGCACATTGCTGCCAGACTGGTCGCAGCCATTGCTGCAGCAGTCATTGCTGCGAACATCTTGTTCATTTTCATCTTCAATACACTCCTATGTTTCAATTTTCAGACATCTGTGCAGACTTCTACCATATCCGCTCAACAGTGTCCTGTTTTTATTATACATAAGAATACAGATTTTGTCAAGCGGTTTTGTTGAACATTTTGTGAACGAAACAAAAAATATAATTAAATCCAGCAAGTTGTGAAAAATTGTTAAATTTTTAACGAACTCTATTGACATTCCGATGGATTTGTGGTATGTTATAATTATAGAGATCCCCTACAGGGAATCCAGAAAGGAAGTGGCGTTATGGAATTATGCACCGGACAGTACCGTTATCTGCTGTCGATCTATCGTCTGACAAGGGAGAAGCAGCGGATCCGATGTGTGGATATTGCCAACGATCTGGGCGTAACACGTCCGAGCGTGAGCAAGATGATGAAATGCATGGTGCGCATGGAGCTTGTAGAGCCGGATTACTGCGAAGCTGTGCGGCTGACCCCCTACGGAATAGAGCTGGCGGAGCGTTACCACGGCGATTATGATATGGTCTACGCCTTCTTCCGCCGTATGCTGCGGCTCACTCCCACGGAGGCAAAGGATCATGCGTTCCAGTTCCTCAGCACCTTCCCGCAGTCCACGGTCCACAAACTCTCCGATGTCATGACGAGGAGTCTTGAAGCGACCCGGCGAAAACAGGAAAAATCCTGAACATGGTAAAATTCTGCAAATCTATGGGGGATGCACTGCAAATTCTGTGCAGGTCTACAAAATGGGAAAAATCCCCTTGACAAATGCAGTTAGCAGGTGTAAACTATATAATAGGTACTGCGGAAAGAGTTCCGCCAGAATAACAAGCGTGATTGGTGATGGATTATGACTTTGAAGGAAGCAACGGAAGGCAAGGATTATCTGATCAAAGCAATTGAAACCGAAGATGAGGAGCTGAATGCATTTCTGTTCTCCCTCGGCTGCTACAGCGGGGAGACCATTACAGTGGTGTCCCATCTGAAGAGAAGCTGTATCGTGTCCATTAAGGACAGCCGGTACAATATTGATCATGAGCTTGCAGAAGCAATTATCGTCTGATTTGAAAAACGATCCCCGGATCGTTTTTTAAAATCTACGAGTTAGCCATAGCTTACGCGCATTAATAGTATCAAGGAGGAAACGCGAATGAGAATCGCATTGACAGGCAACCCTAATTCGGGTAAAACAACCATGTTCAACGCACTGACAGGAAGCAGCGAAAAGGTCGGCAACTGGGCAGGCGTTACCGTAGACAAGAAGGAACACGCCATCAAGAAGACATACTGCACCGGAGAGGAACAGCTGATCGCGGTTGACCTGCCGGGTGCCTACTCCATGTCCCCGTTCACCAGTGAAGAGAGCATCGCAAGCTCCTATGTCAAGCAGGAGAATCCCGATGTCATCATCAACATTGTGGATGCCACCAATCTGAGCAGAAGCCTGTTCTTTACCACACAGCTGCTGGAGCTTGGCATTCCGGTCGTTGTGGCACTGAACAAGAGCGATGTGAACAAGAAAAAGGAAACCAACATCAATGCACAGAAGCTTTCTGAAAAGCTCGGCTGCCCGGTCATCAGCACCACCTCCACCACCTCCGAGGGTCTGCAGGATGTGGTTGCAGCAGCTGCTGCGCAGGCCGGCAAGGCACAGAAGGCTCCCTACACACAGGGCAATGTTGACCTCTCCGACAAGAAGGCTGTTGAGGAAGCAGACCGCAAGCGTTTTGATTTTGTCAACAAGCTGGTCAAGGATGTCGAAAGCCGTAAGGTACTGACGAAGGATAAGAACACCGGCGATAAGATCGACGCGCTTCTGACCAACAAGTGGCTCGGCATCCCGATCTTTGCAGTCGTGATGTTCCTCGTATTCCAGATCTCCCAGGCGTGGGTGGGACCCTTCATTGCAGATACGCTCGTGGCATGGCTTGAAGCCTTCCAGGGCTGGGTCGGCGGCTTCTTTGAGAACGCCAATCCCCTGCTGACTGCACTGCTTGTTGACGGCGTGATCGGCGGCATGATCGCAGTCATCGGCTTCCTGCCGCTGGTTATGGTCATGTACTTCCTGATCGCTCTGCTGGAGGACTGCGGCTACATGTCCCGTGTGGCTGTGGTGCTTGATCCCATCTTCAAGAAGGTTGGTCTCTCCGGTAAGTCCGTCATCCCGTTCGTCATCACCATCGGCTGTGCGGTTCCCGGCATCATGGCAAGCCGTACCATCCGCAATGAGCGTGAGCGCAGAGCGACAGCAATGCTCGCACCGTTCATGCCCTGCGGTGCAAAGATCCCGGTCATTGCCCTCTTTGCCGGTGCATTCTTTGACAATGCCGGCTGGGTGAGTGCGCTAATGTACTTCTCCGGCATCGTGCTGATTTTCCTGGGCGCGCTGCTGGTGAACAGAATTACCGGCTATAATGCAAAGAAATCCTATTTTATCATTGAACTTGCCGATTACAAGATCCCGTCCCTCTGGGGTGCATTCAAGTCCATGTGCAGCCGCGGCTGGGAATACATCGTTAAGGCAGCCACCATCATCCTGCTGTGCAACACCGCGGTACAGATCATGCAGACCTTTGACTGGAGCTTCCAGGTGGCAGAGACTGCAGATTCCTCCATCCTCGCATCCATTGCAAATCCGTTTGCTTATCTGCTGATCCCGATCGTAGGCGTTCTGAGCTGGCAGCTGGCAGCAGCGGCAGTGACAGGCTTCATCGCAAAGGAGAACGTAGTCGGCACACTGGCTGTATGCTTTGTGGGTCTGGAGAATCTCATCGACACCGAGGAGCTTGCCTTGATGGAAGGCGCAGGCACGGAGGTTGCCGGTGTCATGGCAATTACCAAGTGCGCAGCTCTGGCATATCTGATGTTCAATCTGTACACACCGCCCTGCTTTGCAGCGATCGGTGCAATGAATGCAGAAATGAAGAGCGCGAAGTGGTTCTGGGGCGGCATTGGTCTCCAGCTCACAGTGGGCTATGTTGTAGCTTTCTGCGTATACCAGTTCGGCACACTGTTCACAACAGGCGCAGTCGGCGCAGGTTTTGTTCCCGGACTGATCGCTGTTGCAGTGATGATCGGCATTATTGCAGCGATGATCGTAAGAACCAATACCCAGCTGAAGGCTGAGTATGCACTGAGCAAGTAATTATGGAAAATCTGATACTTATCCTGAGCCTGGCGGGTATTATCGGAGGTATCGTGTACTACCTCTACAGATGCAAGAAACGCGGTCAGACCTGCATCGGCTGTCCCTACGCAAAGCAGTGCGGGGGAAAATGCGGCGGCAGCTGTCAGACACCTGCGGAAAAGCCGAAAGAAAAGGAATAACGAACGGGGATGTGCAGACTGCACATCCCCGTTCCTGTAAAGGCGGCTTTGCTATGGAAAATATCATTATCATTGTGATCGTTCTGCTCGCATCATTGCACGGATCGAACGTGCCGGATATACTGTTACAAAAAAGGATGTATAATACAAATCCTCCTGTCCAAAAACAGGAGGATTTTTTGTATTTCTGCATTTCATAGCCGCCGCAGGCGGCATATGGGAATAGTATGAAATTATACGATGGGAGTATCCTCTGCAGGGGTTTCCGTGCTTTCACCGGCTGTCGGTTCGGGCAGGATGTCCTCTGCTGTTACGGTGTCCGTGCTGAGGTCTTCGCCCTTCATGAGCTTCTCGAAGTCCGGACCGTCGATCTTTTCATGCTCGATCAGGTACTGTGCCACCTTATGCAGCTGATCCATATGCTCGGTCAGAAGCTCCTCTGCCTTCTTGTAGCCAGCCTCTACATAAGCGCGGATCTCCGCGTCGATCTCTGCTGCTACCTGCTCAGAGTAGTTCTTGGTGCTGCCGAAGTCTCTGCCAAGGAACACCTCGTTCTGGTCGCTGCCGTATACCACGGGACCCAGGTTCTCACTGAAGCCGTAGCGTGTGATCATGTTTCTTGCGGTTGCAGTTGCGCGTTCAAGGTCATTGGAAGCACCGGTGGAGATGTCATCCAGAATGAGCTTTTCTGCCACTCTGCCGCCGAGCAGGGTCACGATCTCCTCGCGCATTTCCATCATGCTGACATAGGACTTGTCATGCTCCGGCAGGGACATGGTATAACCGCCCGCCATACCTCTCGGAATGATGGAGATCTGATGCACCTTATCCTGATGCGGACAATAGTAGGTGCAGACTGCGTGACCAGCTTCGTGGTATGCGGTCAGGCGGATCTCCTTTTCGGTCTTGACGCGGGACTTCTTCTCAGGGCCTGCCACGACCTTGATAGTAGCTTCCTCGATGTCCTCGTTGGTGATCGCCTTTCTGTCAGCTCTTGCTGCCAGAAGGGCTGCTTCATTGGTGAGGTTAGCGAGGTCAGCACCGGTAAAGCCGGCAGTACCCTTCGCAATATTGCTGAGGTTGACATCGGGAGCGAGGGGCTTGTTCTTCGTGTGTACACGGAGGATCTCCTCTCTGCCCTTGATGTCGGGATAGCCGACCACGATCTGACGGTCAAATCTGCCGGGACGGAGCAGCGCGGGATCAAGGATGTCACGGCGGTTGGTTGCCGCGATCACGATCACGCTCTCATTGCCCTCGAAGCCGTCCATTTCCACCACCAGCTGGTTTAGGGTCTGCTCGCGCTCATCATGACCGCCGCCGAGTCCTGCGCCTCTGTGTCTGCCGACTGCGTCGATCTCATCAATGAAGATGATGGCAGGGGCGTTTTTCTTTGCGGTTTCAAACAGGTCACGGACACGGGACGCACCCACGCCGACGAACATTTCTACGAAATCGGAACCGGAGATCGGGAAGAACGGGCAGCCCGCTTCACCGGCAACTGCCTTTGCAAGCAGCGTCTTACCGGTACCGGGAGGTCCGAGCAGCAGTACGCCGCGCGGGATCTTTGCACCCATTTCGGTATATTTCTTGGGATTCTTGAGGAAGTCCACAAGCTCTGCCATTTCAAACTTTTCTTCCTCCGCACCGGCAACATCCGCAAAGGTCACCTTCTGCGCCATGCTCTGGTTCTTGACATTCGCCTTGCCGAAGTTGTTGAACTTGCCGCCGCCCGTCTGACGCATCATGAGGATGAAGAGGGAAACGCCCAGGATCAGCATGAGGAAGGTGGGCAGATAGGTGATGAGCCAGGAATTATCCGTGATCTTGAAATAATCCTGCTCCAGCGGTGCATCGGGATTCGCTTCATTATATTCCAGACGATAGTTCTCGGTATCATTGAGGAACAGCTGCACATGGGGGACGGTGTATTCCATCTCTGTACCGTCCTTGAGCTTCAGCTCCAGCTCGCCGGTACCCAGATCGAGTGTATAGAAGCTGACGTTCAGGTCGTCAAAATGCGAAATGATCTCAGTATACTCATACTCCGTATCGGGCTTGCTCAGCTTGGGGATCATGTAAGCGGCAAGGAAGATCAGTACTGCCGCAACCAGAAGATAGGCAAAAATGCCCCTGCTTTTTTTCGGTGTCAAAATATCCTCTCCTTATCCTTATAATAGACCTCCTCGGAAACTTACAAAGCACCGTCTTCCTTGTCTCTTTCGCGCCTGACTTTGAGCCTTTCCCTTGCAATACACAAAGTATTGCTGCGGTCAAGTCTCTTCGTCAGACACGAAATATCCTGCGGAATCCGGCACTTTTCCAGTTCCCGAGGAGGTCTGATATTCCGTTCTCTGCCGGTAATGTTTCATTGTACCACACTAACGTGTTACCGGCGTGTAGTCCATGTGTTTATCCGGTGATAATGCGCAGAACCAGCATATTCTGCGTGGTTTCGGTCACTGCGGCACGATCCGCCGCACCGAGTCCCTGCACCCAGAGCAGTCCGTCCGCATCGGACAGATAATGCACCCGGCTCCGCTGTGCAGGCGGCACCTGTGCATTGAGCCATTTCTTGATGGAAATGTGGTGTCCCCGCTGCTGCAGGTACAGACCGGGAAGTCTGCCGTGCAGTTCAGCACTCCCATTTATTATATCATAATCCAGAACGGAATTTGCGAACAATGTGTGAACTTCTGCAAATTTTTCCGCATCCGTCCGCGAAATAACCTCTGCTTCGGCAGAAATGCCCTCAAAAAGACAATTTTCACCCTGTTTCAGCGGTTTACGGGGAACCTCCTGCATCGGGACTTCCAGCCAGAGCAAGCCCCGGCTGACGCGGGCGCGTGTACCGGCATAGGAAAGCTCCGCAGAGCCGCCGGTTTCCAGAAGGCTGCATACAGTGAGGATGTTCTGACGGCTGGAGAGCTGCTGCGTTTCCAGAAGCCTTGCAATGCATCTGCGGCGGATCGCCGGGTGGAGCATTTCCAGACCGCGCAGGGAACCATCCGGCTGCAGACACTGCGTATAGGCGGCTTCCGCCTGGGTTTCGAGGAACGCCGCATCCAGCTGCAGATCCTCCGTCATGGCGGCACAGGTCTCCTCTGCAGAGGGATTGCATTCCTTCAGAACGGGAACGGCTTTATGCCGGAGCAGATTCCGGCGGCAGAAATCCTCCTGATTGGTACTGTCCTCCACATAGGAAAGCCCCTGACTGCGGACATATACCTCCACCTCTGCGCGTGTGACATGCAGAAGGGGGCGGAGGAACTGCTCCCGCACGGGCGGGATGCCGCACAGACCCTTCAGCCCGGTGCCTCTTGCCATACGCAGGAGAATGGTTTCGAGGTTGTCGGAGGCGGTGTGTGCGGTTGCCGTAAAGCCTTCACAATGCTCTGCAAAGGCGGCATAGCGGCATTCTCTGGCGGCGGTTTCGAGGGAAAGGCGGTGCGCTTCCGCATAGCCTCTGACATCACAGGAAACAACGGTCAGGGGAATGTCCAGCTCCCGGCAAAGCTCCCTGCAGAACTGTTCGTCACGCTGGCTTTCTTCGCCGCGCAGATTGTGCTGGATGTGGATGGCGCGCAGATCGAGGGTAAATTCCTCACGCAGCCGGTACAGGACATGCAGCAGACACACACTGTCCGCGCCGCCGGACAATGCGGCATCCACGCGGCAACGGTTCACGCCGCGACTGCGCAGAAAGCTTCTGACGGCATCAAGCGGGCGCATCGAGCTTCATCTCCATGGTGCTGAAGCGTGTATACTGACCGTCCCAGATGAGATTGACGGTGCCGGTCTCGCCGTGACGGTTCTTAGCCACGATGCATTCTGCCACATTGGGCTGCTGGCTCTCCTTGTTATAGTAGGCATCACGGTAGAGGAACATGACAATATCCGCATCCTGCTCGATAGAACCGGATTCACGCAGGTCGGAGAGCATGGGACGCTTATCGGTTCGGCTTTCCGGACCACGGGAGAGCTGGGACAGGAGGATGACCGGTACATCCAGCTCCTTTGCCATGATCTTGAGCTGTCGTGTGATCTCAGATACGATCTGCACGCGGTTTTCTGTTTTCAGGGTACTCTGGATCAGACCGAGGTAGTCGATCACGACCAGTCCGAGGTTCTTCATACGGCGCAGCTTTGCCTTGATCTGCTGCACGGTAATGCTGGCAGTGTCGTCGATATAGAGGGGCAGCCCCTGCAGGTAGCTTGCACCGGCAGCAAGTCGCATCCAGTCGTCACCGTCAAGTCTGCCATTGCGGAGCTTGTTGGAATCCACCTGCGCCTCGGTCGAGAGCAGTCGGGATACAAGCTGTTCCCTGGGCATTTCGAGGGAGAAGATGCAGACATCCTTTTCATTGTGTCTGGCAACATTGCAGGCGATATTCAGGGCGAAAGCGGTCTTACCCATGGCAGGACGCGCCGCAATGAGGATGAGGTCGGACTTGTTCAGACCGGAGGTCAGGGTATCGAGATAGGAGAAGCCGGAGCGCGTGCCGAGGTACAGCTCACGGTCGGGGCCTGCGATCTTGCCGATATGGTTGTAGGTTTCGGCAACGATCTCCTTGATGGGGGTCAGTCCTGTCACATCGCGTCCCTGACGGATGTCGAAAATACGCTGCTCTGCGGCATCCAGCAGGAGGCTGGCATCGGTCTCGCCGCTCTGGATATCCGAGAGGATACCCCTTGCCGTCTCCGCCAGGACGCGGATATAGTACTTGCTGGATACGATATTGCAGTAGCTTTCGATATTGGACACGGAGGGTACCATATTGACGAGATTGGCAAGGTAGTTTCTGCCCTCCGCAGGGGTTTCAAAGATGCGCATTGCGACCGCTTCATTGAGTACCGTAATGACATCCGCCTTGGAGCCGGATGTGAACATCTGCGCCATGATGCTGAACAGGGCGCGGTGCTGGTCGATGTAGAAGCTTTCGGGCTTGACCTGCTCCATGACCGTGGAAAGCACATCCGCGTCGATCAGGATCGCGCCGAGGATCGTCTGCTCCGCCTCCAGGCTGTAGGGCATTTCAATATCGTGAAAGCCGTTTGTGTCTGCCATAAGTTTCCTCCTCTCCTATCTGACGAAAAAACACCCGTATCACCCCGGTGAAGGGGTGATACGGAACCTGTTTCAGAATTATGCCTCAGCAACATCCACCTTCATCTCCGCAGAGATGCCGGTGTACAGCTTGATCTCAACAGTAAAGGTGCCGAAGCTCTTGATGTCGGTCTTCAGGCTGATCTTCTTCTTGTCGATCTTGCAGCCGAACTGCTCCTCGATATTCTGCGCGATCTGTGCGCCGGTCACGGAGCCGAACAGTCTGCCGCCGGTACCTGCCTTGCAGAGGATCTTCACGGTCTTGCCATTGAGCTTCTCGCGCAGCTCGTTTGCGTGCTGCTTGTCCATGTCGATCTTGTGCTGTGCGGAGGACTGCTGACCCTTCAGGTGGTTGAGGTTCTCAGCGGTTGCCTCTACCGCAAGCTTCTTCGGGAGCAGCATGTTTCTTGCATAGCCGTCCGCTACTTCCTTCATTTCGCCCTTTTTACCAGAGCCTTTTACATCCTGTAAGAAAATTACTTTCATGTATGTTCTTCCTTTCTCAGTTGAAATTTGTAATGGATAATATTGTGTGACAGGTACTCTGTTCTTCCTGACCCTGCCAAGGAATGGTTTCTTTGACTCCTGACGTTTTGCCTTTGTCCCCGCAGGGGGCAATGGCAAAACGCTTTGGGATTCCAAAGGGATCACATCCCTTTGGCGGGGGTCAAGGGGGCAGAGCCCCCTTGTCACACAGTATCTACTTCATATCAGAAATCACCTGTAACAGGCGGATCTTTGCGTCCTGTACGGAAATATCCTGCATCTGTGTTGCTGCCATGGTCTGGTGACCGCCGCCGCCGAGGGCTTCCATGATGACCTGCACATTGACTGCGCCGAGGGAGCGGGCAGAAATATTGACCACGCGGCTGATCTCATAAATCACGAATGCCGCATCCACGTTCTGGATGCTCAGCAGCTCATCCGCTGCCTGCGGTGCGACCAGGCGCACATCGGAAACATCATCCGGTGCAATGGCAACCGCAAAGCGTCCCACGATCTCTGCTGAACCGACAATATCCGTGCGGCTGCGATACGCTTCGATGGAGCCGGAGAACAGGCATTTCACCTTGACAGTATCCGCACCGATCTTCCGGAGGAAGGCTGCCGCTTCAAAGGTACGCACACCCGTGCGCATGACAAAATTCTTGGTATCGAGCATGATACCCGATAGCAGGCAGTCCGCATAGCAGGAATTTACCATGCCGTCCAGCTTGAAATACTGGATCAGCTCCGTCACCATCTCGCAGGCGGAGGAGGCATACGGTTCATGGTGGAACACCAGTGCGTTGTCCACATAGTTCACATTCTTGCGGTGGTGGTCGATCACGACCACATTCTGAGCAAGCTTATAGAGCTTTTCGCTTTCGAGAATATCCTTGTTGTGGGTATCCACAATGATGAGGAGTGTATTGTCCGTGATGGTTTCCACCGCCTGTGCGGGCGTGAGGAACAGGTCGCCGCCGATCTCCTCCTCCATCATGGCAATGATCTGGGAGGCAAGGTTCTTCTGCGGGTCGATGACCACGGAAACGGGCTTGCGCAGCAGCCGGACGGCTCCTGCCAGACCGCACGCCGAACCGACGGAATCGAGATCGCCGAAGCGATGTCCCATGATGAAAACATTTTCACTGCTGAGGATCAGCTCCTGAATCGCGCCGGCAATAATGCGGGTCTTGGCGCGGGATTTCTTCTCCACGCCCTTGGAAACGCCGCCGAAGAAGCGGTAGCCGTTCTCCGTCTTGACAGCCGCCTGGTCGCCGCCGCGTCCGAGTGCCATATCCAGGCTCTGTGCGGCGAGCTGTTCGCCCTCCTGAAGGGTGGCAGCACCATGACCGACACCGATGGAAAAGGTCACATAATTCTTGTCATCCACACGGATGGCACGGGCTTCATCAAGGAGCCGGAACTTTTCCTTCATGATCTGCTCCATATGCCGTTCCTCGATGATGGCAATAAAGCGGTCGTTTTTCAGTCTGCGCAGGATGCCGTTGGTATGGGAAATAAAGTCCTCCAGCAGCTTCTCCACAGCCACGCTCGTTTCGAGCTTCGCGCTCTCCTTGGCATTCTGGATGAGATCCTCATAATTATCCACGAGGATCAGCAGAACGCTCGGACGGCTTGCGGCGTATTCCGCCTTCAGTGCGGCAAATTCCGTCACATCCGACCAGAGATAGGCGGTCAGCTCAGTGCCGTTCTCATTGTACGGCAGGGATACGATATGGTAGGTCCTCTCCTGCCATACATAATCCTGCTCCGGCAGGGACGGATCAAAGCGCATGATCTCTGTCAGATTCCTGCCGAACAGATCCGCATTGCGGATGATCTGCTCTGCAAAGCAGGTATTGTAATGCAGCAGGATGCCGTTGGGATCGAGGACACACATGCCCTGCGGGAGCTTCTGCAGGGCAGCAAGCTCCGCGTTTTCGCATTCTTCATTGAGCTGTGCGGCATACCGCACGAAATGCTTATTGGAATAACCGACGATCACCGCAATCAGCACCGCACAGAGTACGGACGGAAGGCTGAACAGCATTCCGTAGGGGGTTCCCCGGTACAGCAGTACCACTGACGGGATCAGTGTAAAAATTGCCAGTAAAACAATCAGTACCCAGAGCAGGATATGCTTTTTGGGCTTCAATCCGTTCACCTCCTACGGCGGGTCGCCGCTGACAGTTTGCCTCCCAACGCCTGCGGCGAAGGTCGGCAGGCGGCGGGTCGCCGCTGACGATTTGCTTCCTTTGTGCTTCGCACAAGCGGAAGCGCAAGACCGAAAGACACGCTTGATGCCGCGCCGCTAGACTTCCATGATGATGGGGAGGATCATCGGGCTGCGCTTGGTCTTGCCATAGATGAAATCTGAAAGTGCATCGCGCATTTTTGCCTTGAGGGATGTCCATTCGCGCAGCTCGTAGACAGAACATTCGTCCAGTGTGTGGCACATCAGCTGTCTTGCCTGCACCATCAGCTCCTCTGCCTCGCGCACATACACAAAGCCGCGGGAGATGATGTCGGGACCGGCAACGATCTGATTTGTCGCCTTGTCAATGCCGACCACGATGATGATAAGACCATCCTCTGCCAAATGCTTTCTGTCACGCAGAACGATCGAGCCGACATCGCCCACGCCCAGACCATCCACCAGCACTCTGCCGGCAGGCACCTGGGAAACCACGCGCATATAGGTGCCATCTGTTTCGATGACATTACCGATCGAGCCGATAATGACATTCTCATTCGGAATGCCCATCTCCGTTGCCACATTGCGCGCCTTGACCAGATGCTTGTATTCACCGTGTACGGGGATGAAATACTTCGGCTTTGTCAGTGCCATCATGAGCTTCAGCTCTTCCTGGCAGGCGTGACCGGATACATGCACCTCATACATTGCCTCATAAACGACCTCTGCGCCGGATTTGAGCAGCTCATTGACCACCTTGGTCACATGCTTCTCATTGCCGGGGATGGGCGTTGCGGAGATGATGATGAAGTCCATGGGCGTGATGTTGACCTTCTTATGGTCATGCATTGCCATGCGGGTGAGCGCGGACATCGGCTCGCCCTGGCTGCCGGTCGTGATCAGCACCAACTGCTCCGGCGGGTACTGGTTCATATTTTCAATGTCAATGATCGTATTCTTGGGAACCTCCAGATACCCCAGCTCCAATGCTGTGGTGATGACATTGATCATGCTTCTGCCTAAAACTGCGACCTTTCTTCCGGTCTTGGCAGCAAGGTTGATGATCTGCTGGACGCGGTGGATGTTGGAGGAGAAAGTGGCAATGATGATGCGCCTGCCGCTTGCCTTGGCAAAGAGCTTGTCGAAGGACTCGCCGACCTTATGCTCGGACTGGGTATAGCCCGGACGCTCTGCATTGGTGGAATCGGACATCAGAGCCAGCACGCCCCGGCTGCCCAGTTCACCGAATCTTGCAAGGTCGATCGGACCGCCGTCAATGGGAGTGAAATCCACCTTAAAGTCGCCCGTATGCACGATCACGCCGGCGGGGGTATGG
Organism: Oscillospiraceae bacterium; assembly: GCA_045578805.1. Classification (GTDB taxonomy): domain Bacteria; phylum Bacillota; class Clostridia; order Oscillospirales; family Ruminococcaceae; genus UBA3855. The sequence goes on from JAZNKY010000022.1 coordinate 26,354, forward strand.
ATCGCCATGCCCATTGCGCCGGGGATGGAGTGGTTCACCTTGATAAATTCCACTGCCATGCAGCCCATCTTGATATTCTTGCGGGACTCGACCACATTCAGGGATACCTTGTTCAGGATGCCGTGTTCCTCCAGCTTGTGCTTGATCAGACCGATGGTCATGCCGGAGCCGTACACCGGTGCATTGACCTTCTTGAGCAGATACGCCAGACCGCCGATATGGTCCTCATGACCATGGGTGATGACGATGCCGCGCAGCTTATCCGCATTGCGCTCCACATAGGTGAAGTCCGGCAGCACGATGTCTACGCCGGGCATTTCGGAATCGGGGAAGGCAAGACCGCAGTCCAGGATGAACATATCATTGCAGCACTCAAATACGGTCATGTTCTTGCCGATCTCATTCAGACCGCCCAGCGGAATGATGCGGATGGGCGTGCGGTGCTGGTCACGCTTCTTCTGGTTCTGTGCAGATGCGGATTTTGCCGCATTCTGTGTATTCTGTACATTCGGAAGATTCTGTGCGGGCTGCCCGTTCTGACCGTTCTGCTTCTTGGGATGGAAGGGCTTGCCGTGCTGTCCGCCGCGGTGGTTGGAGTGACGCACAGTAAATTTCTTTCTCTTGGGGTCGTTCTGCTTTGTGTTCAATCAGTACCTCGTTTCTTTGACATGCAAATGAATGAGCATAATCCACCCTTGGAATATAGTACCTCCGTGCATCCCGCGTCGGGGAATGTTCCGTACAATCGGAGGCTCAGCTGCGCACATGCGCAGGGCTGCGGCAATCGGCTTCAAGATTACAGATCGGAATGACAGTGCCGCAAAAACGGATGGAGCAGGGGTGGAATGGAATCAGTCATTTGCTCATTTGAATTGCTTCCTGCATGGCAGGGAGCAGCGGTTAAGTAGGAGATGCTTCTGCATCTCTGTCAAAACCTGTCTTCACAAGATGCCACGGCAGCTTTTCAGCATCTTTGCACCATGCCTTTGCCCAAAAGCCTTGCAATACATACAGTATGGCTGCGGCTTTTATGCTTTGGCATGGCACAAATCTGCCTGAAAACCTGCTCGTGTCACTTGTGAAGATAGGTTCTTATATTTTCAGGCATTCGTGCCGGAATATCTTTGCAACGACCTTCCGCCTGCAGCGGAAGCGAATACATACTCTTATTATATTAAAATTCCGGTCTTTTGTCAAGTGTACAGGGAAGCGATTTCAGAGAATTGGTCAGTTTGGATAAAATCCCCTGCACTTCGGCATGGATTCTGCACGTTGGGGGAGTCGCCCTCTCCCGTGGGGAGATGCTGAACGAAGTGAAGCAGAGGGGACAGGAGCCTGTTAGGCTAACGCCCCTTGGAACCCCTTTTGGGGGCTGCCGCCCCCCTTGCTCCCGCTGAAGTTGATGACATTGGCTTGAGCCGGTACTCCGCACCGGCATCAGTATGATTCCTCTGCTGCCCGGAGCTTCTTTTCCCAGCCGCTGCATAATTCGGCGGCGGTCTCCGCAGAACGGGCATGGATCAGCAGCCGGAGTCTGCCGTTTCCGGCAGGAAGCCCCACGCGCACAGCTCTGTCCGGATCGCTCCGGCGCAGTCTTTCCACAACCTGCGGCGTAAGGCTTGTGGAAAGCTCATGCTGCAGCGTGTACATCGGCGGAAGCAGTGCGGCAAGCTGCGGCAGGCGCATCCGGCGGCGTTCCATGATCCGCAGAATATGGGAAAAAAGAAGGATGCCATCCGTGCATATGCCCTGTTCTGCAAAGAGCCTTGCGGCGGTGGGGGAAACGCTCGGCGCATACAGGCGCAGGATCCTTCCGCCCATACGGGAGGCGAATGCCTCTGCCACCGGATGGAAGTCCTCCGGCAGTGCCAGTGCCGCGCCCTCCTCCCGGAAGGAAAGCAGCGACAGCAGAAGCAGCTGTTCATGCCGGATCATGCCGGTATCCTGCGAAAAAAGGCTTATCTGCCTGCCATCGTCCGTCAGATTCAGCACAATGCGTTCTCCCCTTCCCCCGCCGAACAGCCGCTGTGCCGCTTCACGCAGGTGCGGACTGCCGCAGCAGATTTCCACAGTGCATTCCGGATTGTGGAAAAGTGCGCGGCATTTTGTTTCCCAGAGCTGCAGGAACGGGCGCGCATCCGCAAGTGAGCCGGCGGGGAGAATATGCCGGGCGGTACGGGCGCGGAGTGCCTGCCGGAGCCTGCTGCGCTGTGCATCCGTCAGCTCCAGTCCTGCTGCGCCATAGGGGCGAAGATACAGCACCTCCTTCCCCTGCAGCCAGAGGAGCGCACTGCATTCCGTCTGCTTTGCGGCATGAATGAGCTGGGAAAGGGCGCAGCAGCCCGCATTCCAGACCTGTGTGCCCTGTGACGCGGCACCGGCGGCGGCAGCCTGCACAGCAGGAACAGCAGCAGGATCGTCACAGCCGACGGCGATCCGATCTCCGAGAACCGTCATGGCTGCTCCTGCACAGAGGGCAGTTTCTGCGGTATTCCAGCGCGGCAGACCCTCATGAATGCCGTCCTGCGCACTGACCTGGAAACGGCGCGGCAGGGGCGTACTCCGGTGTGCTGCCACGATCTCCCCCTCTGCGGCGGTCAGGTCACTGCACTGCACACCGCGGTCAATGAGAGCATGACGGCAGATGACACAGCGGCGCAGGACAGCATCCGCGCCGATCTGCACACCATCGCCCAGCACGCAGTCCTCGATCACGGCATGGCTGCCGATCACGCAGTCACTGCCGATGACGGAGGATTCCGAAATAACGGCATTCCTGCCGATCCGCACGCCCTCCCCAATGCGCCTGCCCTTTCCATGCGGCGCATGGAGCAGCTCCTGCTGCTGTGCAAGGTAATCGGACGGCGCAGAAGGGATCCGGAACACGGATAGAACCGCGGTCACGGCGGCATCCGGTACGGTGGGGATACTGCCCATGGGGTGCAGCTCGGCTCCGGTCGGGGAACCATCCGGATGCACCAGCCTGACGGGGGCGGCATCGCAGAGTGCAAGCAGCTCCCCCATATCCCAGCGCGGAAGGGAGAGCCGCCGCAGGAGGAGCGTCGGCGCGGAAAGCCGGAGGGCTTCCGCGGCTTCTGCATAATGCAGCCGTGCCGACAGGGAAAGGGTATTGACAAGCTCCCTTGTTTCCGCATCTGCGCCGATGAGCGTGACATCGGGGATGCCGCTCTGGTCGAGAAACCGCAGGATATGGACGATGAGGGGCGTATTGCAGTAAGGGAGCCGTGCTTCCGGCATTTCACGCAGGGGAAGAAAGCGCACGGGGGCATCACAGAACAGGATCACATGCATGGGAGTACCGCCTTTCATACTAATTCTGATACAGTATGGGAAGAAAGAACGGATATATGCGGAAAGCCTGACATCAGACGCGGAGCGATAGCTCCGCAAAAGGGGGTCGGGGACGAAGTCCCCGAAATATAGCCCCTCCCCCGCGGGGGAGGGGGAGGGGTGGGGGGAAGTTTCGGTGTGCTAACCCCAGAAAAAGTCTTTTGCTACAAACTGAAGCCCCCTGCATCCATAAAATGCAGGGGGCTTTGCTATTATACAGGGAACTCCGCAATCAGTCCGATGGTAAACTTCAGGATGTTCAGCGCGTCCGTGGAGGAGGGCTTGCTGTCGCAGTCAACGTCTGCATTCAGTGCGCCCTGCTCTGTCAGCGGATCGCCGGCAATGAGGTTCTTGTTCAGTGCCAGAACGTCCATGATGTCCACCTTGCCGTTCTCGTCAACATCGCCGTAGACGGTCTCGCCGCCATCGGTTGTTTCTGTAGTATCCGGCTCTGTGCCGTCGGAAATGCTGCCGTAAACAATGCCGCAGCCGACAGTACTCATGTAGAGTGCACCGTACTCGTTCATATCGCCGACAATAAAGTTGCCGTTGCCGGTACCGCCGTAGAGGTGATCGTCATTGATCAGCTCCCATGTTGCGCCGGTATCGTTGGAACGGTACAGACCCTCTGCATCGCCCTCTGTGGGCTTGCCGTAGATGTACAGTGCATTCGGGCTTTCTGCATCCTTCGGTGCACCGAAGCCAACGGTCTTGCAGTAGAATACATCCAGCGGCTCAATTGTAGGCTTGCCGGTGTTGGCACCGGTCACATGGTACATGCCATACCAGCCTGCACCGAGTACCAGCTCGCCCTCGCCCATGTAAGCGATTCTGCCGGCACTGTCGCACTGGTCATACATGCAGATCTCAGTGGGCGTGAAGGTCTTGCCGCCGTCCGTGCTGATGCAGAATACATACTTCGCATCGTCAATCGTCGGCTCGGGCTTGGAATAGCCCCAGGAGGAATTATAGTAGGTTGCATACGCATAAACCACATCCGGGTTCTCCGGCTCTACATACAGATAAGTGGGCTTGGAACCGTAGGTCGTCGGAATGCCCTCACACGCAGTCCATGTCTGACCGAAGTCATCGGAATAGCTGATATTGCCATCATCCTTGCTGCCCTTGAAGAAGCGGTAGGTGTTTTCATCAATCTGTGCGATCGCTGCCTTACCGCCGGGGGAGTTCGCCATCTTTTCCCATGTTGCGCCGCCGTCGAGCGTATAGAAGCCGCCTGCAACGTCATTCTGGTTTTCTGCAATACGGATCATGACATCCGGATTCTGCGGGCAATACGCAATTGCGCCGGTAGAGCCCATGTTCGGATAGTGCTGTGTGACGGTGGTATCTGCCTTATGCTCAAAGCCGTCATAGTCGCCGATGGCGGAGAAATTGCTGCCGCCGGGAACGCTGATGAAGTCAAGTGCTACGACTTCTTCGATACCATCCGGATGGAAATAGTAGACAGGAAGTTCATCCCATACATTATCACAGGCAAAGACACCGTTACCGGAAACCAGCAGGATTCTGTCAGGATTTCTCGGATCAATGGAAATCGAGCCGCACCAGTGGATCGCCTTGTTGCGGATCCAGCTGAAGCCGCCGTCCTGCAGATAATCTGCCTGCAGAGGTCCGCCCCATGAGGTTTCATTGCCGGGAGTGATGGGGCTCCATGTTGCGCCGCCGTCCTCGGAACGGTAGAACTGGTCGCCCCAGCATACCTTATCATCATTCCAGGCATCCTTGTACCAGAGCTGGGAGGACCATACGCCGCAGGTGGTAGCTACGAGCTTATCGGCATCCTGCGGATCGCTCACACAGCCGCCGAAGCTGTTGCCGGTCGGGGAAATGTCGGTCACTTCGCCCGTTGTGGTGTTGTACTTGTAGATGCCGCCGCCAGTGCCGTCAAAGATCAGACCGCCGACATAGCTGATGAGCAGGTTGCCGTCCGCATCCTTGTTGATGCGGGAAGGGAAGGCTTCGGTCGGGAGCTTATCGCTCAGCGGCTCCCAGTTGTCCTTGCCGACATCGGCAACATACATATTCGCACCAATAGTATTATCGGATACGCCGACATAGACCTTGCCGTCATGGATAGCAACGGTACCGATGCCGTTGACCTTACTGTAGTCAGTACCGACAGTGGTCTTTTCCACAACAGTGCCCCATGTGGGCCAGTTGATCTCATTGGTGAACAGTCCGAGATCATTGAAGCTGTCCACATAGCCCCATGTTTCGCCGCCGTCCGTACTCATGATCAGACCGTCCGTATCACCGCCGCAGTAGATGACATCGGGGTTATCCGGGTCAACTGCGATCGGTTCGCCGCACTGTCTGCCGGCACCGTTGCCATGTACCTTGATCAGGTCGGTGACTTCATATTCTGTGAAGGTCTTTCCGCCGTCCGTAGTCTTGAGGATGGCAGTTCTCTCGCCGCTGAAGTATGCACAGCCGACCAGCAGATACAGGGTATCATCATCGGTCGGGTCAATGCACATGCCGTCCACGCTCAGATAGCCTCTGTCCTCCTCGTTGATGAATGCGAGCATCTGCACCCATTCCATCTTCTCGTAGTCATAGCGGTATGCGCCGCCTACGTCGGTACGCGCATACATTGCCTTCTCACCGGTAACGATACCGGATACGAAGCCGCCGCCGCCGATGCGGACGGTTCCCCATTCATACTCGTCCGCTGCTGACTTAGTAGTTTCCGCAGACACGGGCATCACTGCCGCGCTGCACAGCATTGCCGCGCTGATTACAGCGGCTGCTGCCTTTTTCCAATTCTTCATACATCTCTCTCCTTCTGCAGGTGTTCGGGCAAATGCAGATCCGCTGCACGGCGGGACTCCTGCATTTTACGCTCCGAAATATTTTCCTCTTTTATAACTAATATTCTACCGCTTTCTGAAGTAAAAAAAAACATATTTCTACTAACTAACTTTGAATTTACTGTGAATATGCCCGAAAGCCCCGATCCTGTGTCGGGGCTTTCGGTTAGCTGTGCATATTTATGCTGCTTCTTCCGTGTTCAGTACGGTATCCCATGTCACGGAAGCACCCGTACCCTTTGCAGCTGCATAGATCAGGACGGAAGCGGCATCCTGCGCGCTCACTGTACCATCCGCATCCACATCGGCGGAGAAGGTCACAGCTCCTGCAAGACCTGCGCCGTTTTCAGCGGCGGTGATGAGGAGCGTTGCAGCATCGGAGGCGTTCACTTCATTGTCGCCGTCCGCGTCGCCGAGGCGTTCCAGGGACTTCGGAAACATCGGTACGCCGCCATAGGTATACATAGTGATGCGGTCGCGGACATCGGGCTTTGCCCAGTCGATGCCGTCGGGCTGGGTGAACTGCTTCTGGGATGTCAGACCCGTGCCGAGCATGAAATCCACGGGATATTCATAGCCCTTTGCTTCCCCTTTGAGCCATACAAAGGTGTCGGACGATGCAGTATTGAATGTGAACTCTGCGGTTTCTTCCGTATCGAATACAGAACCCTCAATGCGGATGGTTTCGGCTGCATCCATGAAAATATCATTCGTACCCCAAATCTCGGTACAGCCATAGTTCCCTGCCAGCGTGAAAATGTCACCATAGGACAGCGGTGTGCCGCCGTTTGCAAAATATGCTTCCAGCTGGTGTCCTCTTAGCCAGTAGACATGGGTCGGGGAATTGCTTTCCATGATGATATAATTCTGGGGATTCTCCACATCATCCACGCCGATGACGGCAAATTCTGTTCTGGAGATCACCTGCTCCAGATCACATGGAACTGCTGGTGAACCTTTTTGGTGACACATGAATGTGATAGTATCTCCAGACTGTGCGTTGACTGCCAGCTCAGAATTGTAGAGCGTAAAGCCGCGATCGCTTTGCATTGTGTAGGAATATATTGTTTCTTCGCCGGCTTCATTGGTCATTGTCAGCCATCTTCCATTGTTCTCTGTTACAGTATATTCTTTATAACCGTACATTTCTCCAGCATTTCCAAGACGATCTATATACTCAATGGCTGGTAAAATAGCGGGAGAAGTTTCTGCAATACCACCACGGATTTTCAGCTTGACCACATCACCCGCGCCGATTTCATTGCCTTGACTATCTACAACATCATCAAAATAACACGTTCCGATATTGTAAACATAAATCAGCTGCGGACCAATAACAACACCAGTAACAGTCCAAGGAATCTTCCAATCATCGACTTCATTTTCATCTGCCGGAAGGACTACCAGACCATTGTACAGATAATAGAGTCCCGTCTGGCTTTCTGTCAGGTCGGGGGCGGGAGTACCGCCGTATTCCTCCGCATCGTAGTAAACATACTCAGTCAAATTATCATCCGTGAACGTATACTTCCAACTTTCCTGCTTAACAAATGTCAGATATTCCAGCGTACCGATCTCTGTGATATTGCCGTAATTCACATATTCTGGAATTTTTCCATCATAATGCAGGCATTCGGGGATGACCTCTGCTACGCATTCGGGAACAGAAAGGCTGATAATATCGCCGATTTCCGGTGTTTCCTGCCCCTCCAGCATAGCATCCATATCGACACCGCAGGTAGAGATTTCGTAGATGTGAGGTGTGCCGATTTCCTGCAGGGTAAGGCTTCTGAGCACATTTTCCTCATTCCGGAACACATCCGTCACCACATAATCCGTCGGCTCCTCCCAAGAGAGCGCGGATGCTGTGAATGCGGGTACTGCGGGCAGTGCACAGGCAAGTGCGGTCAGGGCTGCAAAAAGCTTCTTCATCATAGTTGATTCCTCCTCTTTTATGAAATACTTGTTTGATTGGGTTTATTCCACGCCGATAGAACGCTTGAGCATTGCAAGTGCGTCGCCGGATGTCACCTTGCCGTCGCCGTCCATGTCACAGCGGCTTGCAGAGGTGGTGCGGGCTTGCGTGCTTTCCGGCAGCGGCTTGCCCGCCAGCAGATGCTGGTTGACTGCCAGGATGTCGAGGATGTCGAGCTTGCCGCTGGCATTTACGTCACCAAGAATGATGGGAGCCTGTTCTGCTGCAATGACCGGTACGCCCTGATTGGTATACATCATGACCATATCCCCGTCCTTAAGTGTAAGAAGCATACTATCGTCCGGAAGATAATCCATAAAAAACATGGTTTTTTTACCAGCTGTGTTTACCAGGCGCATGGACGCACTGTATTCCCTATCCACCACAGTAAACATTTCAACAGTACCATTTTCCAGAACATTGCCAACATTACGGATTGAAGCCGGAATACCGGAGTTGAAATACAGTGTCAGCCAGTTCGTTCCCCACTTCTCTGTATGTTCATAGCCGCTTGCCTGTACAGTGATCACATCGCCGTATTCCGGCATTTCTTCACCAGGCAACAGGCATTCCTTCATCTGCTTTTCGGTAAAATAATAGGTATAGCCGGACATATCCATGATGATGTAACACTTCTGTTCACCGTAAGTGCATTCATCTACAACAACATATTCCGCCGGGGCATAGAGCGTAGTTTCGGATCTGCCGATGGGAGAAACAGCACGATTCCCGTAAACCCAGAAATCAATGGTATCACCCAGTGCAAACTGATCCATAATAGAAGTTCCCAGATGCTCGAAGCCGGAGTCATCGTAATAATACACATTCCCCTCAGCATCCGCCAGAGCACCGTCACGAATCAGGAACAGCGGCTTTTGCTCTGCGATCTCCTCTGTCTGTCCGAGATTGGTGATCACTGAGTTTTCATCAAAATGCATACAGCTGGGATAAATTGATGCAATTCTTGTAATACCGTCGATGGTCACAATGTCCCCATTCTCCAGTCCCTGTTTACCCTCCCATGCACTCTCATCCGAACCGCAGCCAATCCTGCTCAGACCGATACCATAATATGTGATCTCGTAACCAACCAGATCATAATATGCTGCATAGTTATCCACTACATCCGTTTCCAAAAGCTGTACCACAAGCTTTTGATCGGCATCAACTACAAGAAAATGATCACAGCTCCTCGGAGATACGGGAATCTCTGTATCCGATTCTGCGGATACAGGTACCACAGCCGCTGTCATTCCCGCCATCATAGCTGCCGCCGTTACCATTGCCATTAACTTCTTTTTCATACCGATTACCTCCTTGTTTCATAACGTATTCACTTATACTTCTAATCTCAGACTACCATGATTTCCGTCGTTTGTCAATTGACGGATCTGCTGAAATTCAACAGGCTGATTTGTACATGGTATTCACCTCCCGGTATTTGGTGTGATTCAATTGCTGTTCATGACTCCTTCCGCAAAATCCCCCGCCTGCACTCCGCCTTTACTCCTATAACAACCAACTCCTGAAAAGATTGGATGATTTTTTCAGATTTGGATATATATACAAATACAGCTCTGTGTTTTGGTGCATCCTGCACAATGCAGGTCACAATTCCCGCAGGAAAAGAGATAGTTTCTACGGTTTGTATATCGTCACAGAAATTTCATCAAAAAAGCCGTGACAAATACGGAAAAGTATGGTATAATGGTAACGATCCGAACCATTCCGCCCTACAGGAAAAGAGGAAATTTCATGAAAAACAGAAACAGAGGCCGCAGAGACGGCAAGGGAATATATATTGTATTGCTGGTAATGATCGCCGGTGTGCTGGTGTTTGCCATCGGACTGCTCATGAACAGGGAGGACGAGCCGAATGTAACGGAAAGCCTTCCGGAGCCGTCACAGACCACGGCTCCCCTGCAGACCACAGTACTCACGACCGAGCAGACTCTCCCGGAGACCACAACGATGCCCGTACAGACGATCCCGGTACAGACGATCCCGGTGGAGACCATTCCGGCGGAAACAAATACCACGGATACGGTCAGTGCGGAATACGGGCATATCTACATCCGTGTGAACCACGAAAAGCCCCTCGAACCGCCGGAGGGCTTCGGTGCGGATACCGCCTACCGCATCAGTGACGACAATATTGCCTATGTGGACGCGGACAATATGCTGATCGGTCTGGAAAAGGGCGAATGCATCCTGACCGCTGAAAGCGGCGGCAAGACTGCACAGATCCCCGTGACGGTGCGCGAGTTGTCGGTGGAGGACGGCTGTACCTATGTGGACGGCATTCTGGTTGCCAACAAGAGCTACAGTCTGCCGCGTGATTATGATCCGGGGCTTTTGCCGGTGACGGAGGAGGCGTTTGAGAAGCTTTCTGCAGATGCGGCAAAGGAGGGGCTGAATATTCAAAATTCCTCGGATTACCGCACCTATGATTTTCAGGAAGAATGCTATGTGAGCATTGTGAACGGCTACAGCAAGGAATACGCGGACAGTATTTCGGCAAGACCGGGGCATTCCGAGCATCAGACCGGCTACACCATCGACTGCAACAGCATCGACAACACCTTTGCAGATACCGCTGAGGGCAAGTGGCTTGCGGAGAACTGCTGGAAATACGGCTTCATCATCCGCTATCCGGAGGATAAGGTCGATCTGACGGGCTATGCCTACGAATCCTGGCACATCCGCTATGTGGGCGTGGAACACGCCAAGGAGATCTGGGAACAGGGTATCTGCCTGGAAGAATATCTGGATATTGATTCCAAGTATGCGGAATGACAAAAAGGAACGCTGCACGACGCGGCGTTCCTTTCAGTCTGTCGAAGAACCTGAAATCAAACGCGGAGCGATAGCTCCGCAAAAGGGGTTCGGGGACGAAGTCCCCGAAATATAGCCCCTCCCCTTTGGGGAGGGGGTGGGGTGGGGGAGTTACAGGAAGACTTTTCCTAAGAAAGTAAGACCTCTTCTACAAGCCGAAAGGAACGCTGCGAAATGCGGCGTTCCTTTCGTTTTTAAATATTATTTTCACCCCTGAAGCAGTCTGCGCTTCATGAACAGAAGATCATAACCATCCAGGATCCCATCCTCACACAGTTCCGCTGCATCAGCATCCGTGATCTCGCCTGCACACAGCAGCCATTTCTGGAGCATGACAACGTCCATCACTGTCAGCTGACCGTCCGCATTCACATCACCCGCTGTGCTGCGGCTGTTCTCGATCAGTGCAAGGGATTCCACAAAGAGGATCTCATCCGTGTGCAGATTCCAGTAACCTGTAATTGCAATCGTGTCACCAATTTCATAATTGGCAAGATTTCGTGAAGGATCATCACCATCGTGTCCGTCAATAAATGTGTAGGTACCCTTTTCTGCAAACGTGACAGAGTTCTCTGTCTTGTCAATAATGGTGTCTGAGAACTGCATCGGCATGATGCCGCCCGTTTCTGTTTCAGTCGGAACGGTATCCGGTTCTGCATCGTCCGGCAGTGCATTTGCAAGATCAAAGCGTCCGGATTCCTCCTGCAGCTTTGTCCACATGTAGCGCAGCAGCCAGCCGTCGAAATCTGTAATGACAGAAGAAGAACCAGCCATCATAATGGAGGTGCCGCCGCCCGGAAAGCCTCCCGGCGGGAAACCATCGGATTCGCCCTCGCCGCCGTAAAAGTCTGTGATGCCGAAGCCGTGACCGACCTCGTGGATCTGGACATGCTGGGAGCTGGTACCCTCTGCAATGCCGATGTAGTAGGTATCGGACAGACGCTGACCCCAGTCACCACCGCATCCGCCGTAATCCGGGAAACCCTGTGTTGCCCAGAGATACTGGTCAAAACGCTTGTCAAGACCGCCCGGATATTCATAGCTTTCATCATAGAAATGATCGAAACGGGACAGCTCAGACGGCGCATTTGCCATCGTGGTCGGGATCTCGCTGCTCTCGCCGGGCTGGATGACGTATTCCACAGTATCCGTGTAAACGATCTCATCGGACTGCAGATCCAGTAGGAGGGACGGATCGGTCACTGCCCAGCCTACGATATTGACATCCACATGGTCATAGGGCCAGTTCTCATAGTCAACCAGCCAGTCCGTCCATGCGTTCACGCAGTCATCCAGTGCGACCTCCAGCTTCTGACGCTGTTCCAGCGTGATGGTCTTGGTGGAGTGCCAGCGCACGACATAGTTGAGCGTTCCCTTGCTGTCCACGATCTGGTCGAACATGGAATTCCAGCGGGCATTGGACGAGCCGAGTGAGTTTTCTGTTACGATGCGGTTGTTCCAGATCCAGTCCGCCGCATACTGATAGTCCTCCGGCATGTCACTGATGGCGGCTGCATGGACTGTTGTTTCTCTGGCAATGCCGAACGGGAGCTGTGCGCTTGCCATAGAAACGCACATCGCCGCCGCAGTGACCGCGGCACACAGCCGCTTTCTTGTGATTTTTTGCATGATGATCGTTCCTTTCTGATTCAGTAATTCCCTCTCATTGTGCGCAGCTATAAAAAGTTTGATAGACAGATGCCCCCCGACATACAATGTCATCAACTTAAATGGGTTCAAAGGGCGAAGCCCTTGCCGGTGCCGGTGCGGAGCACCGGCTCAATCTCCCCCTCCCTCTGGGAGGGAGCAGGGGGTGGGCAAGCTTTGCACAACTTTCCTAAAGTTGATAACAATGCCCCGACATACACCCGTCAAACCTCAATAAAAACAGTATAGCACACCACACAGGAAGTGTCAATGCACATGTGGACAGATTGTGAAAAATCAACTAAGAATTTCGGAACAATTCACAAAGTACGGAAAACACACAGTACGGCGGATAATCTTTAGGTGATATTCCCATTGATTTCCCGGCGAGATTCTGCTATAATGATAAAAGAAGAAAGCCGATCTGCTAAAGCGGTAAAATTGATTTGCTGAACAATGACATCAACTTTAGAAAAGTTGGGCAAAGATTGCCCCCACCCCAACCCCTCCCCGAGGGGAAGGGCTTTTATAGGAGGCGGCTGCGCCGCCTCCACCGCGCCCAAGGGGCGGCAGCCCCTTGGAACCCTGCTTGGAGACTTCGTCCCCTTCCCCCTGCTGAAGTTGTTGACATTGATTTGCTGAGGAGGATTCAGAATGAAACAGACAGTACAGACGCTGCAGGCAAAAAAAGAGCGCGGCGAAAAGATCGCCATGCTCACCTGCTATGACTATTCCACAGCGAAGCTGATGGACGAAGCCGGCATAGATATGCTGCTGGTCGGGGATTCGCTGGGCAATGTGATCCTCGGCTATGAGGATACCATTTCCGTGACGATGGAGGATATGCTCCACCACTCCGCCGCCGTTGCAAGAGGCGCGAAAAATGCCCTTGTTGTGACGGATATGCCCTTTATGTCCTATCAGGCCTCGGTGTATGACGCTGTGGTCAATGCCGGCAGGCTCATGAAGGAAGGGCGCGCAAGAGCTGTGAAGCTGGAAGGCGGGCAGAAGGTCTGCGACCGCATCCGCGCCATCGTGGATGCTTCCATTCCTGTGGTTGCGCATCTCGGCATGACCCCGCAGTCGGTCAATACGCTGGGGGGCTTCAGGGTGCAGGCAAAGACACTGGAAGCGGCACGGACGCTCCTTGCCGATGCACTGGCAGTACAGGAGGCAGGCGCATTCGCAGTGGTATTTGAGTGCGTACCCGCAAAGCTTGCCGCGCTGATCTCGCAGAAGCTCACCATTCCGACCATCGGCATCGGTGCCGGGGCTGGCTGTGACGGACAGGTGCTTGTCTATCAGGACATGCTCGGCATGTTCTCCGACTATACGCCGAAATTCGTCCGCCGCTTTGCGGATGCGGGTACTCTTATGCGTGACGCTTTCGCGCTCTACAAGGAGGAAATGCAGACAGGAAGCTTTCCGGCGGAGGAACACAGCTTTTCCATCCCCGATGAGGTTATGACACAGCTGGAACAGGAGGTTTTATCATGAAGATCGTAGAAACAATTGCCGCTGTACGCGCACAGGTGAAGCAGTGGAAGCAGGAGGGGCTGACGGTTGGCTTCGTGCCGACCATGGGCTATCTCCATGAAGGACATCTGAGCCTGATCGAACGCGCACGCAAAGAAAATGACCGCGTGGCAGTCAGCATTTTTGTCAATCCCACACAGTTCGGACCCAATGAGGATCTCGCAAGCTATCCGCGCGACCTGGAGCGTGACGCGGCACTCTGCGAAGGCGCGGGGACGGATCTGATCTTCCATCCGGAACCGGCTGAAATGTATCCGGAGGGCTTTTGCAGCTATGTGGATATGGATGTGCTGACGCAGGAGCTTTGCGGACTGAGCAGACCGGTGCATTTCCGCGGTGTCTGCACTGTGGTTTCCAAGCTGTTCCACATCGTACAGCCCGACCGCGCCTACTTCGGGGAAAAGGATGCCCAGCAGCTTGCGGTCATCAAGAGAATGGTGCGTGATCTGAATATGGATCTGGAGATCATCGGCTGTCCCATCGTCCGTGAGGATGACGGACTTGCAAAAAGCTCCCGCAACACCTATCTCTCCCCTGAGGAAAGACAGGCTGCACTTGTCCTGAGCCGGAGCATTGCACACGGCAGAAAGCTGGCAGAGCAGGGCGAAACCGACGCACAGAAGTTGGTACAGGCAATGCGCGAGGTGATCGAGGCGGAGCCGCTGGCGAAGATCGACTATGTGAAGGTCGTGGATCTTCTGACCATGCAGCAGATCGAAACGCTTGACCGTCCGTTCCTGGCGGCAATGGCGGTATACATCGGCAAAACGCGCCTGATCGACAACTTCATGATGGAAGCAGGAGGTGCAGGATGCTGCTGAGAATGCTCAAAGGCAAGATCCACCGTGCTGTGGTGACGCAGGCAGAGCTGCATTATGTGGGCAGCATTACGGTGGATGCCGATCTGCTGGAGGCTGCGGGGATCTTGGAATATGAGGAGGTACAGGTGGTGAATGTGGACAACGGGAACCGCTTCACGACCTATACCATTGCCGGCGAGCGCGGCAGCGGTGTGATCTGCCTGAACGGCGCGGCGGCACGGCAGGCGCAGACGGGTGACAAGGTGATCCTGATGGCATATGCACAGGTGACACCCGAAGAAGCCGCACAGCTCCGCCCGAATGTGGTGCTGGTGGATGAACAGAACGCCATCCGGCAGGTATGTCACTATGAAACGCATGGGGAACTGATATAGGCAAAGAGAGCGGACTGCTGCACAGCATAATGTGCAGCAGCCCAGTTTTTTATTCTTCATCCCGCACAAATTCCAGCAGATCCCCCGGCTGGCAGTCGAGGACATCGCAGATGGCATTCAGGGTTTCAAACCGGATGCCTTTCATTTTGCCCGTTTTCAGGTTGGAAACATTCACATTGGACATGTCCAGCCTCTCCGCCAGCTCATTGACGGAAATTTTCCTGTCCGCCATCATGCGGTCAAGTCGGATGATAATTGCCATAAACAGTCCCCCTTATGCGATGGAATCGGAGTCTTCCTGCACGGCAATGCCATAGCGGAAGATCTCTGCGATCATGCCGATCGCAAGTGCAAGTGCCATCATGTAAAACTCCACTGTGTCAATCTGAGTCGCTGCACTGCCGGTCAGCGAAATTCTGATACTGCTGCCGATCCACTCAGGAACAAGTGCCAGACACAGCGTCAGAACGGCGATGATGCGCAGAAAAATCACAGAACGCATATTGAACGGGGATTTACCCTTGCTGTAGCCGCAAGACATTGCAAAGAGCAATACCAGAATCGCCAGAATGATGATGTCCTTTCCCAGCTCCACGCCCTGGTCGATCATCAGATGCTCCTTGTTCACAGGCTCACCTTTCGGGTTAGGCATATATTCGTAGGAATCAATGGTGGTATAGCGTTCCCCGTCGATCATCAGCCATGCGGTTTCTGTACCGTTGTGATTCTCAAGCTGTGCAACTGTGAATGCCGATTCGTCCTTTGCGCCGAAATACGCCATCCTGTAAATAGTCAGCCCCGTGATCCAGCCGGTCAGCAGGATGAATACGATCAGCAGAATGCGTGTCACGATGAGTCCCTTGCTCAATTTGTTCAGATTGTTTTTCATGTCATTTCCCTCCATAATTTTTGTTTGGTTCGGATGTGCTGTAATATATTACATGCTTAGTATACCACAGATTTTTTCATTTGTCAATACTATTTTTAAAGTTTTAGTTTAAATTTATATGTTTAGGCTTTATATTTACAAACTAAGACTTTATTTTAAGAGATGTGTAAAGATTTCCCCACCCCCTGCCCCCTCCCAAAGGGAGGGGGATTTGAGGCGGGGGCTGCGCCCCCGCGACCTGCCAAAGGCTATCGCCTTTTGAAACCGATTTTGTCTATTATAGTTTTGAGGATAAGTATAAAATCTAAAAAACTCTGTTAAATTTTCATCAAAACTATTCCATTTTATAAAAATTTGTGATATAATGTGTAATGGAGAAGTATTTTCTGTTGCTGACAGAATACAAATATATCCAGACCGGAGGTCGGTATTTATGCCGAAGCCCTATTATGAAAACCGTGAGCTTTCCTGGATCAGGTTCAATACCCGCGTTCTTGAGGAAGCCGAAGACCCCGCTGTGCCGCTTTTAGAGCAGCTCAGCTTTTCTGCGATCTACCAGAGCAATCTTGACGAATTTGTCATGGTGCGCGTTGGTACGATGCTCGACCGGATGCAGGACATGCCCAAAAAGAAGGATTCCCGCACCGGCATGACTCCCAAGCAGCAGCTGAATGCCATGCTGCAGGAGATCACCGCGCTCCTGCCGCGCAAGGACGCTGCTTACTTCCGTACAATGGAGCAGCTGCGCCCCCACGGCATCGAGCATGTCAGCTTCTCGGATACCTCTGCGGAGGAACGAGCATTCTTGGAGCTGTATTTCAAGCGCGAGATCAAGCCGCTTCTCTCCCCTGTCATCATCGACAAGCGGCAGCCGTTCCCGTTCCTGCGCAATAAGGAGATCTACATTGTGGTCCATTTGCAGTCGAAATCCGGCATCAAGCTCGGCGTGATCCCGTCCGCCGGCTTCCATGACCGTGTGATCCGGCTGAACAAAAACGGCAGGTTCATCCTGCTGGAGGATCTGCTCCTGCATTTTGCGCCGGCAGCCTTCAAGAATTACAAAGTGCTGGATGCCGCTGTGATGCGTGTCACGAGAAACGCGGACATCCGCTTCGGCAGTGCGGCGGCGGACGAGGAAAATGATTTCCGTGATACGATGGAAGCCCTCCTCCTGAAGCGCAAAAAGCGCGAGGTCGTGCGCCTGCAGATGAATTCCAGCCTGGATGCGGACGCGATGGAGTACCTGCTCAGCCGCCTGCACCTGAAGAAGAAGTTCCTGTTCTTTGAGGAAACACCACTGGATCTGTCCTTCGTGTACAAGCTGGGCGACTTCAACGCCGATCCTGCCCTGCGCTTTGCGCCGCACAAGCCGCAGAACCGCCCGGATATTTCCACAAGACAGGATATGCTGTCCCAGATCGCAGAGCGTGACATTCTTCTGTCCTATCCCTATGAGACCATCACCCCCTTCCTGCGGCTTCTGCATGAGGCGGCACTGGATCCGGATGTGGTGTCCATCAGGATTACCCTCTATCGTCTTGCCTCCAACAGCCGCGTGATCGAGTCGCTCTGTCAGGCGGCAGAGAACGGCAAAGAGGTGCTGGTCATGGTCGAGCTGCGTGCGCGGTTCGACGAGGAAAACAACATCCACTGGGCAGAACGCCTGATGGATGCCGGCTGTACGGTCATTTACGGACCGCACAACATGAAGGTGCATTCCAAGCTCCTGCTGATCTCCCGCAGAACGGAGGACGGCATTCAGAATTTCGTGCAGATCGGCACGGGCAACTACAACGAAAAAACCTCGCGTCTGTACACCGACCTGTCCCTCATGACGGCGAATCCCGATATTGCCGAGGATGCCCGTCATGTCTTTGATGCGCTCTCCACGGATTCGCTTGTGGAGGAGACCAAGGCACTGCTCGTCGCACCCCTCTGCCTGCGCAGCAGGCTGCTGGAGATGCTTGATGAGGAGATCGCCCATGCGCAGAACGGGGAACCGGCATATTTTGCCGCCAAGGTCAATTCCATCTCCGACCGTGTGCTGATGGACAAGCTCTCAGAGGCATCCCAGGCGGGCGTGAAGATCGAGCTTGTAGTGCGCGGCATCTGTTGTCTGAAGCCCGGTGTGGAGGGATATACGGACAATATCCGCATTGTCAGCATCGTGGGCAGATACCTGGAACACAGCCGCATCTATATTGCAGGAACACCGGAACGCCGGAAGCTCTATATCAGCTCGGCGGACTTCATGACCCGCAATACCATCCATCGTGTGGAGGTTGCTGCACCGATCCTGGATGAACAGCTGCAGGCGCAGGTGTACGATATGGTGCAGCTGTGTCTGTCCGATAATGTCAAGGGCAGGGAATGCCAGCCGGACGGTACCTTTATCCATCTGCATCCTGCTGCCGCCCAAACCCCGATCAATGCACAGGAAATGCAGTATGATGCCGCTGTGCAGAATGCTGCTGTGCAGTAACAGAAAGGAGAAACAACGTGCCTGAACCATTTACCCCGCCAAGCAAGGAGGACTGGCAGTCCCATGCCAGAAAATCCCTCTGGACATTCCTGACGATCGCCGCGGCGATCCTGTTCTTCTATATTATTCAGTATTTAGGGCAGATCTCATCCTTTTTCGGGTCGGTACTCAGCGGACTCGGTCCGATCTTCTGCGGTCTGATCATTGCGTATCTGCTCGATCCTGTTGCGGCATTCTATGAAAAGACAGTCTGCGGAATGCTTTCCGAGCGGAAAGGCGCATCGGAAAAGGTATCGAAGACCTCCCGTGTGATCGCCGCATTCCTGACGCTGTTCTCGGCGATCGGTTTCATTGCGCTGCTGATGTGGCTGATCGTTCCGCATATCACCTCGAGCATCAAGGGCATTGTCACAGAGATGCCCACGCAGATCAATGATCTGATGCAGCAATTGCAGACAAAAACTGTGTTTGATAACGAAACGATATTCGGGGCATATGCAAATGATGCCCTGCTGAATGCACTGCTCTATCTGGAGGACTGGCTCATGTCCGATCTGCCGTCACAGGCGGAGACGATGCTCAATTATCTATACTCCGGTGTCAAAGGCGTATTCAACGTGCTGTACAATCTCCTCATCGGACTGATCCTGTCTGTATACATCACGATCGACAAGGATCGTCTGCTGCGGCAGGTCAAGCAGATGACCTACAGTATTTTCCCGACACAGACAGCCGGCAGACTGCGCCGTGTGCTCGGACAGGGCAACAGGAAATTCAGCGGTGCGATCCGCGGCAAGATGCTTGACTCCCTGATCATTGGTCTGATCTGCTTTGTGGTGCTGACGCTCCTGAACATGCTGCCGTTCCTGGAATTTCCGTATCCGGTGCTGCTCTCGGTGATCGTGGGGGTCACGAATGTTGTGCCGTTCTTCGGTCCGTTCGTGGGCGCATTCATTACAGGTGTGCTGGTGCTGTTCGACAATCCCTCAATGGTGATCCCCTATCTTCTGTGGATCCTGATCCTCCAGCAGTTCGACTGCAACTATCTTGATCCGCATATTGTGGGCGACTCCATCGGTCTGCGTCCGTTCTGGTCAATCTTTGCCTGCCTGCTGGGCAGCAGTCTGTTCGGCATTCCGGGCTTTGTGATCGGTCAGCCGATGTTCGCATTCATCTATGAGATCATCAGCGAATGGTCGGAGGATCGTCTGCGTGCCAAGCATCTGGAGGAGCAGTTCGACATCCCGCCGGAGGAGGATTTTGAGGATTTTGCAGAGAAGGACGAACCCTTCACAGGCAGTCTGCTCCATGAAGAAACGACGGAGGAGCTGGACGAGCTTCGCCGCGAGCAGGAACGCGAACAGCGCGCCCGCGAACGCCGCGAGAAAATCCGTCAGACGATACAAAAGCGGAAAAAGAACTGATACATCAAGAATCCCTCAGGCTGTAAGCTTTGTTACAGTCTGAGGGATCATTTTATATTCGGGCATTATTCCTTCCCCCGTATCAGCTCCGCCCAGCTGACGATCTCGCCGCTGCCGGCATGGGCGGCATAAAGCAGGATCATGCTGGCATCGGAGGCGTTGAGGATATTGTCGCGGTTGGCATCACCAGCGTTGATCTGCTGCTCCAGATAGGGCTTCTCCTGACCAACGCCCTGCTCGGCGGCATATTTCAGCACCTCGGCAGCGTCCTGTGCATCCACGCGGCGATCCAGATTCCAGTCACCGATCCCCTTCCAGACCGAAGCACCCTCGCACCAGCGTTCTGTGTAGTCGATCGTGAAATCCAGCCTGCACTGCACATCCTCCGTATCGCTGTAGAGTGCCAGAATCTCGGAAGCATATGCCTCACCGGCAAGTGCCGCCTCGTGATCCGTCAGAATCCCTGCCGCCTGCCGGGCTGCCTTGTAAGCGGCGGGGGACATGCGCGTTTCCTCAAGGCTCTCCTCCCAGGCGGTGACGGATGACTGCCATTTCTCCTGAAATGCGGCGGCACGGGCTTCAATTGCAAGCTGCTGAGAAAGCTGCTCCGCATCCGGACTTATACCGGCGGGAAAGACTGTCGAAAAGCTCCCGTTCCAGTACCCATAGCCATAATCCACATAGTCCATCCAGATGGCATCCAGCGCACCTTGAATATGAATGCTGAAATCCTGTCCGTATGCAAGGAGGATCTCCATATAGGCGGGCTTGATGGTCACGAGCCACAGGCGCACATGGACACCGTAGCCGCTGTAGCAAGCCGCGATCTCTTCGGAAAATTCATGCTGCCTGTACAGATCGCCGTCCAGCGGGGCGGCTTCATATACGCCCTTGACTTCTTCGATCGCCTCCTGTGTCACGCTTTCATCTGTAATGAGGATAAAACCCTGGAAACGTCCCTCGCGAAGCTGGAAGCACACACCGCCGCTGTCCGTTTCGGCATAGTCGGTGGTATCCGCGGCACGGGCAGGCAGCGGAAAAGGAAAAAGGAGGGTAAATGCAGCAAATAATGCAGGGATCCGTTGTTTCATAGTGAAGGTCTCCTTTGTGTTGTGTTGTTGCTTCAGCAATTAAATATATGTGGTTTTTCCGGGGTGGGGCTGCGCCCCCGCGACCCGTCAAAGGCTATCGCCTTTTGAATCCATTATACACTTTTTATTGCTGGATTAATAATATCACTTATATAACAACGTTCCCGTCAAAAAATTGGATATTGTTTCAGAAAAAACAGGAACCCCCGGAATCGGGGGTTCACATGTAATTAGAGCGTGTTCAGAATCAGAAGGATGCGGAATAGTTCGGAGCTTCCTTTGTGATATAAATATCATGCGGATGGCTTTCCTTCAGACCTGCACCGGTGATGCGGACGAACTGTGCCTTTGCCCACAGCTCCGGAATTGTCTCACAGCCGCAGTAGCCCATACCGGAACGGATGCCGCCGATGAGCTGGAAGATGGTATCAGCCACAGCACCCTTGTACGGTACTCTGCCCTCTACGCCCTCGGGAACGAGCTTCTTTGCATTCTCCTGGAAGTATCTGTCCTTGGAGCCGCAAGCCATTGCACCCAGGCTGCCCATGCCGCGGTATACCTTGAACTGTCTGCCCTGATAGATCTCAGTATCGCCGGGAGCCTCCTCACAGCCTGCCAGCAGACTGCCGAGCATTACCACATCCGCACCGGCTGCCAGTGCCTTTACGATGTCGCCGGAGTACTTGATACCGCCGTCAGCGATCACGGGAATATCATACTTCTTTGCTACCTTTGCCACATCATAAACTGCAGTGATCTGCGGTACGCCGATACCTGCAACGACTCTTGTGGTGCAGATTGAGCCGGGTCCGATGCCGACCTTCAGACAGTCTGCGCCAGCCTTGATCAGATCCTCTGCAGCCTCTGCAGTTGCAATATTGCCTGCGATGACCGGAATATCCGGGAATGCAGCCTTGATCTTCTTCAGTGCATTGATGATGTTTGCGCTGTGACCATGTGCGGAGTCGAGAACCAGCACGTCAACCTGTGCCTTGATGAGGGCTTCTGCGCGCTCCATCATATTTGCGGTCATGCCGATGCCGGCACCGCAGAGCAGTCTGCCGCGTGCATCTCTTGCAGAATTCGGGAACTTGACTGCCTTCTCAATGTCCTTGATGGTAATCAGACCCTTGAGGTAGCCGTTCTCATCCACAATCGGAAGCTTCTCGATCTTGTGCTGACGCAGGATCTCCTGAGCCTGCTCCATGGTAGTACCTACCGGTGCAGTGATGAGGTTGTCCTTGGTCATTACCTCGCCGATCTTCGCGCTGTAGTCCGTCAGGAAGCGCATGTCACGGTTGGTGATGATGCCAACGAGCTTGCCTGCGCCGTCCACGATCGGAACGCCGGAGATCTTGAACTTGCCCATCAGTTCATCTGCATCGGAAACGAGCTTATCCTCAGTCAGTGAGAAAGGATTCACGATAACGCCGTTCTCAGAACGCTTTACCTTGTCCACCTCGTCAGCCTGCTGTTCAATGGACATATTCTTATGAATGATGCCGATACCGCCCTCACGCGCGATGGCGATCGCCATACGGGAATCGGTCACGGTGTCCATTGCCGCGGTCATAATAGGTGTGTTCAGGCGAACATTGCCCGCAAGTCTGGTACCCAGATTCACCATATTCGGCGTAATATCGGACTTTGCCGGGATCAGCAGCACATCATCAAAGGTCAGTCCCTCTTTCAAGAATTTGTTTTCGTTCATCTGCATTGCAATTCATCCTTTCCGTAGAGCATGTGATACCATTAAGATATTATTTTTATGATACCCTTTTTTCATCAAAAAGTCAATACTTTCAGGACGGGGACAAGGTACAAAAAATATATCAAATTCGATTCTGTACATTGTGCATTTTTCACAATCTTAAAAACTTTTTTGTCTCAAAAGCATCGGAACAATAACTTTTACGCGATATTTCGACATTTTCATCGTTTTTCAGAAAAAATATTTTTTTCTGAAAAACGCTTGACAAACTGAAAAATATGTGGTATAATAAACAAGTCGTCAGGCAAGAGTGCTGAAAACGACAAACCGAATAGCAAGCATAACATGAAGTGCTGGTGTAGCTCAGTTGGTAGAGCAGCTGATTTGTAATCAGCAGGTCGGGGGTTCGAGTCCGTCCACCAGCTCCAGTTATGCGGGAGAGTTCCCGAGTGGCCAAAGGGGGCAGACTGTAAATCTGTTGCGTTTCGCTTCGATGGTTCGAATCCGTCCTCTCCCACCAAAATCCATCAGCTATGCTGGTGGATTTTTTTATTTTCCGCAGCAATCATCAACAACACAGCCCGATTCCATTTCAGGAATCGGGCTGTTCTTTTATGATACTGTAACTAACTCTGTATTCTTCTGCGCTGTCTCCAGCATCATATACCACTCTGTCGGGTTTTGCTCCGCGAGCCAGGGGAGGTATTCGGGATGCGTGGGGGCGATCTTCTTGCAGAGCTTCCTTGCATAGCGCAGGTGTGCCACGAGATAGGCAATATAGAGCAGCGGCGGCTCCTCATGCGCGCGCTGGGTGCTGCGCAGTACGTCAAAGCACATCATAAGACGCTGCTTCTGCGTCATCGGGCGGATACTTCCGTCCGTCCATACGCAGGTGCCGCGCTGGAATGCTCTGTCATAGACGCTGCGGTCAAAGAAATGCTTGCCGTTCCCCCGGAACGCGCCCAGCAGCTCCTCATGGAGCCTGCCGATGAGCCGGCTGTCGGGAATGTACTTGGTAATGGTCTTACCATCTTCCGTGAACTGCACACGCTGGAGCCTTGCACAACGGATACTGAACAGCTCCTCACAGCGCGGTGAAAGCGGAGCCTTCAGCGATACCAGCTCCGGCGTTACAAAGGCATGGTATTCTGCGATGAAGGGGCGTTTGCTTGCCGGAACGAGCGTCATGCCCGTCATATCCCCGCGGATGCCGTAGGATGCCAGGCGGCTGACTGCGGCATTATGAATGACCTGACCCTCACTCCCCCACCATTCCTTCTGCAATGCATACTGGCGGAAGGGCGTGCTGTCGGGAGCGGTCGCGGTGATGGAAGACGGGAAGCAGGTCGGCTCTGCGCGCCTGGGCAGAATGACCTCGGCGTATTTTTCCTGTGTCACAAAGCCGTCATTGACCACATGGCGGAAGAACGCCTCCGGGCTGACAGCGGCAGAAGCGCACTGGGAAAGATCAAATTTCCGCGCCGGACAAAATTCCATCGCGCCGCGGTGTACACGGACGTGTACGGTTTCCGGGAAAACAAGCGTACCATCGGCATGACTGCCGCAGAGCAGCACATGCGCCTCGGTATCGGAGCAGTGGGAGAGTACGAACTGGTAATTATTATGCAGGGGCGTATGGACAAAAGCCGCGCCGTTCGTCAGGCTGGTCTGCGGTGTCACGGTAAAGCCGGACAGACCGCTGCCGCGGAAGGCATGATCGTCCACGCGCCGGAGCTTTGCCGGGAATGCGATATGGTGCAGGCTCTGGCATTCCCCGAAGGTGCTGACACCGATATGCACCAGCGTTTCCGGAAGCCGCACCTCCGAAAGGCGCAGACACTTTTCAAACATGGCATCGGGCAGGGTATCCACCTTCGCCGCAATGGCACAGTATTCAATGCAGGACGCATGGAACGCCTCCGCACCGATCTTATGCACGGATGCCGGAATCTCCACACGGCGCAGTACCTGGTGATCCGCAAAGGCACGCGCACCGATCTCATTGACGGGCAGACCGTCAATGACGGAGGGCAGAACAAGCTGCACAGCACTGCCATGATAATTGGTGATGCGCACAGCCTTCGACTTTTTACGGAAAGCAAAGCCCATCCGCACTGCCTCCTCGCCTGTCAGGGAGATCATCCCGACCTGCGGGGAAAGTACAGCATTCACGACCTTCGGCACCGCACAGTCATAGATACGCACCAGCTCCTCCATCACGGAGGCGGTACCGGAATCCTGGACGGTCTCCTGCGACGGTTCCGCGGGCAGCAGTCCTCTGCGCTGCTGGCATTCCAGATGGTGGCGTTCCTTGGCGGCAAGCTCCTGCTGCTGCTGACGGAGCTGCTGGAGCTGCTTCTGCCGTCTTGCACGTCTCCGCCGCAGACGGACGGAGCGTATAGCAAAAAGCACCAGCACCAATACCACGATCAGGGAGACAAAGGCAAGTACAATATACTCCAAATATGTCACCTCTTTCAGGAAAATTTTCATTCTTCCCCATTATAGCATATTCCACCTGAAAAATCAACATTTTCATACAAAATCAGCATTGTGAACGAAAAAGGGAGGGGATTTTTTCCAGGTGCGGAAAACGCGGGGAGATGGTTCTATTCTGCATCCGTCGTCCGTATACTGCAAATGTCAACAACTTTAGGAAAGTTGTGCAAAGATTGCCCTCACCCCAACCCCTCCCCGAGGGGAGGGGCTTATACGGAGGGTGCTGCGTGGCTTACTGCCACCGTCCCCTCTGCCTCACTTCGTTCGGCATCTCCCCACCCCGTGGGGAGTCGCTCTCCCCCCGCCAAAGGCTTCGCCTTTTTAAACCATGTTTACCAATTGCAATTTGGGGGATCGGTATCATTTTTCTAATGGAGGTATTGCCATGCAGGAACATCTTTCCGAGCTTTCCCGTCGTTATCGCGAGGAAATGCTTCGCATGTATAACCAGAAGCCGGCTGCACCGGAGACAGAGACTCCCCCGGTACCGTCTGTGATCGAAGAAAGCACACCCGTGCCCGATGTGCAGGAAGCAGAGCCGCTGCCGCCGGAGGAGGATCCGGCTTTCACGGGAGAGGACGGTGATTATCAAAACAGGATCGAAGCACCGCCGGAGGAAGTCTATGAGGAACCGGAGCTGCCGGACTACATACGGAACGGTACACCGCCTGTGATCGAGCCGCAGGCTGCGGATGAGCTGCGCGACCTGACCGGAGAGGGGCGCATCCGTGTGGCTGCACGGACGGGGGACAGTGCATTTCCTGTCGAAAATGCGGTCGTTACCATCGTCGTGCGCAGAAACGGCACACAATATCCCGCCTACTATCTGGTGACGGATGAAAGCGGCGAAACACCGGTCGTTTCCCTTCCTGCGCCGCCGGCATCCCTTTCCCAGCAGCCCGGAAATGCACAGCCATTCACGGTCGCGGATATCCGTATCTTTGCAAACGGCTATTTCCGGGCGGAAATGAAAAATGTGCCTGTATTTGCCGGCGTGACCTCGCTCCAGACCTTCCAGCTCATTCCCCTGCCCATCCTCATGCATGAAGATATGGAAACGCTGTCCGCAGAATCCGAATCCCCCGACCTGTAAGGAGGTGTGCCATGCTGACCGGAGAACCCTTTATTCCGCAGACGATCACAGTCCACCTCGGTGCACCGGACTCCAATGCTGCCAATGTGACTGTGAGCTTTCCGGACTATGTGAAGAATGTCGCTTCCAGTGAGATCTATCCCACCTGGCCGGAAAGCTCCCTGCGCGCAAATATTTACGCCATCACGACCTTTGCGCTCAACCGCATTTATACGGAATGGTACCGTTCGCGCGGCTATGATTTCGACATCACCGCTTCGACCCAGTACGACCAGAAATTCATTGAGGGACGTGAGGTCTTTGAAAACATCGGTACACTCGTGGATGAGCTGTTTGATGACTACATCCGGCGCGAGGGTACGGTAGAACCGCTGTTTGCTGCTTTCTGCAACGGCACGACTGTGACCTGCAGCGGGCTGTCCCAGTGGGGAACGGTCGATCTTGCCAGACAGGGCTACATTCCCTATGATATTCTCAGATACTATTACGGAGATGATATTAACATCGTGAGAAACGCCGATGTCCGGACGAATACGCCGTCCTATCCGGGCACGCCCCTTGCGCCCGGCTCCGTGGGCAATGCGGTGCAGATCAAGCAGATCCAGCTCAACCGCATCTCCCGCAATTATCCTGCCATCCCCAAGATCCCTGACCCGAACGGGGAATACAATGTTTCCACAGAAGCCGCCGTGCGGAAATTCCAGGAGGTGTTCAATCTGCCGGTGAACGGCACGATCGACAAGGCGACCTGGTACCGCATCGCCTACATCTATACCAGCGTCAAACGGCTGGCAGAGCTGGATTCCGAGGGCATCCTTCCGGGTGAATTTTCCCTGCAGTACACGGATGAGCTGCGTCCGGGAATGCAGAACAATCAGGTGCGCGGTCTGCAGTACTTCCTTGCGGTCGTGGGGGCGTACTATGCATCCGTGCAGCCCATTCAGATCACGGGCTACTATGACGCGCAGACGGAGGCTTCTGTGAAATCCTTCCAGCGCGTATTCGGTCTGCCGCAGACGGGCATTGTGGATGAAACGACCTGGAACGATCTGTTCCGGGCATATCAGGGCATTGTGGAATCCGTACCTGTGGATACGGAGCTGGCACCGGTGCTGTATCCGGGGACGATCCTGCGCGAGGGGATGACGAGCGATTATGTGCGGATTATCCAGGAATATCTGACTTACATCCACGAAACGATCCCGGAGATCCCGGCGGTGAGCAATACGGGCTATTTCGGACCGATCACCAAGTCCGCAGTGCAGGCGTTCCAGCGGTATGCGGGTCTGCCGGAAAACGGCGTGGTCGGTGCGGCAACATGGGACGGCATTGCAGGACTGTATTCCGACCTGCGGTTCGGCTTTGAAAAACGTCCGTACCAGTCTCCGGGCTATACGATTCAATAGGGGGTACCGCATGGGCTTTTCAGAAACACAGAAAAAGGAACATATCAATGAACTGCAGAGGTATCTGCATGACATTTCGTACTATGACCCGAACATTCCGCGCATTCTGCCGGATGGCATCTACGGGGCGGAAACCGCTGACGCTGTGCGGGCATTCCAGCGGCAGTACGGACTCAGTGACAGCGGAGAAACGAATCCTGCCACATGGCTGGCGATCGTGGATGTCTACCGGAGCTTTGTGGAAACGCTGGCGCAGTCGCTGGATGTGTTCCCGCGGGATGTGGGACGCATCATCAGCATCGGGGATACGGGGCTGCCGGTACTGGTGATCCAGTCGATCCTGCTGACACTGGAACAGGAATATCCGGATCTTCCGGATGTTGCCATCACAGGAGAATACGACCTGCGCACACAGGCAGCAGTGAGGGAATTTCAGAAGATCACCGGTCTGCCGCAGACGGGTGATGTGAATCGGGTGACATGGAATATGCTGGCAGCAGTGACGGCGGCGGAGCTGAACACATAAGGGCGGCTGTCTGCGTCATCTGCCGATCGGAATGCAGAAGTTCACAGAAAATTCATAAAACGATTCTGCGAACCACTTGACATTTCGGAGAAAATCGGTTAGAATATATATAGAAACAGATCACGGAGTCTGTTATGCAGGCGGCATGAGCTGCTGGTCAGAAGCGACGAAACTTTACAGTCGTAGCGTTTTTGATAAGTGATGAAGTCGGTGGGCGTGCCAGTATGCGCTGATCGGCGGAGCTTGACGGTGGGTTTGCATAATAACCAGGAACTGGCTAGATTTTATCGAACAGAAAATATGCAGAGGCTTTGCATGGATAGTGCAAAGCCTCTTTTTAGTCATTCAGCTACAGAAAAGATACATACTAATCCAACAATGAAAGGTTGATACTGGATTCAAAAGGCGATAGTCTTTGGCGGGTGGAGGGTGCGCAGCACCCTCCATATATAGCCCCTCCCCTCGGGGAGGGGTTGGGGTGGGGGCGGTTTTGGGATGCTAACCCCAGAAAATAGTATCTATAATCAATTGCCAGAGTAATAAGATCTCTGCACACGGAGTTTTCCCAGAAAAAACATATAAAAAAACGCCTCTCCCCCCTTGCAAAACCGCAAACAATATGCTACAATAGAAATAAGTGTACATCCGCTCTGCAGTTGTTTCATGGATGATACATCAAATCAAAATCCCCCGAAAAGGAGAATTTTATCATGAAGTACGGCTATTTCGACCTTGCGAACAAGGAATATGTCATCACAAGGCCTGACACCCCCGCACCGTGGGTCAACTACCTCGGCTCCCCCGAATATGGTGCAATCGTTTCCAACAATGCTGCCGGCTACAGCTTTGTACAGTCCGGTGCAAACGGCAGAATCGCAAGATTCCGCTTCAATTCCATGATGGCTCTGCCGGGCAGATACATCTATCTGCGCGACGCAGAGGACGGTGATTTCTGGTCTGCAACATGGCAGCCGGTGGGCAAGCCCATGGACTCCTACAAGTCCGAATGCCGCCATGGTACGGCATATTCTGTGATGACCTCCGAGTATGCAAACATCAAGACGGAGACTACATATTATGTTCCGGCTGGTCAGACATACGAAGTATGGCGCATGAAGGTGACAAACAATGATTCCAAGGAAAGAAAGCTTTCCGCATTCGGTTTCATTGAGTTCACCAACGACAACAACTACGAGCAGGATCAGGTAAACCTCCAGTATACCCTGTTCATCACACGCACAGAGCGTAAGGACAACAAGATCCTTCAGCACATCAACGAGAACTCCGGCAAGTGGGCTGACGGCTCCAACCACAAAGAGCGTTTCTTCGGCGTGGCTGGTGCAGAAGTTGTCGATGGCTGCGGCAATCTGGACAAATTCATAGGGTCCTACAGAACCTACTCCAACCCCATCATGGTTGAAGAGGGCAAGTGCGATGATTCCATGAACTTCAACGCCAATGCATGTGCAGCACTGCGCTCCGAGATCACACTGGCTCCCGGCGAGACAAAGGAGATCATTTATGTTCTGGGTCAGAAGAATGACGCAGAGTCCGCTGAAATTCTGGCATCCTACGAGCAGGCTGGCAAGGTGGATGAGGAGCTGAATGCCCTCAAGTCCTACTGGCACGGCAAGCTGTCCAACTTTGAGGTAGAAACTCCCTCCGAAGAATTCAACAACATGATGAACGTATGGAACGCATACCAGTGCTTCATCACCTTCATCTGGTCGAGAGCTGCATCCTTTGTATACTGCGGTCTGCGTAACGGCTACGGCTACAGAGATACGGTACAGGATATTCAGGGTATCATCCATCTCGATCCGGAAATGGCTGCAGAGAAGATCCGCTTCATGCTGTCCGCACAGGTAAGCAACGGCGGCGGTCTGCCTCTGGTTAAGTTCAACCACAATGCAGGTCATGAGAACTGCCCGGATGAGCAGAACGAAAACAGCGCATATGCGAAGGAAACCGGTCATCCGTCCTATCGTGCGGACGATGCACTGTGGCTGTTCCCGACCATCGTCAAGTACATCGGCGAAAGCGGCAACAAGGGCTTCCTCGATGAAGTGATCACCTATGCAGAAGAGGGCGGCGGCGAGGCTACCGTTTATGAGCATCTGAAGAATGCGATCCGCTTCTCCATGGAAAGACTGGGCGCAAACAACATGCCGGCAGGTCTGCACGCTGACTGGAACGACTGCCTGCGCATGGGTGCAAAGGGCGAATCCACATTCGTGGCATTCCAGCTGTACTATGCAATGAGCGTGATCCGCGACATGGCAAAGGACAAGAACGATACTGATTATATCTCATACATCGACGAGGTACAGGCAAAGCTCGGCGACACTCTCGAAAAGTGCTGGGATGAGGACAGATTCATCCGTGGCATCCGTGAGGACGGCGTGATCGTCGGCGCAAAGAAGGATCCTGAGGCTAACATGTGGCTGAATCCCCAGAGCTGGGCAGTGGTTTCCAGATTTGCAAACGAGGAGCAGGCAGAGAAGGCAATGAACTCTGTTCATGAGCTGCTGAACACACCCTATGGTGCAAAGCTGCTGGATCCGCCCTACAAGGAGCATTATTTCGACGGTGCACTGATGCACATTTTCAATGCAGATACCAAGGAAAACGGCGGTATCTTCTCCCAGTCCCAGGGCTGGCTGATCCTTGCTGAGGGTCTGCTCGGTCACGGTGACAGAGCATTTGAATACTTCATGGAATCCGCACCGGCTGCCATGAACGACAAGGCAGAGATCCGCGTGCTGGAGCCGTATGTACATGGTCAGTTCACCGAATCCAGACAGTCCCCGTTCGAGGGCAGATCCCATGTTCACTGGCTGACAGGTACTGCATCCACAGTCATGGTAGGCTGCACAGAGGGTATCTGCGGTATCCGTCCGGATGCTGACGGCATCACCATTGCACCGTCCATTCCGGCTGCATGGGACGGCTTCAAGATGAAGAAGAACTTCCGCGGCAAGCAGATGAACATCGACGTACAGAACCCGAACCACGTTCAGAGCGGTGTGGCAAGCGTAACACTCAACGGCAAGGCTGTTGAGGGCGGTTATATCAAGGCTGCTGATCTGGCGGATGTGAATGAAGTGGTAATCGTACTGGGTTAAGCATAAACATCATACTGAAACCGCCTCCTGACCGGGAGGCGGTTCGTTTTGCAGGGGGCATCCTCCTGCTATCGGAGAATAATGCAGTTTTTTTCAATTTTCTCCCTAAAGCCCTTGCAAAACCCCGCACAATTTGGTATAATAAAGAATAGAGTATTTTTAAGGAGGCTTCACTCATGGATGAAACGATGAACACGGGGATGATCGTGGAATTTGCTTTGACGACGCTCAGCGTGATCGCGATCATTGCGGTGCTTTCCATCCTGACACCGTGGATGGCAAAGCATGTAGATAACTGGATCGCGAAATACAGGGACAATCACTCTGCAAAGCGCGACAGCATCTATTCCGTGCGCTCCATCTATGACATCCCGCCGGAGGAAAAGAAAGCCGCTGAACAAGCGGAGATCTCCAACGACGGTGAAGCACCAAAAGAACAATAAATCATTCATTGAAAGGATTTGAAATTATGGCTAAGAACGACAAGAAAATGGTGGATGCCATTACTTCCATGGATGTGGATTTTGCACAGTGGTACACCGACATCTGCACCAAGGCAGAGCTGATCGCTTATACCAGCATCAAGGGCTGTATGGTCATCCGTCCCTATGGCTATGCGATCTGGGAGAATATCCAGCGCATCCTGGATGGCATGTTCAAGGAAACAGGACATGAAAATGTCAATATGCCGATGTTTATTCCGGAGAGCCTCCTCCAGAAGGAAAAGGATCATGTAGAGGGCTTTGCACCGGAAGTGGCATGGGTCACACACGGCGGTCATGACAGACTGGAGGAAAAGCTCTGCGTTCGTCCGACTTCCGAGACCCTGTTCTGCGAGCACTATGCAAATATCGTACATTCCTACAGAGATCTGCCGAAGCTGTACAACCAGTGGGTTTCTGTTGTTCGCTGGGAAAAGACAACCCGTCCGTTCCTGCGCTCCCGTGAGTTCCTTTGGCAGGAGGGTCACACCATCCATGCGACTGCAGAGGAGGCGATCGAAGAAACAGAGCGTATGCTGAATGTATACACCAAGTTCTGCGAGGATTCTCTGGCAATGCCCGTTGTACAGGGCAAAAAGACCGAATCCGACAAGTTCGCCGGTGCGGTTTCCACCTATGCGATCGAAGCACTCATGCACGACGGCAAGGCTCTGCAGGCTGGTACATCCCACTATTTCGGTGATGGCTTTGCAAAGGCATTCGAGATCGAATATACCGACAAGGAAAACAAGAGAGTACATCCGCATCAGACAAGCTGGGGCGTGACCACAAGACTCATCGGTGCGATCATCATGACGCACGGTGATGACAATGGTCTGGTTCTGCCGCCGGCAGTGGCTCCGATCCAGGCAGTGATCGTTCCGGTTGCCATGCACAAGGAAGGCGTTCTGGACAAGGCAAACGAACTGAAGGAGCGTCTGCAGAAGTCCGGTCTGCGCGTGAAACTCGATAATACGGACAATTCTCCGGGCTGGAAGTTCGCAGAATACGAGATGAAGGGTGTCCCGGTTCGTGTCGAGATCGGTCCGAAGGATATTGAAGCGAACCAGTGCGTTGTGGTGACACGGCATAACCGTGAGAAGACCTTTGTATCTCTGGACGAGCTGGAGACAGTGGTTGCACAGAAGCTGCAGGAAGTGCATGACGGCATGTTCCAGAAGGCTCTGGCAAACCGTGAGAATAAGACCTACCAGTGCACAAGCATCGAGGAGATCAACAAGGCTCTCGAAGAAAAGGGCGATGGTTTCATCGAAGCAATGTGGTGCGGCGAGGAGGCTTGTGAGGACGAGGTCAAGGCACAGACCGGCGCAGGCTCCAGATGCATTCCGTTTGCACAGAAGAATCTCTCCGACAAGTGTGTATGCTGCGGCAAGCCGGCACAGCATATGGTACTCTGGGGTAAAGCTTACTAAAATTCAGCAGGGGGCGCGGAACCCGCGCTGGTGATTCGCGTTTGTAAGACATTCTGTAAGGGAAAGTCTGTTTTTCGCGATATAGTTCATTTGATCGCATGACGCTTGCAAGCAGAGCGTCATGCGATGTAAATTTATCAGGAGATATAGTATGGGATTGAAAAAAATAAGTTTTCTCCTGCTGGCAGCCTGCCTTGCATTTGCTGGCTGTGATACGCAGGAAATACCGGACAGCACGGCGGTTCCCGTACCGTTGGAAACAAATAGTTCTGCAGATACGCAGGAATCTGCTGCCGAAACCATCCTTGCTTCCATGACCCTGGAAGAGCGTGTCTGGCAGATGTTCATGGTCACGCCGGAACAGCTGACGGGGGCGAGCTGTGCAACGATCGCCGGAGAGATGACGGAATCGGCACTGGCACAGTATCCGGTGGGCGGCATCATTTATTTTTCGCAGAATCTGGAGGATACCGAACAGACGCGCGCGCTGCTTTCCGGAACGCAGGCGTTCGCCATGGCGGACGGCGATCCGGGACTGTTCCTCGCAGTCGATGAGGAGGGCGGATTGGTGGCGCGGTGCGCGGACAAGCTTGGCACAACGGCTCTGGAGGATATGGCAGTCTACGGCAGCCGGAACGATGCGGCAGAGGCATATGAGATCGGGCAGACGCTGGGCAATGACATCGGAGGACTGGGCTTCAATGTGGATTTTGCGCCGGTGGCGGATGTGGATCTCTGCGACGGCAACGAGCTGGGCGACCGCATTTTCAGCGGCGATCCGCAGGTCGTAGCAAATATGGTATCGGGTGTGGTAAAGGGCCTGCAGGATGCAGGCGTTTCGGCAACACTGAAGCATTTCCCCGGACTTGGTGCGGAGGACGGCAATTCCCATGAAGACAGCCATATCCGGATCAGCAGGACGCTGGAGGAGCTTCGGCAGGCGGAATTTGTACCGTTTCAGGCAGGCATTGACGCGGGTGCGGATTTTGTCATGGTGGGGCATCAGATCATGAGCTGTGCCGGGGATGATCTGCCGTCCGATCTGTCTCCCGCAGTGGTGACGGAGTATCTGCGCGGCGAGCTAGATTTTGACGGCATCGCGATAACGGACTCCCACCTGATGAACACGATCTCGGAGGTGTATTCTCCGGGAGAGGCGGCAGTGCTGGCAATCAAAGCTGGTATGGATATGGTATTGATGCCGGTTGATGTGCAGGAAGCCGTGGAATCCGTTTGTGATGCTGTCGAAAACGGCGCCATCCCCCAGGATCGCATTGACGAAAGCGTCACGCGCATCCTGCGCAAAAAGGAAGAAATGGGGTTGATATAGCAGTATTTTTCGATTTCCCTGCGGGGTGGACAATGTCATCAACCTAAACGGGGGTAAGGGGGCGATAGCCCCCAAGCGGGGTTCAAAGGGGCGGCAGCCCCTTTGGCGGTGGAGGCGGCGCAGCCGCCTCCTATAAAAGCCCCTCCCCTCGGGGAGGGGTTGGGGTGGGGCAATCTTTGCACAACTTTCCAAAAGTTGCTATATCAACCACACTATCCAAGAAAGGAAATCCCAATGAACAATACACGTTTCACCCAGCAGATCGCATTTCTACTGGAACTAGATAAACTGAAGAATATCTACCGGCAGACCTATGTCCTGCATGAGGACAGAACCGAAAATGACGCAGAACACAGCTTTCATCTGGCGATCATGGCGGCGGTTCTGGCAGAACATGCCAATACTCCCGTGGATGTGCTGCATGTGATGAAGATGGTACTTGTGCATGATGTGGTGGAAATTGATGCCGGGGATACCTACTGCTATGATGCCAAGGGCAACGAGGACAAGGCGCAGCGTGAGCAGAAAGCCGCTGACCGCCTGTTTGCACTGCTTCCCGAAGATCAGGAAAAGGAATTTCGCGGTCTCTGGGAGGAGTTCGAGGAAAAGGCGACCCCCGAAGCAAA
Organism: Oscillospiraceae bacterium; assembly: GCA_045578805.1. GTDB lineage: Bacteria > Bacillota > Clostridia > Oscillospirales > Ruminococcaceae > UBA3855. The sequence goes on from JAZNKY010000022.1 coordinate 61,841, forward strand.
ATTTGCCAACGCCCTCGACCGCATCCAGCCGATGCTGCTCAATTACAAGAAGGGCGGCATTTCGTGGATGAAGCACGGCATTGCGGAGGAGCAGGTCAGAAACCGCAATATTCCGACAGTTTCCGCTGGTTCTGACACAATCGGAGAGTTTGCAGAAGAAATTATCAGAGCGGCAAAGGATGCCGGCTATCTGAAATAGGAGGAAATTTTCATGAAAGAGATGACCATTGGCTGCAAGGGCAGCGCAACAGTTACAGTAACCGAGGACAAACTTGCAGTTTCTGTGGGCAGCGGTTCTCTGCGTGTATTCGGAACACCGATGATGGCGGCTCTGATGGAAGCGGCTGCCTGCAATGCAGTTGCGCCGTTTCTGGAGGGCGATGAGACCACAGTCGGCACACAGCTGCACATTGACCACACCGCCGCAACTCCTGAGGGCATGAAGGTGACTGCCGAAGCGGAGGTGACCGCGGTAAACGGACGTGAGATCTGCCTAAACGTGCGCGCATTCGATGAAGCCGGCGAGATCGGCAGCGGCACACACAAGCGTTTTGTGGTATTTGCAGAAAAGTTCCAGAACAAGACGGATCAGAGGGGAAAGTAATGGAAAACACGGAAAACGGCAGTCTGCCGAAAGAAATCGAACGCAAATATCTGATCGCCATGCCCGACAGGGTAAAGCTCCAGCTCATCCCGCACTGCAGCGTGACACAGATCGAGCAGACCTATCTCACGGACGAGGACGGCATGTGCCGGAGAGTCCGCAAACGCGGCAATCCGCAGGACGGCTGGCAGTATACGCTCACGAAGAAACAGCATGTCGGATTCGGGGAGCGTATCGAGCTGGAGAAGGAAATTTCGCCGGAACAGTACCGGGCATATCTGAAAGAAGCCGCCCCCGGCAAACAGACCGTCAGCAAGGTACGGTATGCATTCCCCTTCCGGAAGCAGGTGCTGGAGCTGGATGTATATGCCTTCAGTGATACCCTTGCCACACTGGAGATCGAGCTGGAGCATATCGACACGCCCGTCATCCTGCCGTCGTTCATTTCGGTGATCGCGGATGTGACGGATGATGAACGATACAGCAATTACGCGCTTTCAGTGAAGCTGGCATTCCCGGAGAGATAAGCGAACCCCCACCCCAAATCCCCTCCCTCTGGGAGGGGACAGCTATAGATTGCTGATCCTCTAAGAAAAAGACTTTTTCGGCAAGCAGAAAATCCGATGCCCGTCAAAGGCATCGGATTTATCATTTCTATCATTTAGGAGATAATATCACTCTTGATCAGTGCCAGCTCCATCTTGGAGGTGATGAATACCTCATAGATGCTGCGGATCGCCTGGTGGAGATCATGCTCAGCCACGCCGACAATGACATTCAGCTCGCTGGAGCCCTGGTCGATCATCTTGACATTGATCCTTGCATGTGCCAGTGCTGCGAAAATTCTTGCAGCAGTACCATGTGTGCGGCGCATACCTCTGCCAACCACTGCCAGCAGTGCAATGTCCTTCTCAATGGAAACATGGTCGGGGTTCACAATGCGGTGCAGTGCCTCGATGAGCTTTTCTTCCTTGCCCTCCAGGCTTGCGCTGTCTACGATCACGCTCATGGTGTCGATACCGGACGGCATATGCTCGAAGGAAATGCCCAGCTCTGCGATCACGCTCAGCACATCCAGACAGAAGCCCACTTCGCTGTTCATCATGGACTTTTCAATATTGATAACGGTGAAGCCCTTCTTGCCGGCGATACCGGTAATGGTGCGTACCTTTGCATCATCGCTTGCATCGTCATCCGGAATGATCATAGTGCCGGCATCCTCCGGCGCGTTGGTGTTGCGGATGTTGATCGGGATGCCTGCGGTTCTTACCGGGAAAATTGCATCCTCATGCAGAACGGTTGCACCCATGTAAGCAAGCTCTCTCAGCTCCTTGTAGGTGATCTCGTTGATGGTCAGCGGGCCGTCAACGACTCTGGGGTCAGCGACCAGCATACCGGAAACGTCCGTCCAGTTCTCATATACGGATGCGCGCACAGCTCTTGCCACCAGAGAACCGGTCACGTCGGAGCCGCCTCTGGAGAAAGTGCGTACCACACCGCTGATGGATCTGCCGTAGAAGCCGGGAATTACGGCATTTTCCACGCCGCTCAGACGCTCGCGGAGCTTTGCAACAGTCTCATGGCGCATCATCACGCCCTCATCGCTGAATACGATGACATCAGCAGCATCCACAAAAGTGAAGCCCAGGTATGCGGCAATGATGATACCGTTGAGGTACTCACCGCGGCTTGCAGCATATTCCCTGCCGGCAGTTGCCAGAGCCTTCTGGATCTGGGAGAACTGCTCCTCCAGGGAAACATCCACGCCGAGGTCTGCAATAATGCCGTTGTAGCGATCCTTGATCATCTGGAAATCCTCAGTGAAATCCTGACCTCTGCTTGCCTTTTCATAGCAGGCATACAGCATGTCTGTTACCTTGATGTCGTCATCATAACGCTTGCCCGGTGCGGACGGTACGACAAATCTTCTGTCTGCGTCTGCCTTTATAATTGCGGCTGCCTTCTGGATCTGCTTTGCATCTGCAAGACTGCTGCCGCCGAATTTTACAACTTTAACTCCCATAATGATGTTTCCTTTCTATAACTAACATTTCAAAATAACGATATTTCGCTAATACTTATTATATTCGATTTTCCCGAAAAAAGCAATTGGGAATGGGTACAAATTTTATACAATATAAAATGCTTTTTTGGTGAATACGACTGTATTTGGAGGGCGTACAGTTGGGGGAGAATTTTTGTCCGCGGATGCGGTTGTTTTTGCCGAAGCTTGACAGATTTTGGGGCATGTGGTATAATTGAAGCAACATTACTGACGGAGGATCACAACATGCTGAAGGTCATAACAGAAATGCTGAAAAGCAAAACGGAGAGGATACTGCTGCTGATTTTCGGAATACTGGCACTTCTCATCATCATTGCAGCTGCAGCTCTGATCGCTTATTTCGGGGATAAAGCAAAACATAAAGCCGAGGATCTGCTCGACGAGACCAGCTATTCTGCCGAGGTCACCTTCACGGATTCACAGCTGCAGGAGATTTTTGAGATCAGCGAGATCTCAACCGCCTCCTATATTTATAATTCCATTGCAGAGGCTTACAACGAAGATGGTACTGCGGTGCGCTACTATGTCTATTACGAGGGCATTGTAAAAGCCGGTGTGGATTTCAGCAAGATCGAGATCGACATTGATGATGTGCAGAAGGTGATCACACTGACGCTCCCGGAGGTGGAGATCCACGATATTATTGTGGATTCCAATACGATGGACTATATTTTCAATGACAAGAAATTCAATACCGAAACAGGAATGCAGGAAGCCTATTCCCTGTGCTATGCAGATCTGACCAGCAAGATCGAAAATGAACCGCAGTTTTATGAGATGGCAAAGAAAAATGCGGTCAATTCTGTGGAAGCCCTGATCGTTCCGTGGGTGGAGCAGGTCAATGATGAATATGTTGTCATGGTAAGCTGAGGTGTATTATGAAAAGAAGATTACTTGCCTGTATGGGTGCGCTGCTGTTTCTGCTGTCCCTCTGCGGATGCGCGGAAGAGGAGACTGTCACCGTAAATGCTCCGGTTACGGAAACGGAGCCTGCAAATGTGCCGGAAATTTCACAGATTCGTTCCATATGCGATCTGGCAACACTGGAATGCGACTATCATAACGTTGCCAAAATGGTCAAGCCCAAGGGCAGCGGTCTTGCGCACCTCGGCGAAAAGGACAGAACGCTGTGGATCGAATACATCGGTACTGCCAAGATCGGCATTGACATGTCAAAGGTCAGCATGAAGGTGGAGGACAATATTTATACGATCACGATACCGCCGGCAGAGATCCAGAGCATCAAGGTGGATCCGGAATCGCTGAACGAGGAATCCTATGTGCTTTCCGCGGACGGCATGAATGCGAATGAGATTACGATGGAGGATCAGCAGAAGGCAGTGCAGGCGGCACAGGAAAACATGGAGCAGGAGATCCTGAACGACTCCGTTCTGCTCATGAATGCGCAGGATCGTGCAAAGAAGCTGATCGAAAACTATTTCAAGCAGCTGGAAAAGATCTCCGGCTCTGATTTCATCATACGCTGGGATTTTGCAGAAAATCAGACTGCGGAAACCGTTCCGGAATCATAACATCAAGAACCGTCCTGTATGGGCGGTTTTCTGTTTAATGGGTTTCAAAAGGGCGGTAGCCCTTGCCGGTGCCGGTGCGGAGCACCGGCTCAATCTCCCCCTCCCTCTGGGAGGGGGCAGGGGGTGGGGCAGTTTTGGTATACCAACCCCAGAAAAAGACTTTTTCTACAAGCTGGAACCGTCCCGCATGGGCGGTTTTTTGTTTTCGCCGCGCTTTATCCAGCTAAAACCCTTGACAGTATTACCGAAAAATGTTATAATAAGTATAATCATGCAATCTGCATAAAAATCATTGGAAAGAGGTAGAGAAAGTTGTTTTTCCAAAAGGACATTGAAACCATGCCGCGCAAGGAGATCGAAGCACTTCAGCTCCAGCGGTTAAAGCATCTGGTGGACTATTGTATGAACAATGTGCCGTTCTACAATAAGCGGCTGACGGAAGCCGGTGTCACTGCGGACAAGATCAGGTGTCTGTCCGACATCCAGTACATCCCCTACACCACAAAGGCGGATCTGCGCGACAATTATCCTTATGGGCTGTTTGCCGTTCCGCTCAAGGACATTGTACGCATCCATGCATCCAGCGGTACAACGGGCAATCCGACCGTTGTCGGCTATACCAGAAACGACATCAACAACTGGAGCGACTGTGTTGCACGTTTCTGCACCGCTGTCGGCGTAACGGATGAGGATGTAGCACAGATTTCCTTCGGCTATGGCTTGTTTACCGGCGCACTGGGACTGCATTACGGTCTGGAAAAGATCGGCTGCTCTGTCATTCCGATTTCCTCCGGCAACACCCAGAAGCAGGCAAAGATCCTGAAGGATTTCGGCGCGTCCGTACTGGTCAGCACGCCCAGCTATGCGATGTACATGAGTGAGGTTGCTCATGAAATGGGTATCACCAACAATGATATTAACCTGCGTGTTGGTCTGTTCGGCTCCGAGGGCTGCACGGATGCTCTGCGCGACAAGATCGAAAAGGGCTTCGGTCTGTTCTCCACGGACAACTACGGTATGAGTGAGCTGATGGGTCCGGGCGTATCCGGCGAATGCGAATACCGCTGCGGTCTGCATATTGCTGAGGACCACTTTCTTGCCGAGATCATCAACAGCGAGACCGGAGAAGTCCTCCCCGCCGGCGAAAAGGGCGAGCTGGTCATTACCACACTGACCAAGGAAGGCATTCCGATGCTGCGTTACCGCACAAAGGACATCACCCGTCTGCATTATGAGACCTGCAAATGCGGCAGGACACATGTCCGCATGGAAAAGGTACAGGGCAGAAGCGATGATATGCTGAAGATCCGCGGCGTGAATGTGTTCCCGTCCCAGATCGAAAGCGTGCTTGCGACGATCGAGGGCATTTCTCCCCATTATGAGCTGGTACTCACCAGAAAGAACTACACGGACTACCTCGAAGTCCGCATTGAGATCAATGATCCCGCGCTGCTGGAGAATTTCGCAGATCTGGAACGTCTCCAGAAGGATGCGGCATTCAAGCTCAAGACCGTGCTCGGCATTCAGGCAAAGGTCACCCTCGTTCCTCCCAGAACCATCCAGAGATACGAGGGCAAGGCAAAGCGTATTATTGATAAGAGAAACGAAGAGGAGTAAGGGGGAGTTTTGGCGGGGGACTCCGTCCCCCGTACCCCCTGCCAAAGGGATGTGATCCCTTTGGAATCCCAAGGCGTTTTGCCATTGCACCCCTGCGGGGTACAAAGGCAAAACGTTAGAATCGAAAGAATCATATTCTTTTGGAAGAGAGTATAGGAACAGAGAACGCGCAAAATTTGCTTGTTCCGTTCGTTCACTTATCAACATACCGCTGCGGCGGCTCGCTGCATATAAAGAAGGTAGAATACCATGAACAAAAGGCAATCCATAATCTGCGGAGCAGTGCTTGTGATAATCGTTGCTTTGATGTTTCTGGCGGTCGGCGGTTTCATGCTCGCGCAAATGATCCAGGAAGATGTCTCCATGGTTCCTGACGGGTATGTGCTGGTGGAAGCTGAAGTGAAAAGCATCGACACCTATCAGACAGAAAAAACAATCACATCTACAAGAAACAGAAACAGGACGGAAAAAGTAACAGCAACACACTATACCGCTGATGTTACATTCGAATATAACGGTCAGACTTTGACAGGACAAGTGGAAGGCAATCCGTTTGTGGAGCCGGGAGACATCGTTGAGATTTATTATGATCCCGTCAATTATGTGATGAAGTATGATTTCACAGGAGTAGAAACATTCCTTGCAAAGCTTGCCTATCTTCCGTCCATTTTCATCCTGCTCGTCAGCGGCGGCATTGTGATCATAACGCTTCTGGTGACAAAAAACAAATTGGTGATGTACAGGGAAGAAAACCGCATTTCCGGTACGATCACTGACATTACAGAGGAGATCAACATACAGAACCGCCTCATGACAAAAGCGTACTGTACTTTTACCAATCCGGATACGGGTATGCCTGTGACCATCTACCATGTCAGCTTTCAGCCCCTGCAGCTTGAGCTGGGGCAGAGCGTACCGGTCTGGTTTAACCCCAAAAAACCTGCCGCTTCCGTTATGGATCTTGGCTGATACTAATTTTCAATCCCCCAGTGGCAGTTTCAAATTGCCATAATTGCTATATTTTCAGGAGGAACACTAATGAAAGAACTGATGATCGGCAACGCTGCTGTTGCCAGAGGTCTGTACGAGGCTGGCTGTCAGGTAGTTTCCAGCTACCCCGGCACTCCCAGCACTGAAATCACCGAATTTGCCGCAGAATACGATGAAATGTACTGCGAATGGGCACCCAATGAAAAGGTTGCCATGGAAGCTGCATTCGGCGCATCCCTCAAGGGTGTGCGCACTGCCTGTGCGATGAAGCACGTTGGTCTGAATGTGGCAGCCGACCCGCTGTTTACACTGTCCTATACCGGCGTGACCGGCGGTCTGCTGATCTGCGTGGCAGATGATCCGGGAATGCATTCTTCCCAGAATGAGCAGGATTCCCGCCATTATGCCATCGGCGCAAAGGTTCCCATGCTCGAACCTGCGGATTCTGCAGAGTGCAAGGAATTTGCAAAGCTCGGCTTTGAGATTTCCGAACAGTTCGACACACCCTGTATGCTCCGCGTCTGCACCAGAATCGCACATGCACAGAGCATCGTAGAGCAGGAGGAGCGCGTTGTTCCGGAAGTAAAGCCCTATGAAAAGAATCCGGCTAAGTACATCATGATGCCCGGCAATGCCATCCGCCGTCATCCGATCGTGGAAGAACGCACACAGAAGCTTGTGGAATATGCAGAAACTTCCCCCATCAACCGTGTGGAAATGGGTGATACGAAGATCGGCATTATCACTTCCGGTGCAAACTATCAGTATGTCAAGGAAGTATTCGGCGACAAGGCATCTGTTCTGAAGCTCGGCATGGTGCATCCGCTGCCCGTGCAGAAGATCAAGGATTTTGCCGCAGCAGTAGAAAAGCTGTACATCGTGGAAGAGCTGGACGGCATCATTGAATCCCACTGCAAGAATATTGGCGTGGACTGCATCGGCAAGGAGCTGTTCACACCGCTGGGCGAATATTCCCAGAAGAGCATTGCCGCAGTCTTCGGTATGCCGGAAAAGGCATCTGTATCTGCAGATACCGTCGTTCCGAACCGTCCTCCGGTAATGTGTGCAGGATGTCCTCACAGAGGCATGTATTATGTCCTCGCAAAAAACAAGATCACTGTCCTCGGTGACATCGGATGCTATACACTCGGCGCAGTGCCGCCGCTGTGCGCACTGGATTCCACTCTCTGCATGGGTGCATCCATTTCCGGTCTGCACGGCTTCAACAAGGCTGGCGGTGCAGAAACAGAGGGCAAGACCGTGGCTGTCATCGGTGACTCCACATTCATGCATTCGGGCATGACAGGTCTTGCCAATATCGCATATAATGGCTCTAATTCCACGGTTCTGATCCTGGACAACTCCATCACCGGCATGACCGGTCACCAGCAGAACCCGACCACCGGCTACAATATCAAGGGCGATCCGGCAACCAAGATCAACCTCGAAGCCCTCTGCCATGCACTGGGTATCAATCGCGTGCGTGTGGTGGATCCCTACAATCTGGACGAATGCGAAAAGGCTCTGAAGGAAGAGCTGGCTGTGAACGAACCGTCCGTCATCATCTCCCGCCGTCCCTGCGTACTCCTGAAGTCCGTGAAGGCAAAGCCGCCGGTCAAGGTCGATGCAGACAAGTGCAAGGGCTGCAAGAAGTGCATGAAGATGGGCTGCCCTGCAATCCATATGGAAAACGGCAAGGCTGCAATTGACAACACCCTCTGCGTAGGCTGCGGCGTATGCAAGCAGCTGTGCGCTTTTGGTGCGATCACTGACTAATTGAATGGGGGACGCTGTCCCTAACCGGGACCCGTCCCCTCTGCCTTACAGGCATCTCCCCACCCCGTGGGGAGTCACCCCATACCCCCTGCTCAAGGGATGTGATCCCTTGAGAATCCCATAGCATTTTCATAATTGCCCCACAAGGGGGCAATTATGAAAATCTTGCATTCGCAAGAACCCATTTCTTGGGCAGGAAATACAGGAGAACGGTGTTCTCCATTCATTATCAGCAACCCCACAAAATCCCAGAGTGCAGGCATTTGTTCACAGACTAATTCTCACTGTGCGGTGTGTAAATGGAGTTTTGTTCTTCATACACTGCCAGAAGAATTGATTACTTGCAATCTTTAGCATTTTCTTTCATCCCCCTTGCGGAGATGAAAGAAAATGGCTGGGGGATTCCAAAGGGATTCAATCCCTTTGGCGGGGGTATGGGGGCAGAGCCCCCATGTACTACCATACAGTAAAGGAGTTAATACTATGGATACAAAAGGCATTGTGATCTGCGGTGTCGGCGGTCAGGGCTCTCTGCTTGCCAGCAAGCTGCTGGGCAGGGTACTGATGAACGAGGGCTATGACATCAAGGTTTCCGAGGTACACGGCATGAGCCAGAGAGGCGGCTCTGTCATCACCTATGTCAGATACGGCGAAAAGGTCTATTCTCCGGTGATCCAGACCGGTGAGGCAGACTATGTGATCTCTTTTGAGCGCATCGAGGCGGCAAGATATGCATCCCTCCTGAAGAAGGATGGTGTGCTCATCACCAATACACAGCGCATCGACCCCATGCCGGTCATTATCGGTGCGGCAGAATATCCCGCAGAAATTCTGGACGAACTGCGTGCAAAGAACGTCAAGCTCGAAGCATTCGACGCACTCGCACTGGCAAATGAAGCAGGCTCCGCAAGAGCTGTGAACATCGTCCTCATGGGTCAGCTCGCAAAGCATTTCCACATTGATTATGATAAGTGGATCACGGCACTCGAACAAACTGTAAAACCCCAGTTCATTGAACTGAACAAGAAGGCGTTTGCACTGGGCTACGAGTATACTGCTTGATAAAATTGTTTGTCATGCAGTCTGACGGAGTGACTGTCTCACATACTTCTGCCAAGAATATGATTCTTGCAGTTCTAACGTTTTTTTGCCTTTGTACCCTGCAAAGGTGCAATGGCAAAACGATTTGGGATTCCAAATGGATCACATCCCTTTGGCAGGGGGGCGGCGAGTCGCCGCTGACATTTTGCTCCCAATGCGGCAAAGCCGCAAAGGTCGCAAGGGGACAGCGTCCCCCCATCAGCCCTGCATGACACACAGATATATAAAGGAGGATAACCACTATGACAACACAGCAGCTTTCTATTTTCATGGAGAACAAGCCGGGACAGCTTGTAAAGGTGACCGAGACACTGGCAGAGGGCGGTATTGACATTCGTGCAATGTCCCTGGCAGATACACAGGATTTCGGTATTGTGCGCATGATCGTATCCGACTGTGAGAAGGCACAGGCAATGCTCAGCGCAAAGGGCATGATGTCCAGCATCACAAAGGTAATGTGCGCAGCGATTCCGGATCAGCCGGGCGGTCTGGGCGTGATCACCAAGGTGCTTGGCGAAGCCGGTATCAACATCGACTATCTCTATGCCTGCATCACCATCATCGGCAAGTGTGCTTACATCGTACTCCATGTGGATGACGAGGTGAATGCGGCAAAGGTGCTTGCAGACGCAGGCATCCAGCTCGCAACGGACGAAGAGCTTGCAAAGCTCGCATAAGCGCAGAAAATGCCCTCTCCTGCCGAGGAGAGGGCATTCTTTTTGAAAGGGGGAAATTCCGCTGAAAACCAGCACATTCACCAATGTCTGCCGCTATGCTGCCGAATTTGCCCTTTGCAGCTTCTGCGGCTGGCTCTATGAGGTTCTCCTCAACCTCGTCATGTACCGCTTTTACGAGGACAGGGGGATGCTGCACCTGCCCCTGTGCCCGATCTACGGCTTTGCGGGACTTGCGCTCCTGCTTCTGTTCCGCAGGCGGAATGGCTGGCTGACCGTATTCGCCGGCAGCGTACTGCTCCCGACCGTGCTGGAGCTTCTGACCTTTCACCCGCTTCAGAGGCTCGCCGGCTATCCTCTCTGGAATTACAGCGCATGGTGGTGCAATTTCCGGGGCATCATCTCCCTCCCCAGCAGTCTGCTGTTCGGGCTGATGGGGCTGCTCCTTGTCAGGGGCATCCATCCGCTGATGGATCGGTTTGCACAAAAAGCTCCCGCATGGCTCGTGCAGGGGCTTGGGGTGGTGTGTGCGGCGGCGATTCTTATGGATGGGGTGGGGACGTTTTTGCTGTAAATAAAAAGTTTTGTCGGATTTAACAGTTTGCTTGAAAAATTTTTTTTAGAGATCGGTCTCCTATAGCTGCCCCACCCCCTGCCCCCTCCCAGAGGGAGGGAGGATTAGAGCGGGGGCTGCGCCCTTTGAACCCGCTTAAATTATTAACATTGCCTGTCAGATTTCCGATTTTTTTCCGTCTTATCAGGTAGAGGCACAAGAAAGGAGGAAGCCGCTATGGAGGATAATGAGATCATCGCTCTGTATTTTGCAAGGGATGAAGCCGCAATTGCGGAAACTGACCGGAAATACGGGAGCTACTGCCGGACGATCGCGGACAATATTCTGCACAGTCCGGAGGATGCGGAGGAATGTGTCAACGATACCTGGATGCGGACATGGGATGCCATCCCGCCGCAGAAGCCGGTCAGATTCCGGCTCTATCTGGCGAAGATCACGCGCAACCTTGCCTTTGACCGTTACCAGATGCGCACCGCCGCAAGGCGCGGCGGCGGGGAGCTTTGCGCGGTTCTGGAGGAGCTTGAGGAATGCACTGCCGGTACGGCAGATGTGCTGGGCGAGCTGGAAGCACGCGCACTGCGCAGATGCATTGCAGAATTTACGGCGGAGCTGCCGCAGAGAGAACGTCAGCTCTTTATCGGGCGGTATTTCTACGCACAGAGCGTTGCACAGACGGCAAAACAGGCAGGCATCCGGGAAAATCATGCATCCGTTCTGCTCGGACGTATCCGGAAGAAGCTGCGCACCCATCTGGAGGAGGAGGGATTCTGTATATGACCAGGGAACAATTATTTGAAGCCATCGGCACACTTGACGAAGCCATGCTTGATCAGAACGTGGACGAAGTAAAGCCTCGCCGGCATTTCGGCTGGATCACCGGCATTGCCGCATGTGCGGCTCTCATTGCGGGTGTGGTGCTTCTGCCGCATATTCTGCCGCAGGGTGAGATACCGTCCCAGTCCGGCGTTGGAACTTCGGAAACAACGGAAAACACCGACGCCACGGAATTTGTCGGCTTTCTGGAAGGTGTCCATTATTACCCCCTGCCGGAAGGCTCCGCTGCCGACGCTGTCTGTGAGGATGGTGCATGGCTTGCGCCGGAGCTGGGAAGGTCGGCATATTTCGTCCTGAATGAAGCAAAGGGGCTGTACCAGTTTGTCGATCCCCTTTCCTCTGCACTGCCGGAAACGGGGACGTATACCATCAAGGATGCTGTCATCACAGCAGTTTCGTATGACGGCGCGCAGGAGCATACCCTGCAGATCCTTGACGGCTATGCGCTGGAGCTGACTGCAAGCACTTCATGGGGGCAGCTGACCGGACGGGTCTTTACCTCCCGTTATGACGCAAAAAAGCCCTTTGCGGATGCACAGGCAGAGTATATCAGCAATATCACCTGCAATGACTTTGAGATCACGCTGGATGACGAGCGGATGGATGTATTGGCGGCATATCTCCGGAATGTGATCCGCTATCAGGCGGTCACAATGGAGGATGGTCTCCCTACCGGGGGCGAATATGTCTCCTTTCTGTGGGAGCATCCGGACGAGCGCGCACGGCATGTGATGCTCTGCTATGGTGCGATGCTGGATGACAGCATCTATCTGACGGATGCAGCGTCAAGCAGTGAGCTGTTTACCTTCCTCCGTACCTTTGCGGAAAAAGCGCAGGAGGAAGCCATAAACGCCTCCAAGACCCTCCCCTGTCTGCAGGGTGTGACCTACCGCCAGCTGGAGGGCGGCTATGGATATGACACTGCCTACAACAGCATGACAGCGGCGTTCGGATTTGACATGCAGATTGAACTCCGGTTCGGCAATTACCGCATTACCTACTTCAATCCCACATGGGAGGAGGAACGTGGGACATACACCATCGAGGATGGCTTTGTGATCTGCACGGACGGTGAAAATACGCATCAATTCGAGATCATGGATGACTATTCCATCCGGTTTGCATCGTCCACCAATGAGAATATCACCAGCGATAATTTCAAAGACCGGATATTCACCTGCCGGCTGTATCCGGAGCAGCCCTTTGCGGCACTGTCCCCGGAGCAGGTGAAGCATGTCACCTATCCATACGGTGATGACATTGTCATACGAATCACACCGGACACAAAGATCATGGAGGCATTCCTTGCATGTGCCGCAGAACTTGTGATATACAAGGAGGAACTGACCTCCGTGACACCGGAAACGATGGACACAGAGCAGATGCAGAGGATCAGCATCCTGTTTGAGGACGGCTCAGCAGAGCTTCTGATCGGCGACTACATCCTGCTTGACGGTGTTGGCTATCTCTATGATACAGCAAGTGCCGAACCCTTGCTGCAATTCGGTGAAAGGGTGCTGTCAGGGGAATTTAGTCAGAAGGAAATAGATGTGCATTGAACAACAAAACAAGGGCGATGCACCAATGCATCGCCCTTCCTTGTTATTCCTGTTTTCCGCTGTTTCTCTGATATTTCTGCAGTGCCGTTGTATAAAGCTCCCCTTGTTTTCTGCGGTATACGGCGTAGATGCCCATGGAGATGCCGTACATTGCCAGGCAGATCAAACCGAATACCAGCCATGTACCCGTGGGAATAGGATCGGGCATTCCGCCGACAAAGGCGGACAGGCGTTCGCTGTAGTACGCATCATAGGCAAGCTTTGCAAAGATCAGCTCAAAACCGACCACGGATACCATGAACAGTGTAAATCTTGCAGTAAAGCCCCATTTGCGGATCAGCGTTCTTGTAAATGCCAGACAGAACAGCAGTGAACCGCCTGCGGCAGCCGTTACCAGATAGCAGAGTGTCTGCCGTTCGATCTGCTCCGCCCTACCGAACACCAGCAGCAGAAGAAGAAGCCATGTTGTCACAAAGCAGATACCATTGCGCAGCCATGTAAAAAAACGTGTCCATTCTTCTTTCCTGTTTACCATAACAATACCTCCTATAATGCCAGCAGCTTTCTGACTGCTGGTACATATTTCCTTGAAATACTTAGCTTTTCTCCGCTGCACAGTGTTGCTGTGAGTGTGCGGTTCAGCTCCGGATGCAGCGCAGTGACCTTTTGCATGTTGAGAATGACGGATTTGGAAACGCGCTGAAAATCCTGCGCCGGGAGTATCAGCTCCAGCTCATAGAGCCGCTGTCCGACCTCCATGACCGCCTCGGCTGTATACAGAAAGGTGCGGTCGTCCACCGATTCAAAATACAGCACCTCCGCCGCCGGAACAAAGCATGATGTATCTCCGTTTTTTGCCCGTAATTTCTGGTCGAACGCCGCAATATGCGCATGAAGCCGCTGTACCCTGTCATCCGCTTTTGGGCAGCGGATCAGCACCTGCAGGCTTTCGCAGTGTTCTGTGATCTGTATGTCCATGTGATACCTCCTGTTGGTTTGGGAATCAATTCTGTAATTTTATTATACCTGTCCGCGCGGCAAAATGCAAGGGATTTTCGGTAAGGAGTACGGAAATGGGGGATGAGAGGGCAGCACAATAGCCCCCACCCGCTTGCAAAGCAAAAGGGTGGGGGCGTTCTGTTTACTATATCGCGAAAAACAAACTCCCCGCCAAAAGCCCGCCCCTCTGCTTGCAAGGGGCGGGCGTACAGCATACTATATCGCGAAAAACTGTTTCTCCCTAACAGAAGAACTGCCAAACGCATCCAACAGCACGGTTGCCGTGCTATTTCATGTCAATATATTTCCAGAAGCCCTTGAGGTATACACCGCCGGAAATGACCGTCAGGAGGACGGAGATCCAGACGAGGACAATCAAGATAATATGCAGTGTGAGTGCCCAATCATGTCCGATAACAGCAAAATCCCAGACCAGCACAAGCCACAGCTGAATGGCAACGATCGTCACCATTGTAAAGGCAGTCTTGAGCTTGCCCCAGATGCCTGCAGCAACAACAACGCCCTTTTCGGCGGTCACAAGGCGCAGACCGGATACCATAAATTCGCGTGTTGCTACAATCGTCACGACAATGCCGTTCACAGGACTTGGTGAAATATCAGCAATTGCCGCCAGTGCTGCCAGGACAAGCACCTTGTCTGCCAAGGGATCTGCAAATTTGCCGAAGGTCGTGATCAGGTTATGCTTGCGGGCTATGTGTCCGTCGAGTGCGTCCGTGATGCTTGCAAGGATGAATATCACCAGTGCAAGGGTGTAATTGTACGGGATCGCCGGAACGTACATAAAGACCAGATAGACCGGCACGAGCAGGATACGCAGAAGCGTTAATTTATTCGGCAGGTTCATTCGCACACCTCCCCGAGCAGGTCATAATCCAGTGTATCAATGATGCGGAGCTTTACGAAATCACCGACATTCAGCGGATTTTCGGAGGAGAAGAACACCTTGCCGTCAATGTCGGGCGCATCTGCTTCGGTTCTGCCGAACCAGCATTCTGCCCATTTGTCGAAGCCCTCGACCACGGCAGTTTTCACGGTGTCAAGCTGTTTTTCGTTGTAGGCGTTGCTGATCTCCATCTGCTGTTCCATGATGATGTCCGCACGGTGGGCGCGGATGTCCTCATCCACCTGATCGGGGAACGCTACCGCTTTTGTGCCGTCCTCCTGCGAGTAGGCAAAGCAGCCCAGACGGTCGAATTTCATCTCCTGCACAAATTCTGCAAGCTCCGTGAACTGTTCCTCCGTCTCACCGGGGAATCCGGTGATGAGGGTGGTACGGATCACAATATCGGGCATTTTTGCACGCATTTTGGCGATCACATCTACGATCTGCTGCTTTGTGCTGCGGCGGTTCATGCGCTTTAAAATGTCGTCATTGCAGTGCTGGATGGGCATGTCGATGTACTTGACGATCTTTTCCTCACGCGCCATGACATCCAGAAGCTCATCCGTGATGCGCTCCGGGTAGCAGTACAGCACACGGATCCAGCGCAGACCGTCAATTCTGCACAGCTCCGTCAGCAGCTGCGGCAGGCGGTTTTCGCCATAGAGATCCTCGCCATAACGGGTGGTGTCCTGTGCAATAACATTCAGCTCCGTCACGCCGGAATCTGCAAGCCACTTTGCTTCTGCGAGCAGATCCTCCATGGGTACGCTGCGGAAACCGCCGCGGATCATGGGGATGGCGCAGTAGGTACAGCAATTGCTGCAGCCCTCGGAGATTTTCAGGTAGGAGAAGAACGGCAGTGTGGAGATGATACGCTCGCCTGTCAGTTCTGCCTCCTTCTTCGGGGCGAACTGGACAACGCGCTCATTTTTGAGTACGCGGTCGAGGATGTCCACGATGTCCTTGTTGTCGCCAATACCGATGACTGCATCCGCTTCGGGGAACTGCTCAGCGCATTCCTGCTGGTAGCGTTCGGTCAGGCATCCAGTCATGATGAGCTTTTTGACCGTACCCTCGGCTTTCAGCTTGGCGATTTCGAGGACGGTTTCAATTGCCTCTTCCTTTGCGGACTGGATAAAGCCGCAGGTGTTGACCACTGCCACATCCGACAGCCCGAACTCCGTCACCAGCTCATAGCCATGCGCGCGGAGCTTATGGAGCATCCGCTCCGAATCTACGAGATTTTTACTGCATCCAAGGGATACCATTCCCACTTTGATTGACATACTATTGCCTCCTTTTGTGTTGACGGGGGACGCTGTCCCCCATACCCCCTGGCAAAGGGATGGAATCCCTTTGGAATCCCAAGGCGTTTTGCCATTGCACCCCTGCGGGGTACAAAGGCAAAACGTTAGGACTGCAAGAACTCATTCTTTGACAAGGAATCAATGGGGCAGTATTCCCCGTCAAAATCAAAAATGAGCACTACTCATCTTCTTCAAATTCTGCAAAATAATCCTCTATCGCATCCTTGACAGCACGGTAATTGTATCCAAGCCGCGCCATCCCTGCCACGGCCTTTTCTCTTGCTTTCCAGTCGTTGGGGTCGGTCAGGATGCGTCCGTATTTTTTCTCCAGCACCGCCGGAATATTCTCCTCGGCGATCTCCTCGAACGGTTCGAGGGATTCGTCCACGAGGTTCTTATCCAGACCTCTGCGGAGCATTTCCTGTCTGGCGCGGAAGATGCCGAAACGCTTGGTTTCCACCAGATATTCCGCAAATCTTGCAGCATAGCGGCGGTCGTTAATGCTGCCGCACTGCACGAGCTGCTCCATAACGGACTTGCAAAGCTCCCTGTCCTGGTAGGTCTTCATGAGCTTCTGGTACATCATGGAATAGGAATAATCCCGCTCATCCAGCAGGTAGCAGGCACGCCGATAGGCACGGCGGAAACGGGATTTTGTATGGAGTTCCTCCATCAGATCCGCGTCGAACTCCATGCCTTCCGTCATCTGGTAACGCCGGAGCAGTTCGCCGTCGATCTCAAATTCCCCTTCTGCCGTGCGGACAGCGTAGTAAGTTTTTTGTTTTGTGATTTCTATGATCTTCATGGTTTTGTTCCTTGCTGGGGGCGGCAGCCCCAACCCCTCGCGGGGGCAATGTCAACAACTTAAACATTCTAATGATGGTTCTACGAAACTGCCCCACCCCCTACCCCCTCCCGCAGGGAGGGGGATTTGAGGCGGGGGCTGCCGCCCCTTTGAACCCCGAGCCATTACCTTGACATGCGGTTGGTCTCACTCTCGTCGCGTGTATGAAACTTTCATCACCGCTATACTTCCCCGCGCGTAATGGGAGCGCAGGCACTGCGCCGCAGCAGGTGTCATGCGGTTGGTCTCACTCTCGTCGCGTGTGCTGAACCTTCGTCACCGCTATACTTCCCCGCGCGTAATGGGAGCGCAGGCACTGCGCCGCGCCTTAGGCAGGATCAAACTCCTCAAAATCGTCATCCGCTGCAATATCCTCACTGGATGCGGGCATTGCCGGTGCGGATACGTTTCTGCCCACGGAATCCCCTGCTTCGAGTACTTCCTTTGCGTCCTCTGCGCCCTGTTCCTCGTCCGTTTCTGCTGCTGTCAGGTCGATCTGGTCGATGTGTTCGAGGATCTTTGCTTCCACTTCCTTGCGGAACTCCTCATTCTCCATGAGCTGCTGCTTCACATTGTCACGACCCTGACCGAGCTTCTGTCCATTGTAGCTGAACCAGGAGCCGCTCTTCTTGATGATGTCCAGATCAATGGCAAGATCCAGCACCTCGCCGTCACGGGAAATACCCTTGCCGTAGATATTGTCAAACTCACACTCGCGGAACGGCGGTGCAACCTTGTTCTTCACGACCTTGACCTTCATGCGGTTGCCGATGGGCATACCATTGTCCTTGAGAACCTCACCCTTGCGCACATCCATACGCACAGAGGCATAGAACTTCAACGCTCTGCCGCCGGGGGTGGTCTCCGGGTTGCCGTACATGACACCGATCTTTTCACGGATCTGGTTGATGAAGATCGCCACGCAGCCCGTCTTGGATACCACAGAGGTCAGCTTGCGCATTGCCTGGGACATCAGTCTTGCGAGCTGTCCTACATGATTGTCGCCCATTTCGCCGTCGATCTCTGCCTTGGTCGTCATAGCCGCTACGGAGTCCACAACGAGAACATCGATCGCGCCGGAACGGATGAGAGCTTCTGCAATTTCCAGAGCCTGCTCGCCGCTGTCGGGCTGTGCCACCAGCAGGTTGTCGATGTTGACACCGAGAGCCTTGGCATACTTCGGGTCGAGGGCATGTTCTACGTCAATGAACGCCGCTTCACCGCCGCGCTTCTGCGCTTCTGCGATGATGTGCAGGGCAACGGTGGTCTTACCGGAGCTTTCCGGACCATACAGCTCGACGATTCTGCCCCTCGGAACGCCGCCCACGCCGAGTGCGAGGTCAAGCGTCATGGAGCCTGTCGGGATCGCTTCAATGTCGATCTTCTTCTGCTGACCGAGACGCATGATGGCACCTGTGCCATAGGTCTTTTCGATCATGGACATGGCATGTTCGAGAGCCTTCTTCTTTTCATCCGCGGTGGCGGGAGCCTGATAGACTGCGGATTTCTTCTTTTTTACATCTGCTTTTGCCTTTGCTGCCATAGTATCTTACCTCCGAAATGTTGAAATGTGGCTGTACGATCAATGTCATCCGCTTTAGGAAAGCTGTGCAAAGCTCGCCCTCCCCCTGCCCCCTCCCAAAGGGAGGGGGATTTAGGCGGGGGCTGCGCCCCCGCGACCCGCCCAAAAGGC
>JAZNKY010000023.1:0-1816 GCA_045578805.1 Oscillospiraceae bacterium
ATCTGCTGGAGCGGATCGAAAGCCGCAACGGTGTGCATACCATTGAAGCTGCCGCTGAACTGGGTTACGGCAGCAGAGAGTACGAACTCGTGGAAGTGTAAGCCGAACAGACAAAATAAATCATCTATGCCTGTCAGGGAAATTTCCCTGACGGGCATAATTTTTGTGAATCCTATTGACTATGTCCGGAGAAAGGTATATACTATCAAAGTCCCATTTGGGACTGAAGGAGGGCTTATGGAAAAGGATTCACTGAATTTACTAAACGGTATCAACCGCGCCATTATCAAATTCCGGGGGCTGTACTCCCGATGGTCGAACGAACACAGCATCAGTTACCATGAAATGCTTGTTCTCTATACCATCCGTGAGCATGGATTCTGTACGCAGAAACAGATCTGTGACAGCTATCTTTTACCGAAACAGACGATTAATAATGTCATAGCGGCATTGCGAAAAGAAGGGATTTTGCAGTACGACGAATCTCACGGCAGGGGACGTGAAAAGGCCTTTGTTCTCTCCGAAAAAGGACGGGAATATGCCGTTCCGTTCCTGGCATCTTTGGATACGGTGGAAAACCGGGCTCTGGAACTGCTGGGCAAAGATAAGCTGCAGACTCTGACCGGGCTGCTTCTGGAATACGACAACGCCCTGCAAACCGCACTGGAAGAATCGAGGTAAACTTCATTGGAACAGACAGAATTTTTCGGAACCGAGAAGATCAGTAAAATATTGTTCAAGCTGGCACCGCCGGTGATGCTGGCACAGCTGATCCAGGCTCTTTACAATATCGTGGACAGCGTATTTATCGGCAGACTGTCCGATTCGGGGCTGACCGCCCTTTCCATCATTTATCCGATCCAGCTCCTGATGATCGCACTTGCGGTGGGAACCGGGGTCGGCATCAATACCGTGATGGCCGCGAAACTGGGACTTGACCAGAAACAGAAGGCAGAGGAATATGCGGGGACAGGTACACCGCTTGCCGTTGCGCTCTGGATTCTTTTCGCCGCAGTCTGCTATGCCATCATGCCGGCTTTTGCGAGAATGTCCACAGGTGACGCCGCAGTCATTGCGGATGTTATCCGTTACGGCAGAATCGTGTGCGTGTTCAGTTTCGGTCTCTTTCTGGAAAGCATCTGGACCAAGGTGCTTCAGGCAAGAGGCGATATGAAAACACCAATGGCTGCACAGATCTGCGGAGCGGTCACAAACATTGTCCTCGATCCGCTTCTCATCTTCGGTATGTTCGGACTGCCGAAAATGGGGATTGCAGGTGCGGCGGCAGCGACGGTGGCAGGGCAGATTGTTGCCGCCCTTGTGGTGATGAAAAAAGGATTCTGTAAATCCCCCGAACTGAAAAAGTATCCGCATTATGTGTCAAGAATTTTCCGTCTCGGTCTGCCGAACATTCTGATGCAGTCGGCGTATACATTTTATATTTTTGGTTTGAATCTCATTCTTGCCACGTTCTCCGATGCCGCTGTGACGGTTCTCGGACTTTACTATAAGTGGCAGACGTTCTTCTTTATTCCGCTCGGAGCGATGCAGACCTGTATCGTCCCCGTGATCAGCTTTAACTATGCGGCAGGGAAACTCGACCGGTGCAAAAAAACACTGAATGTATCCATCCTGTTCGGCTGGGCATTGATGTTCCTCGGGACACTCTGTTTCAATATCATCCCCGGACCGATGCTTCGCTTTTTCTCCTCGGACGAACAGGTAATCGAGATCGGGATTACCGCATTCCGGATCATCGGATGGAGCTTCCTGCCTCTCGTTACATCGCTCACCTATCCCGTACTGTTTCAGGCGG
>JAZNKY010000024.1:0-20527 GCA_045578805.1 Oscillospiraceae bacterium
GTCACGGCGGAGCAGCAGGAACGAGCGACAGCGTATCGCTCTCATGGAAATCTCATCCCTCCGAGGTTCGCTCCGGAGCCGCCCTCATTGCCTGATTCCCCGATCAAGGGGTGCTGTGACTGGACGGAAGTAGCATTATCCACCTGCGTTTCATCGCTCACGGGGTGCTGCCCCGATTTCCAAGCTCATATTGTTCGCTCACTCATTCCGAGGTCGTGGCGTATGTCTTGCGTAGCTGTCGGTTTGCTGCCGACCGCAGGATTCATGTATTCCTGTTGTTGGTATTCGGTTTTCAAGATGCTCGAAACTCTCGTTCCGCTTGTATAGGGGAAGAAGTAAGCGTTCTGATACCCCTAAATGATAAAATTCTTCAAAAGTTTGTTAAGCTTGCATAGTACCAACACCTTTTTCTTGTGCAAGTTTTTCTGACTGATTCCAAAAACAGCTGCACATTCCCGTTCGGTTTTTCTGTCATAGAAAAGCATTTTTATAAGCAACTGCTCCTCCTGCTCAAGTTCAGTCAAAGCTTTATGCAATGCATGCAGGACTGTCGCAGAGGGAAGATCGACCGGATCTATACGAAGTCGATCAGCCGTTTTGCGAGAAACACAAAGGACTGCCTGAAGAATGTGCGAGAGCTGAAATCGCTTGGAATTACGATATTTTTTGAAAAGGAAAGTATCGACACGGCAAATATGACGGATGAGATGATGATTACCATCATGGGAGGGCTGGCACAGGAGGAGTCGGTGTCGATTTCGCAGAATATGCGGTGGAGTGCAGAAAAGAGAATGGAAAACGGAAGCTTTATTATTTCTACTCCACCATATGGGTATCAGTATGTAAATGAAAAACTTGTGATCAATGACACAGAAGCTGAAATTGTGAGAATGATATTTGATCACTATTTATCCGGATATGGTTTGTATTCCATTTCGGTTGAACTGAATAAGTTGGGTGTAAGTATGGGACATAATGGCGTAAAGTGGAGAAAAAATGCTGTGAAATACATTTTAACAAATCCAGCATATATCGGACATATGATCTTCCGAAAAACATATCACACCCAAGCTTTTCCCTATGTTCGTAGAGTGAACAAAGGTGAACAGCCACGTTATTTGATTGAAAACCATCATCCTCCCCTTGTCAGCGAAGAAACTTATTTGAAAGTACAACAACTTTTAGAGGAAAATTCAAAGGAGCAAAACCCACAAGAAGAATCCATATATAGTAAGCGAATTAGCTGTGGAATATGCGGAACAATTTATCGCAGAAAGAACCGCAGTCACCAGATTTGTTGGGTTTGCAGAACACACGATAGAGATAAACGGGCATGTCCATGCACGGGCATTTCACAGGATGTTCTTAACTCTGTTTTTGTGAAGATGTGTAATAAACTGTGGTCACATTATCGGGAAATCCTTTTTCCTCTGCAAACCGCATTGCAGGAACTCAAACTCAAAAAACACTCCGGCAACCTCCAGATCATGGACATCCGCAAAGAAATTGCCAAATTACGTGAACAACAGCACGTCCTCACTCGACTGAAAACGAAAGGCTTTTTGGAAGAAGCAAAATTCCAGACGCAGACCGCCGAACTGAACACAAAAATTTCTCGTTTACAGCGAGAATTGAAACGACTCACGCAATCGGATGACGAGGATGAAACCCTTGACCAGATCGAGATGCTGACGGATTTCTTCGCAAAGCGGCAGGATCTGATGGTATACTTCGAGCCAGAGGCGTTTGAAAGTATCGTGGAGAAGATTGTGGTAATCAGCCGGAATGAACTGGAATTTCATCTGATTGGTGGACTGAAATTGACGGAATATGTGGAATAATGCCAATTGCGGAATCGAATTTTTGTTGCAGATGATGAATGGACTTCTGCGAAAAATTGTGATATGATTGAGCCAAGAATATTCGCAAAGGAGTGAAAACGTTGAAAAACAGGAATATCCCCTTCGGTTACATGATGCAAAACGGGGAGATCACAACCAACCCAACCGAAGTCCTTGCAGTTGTCACAATTTTCAGCGATTATCTGGCAGGACATAGTCTTTTAGACATCGCCAAGCGAATGGAAATCCCCTACAGCGAGGGTGCTGTGTGGAACAAAAATATGGTCAAGCGGATTCTGGAGAATGAAAAATATCTCGGCACGGACAAGTTTCCGCAGCTCATTTCGGAGGAAATGTTTCAGGCGGTGAATGAGAAGAAAAGCCGAAAGGCAACTTCTCTTTGCGTGCTGCCGGAGGACATGAAAATCGTGCGGAATCTTGCGGTTTGTAAGGAGTGCGGAGGCAGGCTGTTCCGCAAAAATGAACTGTGGGACTGCCGGAATTCTGGTTGCTATCGGTTCAGTTTTCAGCTGACCGACCAGATGCTGACGGGTGCTGTGCTGACTGTACTCAATTCTGCCATCGCCAACCCCAGCCTGCTGGAATGCGGCGGTGAGGTCGGCAGGTACACTCCCAATGCAGAGATCATCCGCAGGGAGAACGAGATCCGGCACAAGATAGATGCTGCAAATCCCGATTGCGACCGCACCAAAGCTGAAATTCTGGAGCTTGCACAGCTGAAATACAGTCGCTGTGCCTACAGCGATAAGCCGCAGAAAACCGCTGTCCTGTGGGATATTCTCAGCAAAAGAGAACAACTGAATACGCTTGATACTGGCTTGCTGAAATCCTGCACTGCACGGATTTTTGTGAGCCATTTTTGCACCGTTGAGGTGGAACTGATCAACGGTGTGACCATCAAAAATACAACAGAGAGGAGTAACTTCACATGACCACCGCACCAAACGTGACCGTCATTCCAGCACGACCGCAAACCGCAGAGAATCGGCAATACCACCAGCTGCGAGTTGCCGCCTACTGCCGAGTTTCCACTGAGCAGGAGGAACAGCAGAACAGCTATCAGGTGCAGATTGCTTATTACAGCGACCTGATTAACAAGAACAAGGAATGGACGCTTGCCGGAATCTTTGCGGATGAGGGAATTTCGGGTACACAGACGAAGAAACGCACCGAGTTCAACCGCATGATCCGTATGTGCAAGCGGAAAAAAATTGACCTTGTCATTACAAAATCAATCAGCCGTTTCGCCCGAAATACTGTGGATTGCTTGGAGTATGTTCGCCAGCTGAAAGACCTCGGAATCGGCGTGATTTTCGAGAAAGAGAATATCAACACCTTAACCATGACATCGGAATTTATGATCGCCCTCTACGGCAGTTTCGCACAGGCAGAGAGTGAATCCATCTCCAAAAATGTGAGCTGGGGCGTGGAGAAAGCGTTCCGAGAGGGCAGGGTGCGGTATCAGTACAAATACTGGCTGGGGTATCGGAAACGGGCGGACGGAAAGCCAGAGATCATTTCCGAAGAAGCGGAAACGGTACGGATGATTTTTCGCCTATTTTTGGACGGATTATCATTGCAGAATGTTGCAACAGCTTTACAGAATCAGGGACGGCTCAACCGACAGGGACAGCCTGAATGGAGTACAGTTGCGGTGAAGCGGATTCTGGAAAACGAGAAGTATTCCGGCGACTGTTTGCTTCAGAAAACCTACACCGCCGACTGCATCACCCACAAGCAGGTCAAGAATAACGGCGAAAGAGCGATGTTTTTAGTGACAGGCTGCCACGATGCGATCATCGACCGTGACACATTCAACCTTGTACAGCAGGAATTTGCACGGCGGAGATCCAAGCGGAAGATTTCAGACAGAACAACTACCGAACAGGGCAAGTATTCCAGCAAATTTGCCCTTTCCGAACTCATGATTTGCGGCGAATGCGGCACGCCATACCGCCGATGCACATGGAATGTACATGGCAGAAAGCGGATTGTCTGGCGATGCATCAGCCGCCTAGACTACGGCAGTCGGTACTGCCATAACTCGCCAACCATCCACGAAGAACCCCTGCACAGGGCGATTGTGGGGGCAGTGAACGAGTATTTCGACTGCAATGAGGAACTGCGAAACCTGCTGAAAAGCACCGTAGAATCGTCACTTCTGGCGAGCGATCAGAAAGAAATGCAGGCAATAGAAAAGCGGCTTATGGAGATCGACAACGCCCGAAACTCCTACATTTCGCTGATTACCAGTGGTGGTGCGGACGAGGACGCACTGGATGCAGAATTTGCGAAATTATATGCAGAGGAACAGGGATTGAATGAACGGCTGAGGGCGTTAAAATCCCAGAATCAAGCGGATTTGCAGGTGCAGAAACAGGCGGAAACGGCATTACAGGAGATAGGACAAACGCAATTTGTACTGACAGAATTTGATGACATTCTGATCCGGAAGGTGCTGGAATGTGTGAAGATCCTGACGAAAACGGAGGTACTGATCATTTTTAAGGGAGGTCAGGAAGTCATAGTAAAGATTGAGAAATAGACGAAAAGCGGCTTGAATGAGCCGCTTTTTTTATGGAGGTGGTGGCATGGCAAATAATATTGAGGGCATCAAAAACCAGAAATTTGGCATTGAGATTGAGATGACGGGACTGACAAGAGCGATGGCTGCAAGAGTTGTTGCTAAATTTTTTGAAACCCATCCATGGCATGAAGGCGGCTGCTACGACAAATATGTCGTGACGGACGGCACAGGCAGGAAATGGACGCTGATGTCGGATTCCAGCATCAGCTGCACCCACAAAAATGGAACAGCGGCAAGTCGCAGCTACAGCGTGGAGTTTGTCAGCCCGATCTGCACTTATGGCGATATTCCGGTGATTCAGCAGCTTGTGCGTGATCTTCGTGCGGCTGGTGGTGTGTGCAATTCATCGACCGGCATTCACATCCACATCAATGCCGAGCCGTACAATGCCCAGAAACTACGGAATCTGGTCAATATCGTGGCGAGCAAGGAGGATATGATCTACGATGCCTTGCAGGTCGGCATGAGCCGTGCTCACTATTGCAAGAAGGTGGACAGAAGCTTTTTGCAAAAGTTGAACGCTGCGAAACCACGCACGATGGACGAAATTAAGGACATCTGGTATGAGGGGCGTGACGGTTCAAACTATCATTACCATGACAGCAGGTATCATTTGCTGAACCTCCACAGCGTCTTTTCAAAGGGAACGGTTGAGTTTCGGGCATTCAACTCCACGCTTCATGCCGGTGTGATCCGCAGCTATCTTGTCTTTTGCCTTGCGATCAGCAATCAGGCATTGTCCCAGAAATCCGCACAGTGGAAACCGACGCATTCCCCGAATCAGAAGTACACATTCCGGACGTGGCTTCTGCGGCTCGGTTTGATTGGGGACGAGTTTAAAAATTGTAGAAAGCACTTGCTTTCCCACTTGGAGGGCAATATTGCATGGCTGCATCCGGAGGATGCGATTGCACAGAGGGAACGGCTGAAGCAAGAGCGAATCAGAAGTCAGCAGAGAGAACAGCAAGCCCCTTGTGAGCCTGCTGTCGCCGTCGTGTGCGACGTTCGGGAGGAAGTGAGGGAAACGCCCCATGAAAATTTGCAGGGCGTTGTGAGCGATTGTGAGGAGTTTGACGAAAGCGAAGAAATGAGCATGAGTATGTAATTGCAAACGGAAAGGATGAAAAAGAATGAAATATAGACGAATTTACCTTGCCTATGGCAGCAACATCAACCTTGAACAGATGGCACGGCGTTGTCCGACGGCAAAAGTGCTTGAGAGCAAAATGCTGCAGGGGCATGAGCTGGAGTTCCGAGGGGTGGCAACGATTGTGCCGAAGAAAGGTGCAGAGGTTCCGGTGCTGATCTGGGAGATCGGTGAAAGGGATGAGATCAATTTAGACCGGTACGAGGGCTTCCCCAGTTTATACCGCAAAGAGATCTTCGAGATGGAGGTCGGCGGAAAAGTGAGAGAATGCATGGCATATGTCATGAACAGGGGTGAAATTGCACCGCCAAGCCAGCATTATTATCAGACCATTGTGAACGGTTACCGTGCGAATGGCATGGATGATCGTTATCTGGAACGAGCCTTGATGCAGGCGATGACAGAACAGGAGGAGCGTATCCGACAGGAGGAACTGGAGGATCAGGAAGAAGATTTTGTCATGGGATTGGAGTGAGAACAATGACGTACAGAGGATTTTATGTGAAGATTTCACAGGAATCTGTTGCCAGAGTCGATAAGGATGGCAACGAGGTGCAGTGTAAAGGGTTTGTGATTGAGATATTCGAGAACGAACAGTCCGCCATTCCGTTGGACAGGATTTCGGCGGCGGTGGATTTTGAACTGCTCGAACCCAGTGTGGAGGAGGCGGAGCAGTTTGTGAAGGATTATATTGATAGTGAGAGGAAGAAATTGATTGGAACTGTGTCTGCTACTTGATTTATTCCTGAAAACATGATATAATAAAAGCAAGCAAAAATTCGGAAAGGAGGCGGAGAGCATGGGAATTTATTTGAATCCGGATAATGCAGCGTTTCAAGAAGCAGTGGATTCCGAAATTTATGTGGACAAAAGTATGTTGATTGCTTTCACAAACAAAAATATTCGGACACTGCAAAAAAATATTTGTGTCAGTCGTCCGAGAAGATTCGGCAAATCTATGGCAGCAAATATGCTGGTTGCATATTATAGCAGAGGCTGTGATTCGAGAGAACTGTTTCAGAATCTCAAAATTTCACAGCATTCAAGTTTTGAGAAGCATCTGAACAAATATCATGTTATTCATCTTAATATCCAGCGATTTATGAATCGAACTGATGATATTCGGACAATGCTTGCTGCCCTTGAGAGTAAGGTGATCCGTGAACTCAAGCATGAATTTACGGATATAGAATTTTGTGACAATCAGTTGGTATCTATTATGGAGGAGATCTACTCCCAGTGCAGTGCAAGATTCGTCTTTATCATTGATGAGTGGGACTGCGTATTCCGTATGCGGAACGCTGACTGGAACTTGCAGAAGGAATACCTCGATTTTCTGCGGGATCTGCTGAAAAATCAGCCCTATGTCGCACTTGCCTACATGACAGGCATCCTTCCGATCAAAAAGTATGGAGAGCATTCTGCACTGAATATGTTTGATGAATTCTCCATGACCAACGCTGACCCAATTGCTGAATTTACGGGTTTTACAGAGATGGAAGTCAAGGAACTCTGTGAAACTTATCACATGGATTTTGCCGAAGCGAAAAAATGGTATGATGGTTATAGCTTGAATGAGCATTCTATTTATAATCCCAAGTCAGTGGTTGAAGCGATGGTGCGGCAAAAATTTGATAACTACTGGACAAAAACTGAAACCTATGAATCCATCCGCACCTACATTGACATGAATTATGATGGATTGCGGGACACGATCACACAGATGATCGCAGGAGAGCGAAAGGTAATCGACACCAGCATATTTACGAATGACATGGTTACATTTCAAGTGCAGGACGATGTGCTGACGCTGCTGATCCATCTGGGGTATCTTGCGTATGATTTTGACACGAAAGAAATTTTCATCCCGAACTATGAAATTCGAGAACAGTTTATCAGCACTGTCAGAGTGTTGGGTTGGAGTGATGTGATCAAGTCTATTCAGCTTTCGGATGAACTGCTTGAATCTACCTTGCAGGGAGATACTGATAGAGTTGCTGAAATCATTGAGCAGGTACATGATGAAAACACATCCATCCTGCAATACAACAACGAAAATTCCCTGTCCTGTATTCTTTCACTTGCATACTATTCCGCAAGAAAGAATTACACAATTCACCGGGAATTGGCAGGCGGCAAGGGTTTTGCCGATCTGGTCTTTGTTCCCCGAACAGGCTGTCATACTCCGGCGATGATCGTGGAACTGAAATGGAACATTTCAGCAGAAGCGGCGATCGATCAGATCAAGAAAAAGCAGTATGTGAAATGCCTGAAGGACTACTCCGGTGAGATCTTGCTGGTTGGCATCAGTTATGACAAGGATGCGGAGAAGCGGCATACTTGTATGATTGAGAAGATACAAAAATAAAAAAATCTGACTGGGAGAGGTCGAAGTCAAGGTAAAAACAATGTCATCTATTTCGTTACACCTTGACAGGCGCGGAGCCCGCGCGGGCGATACGCGTATGAAAGCTTCCCTTTTTGGGAGGCTTTCTTTTTTCGCTATATAGTTTTATTTACCGCATGATTCCTTATGCACTTCGTGCAAGCGGAATCATAGCTGCTGGAAGTTTTGAAACTGGAAAGTATGTCATCTATTTTGTCACACCCTGACAGGCGCAGAACCCGCGCAGTCAGACGTGTCTGAAAGCTTCCCTTCTTGGAAAGCTTTCTTTTTGTTCACACATGGAATGACAGCTTATATGATTCATGAAGAGATCTATAAAAAACGGAAGGATCAAAGCAAATCTTATGAAAAAGAAAACCAAAACAAAACTGATCGTTTTATCCGGGCTGGTACTGCTAAATATCGTGATGACTGCGTTCGGAAATGTGCTTCAGACTGAACGTTACAGCCTTAGTTCGGAAAAGCTCACTGAATCTGTGCGTATTCTTTTTATCTCCGACCTGCACAACTGCACCTACGGCGGCGATGATCAATCCGGAATATGGACGCAAATTCAGGCAGAGCAGCCGGATATTGTCCTGTTCGGCGGGGATGTCATAGACTTTCAAGGCGGGACGGAACATGCGCTGCAGCTTATGGAAATGATAAAGGAAGCCTATCCCTGCGCTTATGCTTCCGGAAATCACGAGGGAATGCGCAAGGATACTGAAGCATTTTATGCAGAAGTAAAGGCCCTTGGTATCCCCGTACTTCACGGTGAGTACATTGATATTACGGTAAATGATCAGGATCTTCGGATCTGCGGAGTGATTCATGCATACGATAATCCTGACCAGCTCGAAACATGCTGCCAATCATTGGATGAAGCAAAATATAATATCCTTCTCGCGCATCAGCCGGAACAGTTTGAAACGATCCTCGACGAATGTGCGGATTACGAGACAGGCATTGACCTCGTGCTGTCAGGTCATGCGCACGGTGGTCAGTGGCGTATCCCCAAGCTGCTTGAACATGGGCTTTACGCGCCCGAACAAGGCATATTCCCGGAATTTACCTGTGGTCAGCGCGAACAAAGCGGCACTGTACAAATCGTCAGCCGCGGTTTAGCCAAGCCGCTCAGAATGATATTCATCCCGCGCATTTTCAATCGTCCTGAGCTGTCAGTGGTGGAGGTATTGCCGGAAGAATAAACCATTTTCGTATGGATCGGTTTGGGCGATGGCGTGTTGGTATAGGATTTTAGCCGACAGCTGTAAAATGGCACGAAACAGCATCGCTTTAGTTTGATAGTGAGTTAGAGCCTCCGAGAAGCCGGAGGTTTCTTTTTTGATTGACATATCCCCTGAAACATGTTATAATGAAAAAAACGCATCAGGAGTATTGATATGAACGAAAACAAACGATTCAGCATACTGTTCCCCTATTACGAAAATACAGAATACAAGCAGCTCTCTGAAACTGCCTGTCATGACCTCGGTCTTGAAACGATTTGCCAGCATCTTACGGATAATAAAAAAGAACAGAATCTCATTATGGGCATTCTCTCTAATATGACCGCTGATCCGAGAGTTGCTGCATACAGGCAGAAGGTCTTTGTGGATATACTGCATCATCCCGATTTCCGGAAGCGTATGACAGAGCTTTTTGACAAACTTGAATTTATCCGGAATTTCAGCAGCATTCACAAAGAGTCGGACGAAAAACTCGGTCTGTGGCATCTTCTGCACCGGCTCGATGAACTGAATGATTATATTCAATGTGTAGAAGCCATGCAGAGCTGTCTTTCCGATGCAGGAATCGAATCAGAAGGACTTGTGGGCTTCAGAAATTTCATTGATGAGCTTTATCATGAAGCCTATTTTGCGGAGATGAAAAAAGATATTGCTGAGTTAAAATTGAAATCCTCTGCAATACAGAGCGTCACGCTTGGAATCAATGTCAATGAACGCTTTGAAGCCGTCAGTGTGGGACTGGTCTCGGTCAACAACAAGCCATTCAGGAAATCGGGCATCGTCACCACCTTCGCCGATGCACTCGCTTCCAAAAACAAAATCCATGAGGGTACGGAATGGAACGGTGATATGCACTATCATCAGATCGAAAAGCAGCATGACAGCAAACTCTACTCATTTATAGAAAAGACCGCAGGTATTTCTCTTGCACAGAGCGCACCATATATTGAAAATCGCGAAATCTCCACGATCGTAAATATCCCCGAAGATGACGGAGCAAGTCATTCTACATTTTATCTTGACAAAACGCTTAATAAAATGCTCGATTCCCTTGTAAAGAAACTCCGCGATACGCTCACCAGATATGCAAGTGTTGCCATTGTGAACATTTCGCACATCATTCCGGAATTTATGTATTATATCAGATTTGCAGAATTTGTCAGCGCAAATATGGAACGCGGGTTCAGATTCTGTGAAGCGCAGCTTATGGAAAACGATGCTGTTTCCATGGATGCAAAGGATCTCTACAATCTCAAGCTTGCGATCAGCATGGAAAATACAAACGAGATCGTTTACAATGACCTCAGATTTGACAATGAACATACGATATACATTCTCACTGGTGCAAATCGCGGCGGCAAAACAACCATCACACAGGCTGTCGGGCTTCTGTTCGTGCTTGCACAGGGCGGTATCTATGTACCGGCATCCGCCTTTGGTTACAGACCTGTTGACTGCATCTACACGCACTTCCCTGCAGACGAGGACAAAACAATGGATCTCGGAAGACTCGGCGAGGAATGTGTCCGGTTCAAGGAGATCTATTTCGGCTGCACGAAAGACAGTCTGCTTCTGCTCAATGAAACCTTTTCGACCACTTCATTTGAAGAAGGATATTATATTGCAAAGGATTCTGTGCGGGCACTTCTGAAAAAGCAGGTAAGGACCATCTATAATACGCACATGCACAAGCTTGCAGCGGATGTGGATGAGATCAACAGGGAAAACAGCGGTGTCAAGGCCTCTTCGCTTATCATGAAGAATGACAGCGGCAAGCGTTCCTTTAAAGTAGAGGTCGCGCGTCCCGAGGGGCTGTCCTATGCAAAAGATATTGCTGAAAAATATGGTGTTACCTATGAAATGCTTACCAGTTAAAGGGGGCAGAGAGGGAGAAGCCCGACAGAAATCTCCACTTGAAAGCATTCCTGCTTACAGCTGCCCTTTCCTACGCGGAATGAATGGAGATGAAATCTATTTTTGAACAAATCATAAGCAATATCGCCGAAAACAAATCGAATGTATCATTCGGCGCGAGTATTTTTCTGTACTTTTTCATCGGCGTGACAGCATATCTTCTGTTTTTCAGGGTATTTCTGCTTGGCAGGATCATTTCCAGGAAGCCCGTTCCACGCCGCAGGAAAAAGAGGCACAGAAAATCAATTCCTGCCGAATCGGACAAGCGTCCTCTGTTCCGGCAGCTGCTCCAATGGCTGGTTTTGGCTGGCTATAAAAACAGCGACAGGTACATCATCCTGCACCCCAGGTGCTTCACATTGGCATACTGGTTCAATTGGCTGTACCTGTTCTATCTTGCTGTGCATCCCGTTGTGATACTAACCGGCTTCTTTCTGCAGACGTTCAGGGAGGTGAGCATTACCCTCTTCTATGTGAATGTGTATTTTCTGGTAATGCCGATCACTGCCGCGTTATTTGTATTGATGGTATATGATAAATTTGCCAAATGATGAAAAGCCTCCCTGCATGAACAGGGAGGCTTTGAAAACAATGTTGTAGGGTTCCGAAAAACTGCGTAAATACGCTGTAAAACGGAGGGTACTTATCTCTTGGAGAACTGCGGTGCGCGACGAGCAGCCTTGAGACCGTACTTCTTTCTTTCCTTCATTCTGGGGTCGCGGGTCAGGAAACCAGCAGCCTTCAGAGCCGGACGCAGCTCAGCGTCGAACTGGAGCAGTGCGCGGGAAATGCCGTGACGGATCGCACCAGCCTGACCGGTAACGCCGCCGCCCTCAACTGTGCATACAACGTCAAACTTTTCCATTGTATCTGTCAGTGCCAGAGGCTGACGAACGATGAGCTTCAGAGTCTCAAGACCGAAGTAATCGTCGATGCTTCTGCCGTTGATTGTGATATTGCCAGTACCCGGAACGAGTCTTACTCTGGATACGGAATGCTTTCTTCTGCCTGTACCATAGTGGTATGCTACCTTAGGTTCGTACATATCGTGCTGCCTCCTTGATTAAAATTCAACAACTTCGGGCTTCTGTGCTGCATGATTGTGCTCTGCACCCTTGAAGGTACGCAGACGCTTCAGCTGTGCGCTGCCCTGTGCTGTGTGGGGGATCATACCTGTAACTGCAATTGTCATTGCCTTCTCCGGTCTCTCAGCCATCAGCTTCTTGTAGGATACTTCCTTCAGACCGCCGATCCAGCCGGTGTGCCAGTAGAATTTCTTCTGCTCCAGCTTCTTGCCGGTCAGAATAGCCTTCTCGCAGTTGATGATGATTACATGGTCGCCGCAGTCAACGTGCGGTACGAATGTGGGCTTGTGCTTGCCTCTCAGAAGATGTGCAGCCTTTGCAGCTACGCGGCCCAGCGGCTTGTCCGCTGCATCTAAAATATACCAGTTACGGCTGACTTCGCCAGCCTTAGGCATGGTTGTAGACATAATCAATTCCTCCGTTTTCATTTTAGGTATTCCATTCACCGTGTACTGCGGATGGCAAGGAACGGGGATCCCTCATCGGTTTTGCAGGACGGCTGAACGGGTCATCCGCAGGCGGTTACTCTGCTTATGACCATAC
The DNA here is from genome assembly GCA_045578805.1 of Oscillospiraceae bacterium. Taxonomy (GTDB): domain Bacteria; phylum Bacillota; class Clostridia; order Oscillospirales; family Ruminococcaceae; genus UBA3855. The sequence continues at coordinate 12,778 of JAZNKY010000024.1, forward strand.
AACCGTTATTATACTATATTTCGGCGGTTTTGTCAAGGTGTTTTTTCATGTTTTTTCATGTTTTTTTCGTCCTCCGGAAATTCGGCATTTTGTACAGAATCTATTGCATCCGGGAGGGTTTTATGCTATAATATTGTTGCTGTGGCAGCTAAGTATAGATGCTCTTTTTTGGGGGGAAGTCTTCCAAGACTGCCCCCACCCCAACCCCTCCCCGAGGGGAGGGGCTGTTGTAGGAGGCGGCTGCGCCGCCTCCACCGCCCAAGGGGCAAAGCCCCTTGGAACCCCGTTTGGAGATTTCGTCCTCTTGCCCCTGCCTAAGTTGATGGCATTGACGGGGTGGGGAGATGTCGAGCGAAGCGAAGCAGAGGGAACGGGAACCTGTCAGGCTTCGCCTTTTGCCCCTTTTTAGCCGTCACCGCCGCCAGAGTTGCTGACATTACCGGCATAGATTATAGTTTGCAAAATCAATTTCAACCAGGAGGCTGATCACGATGATCATTAGTTTTCCGTTCCGGCTGTTTGCGGACCAGGATACGTTTCCGGTGCACATACAGTATGGATTCCATGAAGAAAATGACTGCTATCCGCATAATCATGCGGATTTCTCAGAACTGGTAGTCGTGCTTGACGGCTCGGCGCAGCATGTGGTGGGCGGGGAACGCTATCGTATTGCAAAAGGGGATGTATTTGTCATCAACGAGCATACTGTGCATAGCTTTTCCGATGCTTCCCATCTGCGGATCTGCAATATTATGTTCAAGCCGGAGCAGGCACTTGCCGACCTGTTTGACATGAAGAAGCTGCCCGGCTTTCAGGCGTTATTCGTACTGGAGCCGCATTGTACACAGACCCATCATTTCTGCAGCCAGCTGCGGCTGACAGCTGAAAATTTCAGCACTGCGGAAGCCATGATCCACGAAATGATGGAGCTTTACACGCAGCGGGGAATCGGCTGGCAGGACGGGCTGTTTGCGATGTTCCGTCTGCTCTGTCTGCGGCTTTCGCAGTACTACCAGGCGGACACCGTCAGCGGAGGAAATGCATTTGTCAAGCTTGCCGGTGCCGCCGCTTACATCGAAAACAACTATTGCAGCAGCATCAGCACGGAAATGCTTGCGGGGATCGCAGGCTATTCGGAACGGCAGTTTCTCCGGCTGTTCAAGTCCGTATTCCATACCGCGCCGAACAGCTATATTGCCGGACTGCGCATCCAAAAAGCACAGCAGCTGCTGCGCACCTCTCCCCTCTCCATCGGCGAGATCGCCTGGAGCTGCGGATATGACGACCATAATTATTTCAGCCGTGTTTTCCGGAAGCACACCGGTATGTCACCGGTGCAATACAGAGAAATGACGGACAACACCTTGCTATAACGCCAGACGGGACTGCTGCACATTGCGTGCGGCAGTCCCGTCAGCTTAGGGGGCTGTATGATAGAAAGAAACGTGCAAGGTCAGAGCGTGTTCAGTATCTGGAGATAGCAGAATTTTCGAGCAGATTTTTCATGTATCAAAGCACGAAACCCGCAGGAATACTGTGTGTATTGCAAGGATTTCGGGCAAAGATACAGGGAAAAGATGCCGAAAAGGCTGCTGTTGGAAGATGCTGAACAGGCTCTTAAAGGAGTTCTCGCTTCATGACTGCGAGATCGAATGCATTGAGAACGGAGTCGTTCAGCATTTCACCCGCTTCGGGTGCGGTCAGGGTACCGGCACCGAGGAGGTATTTCTGCATCATCACAACATCATTTACAGTAAATTTGCCGTCCGCGTTGACATCGCCGCGTACTGTATCGGGCTGTACCGGTACGTCGCCTGTGGGCGCAAATGTCCAGCTGTCCACGGCAATACCGGCATCGGAGCATACGAAATATAGATCCCTTGTACCGCCGACTGCAGCTACCTCAGTATTATAAACGGTCTGGAAGGCATCCGGACTGTCGAAATCCACACTGGTCAGGACTGCACCGTCCGGGCTGTCGAGGCGGACTTCCACACGTCCCGTACCCTTGACATTGGCATAGAAGGTCACCGGGGTTTCCAGCAGCGGTGCATTGCCGAGGTTGGTATCCTGGATGTCTGCTGCCGCATAGAACTGGATCGCGCCTGCGGATTCGCTGTAGCGGAACTCTGCAAACTCGGAGGTATAGACCTTATCACCATCCGCATAGCCGTTCCAGATATTGCGAAGACCATCCGCCCACTCCCTGGTGTTGGTCAGCTCTGCGGAAATATCAATCTCATACTTGCTGTTGACAACAATACTGTCCACCACAAAGGTGATCTGCGCATCATTATCCACCTTGAAATAGCCCATATTCATCATGCCGTCCGTACCGCCCATATCGCAGGAAATGGTGTATTTTCCTGCTGCGGTCACCTCTGCGGAGCCAACACAGTCCACGCCGTCGCTGGAGGCAGGATACATGGAAACGGTTGTGGGCTGATCGACGCTGAGCACGTTGATGTTGTAATCAATGGTATCCACATCCGTCAGCTCCAGCTCAGCAGGTGTTTCCTCCTCCGGTTCATCGGATGCAGTAAATTCCACCTCGCGCACACTGAACCATGCGCCCTTTGCGTCGCTGATCACAGTTGGTCTGTGTCCGTCAGCGGTATCGAAAGAAATGTCAGCGGTATTGTTCAGCTCTGCTGCAAGGTTTGCCTCGAAGGGATTCACCCTGCTGATGGAATCCGGTCCGGTCTTGGTACCGCCGATCTTCTCGATGGTCACAGTTTCCTCGTCCACATGGATCTTATCCACGCCAAGGCTTCTGTAGCTGCCGGAGATGCCCATGCCGCGCTTGAGCATGAGTGTGTGGTAGAACAGATAATATTCACCCTTGTACTTGTGCAGATGTGTGTGGTTATTGGAATAGTCAAAGCCGGCGGTACCAGGATTGACAAAGTATTCGCCCTTCATTTCCCAGCTCTCCGGATCGAGCGGGGTCTTGGTGGTCATGTACACCATACTGCACTGGGAGGGACGGGGGCAATCATAATTCCACTCCACCTCGTTGCTGATCCAGTCAATATTATAGGTGTAGACATAGGTATCATTGATATAGTTCAGTTCGCTTGCTTCAAAATGATATGCTGCCGGGATCTCTGCGATCTCACTGTCGAGGGAAACCATGTCCTCGCCCAGACGGACGATCCTGTTCGTGCCGCGCATCATGTCAGTTCCGTTCGCAGCCTTGCCGGCACCGAAGGAGAGCCAGCCCACGCCGTTGTCATCAATCACCGCGCCGGGGTCAAAGGGATTCGGGCAATCGCCGAGACCGGGCGTACTGCTGGAGATCAGGGGTTTGCCCAGCGGATCGTCCCACGGACCTGCCGGATCCGTTGCATGGATTACGCCGACACCGAGACCGTTGTTGGAAAAGTACAGATAGAAGTGGGTCTTGCCGTCATCCTCCACACGGGATACAACGGAAGGAGCCCAGGAATTGGCGATCCACGGTGCAATTTCTCCGATGTTGATCTCACCGTGATAGATCCAGTTCACCATATCATCCGTGGACAGTACCACCATGGACTTGATCTGCTCATAGGTGTTGTCCTTATCAGGACCGGCGATCTCATACTGCTCGTGGTCGTTCGTACCGATCACATAGAGTCTGCCGTTATATTCCACCGCAGTGGGATCGGCGCAGAAAAATTCGGACGAAATGGGGTTGTTGTACTTTTCATCCTTATAATTGTTCGTGCTGATATTTTCGCTGCTGATGGTGATCCCCTCCCCTGTTGCAATTGCATTGCTGATGTCCAGCTCCGTGCCCGCTGCGAACGCTGGCATTGCCGCCTGCAGTGTCAGGCAGAGTGCGGCGGATACGGCACAGGCTGTACGTCTGATCGTTCTTCTGCGCATATTGTAAAACCTCCTTGCGGATTCACCGAACGTATTTACTATAGTTTCATTATAGCATAAAATCCGATGGAGAATTAGAATAAAAGCGACTTATGTTAGCACAAAAACGACATCTGATACGGGAAGGGCAGAGACTGGCGGCATTCTAATAAAATCCCCTGAAAAATAGACTTTTCAGGGGATCGTTTTATGATATTTTGGTGAAGATTTGGGAATCCTGCCAGATGTCATCATAATACATATCGGTAAGTTCATCAGTATCCTTGCCAGCAAGCTTTGCACGGTGTTTCTCCGTGAGATACTGAAGATGCGCTTTCCAATGTGCACCATCAATATCCTCTGCAAAGGCTGCCGCCTGCAGCATCATCCGATACAGGAATTGATCGAATGTATCGCCGATCACATCTGGAACATCATAGCTGTCATGAAGATAGAGGATGACAGCAGGCTCTGCCATGTCCTCCTCATACAGAAAACAATACAGATCACCGCTGCCCGTCTGTGCAAAGGGAATCAGGGACACGCCCTCTTTCAGCACCTGTTTTTCGTCCTCTTCCCGCCAGCGGAGCCATTCGGAAAGATCCTCCATTCTTGGAAAAACATTCTCGAAAAACAGCGGTTCGCAGTCGCATTCCAGTATCATGAACGCTGTCGGATCATTCAGATAGCGGTCTCGGTTTTCACGAAATTCCGAATGCGACAATTCCATCCATTCCATTGCACCTGTTGCATGAATCGCATGGAATTTTGCCGGGAACCGCACAGCGAGCTTATGTTCCAGCTCGGATAATTTCATGGAATTATTCCTCCGTACCCGCTGTGAACTGGCTCTCGTGACGTGTGAAGAAGTCGGTTCTCGGCGGCAGGAATTTCAGCTGGTGATTCTCACCAACAAAATAATTGATCGGTTCGAGGATGGTTTCCCAGCTCCAGATTCTGTCATCGACCTGCAGATATTCCTGCAGCTTTTCCGTGCCGATGGGAGCCATCGGGTGGAGCAGGATGCCGGTGATGCGGATCATATAGAACAGGTTTGCCAGTGCCTGCTTGCGCTCCTCGGGGGACACGCTCTCGTTGTTCAGTGTTTTTGCCATGTACTTGCTTCCGTTTCTGATATAGCTGTCGAGTACATAGGTGCACTGGTGGAATGCGAACTTGGACATGTGACGCTCGTATTCCAGAACTGCTTTTTTCGCTTCTGCAAGGAACTTTTCCTCCGGCTGTACATCCGGCAGGATGCCGTCAAATTCCTTCTGTGTGGTGTAGAACGCAGTACGGATCATGCGGTTGTAAACATTGGACAGGAGCAGACCGTCCTTGACAACGGGATCTGCATCCTCCGGCTTTGCATCCGGATTGTAGGGCTTGGGCATGAAGCTGACAGAACGCTGTCCCAGACCCAGACCCAGCCAGTGCATACGGAGCTGTTCGGGAGTGTAGTGGTTCAGCAGATCATCCGCCATCGGGGGCTTGACCGCGCCGGAGCTGGATGCCTTCTTGTCAAGGAAGAGGATGTGGTGATTTGCCACGATGGTCGGCAGCTGAAGCTCACCATCCGCCGGGTCGGCAGTCTTTTCCGCAGCTGCCTGCTGTGCGATCCACATTGCCGGCTCTGCGATGCCGTAGAAGTAGATATTATCTTGTCCGATGAACTGGTATACCTTCGATTCCTTGCTGCACCAGTAGGACTTCCAAGCGTCCGCATCCGCGCCCTGTTCTTCGAGATAGGTCTTGGTAAAGGAGATCGGTGCCCAGAGAGATTCGGGCCATACCCACACGGTCAGATCCTCGCCGTCCGCTTCAAACTTCGGCGCAGGTACGCCCCATTCGATGTTGCCGGTCAGACGGAACGGAACGAGGGTCTTGCCGGTACGGTAGCGGATGCCGTTCTGTGTGAGAATGCGGCAGGCTTCGTCGCAGTCGGGCAGATTGGTAAATTCAATCGTAAAGGAGGGCTTCTTCTTTTCCTCCAGGTAATTGTGCGCCGGCATGGAATCCTTGAGGGAGAAGTAGGTTTCCTCAAATTCACGCTTGATATAGATCACCGGCGGCTTCAGAAATTCAGAAATGGTCTTATGCACGACCGGACGGATGGACTTGTCCTTCTGCATCACAGCAACCCAGTCCTGCAGGAGCTTCTCATAATCGCGGAGCTTGAAGTACCAGTTGACAACGGGCTTCATCACGGGTGTTTCACCGGTAAGGGTGCTGACGGGATTGAGCAGGTTTTCGGGCATGTACTGATGTCCGAGGTCGCATTCATCCGCATAGCCCTTCTCAGAGCAGCAGCCTTCCACAGGGCATTTGCCGACGACCTGACGACCGTTGAGGAATACGCCTGCCTTTTCATCAAAGAACTGCATGGTGCTTATCTTATTGAGCTGACCCTTCTTATGCAGAGAGTTAAGGAACTCCAGTGTAAACTCCGCATGGACCTCCTTTGCCCTGTCAAGACCTGACGCAGCAAAAAGGTTAGGAGCGATCGCATAATCTGCAAGGGTGCTCTTCTGCTTTTCATGATTGGAGCGAACAAAATCCTCAAGGGAGCCTTCAAACTCGCCTCTTGCCACCTTCTGACGCCATCCCTCTGCGATAGGGGAGCCGTAGCAGTCGGTGCCGCTGACGAAGATGACGTTCTCCTTGCCGATACGGTCACGCAGGAAGCGCGCGTATGTGTCGGCAAATACCAGCATTCCGCCCACATGACCGAAATGCAGCTCCTTGTTACCGTAGGGCATACCGCCTGTTACAACGGCGCGCTTGGGGAACTCGGGGCGCGGGATCTCAAACTGAGGCTTGCCTTCGTTATTGTTCTTAGCCATAATTGTCATTCCTTTCAGGATGGATAGTTTATAATATATGTCCACCCTATATTATACCACAAATGCAGCAGGAATGCAAGAGTTATTATTTGCGCGATGTGATAAATCGGAATTAGCGCAGTGACGGTGAAGCCGTCATTTAGATATATCGCCGTAGGCGATACCATAATTCCTAATTCCTCACTCCTCATTAAGCGTAGCGCCAAATTTCGATCTGTTTCTCAGAACAAAAAGATCCGTCCCCGATATCGTATCGGAAACGGATCTTGTATCATTGCTTACAGAATTACTTGATAACTCTTACTGCGATAACGCTGTCAACACCCTTGAGTGTTGTCTCGATACCGTCTGTGCCGCCTGTAACGTCGAGAACGGTGTAAGCCAGTTCCTTTCTGGACTTGCAAACCATGTTTTCGATGTTCATACCTGCTGCGGAAACAGCGCCTGTGAGGCTGTTCAGGAGACCCTCTACGTTCTTGTGGAGCACGCAGATCTTAGCGTCGCCTGTCATGGGAACCACAACGTTGGGGAAGTTAACGCTGTTGATGATATCGCCCTTTTCGAGGTAAGCGATGATCTCGTTAACTGCCATAACTGCGCAGTTGTCCTCGCTCTCGGGAGAGGAAGCGCCCAGATGAGGCATTGCTGTAACACCGTCGATGCCGATCAGATCGTCTGTTACGAAGTCTGTAACGTAAGCTGCCATGCCGCCGTTTGCGAGAGCGTCGATGATGGCCTTGCTGTCAACGAGGTCTGCACGAGCGAAGTTCAGGATACGAACGTTCTTCTTCATTGTAGCGATGGACTCAGCATTGATCATGCCCTTTGTCTCAGCTGTTGCGGGAGCGTGCAGGGTGATGTAATCGCACTGCTCGAAGATCTCCTTGTTGCTCTTTACATAGTGAACTCTGTCGGAGAGGTGGAGCGCGCCGTCAACAGAGAGGAAGGGGTCTGCGCCGTATACTTCCATGCCCAGATCAACTGCTGCGTTTGCAACCAGAGCACCGATAGCGCCCAGACCGATAACACCCAGCTTCTTGCCCTTGATCTCGGGACCT
>JAZNKY010000025.1:0-41630 GCA_045578805.1 Oscillospiraceae bacterium
CTTGTTGACGCGTCAGATGATGCCACTCATAGAAATTATGCCGTCACGGACGTTTTTACACATCACCTTAAGGTCCCAATCCACTGCCGACCAAACAATCTTTTTTTATTGAGAGGGGAAGATTTTATGAAAAAGACCACATTCAGAAGATTTGCTGCCGGCGTTGCTGCCTGTGTGCTTCTGGGAACTGCGCTGCCCATGACACAGTACACTGCTTCTGCTGCAAATCTCATCAGCAACTCGACCTTTGAAACCGGTACATCGGACTGGGGCATCTACAAGGAGAGCGGTGGAGCCTGCACACTTAGCACGGATTCCGGCAGACTGGCACTCAAGGTGACCAGTACGGGTACTCTGACCTATGCTGTACAGATGTACTATGACATTATTCCGCTGTACCAGAATGGCGTTTATCGTCTGAAGTACGACATTTCCTGTACAACTGACCGCTTTGTGGAAGGTATGATCCAGCAGAACGGCGGCAAATACACTGCATATACATGGAAGGGGCTGGATATTTCTCCGACTCCGCAGACTGTAGTGCAGGATTTCACGATGGAATATGAAACCGACATCATGTCGAAGCTCGTGTTCAACTGCGGTCTGCAGGAAAAGGACGGCGGCAGTCTTGGTGAACACACCATCTACCTGGATAATGTATCCCTGGAGTTGGTGGATGATTCCAATGTGGACTATTCCTCCACACGTCCCTATGAAGCTCCGATCCTGACAAACCAGGTGGGTTATCGTACTGACGCTGAAAAAACAGCCGTGATCCGCAATGCATCCGGTGCCTCCTCCTTCTCCGTTGTCAATGCGGATACCAAGCAGGTCGTTTACACCGGTCAGCTTTCCAGCAGCGTGAATAATTCCTACGCAGAGGAAACCAATCAGACTGCGGACTTCTCCGCTGTGAACACACCGGGCAGATATTACATTACCTGTGATGGTCTGGATGATTCCTATGTATTTGAAATTTCCGATACAGTTTATGATGAACTGCTCATGGATTCCGTCAAGATGCTGTATCTGCAGAGATGCGGCTGTGCAGTGGAAGGCGGCGCATTCAGTCATGCAGCATGTCACACCAGCATGGCAACGATCTACGGTACCAGTCAGCAGATCGATGTCAGCGGCGGCTGGCACGATGCCGGCGACTATGGACGCTACATCGTTCCGGCAGCAAAGGCAGTGGCAGATCTTCTGTATGCCTATATTGAGAATCCTTCCCTGTATGGGGATAATTACGGCATCCCGGAAAGCGGCAACGGCAAGTCCGATCTTCTGGATGAAGTAAAATACGAGCTGGACTGGATGTTCAAGATGCAGGCTTCTGACGGCGGCGTGTACCACAAGGTCACATGCGCAAGCTTCCCCGGCTATGTAGCACCGGAATATGAAACACAGCCCCTGATCGTGACACCGGTATCCACCACAGCAACAGCTGATTTCGCAGCATCCATGGCTTTGGCAGCAGAGGTCTATGCAGAATATGATGCATCCTACGCTGCACAGTGTCTGGCAGCAGCTGAAAAGGCATGGAGCTATCTGGAACAGAATCCGAATTTCATTTTCCAGAATCCGGAGGATATTACCACTGGTGAATATGGTGATCTTTCTGACAGAGATGAACGCTACTGGGCAGCTGCACAGCTCTACCGCACGACTGGTGATACGAAGTATCTGGATGCACTGGGTTATCCGGAAGATGGTCTGGACTGGAGCACGGTCGGCGACTACGGTAATATTGCACTTGTAACCATGCCGGGGATCGACCAGAACAGCACCGCATATCAGACAGCAAAGCGTCTGATCGTGAATCAGGCTGACAAGTTCGTTTCCACCTCGGACAGCACTGCCTATGGTACAGCCATCAGCAAATTCAACTGGGGCAGCAATATGACCATTGCCAATGCAGGCGTGATCCTGGGGCTGGCAAATCAACTCACCGGGGATGCTTCTTATGCAGAGGCAGCCCAGGCACAGCTTGATTATCTGCTCGGACTGAATCCGCTCGGCACATGCTTCATGACCGGCTATGGCACAGTATCTCCGCAGTGTCCGCACCATCGTCCGTCCATGGCTGCACAGGAAGCAATGTCCGGTATGCTGGTAGGCGGTGTCAACTCCAATCTGGAGGATAGTGCTGCAAAGGCATATCTCAACGGCGTTGCACCTGCTAAGTGCTATGTGGACAACTGGGAGAGCTATTCCACCAATGAGATCACCATCTACTGGAATTCTCCTCTCACCTATCTGATGACCCTGACCGCTGACGCAGAGGAAACACCGGAGCAGCCCACCACTACAGAACCTTCCTCCGAAGATCCGACCGAAGACAGCACTCCTGTTGGTGATGCCGACTACGGTGATGTCAACTGTGATGGCGCAGTGGATATTCTGGATGTCCTCACACTGAACAGAACACTGTTAAGCGGCGATCCGCTGTCCGAACAGGGTGTGATCAATGCTGACGTTGACCTGAACGGAAAGCCGGATTCTACGGATGCCCTGAACATTCTGAAATATACGATCGGTATTGTGGAATCACTCCCCATCGGAGATGCGGATGCTGCAGAGCCTTCCACAACTGAGCCTGCCATGACAGAACCTGTTACAACAGAATCCGAAACTACCGCATCGGAAGAGTCTACTGTGAGCGGTATCGTAGATTATGGTACGGCAATGAATGCATCTGCGGATATGGTTTCTGATTTCCGCAATGGTGAAAATTCTTACTTCTTTGCTTCTGACGGATGGACAAACGGCAGCTGCTTCGACTGCGGCTGGTATAAGAGAAACACCTCCTTCGACGGCGGTGTGCTGAACCTGACAATTGACCAGGACTGGTCCGGACAGTACAGCTATTCCGGCGCAGAATACAGAACAGCCGACCATTACAGCTACGGCTATTATGAGACCTCCATGCAGGCGATCAAGAATGACGGCGTAGTATCCTCCTTCTTTACCTATACAGGTCCGTCCGAGAACAATCCGTGGGACGAGATCGACATTGAGATCCTCGGCAAGGACACTACAAAGGTACAGCTGAACTACTACACCAACGGCGTAGGCAATCATGAGTATTTCTACGATCTTGGTTTTGATGCTTCTGAAGGCTTCCACACCTATGGCTTTGACTGGCAGCCGGATCATATCACATGGTATGTGGACGGCAAGGCAGTCTATACAGCATATGACAACATTCCCACCACCCCTGGCAGGATCATGATGAATGTATGGCCGGGCACGGGCGTGGATGAATGGCTCAAGCCGTTCGACGGCACAACTCCGCTGACAGCAAGATACCAGTGGGTTACCTACAACGAGAGCTGATTTACTCACTCCCTCAAAATAGCACAAGCCCCTTGCAGAATCATTCTGCAAGGGGCTTTGTGCTGTATATAGTTTTGGCTAAGAGAAAACAGCAGGATCATTGCTGCTTCCATTCTACAAAGCGATAGCTTTCAAGGATCTGAAAGAATTTCGCAAGACGTTCACAGGTTGGATGCGCCTTTTCACCGAAATGTTCTTCCATGAACGGCGCATAGTCGGCAATGGTCTTTTCACCGTCGATCAGGGGCCAGACATAGCTGCCGATCTCATCGAGATGAATGTGTGAAACCTTTGGTTTCTTCAGAAGCTTCTGTGCAATGCGGTTCATCAGCCCCTTGTTTTCAATATCAAGGGTCACAAGACCATTTTCATCGGATGACCAGGCAAGCCATCCGGGGCGCATGGGAATGCGCTCCAGATAGTTTTCTTCAGAATGCTTACTTCTTGCCATTCTTGACCCCGCTGTTTTCACGCTTTTTCCAGATGGAGAATTTCAGCAGGCAGAGGATGATCAGACCGAATACAACCAGACTGCCGATCTGAGAAACGACATCCGGCAGACCGAGCATACCGGAAATATTCAGTACCTTGTCCACGCCAAATACAGCAAGCAGTGCAAGCACAATGCCGACCAGACCTTCACCGGCGATCATACCGGAGCAGAAGAGGATACCGTCGTTGATGACTTCCTTCTTCTTGTTTTCCTCTGCTTCGTTCTTTGTCTTCATCTTATCGAATACCAGACGAACAATACCGCCGATCAGGATACATGCGTTCAGCTGCACCGGCAGATAGACACCGATTGCAAACGGCAGAACCGGAATACCGATGACCTCTACCAAAATTGCAATGAACACACCTACGAATACCAGATTCCACGGCAGCTCTGCACTCATAACACCCTCAATGATCATCTTCATCAGGGTTGCCTGCGGTGCACCCAGTTCCTCAGAACCGAAGCCCCATGCGCTGTCGAGCAGGTACAGAGTACCGCCAATCGCCAGAGAGGATGCCAGAACACCGATGACTTCGCCGATCTGCTGCTTCTTCGGGGTGGAGCCGAGCAGATAGCCGGTCTTGAGGTCCTGGGAAGTGTCGCCGGAAATTGCTGCTACAATACAAATGATGGAACCAATTGCAATTGCGGCTGCCATGCCGGCTGCACCGGTCATGCCAGTTGCCTTCAGAATGAGAGTGGAGATCAGCAGGGTTGCAATTGCCATACCAGAAACGGGGTTGTTACTGCTGCCGACCAGACCCACCATACGGGAGGAAACGGTTGCAAAGAAGAAACCAAATACAACAATAATAAATGCGCCGAGGAGATTGACCGGAATTGCCGGAATCAGCCAGATGGCAATGGTCAGAACTGCGATAGAAGCGAGTACGACCTTCATGCTCAGGTCAGTTGTTGTTCTGTCCTGTGCGCCTGCTGCTGCACCCTTACCCATACCCTTGAGTGCGTCCTTGAAGGTACGGACGATCAGGGGGAGGGATTTGATCAGGCTGATGATACCGCCGGCTGCCAGTGCGCCTGCACCGATATAACGAATGTAGCTGCCCCAGATGCCGCTTGCGCCGTCAGCTGCATAGATCTCACCGATGGTCTGACCGTCCGCCGGATAGATGACAGCATCCTGACCGAACATTACGATCAGCGGAATGAGTACCAGCCAGCTCAGCACGCCGCCGGCAAACATATAGGAAGAAATGCGGAAGCCGCAGATATAGCCTACGCTCATTACTGCCGGATAGATCTGTGTGCCTATCTCGCCTGCGAAGCTCTTTACGCGGAAGGAAACCTCACCAGGAACCGCTTTCAGACCATCAATGATGAACTTGAACAGTGCGGCAAAGCCCATACCAGCAAATACGGTAGAAGCATTGGAGCCGCCTTCTTCACCGGCAAGGAGTACCTCTGCACATGCAGTACCCTCTGGATAGGGCAGAACACCGTGTTCCTTGACGATCAGCGCGTTACGCAGGGGTACCATGAAAAATACACCCAGCAGACCGCCGATAATGGCGATGAGTGTAATTTCAACGACACTGGGTTTCTCCATGACTCCCTCGGATGCCCAGAGGAACAGTGCAGGGATGGTGAAGATCGCACCTGCCGCAACAGATTCACCGGCAGAACCGATGGTCTGTACCACGTTACTCTCCAGAATAGAGTTCTTCTTCATGATGACACGAATGACACCCATTGAAATAACCGCAGCCGGAATGGATGCTGATACCGTCATGCCGACACGCAGACCGAGGTATGCGTTTGCCGCGCCAAAGACGACAGCAAGGATGATGCCCATGATGATGGACGTTGCCGTAAGCTCCGGTGTCACCTTGGACGCTGGAATATACGGCTTGAATTCTGTTTTGTTTTCCATTATATCCTCCTTTATCACGTTACAGTGACAAATCCAAAAAAATTACCCGATGGATCGGGAAATGACAGCTGCGAACCTGTGCACTGTACGCGATGTAATATAGTATGTACTAATTATACCATATTACGACACAGAAAGCAAGAGGAATTGTCTGTTTTCGCGTCCGATTCAGCATGGAATTATCACCAAATTTTTATCCATAGCTTTGGTCAGAATGCCTTTATTCCGGCATTATTCTGCCGCTTTACAATAGTAACACCCCGCAGTGAGCAGGGTGTTACACGGTATACAATCAGTATAAATAAAACAGAGGTTTACTTACTTCTTCTGAGGATTTCCTTGAGATATTCCCAGGTACGCACTGCAGAGGCAATGTTCAGGCGTTCGTTCGGTGTGTGGATATTCTCAATATCAGGTCCAAAAGAGATGGCATCCGCATCCTTGATCTTCTTGGTAAAGATGCCGCACTCCAGACCTGCGTGAATACCAGCAACAACCGGTTCTTTGCCGTACTGGTCGCGGAACACCTCGACCATGAGGTCACGCAGGGGGGAATCCTTGCGGTACTCCCATGCAGGATATTCTGCGGAAAGCGTCATGCTGTCAAAGTCGATCTCATCCCCAATGGATTCACAGAAGCTGCGAACGGTTTCCACCACAGCATCCTTGCCGCTGTCGGTATTGCTGCGGATGAGGAAATCCGCAGAGAGGATACTGTCTTTCAGCTCCAGAACGCCCATATTCAGGGAGGTTTCCACCATTCCCTCAATGCTGTCGCTCATTGCCTGCACGCCGGTCGGGGCATTTGCAAGAAAGTCAAGGATTCTGTCCGAGGTTTCCTCATCGTAGAAGTACGGTGGCATTTCCAGCTTTTTGATGGAGAAGAGAAGATCAGAGTCTGTTTCTCCTCCAAGTCCTGCATGATTGCACAGATCAATATTTTTAGCAAGAAGATCGAAGCAGTCGGTTTCCGTGCCGATGATGATGGCTGCATTCTGCGGAATGACATTCTGCTTGCCGCCGCCGGTGATGCTGGCAATACAGAAATCAGGATTCCCCTCCACATATACCAGTGGATGGCAGAGCATTTTGAACGCATTCAGTCTTCCCTTGCCGATGTCCACGCCGGAGTGACCGCCGAGCAGACCGGAAACGGAGATTTCATATGCAAAGGGCAGATCGGTATCCGGTGCGCTGATCTTCTTTGTGCAGTGTCCGGTGATGCCGCCGGCACAGCTCACGGTGAGGATGCCCTCCTCCTCAGAGTCGATGTTGAGAATCTTTTTACCCTTGACGTTTTCAGCTTCAAACAGCTCCGCACCGAACATGCCGGTTTCCTCGTCACGGGTGATAACGCATTCCAGCGGCGGATGGGGGATGTCATCGGAATCAAGCAGGGCGAACATATAGGCAAGGGCAATGCCGTCGTCGCCGCCGAGCGTTGTGCCGTCCGCCCAGAGCCATTCGCCGTCCGTGCAAAGGTCAAGACCTTCCTTTTCCATGTCCTTGGTGCATTCTGCGGTCTTTTCGCAGACCATGTCCATATGTCCCTGAATGATGATGGGTTCGCTGTTTTCGTAGCCGGGCGTACCATCAGCATAGATAATGACATTATCACCGGCATCCTTTACAGCTTTCAGCCCACGTTCTGCGGCAAAATCCAGGCAGAACTGTGCGATCTGTGCAGTGTTTCCGGAACCGTGCGGAATCGCTGCGATTTGTCTGAAAAAAGAAAACACCTTTGCAGGCTCAAGCTTTGTGAGATCGTTCATAGTTTCCCTCCGTATATTCTGACTCTTTTCTGGAAAGAGTGCTGGATTGTACAAAACTATTATAACATATTTTTGTGCAGATTGCAAGATGATCTGAAAAAATTCCGGTCTGCACAGTGCAAACCGGAATCTCTCATGCTGTAATGATCTCATACACGCCCCACTGCCAGCAGAGCTTTGTGCCGATATCGCATCCCATGGGAAGCAGAGCCATTGCAATCGGCATAATTTCGCCGCCTTCGATGTCCGTGCGGCAGAGCTGGGCATAGTCGCCCTGAATATCTTCCACTACATAATAATAAGGTCCCATTGTGTCCTCCTTAAATGTTGCTTTCCGCAACGCGCTTCAGTTCTTCTCTTGCATTTTCAAGCATGAGCGCACTGGGATTATCACCGCCCATAATGCGGGCGATTTCCTCCGTTCTGCCCTCAAAATCAAGCAGATGCACCTGTGTGATCGTGCGGTCATGTTCGGTATGCTTTTCGATCATATAGTGCGTATCCGCCATGACGGCGATCTGAGAAAGATGCGTCACACAAAGCACCTGGCGGCTTCTGCTGATCTCACGGAGCTTGATGCCGATCTTCTGCGCAGCCTTGCCGCTGACTCCGGTGTCGATCTCATCAAAGATCAGCGTTGGAATGCTGTCGCGGTCGGCGATCACGGATTTGAGTGCCAGCATGATTCTGGAAAGTTCACCGCCGGAAGCGATCCTAGAGATGGGCTTCGGTACTTCGCCCTTATTGGCAGAAATCAGGAAGGTCACAGTGTCCCTCCCCTGCAGTGTCAGCTTTCCCTTTTCTTGCTGGACGGTCAGTACAACATTGGGCATGTCAAGAAACCGCAGTTCCTCCGAAACACGCTCTACAAAGCGATTTCCGGTCTCCTCACGATAGGCGGAAAGGGCGCGTGCCTTCTCCGTCACATCCACAAGCAGTTCCTGCTTCTGTGCTTCCAGCTCCGCAATACGGTCGTCATCCTCCTGCATGTTTGCCATCTCAGCGGACGCGCTGTCATACAGCGTCAGAAGCTCTTCAAAATCGCAGAAAAACTGCTTTTTCACCTGAGAGATCGCATGGTAACGCTGGCGGAGCTTCTGCGCACGGACTTCATCCAGGCTTACGCCGTCCGCCATGCGCCGAAGATCTTCGGAAATATCCTTGATCTCAATGACAGCCGCCTTCATGCGTGCTGTCAGCTCGTCCGTATCCGGATAAACATCCTCAATCTCACGCAGCTGCTGCATTGCGGTATTGAGAAGCTCCACAGCACAGTCATCGCCTTCACCGCTGAGAATACCGGCAGCATTATTCAGACTGCCGAGGATACGTTCCGAATTTTCTGCCTGTATCAGTGCATTTTCCAGTTCTTCCTCCTCGCCCGGCTTCGGCTGAAGTGCGCCGATCTCCTGGATCTGCTTCTGCAGCAGGGCAGCACGCTGCCGGCGGTACTGTTCCTCGCGTTTCAGCTTGCCAAGCTCACGGGCAATGCTCTGAAGCTGGCGGAAGGATCTCTGATACGCTGTCAGGAAGGTCGGATCACCGCCAAATTCATCCAGCACATGCAGATGATGCTCAGGGGCAAGGAGAACCTGATTGTCATGCTGACCATGGATGGAAATCAGGAGTGATCCGATTTCACGCAGCGAAGAAACAGAAGCCGTCTTGCCGTTGATCCTGCCGATGCTGCCGCCGTCCGCCCGAATCTCCCTCGTCAGTGTGATCTGCCGCTCGTCGCAGGAAACTGCCATTTCTGCTAGAAGCTCCATCACATCATCGGACAGACCGGTAAACAATGCTGTCACAGAAGCGCGGTCGCAGCCTGTACGCACCCAGTCCTTGGAAACACGCTGTCCCAGCACCGCCTGGATGCCATGGATCAGGATGGATTTTCCGGCACCTGTTTCGCCGGTGAATACGTGGAAAGCATCATGAAAACTGATGCACGCCTTTTCTATGACTGCAAGATTTTCAATATACAGTTCTTCTAACATTCACTCACCTGCCCTGAATTTCCGCAAGCAGCTCGGCTGCATAGCGTTTTGCCTGCTCCGCAGTGCGGATCAGCACGAAGATCGTATCATCCCCTGCAAGCGTACCGACCACATCCGGACGCTCGATCTCATCGAGCACTGTGCATACCGCCTGTGCTGTGCCTGAACGGCATTTGATCGCGACTGTATTTCCGGCATGATCCACAGCTACGATATTCCCTGCAAACAGATCGGAATACGGAAGCGGTGCATCCGGCACCGCATAGCGGCAGACACCGTTGGCATCTGCCTTTTTGATGAGATTCAGCTCGCGGATGTCGCGTGAGATCGTCGCCTGTGTCACATTGTAGCCGCGGTCTTTCAGGAGAACCTGCAGTGCATCCTGATTTGCCACAGGGTTAGTGCGTATCAGCTCTAGGATCTCCCTCTGTCTTGCGTATTTCATGTCGTTCCTCCGCACGAAAAGCCCTTAATGGACTGTGTTAATTTATGATTGACGGCATCATGGAAGCTGCTCCGGCGGAACTGGAGCAGAGAGATCTCATGCTGCGAGCGTTCGATTTCCAGGTAATGGGATGCCGGAAATTCTGCCGGCGGTTCACCGTCCGCGCTCAAGAAAATACTCCTATCGGCACCGGCAGTGTGACGAATGGTAAGTCTGCGGTCTGCTGACAGGATCATCGGACGGTTGAACAGCGAATGCGGGCAGATCAGTGCGACCTCCATACAGGAAAGCTCCGGCTCCATGATGGGACCGCCCGCAGAAAGCGCATAGGCTGTGGAACCTGTGGGGGTACTGCATACCATGCCGTCGGCACGATAACGCCCCAGCAGCATATCATCCGCATGGACTGTAAATTCAAACACCTTGCCGATCATCGCAGAAACGGCAATGTCATTGAGTGCGGTGAAACTGGTTCGTCCGCCGCCGCCCACCAGCTCCGCATGGAGCAGCATCCGGCGGGAAACATGGTACTCCCCTGTCATCAGTCTGCCGAGCATATCCAGCTCATCCGCCTCCAGACTTGCCATAAAGCCGAGATAACCAGTATTGATGCCAAGCAGAAGTGCCTTGGAGGCGATCATCTTCTTGGCACAGCGAAGGATCGTCCCGTCACCGCCGATGGCAATGACAATATCCATCGCATGGACAAGGGACGCAAAATCGCCGGAATGTACATAGTCCTGTTCTGCAAATTCCGATGCACAGGCATGATCCACATAGATCTGTGCGCCCAGCTCATGCAGCCTTGCACAGACCTGCCTTGCACAGGGCAGCGCATTCTTTTTCTGAAAATTCGGAAAGATCGCAATATTCAGCATAGTTATCCCCCATTGATCTCCGCTTCTCGAATGACAGCATCCAGATCTGTCTCCGGTTCCTCTAGGTCGCTCCCTTTGAGAAGCCAGACAAGATATTCCACATTACCGCTTCCCTCACCGCCGCGGATGGGCGACGGGCATAGTCCCTGCACAGAAAAACCGATATTTCGCGCAAATGCGGTCACATGCGCAAGCACTTCCCTATGTGCGGTACGAGAGCGCACGATTCCCTTTTTATTGAGATTCTCCCTGCCGGCTTCAAACTGCGGCTTGATAAGTGCCACACACTCGGCGGTATCCGCAAGCAGTGCGTATACGGAGGGCAGCACCAGCGTCAGAGAAATAAAGGCTACATCAATAGATGCAAAATCCGGTGTTTCCGGAACATCAGCCCCGCGCATCTGACGGATATCGCGTTCCTCCAGGTTCACTACGCGCTTGTCGTTCCGAAGGGAGGGATCCAGCTGTTCCTTGCCCACATCGACCGCATAGACCTTTCTTGCGCCGTTCTGCAGCATACAGTCTGTAAAACCGCCGGTCGATGCACCGACATCCAGACATACCCTGTCACGGACGCTGATCCGGAAACGGCTGAGTGCCTCATGGAGCTTCAGTCCGCCCTTTCCCACATAGGGAATGGAGTTAGCGAGCAGTGCAAGCTCATCTGTCTCTGCAACCATCTGGGAGGGCTTTGTGCAGATCCTGCCGTTGCAGAGGACAAGTCCATCCTTCAGCAGAAGCTTTGCACGGGAGCGGCTTTTGCAGATGCCGCGTTCTGTCAATGCAATATCAATTCTTTTTTCCATACTCATAAATATATCGGCAAACGGCATGTTCCGACAGCTCCAGCCGTTCCAGAATGGACGGGATGGATGCCTGACGGAGAAATTCTTCGCAAGTCACACGCAGATACTGTCCGCTGTAACCGCGTTCAGCCAGCATTGTGCCAAACAGGGACGAAATACCGCCGTTCCCCATACTCTCCTCAAAAAATACGATCGTCCGGTAGCGTTTGGCAAGCTCCGCCAGCTCCTCTGCCAGCGGGAAGATGCGGGTCAGCTTTAGAAGACTGCTTGCATATCCGCTTGCGGCGCAGGTGTTGTGGGCGCGCCAGAGTGCGTCATATACTCTGCCATAGGAGATCAGCAGGATCTCTGCATTTTCATCCTCTATGAAGGTATGATCCGCATTCAGCGCATCCTTCGGGAAGCGCATCCCCTTTTCATCTCCCCGCGGATAGCGGACTGCCGCAATGCCCCGGTCACTGAAGATCGCCTGCTGCATACAAAGGCTCAGCTCCTCATAACATGCCGGTGCATAGATCGTTGTACCGGGAATGGAAGTCAGCATCGGAATATCAAACATACCCTGATGCGTCTCGCCGTCCTCGCCGACCACGCCGGCGCGGTCGATTCCAAGTACAATATGCTGTCCGCCGATGGCGGCATCATGTACAAGCTGATCATAAGCACGCTGCAAAAATGTGGAGTACACTGCAAACACCGGTATCATACCGCTGCTTGCAAGCCCTGCTGCAAATGTGACCGCGTGCTGTTCGGCAATGCCAACATCATAGAAACGCTCCGGCACCTCTGCTTCAAAAAACTGCAGTCCCGTGCCATATTTCATCGCGGCAGTGATGGCGCAGATATTCGTATGCTCCTTCGCCAGACGCGCAAGCTCCTTGCCGAACACGGTGGAGTAGCAGTCCGCGCCGGATACCTCCGGATTGCCGGTCATCACATCGAATTTTGATACGCCATGGAACTGGCTCGGATTGTTTTCTGCCGGCATATAACCTTTGCCCTTCACGGTCTTGACATGGATAAAAACGGGGCAGTCACAGCGTTTTGCTGTTCGCAGAACCTCCTCAAGATCCTGAAGGTCATGCCCGTCCACAGGTCCGAAATACACAAAGCCCATCTGCTCGAACAGGGTCGCCTGCCGCACCAGGATGTTCTTTACACCGTCCTTGGTGCCTTTCAGCACCTTGGCAACGGGCATTCCGAGGTGAGGGGTGTTGACCAGCACCTTCTCGACTGCCTGCTTGGTTCTGACATAGCTCTCCTTTTCACGGATGGAACGCAGATAGCCCGAAACAGAGCCGACATTGCCGGAGATGGACATATTATTGTCATTGAGGATGACGATCAGGTTTTTGAGCTTTCCGCCGTTGTTCATACCCTCGAATGCCAGTCCTCCGGTCATCGCACCGTCGCCGATCACAGCAATGACATGGTGGTCATCCCCGCGCAGACGCATTGCCTCTGCAATACCGCAAGCCACGGAGATCGAGGTGCTGCTGTGACCGCTGATGAAGCTGTCATGCGGTGATTCCTCCGGCTTCGGGAAACCAGAAATACCATCCTCTCTGCGGATCGTGCCAAATTCCTTCAGCCGTCCTGTCAGGATCTTATGCGCATAGCACTGATGCCCCACATCCCAGACGATCTTATCCTTCGGGGAATCAAAGACGCGGTGCAGTGCCATCGTCAGCTCCACTGCGCCGAGATTGGAAGCAAGATGTCCGCCGTTTTTAGAAATGACGCGCACCATCATGGAGCGGATCTCCTTAGCGACCCGTCGGCACTGCGGAAGCGTGAGTTTTTTCAGCTCCTGCGGGAGCTGAAGCTGGTCAAGACGAAGCTCCTGCACATCCGCTGTTTTCTCATTGTGATTCATCATATTCATATTACACGACTGCAAGGGGGACAAGTGCGCCGATCGCAATGCCCAGCACTGCACCACAGAAGACCTGCAGCGGCGTATGACCCAGCAGCTCCTTCAGCTCCTTCATTTTACTCTCTGCATCACCGTCCTGGGAGAACAGGCGCAGACGGATCTGATTCAGCTCCTTGGCGTGCATTCCGGCGGCACGGCGCACACCGGCGGCATCGTACATGACAATTACACTCAGCACGCACATGACAGCAAATGCAGAGGATCCCCATCCATCCGTTCTGCCGGCTGCGATCGTTGCAGCGCAGACGAGCGCAGAGTGGGAGCTTGGCATACCGCCAGAACCATAAAGACGCTCCACCTTGAAATCGGAATTCTGAAAAAAGAACAAGATAAACTTCAGTATCTGTGCACTTGCCCAGCCAAGGAATCCGGCAAGCATAATCGGATTATACATCAATTCGCCTACTTTCTTTATTGTTCACGCACCAGCAGTGCGTCCGTCAGTGCATGTAGAAATTCTGTATGTTCAAATGCCGCAAGCTGTGCATGGGCAAATTCCGTCAGTTCCTTTGCACGCTTCTGTGCTTCCTCAATACCGAGCACAGTCACAAAAGTCTTTTTGTCTTCCTCCGCATCACTGCCGATCGGCTTGCCGAGCATCTCCGCAGTGCTGGTCACATCCAGGATGTCGTCGATCATCTGGAAGGCAAGCCCGATGCTTCTGCCGTATGCTGCCGCCGCCTCCTGCTGTTCGGCTGTGCCGCCGCCGCAGATGCAGCCCATTTTGCAGGATGCCTCCATCAGTGCGCCCGTCTTGCCGAGGCACATGGTCGTCAGCTCATCCGCAGTTACCTGCTCGCGTGTTTCAAACTGCATATCCATCATCTGACCGCCGACCATGCCGTTCGCGCCCTCGCGCTCGGACAAGACAGAAATCAATGCAACCTTCTGCTCCGCTGTCAGGCTGGGATCACCAGCGATCAGCTGGAACGGCGCACAGATGAGGGCATCACCGGCAAGAATGGCTGTCGCCTCGCCGAACGCCTTATGACAGGAGGGCTTTCCGCGGCGCATATCATCATTGTCCATAGCAGGAAGATCATCAAAGATCAGGGATGAGGTATGTGTCATCTCCATACCGCACGCGGCGGCATCCGCCTGTTCCAGCGTTCCGCCGCAGATCCGGCAAAATTCGTAGATCAGTACGGGACGGATCCGCTTGCCTCCGGCGGACAGGGAATGGCGCATCGCATCATAGAGTTCATTCAGCTCCATGCCTGTGGCATCCTGCATCGCTGCAACTCTGGTGAGCATATATTCTTCAAGACGCGCTGCATAGGCTTTCAGCTGTGTATTGACATCAGTCATGGTATTCACACTTTCTCATTCAGCGGCACCGGAATTTCCTGCACGGTAAGAACCGCCTCCTGTAATATTTTATGGCACTGCGCTGACAGCTGCATCCCCTCGGCATAGAGCTTTGCAGCCTCCTCTAAGGAGAGCTGTTCACGCTCCAGCTTCGCGGTGATCTCTGCCAGACGCTGCATCTGTTCTTCATAATTCATGTGTTTCTTCCACCTTTGCTGTGATCGTACCATCCTGCATCCGCACATGGATGGCAGCCTGCGGCTGTACCTGCCGGACAGTAGTCAGGATGGCTCCTGTATCATCATAGACTGCCGCATAGCCCCTTTGCAGAACACGCAGGGGGTCAAGCTGTGTGAGCTTTTCCTGCATTGCGGTATATGCGGAGTGCTTGCGCGACAGACAGAGCTGCATATTTTTGCGCAGTGCTTCTGTCAGCCGGATGCGCCGTTCCTCCTGTATCCGGATACGATTCTGCGGCGAGCAGAGCTGCAGACGGCTCTGCATACGTTCCAGCTCCTGCTGTGCATCCGCAAGCCGTGTACAGTAGATCCGATGCAGATGCTGCTGTGCAAGGCGGACGTTTTCTGTCAGCTGCCGGATATCCGGCACCGCAAGCTCCGCTGCAGCGGAGGGTGTCGGCGCACGGCGGTCAGCCACGGCATCGGCAATGGTCGTATCCGTTTCATGTCCCACTGCGGAGATCACCGGGATCGGACAGTGATACATTGCATAGGCAACGGATTCGGCATTGAAGGCATTGAGATCCTCCGATGCACCGCCGCCTCTGCCGAGAATGAGGACATCACAGTTCTGTGTTTCTGCCGCAAGCAGTGCGCTGCAGATCGACTGCGGTGCCTGTTCCCCCTGTACCAGCACCGGGAATACCTTCACAGTGACGAGCGGACAGCGGCGGCGCAGGATATTCAGGATGTCCTGCAGTGCCGCACCGGTACCGGAGGTGATGACCCCCACAACGCGCGGCATGGAAGGCAGCGGACGCTTGGCAGATTCCGCAAACAGCCCTTCAGTCCGAAGCTTCCGGATGCGCTGATCGAGTGCAGTTTTCGCTGCACCCACGCCCTCCGGCTGCATGTCCGTGACATTCAACTGATACACACCATCACGCTCATAGACGGTCAGACCGGCAGTCAGGATAATATGCATCCCGTTTTCCGGCTGAAACCGAAGGCGAGCTGCACTGCTGCGGAACATCACAGCCTTGATAAGGCTGTTTTCGTCCTTCAGGGAAAAATAGAAGTGTCCGGAGGATGGCGCGGAGAAATTGGAGATCTCTCCTTTTATCATAAAATGCTTCAGATTGCTGTCCTCACGGATGCGGGATGCCATGTAGCGATTGATCTGGGATACAGTCAGTACTGCCATGACGCACCTCCACTGCAGGCTGCAGCATAGATCGCCGTACCTACAGCATTATCACACGAAAATTCGGGTTTGGCAAAGGAGGCGTTCTTCACTTTGGCAAGCCTGTCCTGTATCAGCTGATCGGACATGACACCGCCGGCATATACTACTGGCAGTTCCCCTGTCTCTGCAAGGGCGCGATCCGTCATTTCCAGCAGCACATCGGCAATTGCCGACAAACAGCGTTTCGCCGTATCACAGGGTGTCTCCCCTTCTGCGATCGCCTTTGCACACTGATTCTCCAGACCGGACAGACAGCAGTCAAGCCCTTTCATTACAGGCTTGTACCGGAATGTTTTCTCGCTCTGCACGGCAAGCTCCTCCAATGCAGCTCCGCAGGGGAAGCGCAGTCCGAGCATCAGCCCGACCCTGTCCACAAGCTGTCCTGCCTTGAGATCCAGCGAGGAGGAGAGCGGCGTGATCCGGAGCAGAAGCGCATCATCCGGCTCACAAAGGACACAGTCCGTCGTACCGCCGCTGACATGGAATGCCAGAAAACGGCGGCGCAGCAGAGAAAGCTGTCCGGCGGAATACAGTGCAGCCAGAATATGTCCTACCTGATGGCTTGTCCGGTACACCGGAATTTCGAGTGCCTGTCCGAGCATCCGTGCTGTGCCGTCTCCGCAGAGAAAGCATGGCATATAGGAGCCTTCTGCATTGCGCGGCTTTTCAGAAACACCGATTCCGGAAATACCGGAAATATCCAGCCTGGAAAGGATGTCCGGAAGCTGTACCGTATGATGAAAGACAGCGTCACTCTGGCGAAGTCCTTTTTCTCCCTCTTTGACAGGAAGCGGCTTTTTCGACTGTACAACAGTATGTGCATCGGTATCATATACCGCCGCAGAGGTGGTGTAATTGCTGGTATCCAGTCCCAGGAAGAGCGGCATTACGCTTCCTCCTGCGCAGGTGTTTCACGCGGCGACAGACTGCGGGCATATGCACCGAGTACGCCGTTGATGAATGCAGTATCCTCCTGGTAGGTGTACTTCTGGGAGATCTGCACTGCCTCGCTGACAGCAACATTGACCGGAGTCTCCGGCATGTAACGCAGCTCATAGATCGCCATGCGCAGCAGGATCAGATTGATCCTTGCGATACGGCTGACTGCACGCTTCTTGCTGTACGAGGCGATGATCTCATCCAGCTCCTCAGTGTGAGCAAGTACGCCCTCCACAAGAGCCTTGACATGCTCATCCACGGTGATCTCGTCAACCTCCTCCGCAATCGCATACAGCTCCTCAGGGCTGTCATCGCGAAGGGATGCCTCAAATAAAATCAGATATGCATTTTCTCTGCACTGATGCTTTGTCATAATTACCTCCTATGTGATAAACAGTACTGCCCTGAACCGTCATCCGGTCCCGGCGGACTGTCCGTGTACGACCATGCCGGTATGCGGGTATACCGCATACCGGAAGTCTTTTATGCATCAAATTCTACGCCGCTGACCTCCACATTGACATTGACCGCAGTTACGCCGGTCATGTCCTGGATGCTCTGCTTGACTGTCTGCTGGATCTGCTTTGCAGTTGTGACTGCACGGCAGCCGCTTTTCAGCACGACCTTCATATCCACAGCAACGGCACCACCAAGGTTTTCTATGGTGACCGGTGCGCCGCCAAGTCCGGACGGTGCCAAATGTGCCACACCCTCAATGTCGCGGACAGCAAGAGCAGCTACCCTGCCGAGCACTTCATCGGAGATTCTGATCGCGCGTTCACTGGATGTTACCTTATCCATGATACTACTTCCTTTCTTTGTCAGAACAGGAGATTTTCTTCCACATTCTGGTAATTGAAGCTGATTTTTTCGGAAAAATCATAGTCCTTCTTCTATTATACCAAAAAAAACAGAAAAGTACAACTATTTTACTTCAAAAATTCTGATATTTTCTGAAGAAATTGAAACCTCCCCCAGAATGATGTCCTTGATGAGTGCCGCATCGGACGCTTCCAGCCCCTCGGACTTGACAACAACCTTCGCAGATTCGCCGTCAAGGTAGACAACGCAGTCCGCAAAGCCCTGGGATTTGATGAGGGATTCGATGTTGCCCTCGCACTCAATGAGATTGGATACCTCGACCGCATTGAGTGCAGTGGTAATGATCTCATCCTCTGTCAGGTCTCCACCGCCCATGATCATCTGCAGCGTCTGTACAGCCTGGTCACGGTTGGTCGTCTTCTCCAGTCTCGCTTTGGCAAAGAAATCGGCACTGGCATCCTCCGCCTGTGTTTCGGCAGCGGTTTCCTCCGTTGGCTGTGTCGGCTCTGCACCGGCATTGACAAATTCCGTATCACCGTAGTCGCCCTGATCGGCACTCAGCTCGGAGGCAGGGGTCGTCACAGTGAGGTCGGAGCCTGTCAGAGAGTAATTGATGTAGACAGCAGCGGCAAGCATCACGCTCAGGCAGGAAAGAATGATCTGGTGTTTTCCGATAATAATGGATGGCTTTTTCATATACAGTTGCTCCTTTCAATTAGCCGCGGATGTATCCAGCCGCGTCACATAGATCTTTGCTGTGGAAATACCGCACGCAACGGAAACGGCGTTGTAGACGGCTTCCTGTACAGTACTGCGGTCTCCTCCCTCGCAGGCAACGACCACTCCGGTGATGGGCGGGTTGGTGACGGACTCCATGAGAGCTTCGCCCTTGCTGCCGCCGATGGTGACATAGCTGCTGCTGCGTTTCACCTGATCCTCACTCACGAGGCTGTCCCCTTCTGTAGCATAGTGATATTCCTCACTGCCGCCCACTGTCACAAGAACCTGCACGCTGCCGACACCGCTGATACTGGTCAGTATGACTTCCAGCTCCGTTTCCATCCGCTGGCGATATGCTTCCGGCGTTTCTGCGGATGCAGCGGCTTCCTGCACGGGCACCTCTTCCTCTTCCGGTGCAAGAAAGGACGAAACAAGGATGCAGCCCATGCCAAGAAGCCCCAGCAGAACGATGGCGTGGAGGGGGTCAGCCTTCCGGAAATGCTTCTGTATCCAGCTGCGTAACATGAAGCGTCACCTCCTCTCCCAGATCACTGCGCAGGATCGCGCCGGCGCGGTCGGTATCGCTGCACACTGCGCTGATCTCACTAATATATATGCGCTGCTTGTCATCAATATGTATCTCTGCTTTCAGCTCCGGACAGGTGATGCCGCTTTCTGCAAGGCGGGCGCAGAGGACAGCTTCCGTCCTTGCAGCAGTCTCCGTCAGGATCAGCTCCTGGGCAGTATCGGTGATCTGCTCCGCCTGTATGGCAGTCTGTGCCATATCCGCTTCCGGCGGGGCAAGTGTGAGATCCATCTGCAGGAGCGGTGCGGCAAGACAGACGGCAAAGAGCAGGGAGATCAGAAAACGTATCTGCTGTTCAAACTGCCGGCTCGGACGGAGCATATTACATAGCCCGATGGCTATGCTCAGCATACAAGCGGCGGTAATGACGGTTCTGAGTTCTTCCATAAAGCCTCCTCATGCAGAAAGCAGATCCCCGCCAAGCATCAGCATGACAGCGGTGGAAAAGACAAAAATAACAGAAAAGCTGACAGATATGGAAAATGCGGCGGCAAAGACACGCTCCGTATTCTGCAGGAGCTTCGTCATGCGCGGCACCGCAAACAGCTCCGCTGCAGCGGCGGCAGCGGCAAGCAGAAGACGATAGATCCCAAGCTGCAGGAGAACGGGCAGGAGCAGACCCAGCACGGAAAAGATACCAACCGCACCAGTCGTGGTCTTCAGTATGCCCATACTGCCGAGTACGGTAGTATAGGCATCGGAAACAGCTCCGCCGACAAAGGGAATCCCATTGGAAAGGACGAATTTTGTCGCCTTGGATGAAGCACGGTCTGCGGAAACTGCCACCATGCTCTGCACAGAGAGCAGTCCGAGGAATATGCTCATCAGCAAGCCCAGCAGCCAGATCGTTACTTTGTGAAAGAGCTTTATGATTCCCTCCAGGGATACTGCCGGTTCAGCAGCATCCACAATGCTCAGGGCAAATGCCATACTCAGGGCGGGGAGCATTATATGCACTGTCATCTGCAGGAGAAGCTCACAGATCGCAAGCATTGCCGCCTGGTAGCCCGCCGCCGCTGTCAATCCGCCGCAGACAGTCAGAACCGCAGCAAAGATCACGGAAAACCGCAGCATGAAATCCGCACTTGCTTCAAGATGTGCGGCTGCCTTCAGGAACACTGCACTGACCGGCTCCGCCATCACGCCGACAGCACAGAGGACGCTGACCATGCCGCACACCTCGCTCACTGAGGCACGGTTTCCCTGCAGACTTTCTGCAAGGGCGGAGAGCAGGATCACGCCAAGCAGGATGCCGAATACCCGAAGCGGTTCCGCAGCGGCATCGGCTGCCTGTTCCATCAGATTTTCCAATATCTGTGTCAGTGTAAGGGCAGTCACAGTTTCCGGCTTGTCCGGCAAAACACCCTGCGCTGCAAGTACATCGTCCATTCCGGAAGCGTCAAGCATGTCCTCCGTACCGCTGGCTTCCAGAAGGGCAGCAAGGCTTTCCTCATAGGTCAGCCCGTTTTCCTGCGCGGCGGCATGAATGGGATTCGGACATAGGCAGAACAGAAGCAGGGATAACATACAGAGCAGATGCTTCATCCGATCACCTCCAGAACAGTCTGCACAAGCATGGTGAACAGCGGCAGGGACAGACCGAGTATGCTCACACGTCCGAACAGCTCCACAGCGGTACAGATGGCATTCTCTCCGCAGTCGCGGCAGAGATCCATGCCGAGCTGGGTCAGATAGGCGATCCCGACCGCCTTGCAGAGGATGCCGAAATACTCGGCATTCATGCCGGTCATTGAGAAGAAAGCAGAAGCAGTATCAAGAATCTCCTGGATCTGCGGCAGAAGACTGAGCAGGACGATACAGGATACGGCAAGTCCCAGCAGCACCGCCTGCGGTTTCTGGTACTGGCGCAGAACCAGACCCAGTACACATCCGCAGATGCAGAACGCGATTGCTGTTATCATAAGCCGAACACCGATTTGACCGTTTCAAACAGCTCACTGATCTCCTCAATGATGAGCATAAGTACGACGATCAGACCTGCAAGTGTGGTCATCATCGCCTGTTCCTCGCGCTCGGCACGCTTCAGAAC
Organism: Oscillospiraceae bacterium; assembly: GCA_045578805.1. Lineage (GTDB taxonomy): Bacteria > Bacillota > Clostridia > Oscillospirales > Ruminococcaceae > UBA3855. Next base: position 21,405 of record JAZNKY010000025.1, read on the forward strand.
CAGATTCAGAACAGCAACAATGATGCCCGTACCGGCGATTTTAAAAATCAGATCAATATCCATGTCTTCGCTCCTCGTTTTCGATACTTCATGATTATATGAAAAGTATTGCCAGCATGGCACCGAGCAGGACACCGAGCCGGCGGTAGAGTCCGCCTTTCTGGTCACATGCGGCTTTCAGTTCCTCCGCAAGCACGTCCATCTGGCGGCGGTACAGCTCCAGCGCGGCAAGCTGCCCCTCCAGATCCGTTGTACCCAGCACATTTCCTAAAGCCATAAGTATCTCTGCCGCCTGTGGAAATACGGCAGGATCGGCAGAGACCGCCTCCCTCCAGAGGATGCATGGGGCAGTTCCCGGACAAAATTCAGTGCTGACCCGGCGCAGGAATGTAAATTCCCGGTAGTTCGGATGCTCCGCAAACTGGTACAGCAGCTCCTCCAGCGGTGTGCATTGGTAGCGGATGTAGGTGCTGAAATCACAGAGCAGTGCTGCAAGACACTGCACATGTCGGAGCCTTGTCCTGAGCCGCCGGGCGGCACAGATGCCGATCCCCGTGCAGGTCAGGAACAGACAGACGATCCCTGCCAGCCTCATCGCTGCGCCATCCTTCTGACACTGCGGATGCTGCCCGCTTCAGCAAGCATGACACAGTATCGGAAAATTCCGGCTTCGATCAGCGGGCGCAGAACAGGACGGCGGTACAGTTCCTCCGGGGAGCCTGCATGACAGCTTGCGGCAAACTGTACACCGCAGCCTGCCGCCTGCAATATCGCCTGTACATCCTGCTCCGAGCTGATCTCGTCACAGATGATATACTGCGGTGTCAGCACGCGCAGGGCTGTCAGGATGCCGGCGGCTCTGGGATAGCCGTCAAGCACATCCGTTCTGACACCCACATCATGCTGGGGAATACTGCGCAGCACAGCGGCAAGCTCGCCGCGCTCGTCGATCAGGGATGTGCGGTACTGTGTTCCGATCAGACGGCAGAGATCGCGGAGAAAGGTGGTCTTTCCGCTGCCCACAGTTCCGGCGACCAGCACGCTGACCGGCTCCGCACCGATCTGCTGCCAGATCGGCTCTGCAATGCCGCGGTATTCTCCGGCAATGCGGAAATTCAATCCGCTGATATGGCGCAGTGTCATGGGGCTGCCCTCCTGTACGGAGGCTGTACCGCAGATGCCCACTCGACATCCGCCCCGGACGGTTACAAAGCCCTCTGCAATATCCCGCTCGTGGCTGTAGACGGAATAGGAGCAGACCGCCTGAAAGCTGCGTGCGATCTCTTCCGCACCGATGACAAGTGCCTGTCCGGCAATGCTGGTCAGGGTTCCCTGTTCTGTCAGAAAGGACTCCCTCCCCCCGATACAGATGCCGACCGGTCTTCCGCTCCGGAGACGGATCTCCTGAATCTCCTGTGTGTCCAGCGGCAGCTTCTGGATACTCCGGCGGACGGACTGTGGTAAATATTCGAGTGTGGTCTGTAAATTCTCTCTTGCCTGCATGTGCATCACTTCCTTTTCTGTTCCATCCTATGCTTGTCTTGGGTGTTGTATGCATAAAAAATCACCCCGCGTTCAAGCGGGGTGTTCATCCTAATATTGCATCAAAAGAACTTTAAATCAAGCATTGTAAAATAGTACGGAATGTCAAGACACAGCATTTCACCTGAACGATGAATCTCTCCTACGATGTCCCAGCCATCACAATGGAGCGTCTGTGTTTCTCTGTCAAGCGTTCCATATACAAGAAATTGCTCACCGTTATATGCATCACTGGAAAGCCAGCGTGTGGGGGCATTGCCGGTCATCACCGGGGAAACTACAGACTGCCAGCCCCATTCACCGGATTCATCGCCATAACAGATCCACATGGGACCATCCGTAGAACCCTCTGAAATATGGAGTACAAGATAGTATTTTTCTTTTCTGGCATCCTCCTCGGATGAAAGCGCGATCTTCACGGGTGCCAGAGCTATAGCAAGCAAAAACACCGCTATACACATTCCAATCAGAAATCTGCGTTTCCGGCTCACTCACTCACCTCCGCCGCATCAAACATGCGGTAGTGCTGCAGACGCTGGTATTCCTGCATCTGTTCCGAACCGGAAATGGCATCCTTCAGCTTCAGATAATTTCCGTCCGCATCCACTGCGCCGTAGGAATTGAGTGCCGGATAATCATCCATCAGCTCCATGCGGAAGGTATCCCAGCTGTCCAGCGGCAGTCCGGCATTTTCCTTCAGGATCGCGGAGAGATAATTCAGACTTGTGACCTCCTGCGTCTCCCAATCCACATCGTAATTTGCCCACATCACATAGGGTACAGTGTAATTCGCTTCACGGACTGCAACTGCATCCGCAGGATCCGCAAACAGGGAGGTATAGGGCATATCCAGTGCGGGCTGATGGTCGCCGAACATTAGGATGATCGTATCCTCCGGATAGCTTTCAAAGTAAGTGATCAGCTCCTCAAACGCCTTGTCACTCTCATGTGCAACGGTCAGATACTGGTTGACCTCATCGGATGCACCCTCACACAGCGCGGCGGCTTCAAAATCCGCACCCTCATAGCCATAGGAGCCGTGATTCTGGATGGTGACATTGAAAATAAACTGCGGCTGTCCGGCTGGCTTTTCCTCCATGACCTCGATCACCTTCCGGTAATTCTCCGAATCGCTGACAAAGCCGCGTATGTAGTCCAGCTCACCAAAATACAGAGATTCATCCGTATCCTCCGGCAGTGTTTCCAGCATTTCCTCCGTAACCTCGCCGAAATCCTCCCCTGTCAGAAAACTGTCAAAGCCCATCAGCGAATAATTGTTGTCGCGGTTCCACTCGATACCGTGATAAGGATGTACTGCACAGGTATCATAGCCAAGCGACTTCAGAGAGGAGGCAAGGGAATCCGTGGGGTGGTCAATGAACTGGTTGTAAGGCACTGCCGTCACGGGCAGGAATGCCATGGTGCTGCCGGTCAGAAATTCCCACTCCGACTGGCAGGTATAGCCGCCGAACACGGACACCAGAGCCTTGCCCTTGATGCAGTTATTCTCCATGCTGTGGATATAGGGCAGAATATCCTCCGTCAGCGGAAGCTCCCCGACGAGATCATAATCCGCAAGGGATTCGTTCATCACAACAATGATGTTCGGACGGTCGTGCTCCTGCACTGCAAGACTTGTCTGCAGTACATCCTCCGCATCCGCCTTGCTGTAGCCGGTCGGCTCGGTAATGTCATGCTGCTTCGCTTCTACATAGAGCGAGTAGAGAACGCCGTTCTCCTTGGTGAACTCATTGATATTGAATTTGATGTCACCGTCGCTGTGTTCCTCCAGATTCAGGAAAAGCGCGGTGGGCAGCGTCGCGCAGAAAACAACTGCACCGCGGCGGAACACCTTCCATTTGTAGGGCTTGTCATCATACTCACGCAGCAGACAGAGCGAGCTGCCAAGGAGAAGAACACTGAAAATCGTATCACGCACCATGACACCTGTGATCTCGAAGCTGTAGCGACCTGACAGGCGCATAGCATCCGCAAGACAGAAGAAATCACTGATCTGAAACGCCACGGAACGTGCATTGATCGAAAATTCGTTGGCAATCGACAGTGCGAGCATCACAATGGTAATGCCGATCAGCGAAGGACGCAGACGGCGGAACAGCACCAGAAACAGGGCATACACAATGAACAGCAGCAGGATATTGAACAGCTGCACATACCATACCACATTGAAATACAGGGCGATCTCCAGCAGAATGGGATAAAGAACCGCGAGAACTGTGGCTGCTTTTTCACTTCTGATTACAGGTATCTTCATGAGTTCCTCCTTATATCTTTCCGAATCATACGGTTTTCGGCATGATCCAATTTTCTTGTTTGTGCTTTTTGCACAAATTATGTTTCTTTCTTTTATACAATTATACCGGATAGCGGTGCATTTGTCAAGGAAAATATTTTTAAGATTTTCCAAATTTCAAAGAACCATAACTGTATTAGTTCTTATGATACAGTATATCATAGAATGTGGGATTTGTCAAGGGGAAATGTGGTTTTGGTGTACAGATCATTCCGATCAGAGCTTACTCAAACTTCCCTCCCCCACCGACAATCTTAATTATGCAGAAAATTTCACAAAATGAAAATTTGGCGCAATAATGAGCGTACCAAGTATCTGCATGGCGCAGTGAAAAACTGCTAGTTTTTTGCCAGGATGGAGATGCTTAACAAACTGCGGGAAAACTGATTCCGTCATATACACTCCGTATAGCTGCTATTTTTTGTTGCGAATCGTTTCCTACCATTATACATTCTGCAAATTTCTGTAAATAATTTTCAAAATACATTGCAAAAACATTTTTAGCATGGTATAATAATAATGTATCATTACACTAAAACAAACAGGGGGACATATATCATGTTACTGCTTTATTATCCTAATTGCAGCACCTGTCAGAAGGCAATGGAATGGCTTTTAGCAAAGGGTTATACATATCAGGAACGACACATCAGGGAGGACAATCCCACCTACGAGGAGCTTTCCGAATGGTTCAGAAAAAGCGGACTGCCGCTGAAACGTTTTTTCAATACAAGCGGGCTTCTTTACAAGGATCTTCGGCTCAAGGACAAGCTGGCGGATATGACGGAGGAAGAACAGCTCCGCCTGCTGGCTTCGGACGGAATGCTCGTCAAGCGTCCGCTCCTGATTATGGAAGACACCGTTCTGGTCGGCTTCCGCGAAAATGAATGGTGGATGAAACTGCGCTGACGGGAGGTCGTATATGGAATATGAAAAGTTGCTGCAAACCATTATTTCCCTGCACTGCCCCGACCGCAGTCTTTGCATTGGCATTGATGGGCTTGGAGGTGCGGGAAAAAGTACCATCGCTGAGATTCTGTGCAGCCGGCTCAGAAAGGCTGGGTATTCTGTCAGACTCCTGCATATGGATGAGCTGATCCATCCGAAGGCTGTCCGCTACAATGCGTCAGTACCGGAATGGGAATGCTACTATGAGCTGCAGTGGCGGTATGACTATCTGCGGCAGCTGCTGCAGCCGATTCGTGAGAATCGGGAGCTTTGCACGGAGCTGGAACGCTATGACCTTGACAGCGACAGCTATCGCAGAGAGAGTTTTAATGTGCCTGTCGGCAGCATAGTGATCGTAGAAGGCATTTTCCTGCAGCGCAATGCACTTGCGGGACTTTTTGATCTGATGGTATATGTGGATGTGCCGGAAGACATCCGGCTTGCAAGGGTTCTGGAGCGTGACGGATATATCGGTGACAGGGATGCCATCGCCGCAAAATATGAACGGCGGTATTTCCCAGCAGAGCATCACTACCTGCGTACATGCTGTCCGGCTGAACGGGCGGATGTGGTGCTGGCATCAGAATGATAAACAAGAAGGCTTCCCGATGAGGAAGCCTTTTCTTATTATTGTTCCAGATTCTCACAGATGAAATCTGTGAACTCCGCAAATTCTGCGCATCGTTCGCCCTGTGCATACAGACCGATCATTACGCCGGTAAAGTTGCCGGCAACTTCCGTGGACAGATACTTGGTCTGTGCGCCGCCGAGGTCATAGATCTTGCCGCCGACCTCTGCTTTGAACAAGTATACATAGTTAGAGCAGTCAATGATCAGACGAACTGTGCCACCGCATTTCGCAGGAACCGGAATATTACCGTCCTCAACCACAAGGTCACCGACCTGGCGGCGGCGGATGATCTCAAAGCCGCTGCCGGACGGACGGACAGCGATCTCATAATGCTGTTCAGGTGTCATGTACATGGTCAGACCTGCCTCCTGACCGCTCCCTTTCACAGTACATGCAATGTGCAGGTTCATTTCCTGCTGACGTATTCCGAGGAAGGTGGGGTTGGCTTCGTTATCGGACAGCTTTGCGCCGTTGCTGCGCAAACAGAATTTCTCTGTATCAAAGGCATAATCCTCCATAATGGGATTACCCATGAAGCACCAGTCCGTGCCGACCTTCGTATTGGAAAAGCTCTTGTCCGGAACGCGCTGCTGGATCGTTTCGGGAATACGGTCAGTCTCCATTTCCAGGCGTGTTGTGCCGTCAACGCCAGCGGTGAACCATCCGTTTTCATCAAAGGTCACCGGTACAAGATACACCTCGCGTCCTGTGATGTGGTGCATCACCCAGTTACCGATCTGCCGGAAGCCAAGATGTACCATCCACCAGTTCCCCTGCAGATCCTCCACCAAATCCGCATGACCGCAGCCCTGAAGCAGATACCCGCCGAGATTGCGATTGGTCAGAACAGGGTTGCCCGCATAGGGTTCAAACGGACCATAGAGGTGACTGCTTCTGGCATAGACGACCATGTGACCATATTCCGTGCCGCCCTCGGATGCCATCAGATAATACATATTGTTGATCTTGTAGAGATGGGGGCTTTCCAGGAATCTGCCGCCGCATCCCTCCCATACAGGCTGGGATTCTGTGCGTTTTTTGCCGGTGGCAATGTCGATCTCACACTGAAAAATGCGTGCCTTGCCATTCTCATCCGTGCCGTTACTCATAAAATATGCCCTGCCGTCTTCAAAATACAGGGAGGGATCAATGCCGCCCTGCTCCACATAGATCGGCTCAGACCATTCTCCATGGATGTCATCCGTCCAGACATAGAAATTGCCGCCATTGGTCACATTAGTGGTAACCATATAGAATCTGCCGGCGTTGTAACGGATGGTCGGGGCATAGATGCCGCCAACGGAATTACAGTTCTGCAGCGGAAGCTGGCTTTCACGGGTCAGCACATGACCGATCTGCGTCCAGTTGATGAGATCCTTACTCTCAAACAGCGGCACACCCGGAAAGAACTGAAACGAGCTGCAGACAAGATAATAGGTATCACCTGCGCGGCAGATGCTGGGATCGGGAAAAAATCCCGGAATAACAGGATTGCGGTATTTCATAATGACTCCTCCGTTAGATTCAAAATCAATGCAACTTTATTATAGCATGGTACCCGGAGCCTGTCAATGCCAAAATCCGCAAGGAATCATGCACTTTTATGCAATGCGCATAACATAAAAAGCCTCCCGTCAGACAGGAGGCTTTTTTATGATGCTTTCAATCATTCCGCAGCTGCGGTTTCTGCTGCAGTCTCTGCCGGTGCTTCGCTCTCTGCAGGAGCGGGGGTTTCAGCAGGCGGAGCAGCTGTTTCTGCGGGCGCGGAGGTTTCCGCCGGTGCAGCAGTCTGCACGGTTGTCTGAACGGTCTCCTCTGCGGCAGGCGCAGTTGTGGAAGCTGTCGTTGTCACAGTGGTCGTGGTGGTTTCCTTGGTCGTCTCCTTAACGGGAGCTGTTGTGCTTACTGTCGTTACAGTCTGCGGCGGCACGGTGGCTGCCGGTTCTGTGGGCGCAGGTGCGGTTTCTATGAACTCCCCGCCTTCTGCAGAGCAGATGTATGTAAACTTCGGCGATTTGAGATCCATCAGTGCACGGAAGGTATTGCCGCGCACCGTCACCTGACCGTCGATCACAACTTTGTTGACATAACCGCCGTTGCCCTCCACGATCCGGATCCAGTTGGAAGGATCAGCAGAAAGGGTGATGCCGTATGCATTCTGCAGCTTGCGGCGCACCTGCTCCACGGAATAGTACACCACATCGCCGTAGTGCGGGTCATATGCTGCATCAAAATCAGCGGATACGCTGCGCAGATACGGAAGATCTGCGGAGAATACGTCATAACAGTTCGCGGTAATGCCGCCGCTGGACGCATAGAACATGGTCATGGCATAATTGCCGTTATAGTAGAGGCACTCGCCAAGCACGGATGCACAGGCATCAATGATCTTCTGAGAAGGATTCTTCTTGCCCTTGAGGTCGTGTGCATCGTTGCCGTAGTACTTCATATAGGAATAGATCGCTACAGCCTGTGCCTTGATCGCTTCCTCATGGAAGGAAGGACCAATTTCAAGGTTTACGATCTCTGCAACCTGCATCAGCACATTGCCCGGAACGCCCTTGACAGTTACGATCTCCGTTTCTGCTGTACCGGTATTCATCAGGGTAGTACCGGGATAATAATGGAACAGGATGTCCTGATAATTCCATCCGGCATACTTCGCATAAAAATTGGCACCATTCTGGCTCAGACCGACACCATGACCATAGCCATAGGTCGTGAATGCAAACATGCCGTTTTCCACGCTGGATACAGCGGAGCTTGCCTGTCCTGCAGAAATCAGGGTACCGCCATTCTGTCCCTGGGCGATCAGTACCGCTTCACCGGGATTCTCAGGATCCAGTGCCTCCGGATCATCCGGAATACCGTCGCCGTCAAGGTCAACAGGCTCTGCCGTGCCGGTGCCGGCTGCGGCTTCATAGCTGACGAGAGAAAAGCTGTCGCTGTATTCATCCAGTCCTGCTTTCCACCAGTCTGTTGGCTTATATTCTTCTTCGCTGATCTCAGCGGTATGCACAATGGTGACACTGCTGAGATTCTGTGATTCTGCTTCGGATCCCTCGGTGGCTGTTTCTGCGGGTGTGCTGACTGCTGTCATGACTTCGGTATCGGACTCGGTGACAGTTTCTGCAACTGCCGTGCTGAGCTGATAGCTGTTCACCATCAGAATTGCTGCAAGCCAGGCTGCAGCTCGTTTCTTCGGTATTCGAATCTTCATCATCTAAACTCCATCTTGCCGATCGCTCGGTTTTATTTCCCATTACAGGGATGCTGTCTGTTGTCTCGATCGTCTCTTTTTTTGTTCGGGTATCAGGCAGTTATAATGCGGATATTATCCATAGGGAATAAATTCCGCCTCCGGATCGTAGGTACTCTTGTTCCATCTGTAGTAGCTGTTCGGCCATTTGATGTTCGGATTCGCCGTACTTGTCTGCGTACCGGCATAGAGATCCTCGCCTTCTCTGACCTTACGGGCAAACACTACAAGACGGCCGTTGCTGAATGTACTGTTGCATGTGGAAAGTGTCAGCAGCTCATCACCGTATTTCACATCCACATCATTGAGCCGGATCGTCCTGCGCTTGACTTCATTGACATAATCATAAAATGCACGTTCATCTGCAAATTCCAACTGGTTCCAGTAATCAAATTTCGTGTCGGACTCGTCATTGATGTCCACAATGATCATGCCGAAGATCTTGTACTGGTACTTACGGTAATTGGAGTTCAGCTCCACGATGGGGTGTTCTCCATAATAATATGCATCATTGATGTAGTGCTTCAGACTGCCGAACATGCTGTAGTCATGCATATTATGACCATAGATAATCAGGTTGGCAGAATTTGCGAGCTGCTTCTTTCCATCAATTACATAGTCGAAATCGTTTCTGTAATCCATGAAAATAGAACCCGCGTGGGCATCTTCGTGATAAATATTACGCTTCAGATAGTATTCATTGCCGTCCGGATTGCCCCTGCGCTGGAGTACCGGATAGCTGACATCCGTACCGGGAATGGAGATCCAGCCGGCTACGTCGGGGTTGATCTCCAGCAGACGCTCCGCATTCGGAAGGAAACCATAATATTCATAGGATTCCTCCGTGGGTGCAACTGTTTCCTCCTGCTCCTGCGGCGGCAGTGTTTCCTGATACATCACACTCAGATCATCATTCAAAGTACTGTTGTAGTGATTGTTCCAAAAATACTCCACGATCAGCGCAAGGCAGAACACAAAGATCGCCGAGGATGCCAGGAATACACATTTCCGGATGACATCAAGGGGCTTATCACCTTTGCGCGGGAATACTGAATTCTTCTGCTTTTTCTTCATCTTCTTTCCAGACTTCTTTTTATGATGCTTCTTTTTGTTCGGAGAAGCCTCAGAAGCGGACTTAGGTGCTTTCTGTTCAGGCTCCGGCTGCTCGCCGTTTTCCATGACATTCTTGTACTTTTTCACCTTGTCTGCAATCTGCAGCTTTGTTTCCTCCTGCTGACGTTCGTCCTCCTTTTCCCAGAGGGCGGATTTGATCGCCAGTATCTTTTCATTCAATGGTGCTGCTTCGGACTGAGATTCCTCAGTTTCCTCCGCTTCTTCGGATACTTCTGATTGTTCAGCTTCATCCGGTTCTTCGAATTCTCCCGATTCCTCGGTCTCGTCCGTTTCTTCGGATTCATCCATTTCTTCGGTTTCGTCCGTTTCTTCAGATTCCTCTGATTCTTCAATCTCGTCTGTTTCTTCAGATTCCTCTGATTCTTCAGTCTCGTCTGTTTCTTCGGATTTCCCCGCTTCCTCGGATGTTTCCGGCTCTGCAGCTTCCTCCGTCACTTCTGATTCTGCTTTCTCAGCTGAAACAGAGTCCGGCAGTCCGGAAGTATCCATGTCTTCAGAACCGATCAGTTCTTCCGTTTCTTTGCTCATGAATCATCCTCCATCAGAATTTTTTCTGCGGTCTTCATCACAAATGCTGCGGTCATTTCCCTGTTGAAGCTGCGGCCGCTGCCGTCAGCGTTCCAGAGCTTCAGCAGATAGACCCACTGCTTTTCATGATAACAGAACCCGACAAACACCGTGCCAACCGGCTTTTCCGGTGTGCCGCCCTGTGGTCCTGCGATTCCGGTCACTGATACGCAAAGCTCTGCGCCGGTCAGTTCCCGTATCCCCTGCGCCATGGCAAGTGCAGTCTGCCTGCTCACTGCACCATATTCCGCAAGTACGGAATGCGGTACATGAACCAGCATCTCCTTGATCCTGTTTGCATAGGTACAGATGCCGCATTCAAAAACTGCTGATGCACCATCAACTGATGTCAGGTATGCAGAAAGCATTCCACCCGTGCAGCTTTCCGCTGTCGCGATGGTTTCATGCCTTTGCTTTAATAATTTTACAACATCCGTAACTGTTTTGTCAAGATTCACAGCATAATATTCTGAGAATTCAACAACTTCAATAAAATCATATGCTTCAAACATAGCACTTTCACCAAATTTCTATTGTTAAATTGTTACCTACAGTATAAAATTCGTTACACCTCCAGGCGGAAGCGTTTCAGAACAGTTTCAGCCACTGCCTTTTCGATCATGTCCTCAAAGCCGGCAGCCTCCTGGGCTGCTTCGATCTCGGAAAGCTGAGGACGGATCTTGGGATGCTTGGGCGTGAATACGGTGCAGCAGTCCTCATAGGGCAGGATGGAAATATCAAACGTGTCGATCTTGCGCGCAATTTCAATAATCTCCGTCTTATCCATGCCGATCAGCGGACGGAATACTGGGATACGGCAGGCGGCATCGGTGCAGACCATGGCATGGAGTGTCTGGCTTGCAACCTGTCCAACACTCTCGCCCGTGATGAGGGCAAGGCACTCTTCCTTCTCGCAGATGCGCTGTGCGATCACCATCATCAGACGGCGCATGATGATGGTGAAGAACTCCTCCGGACAGCGGCGTTTCAGCTCTTCCTGGATCTCCGTGAACGGTACGCAGTAGAAATTGATGTCACCGCAGTAGTCGGTGATCTTCTGGCAAAGCTGCTCCACCTTGAGCAGTGCGCGGTCGGAGGTGTAGGGCGGGCTGATGAAATGGATCGCGGAAACAGAAATACCGCGCTTTGCCATCATATAGCCGGCTACGGGGCTGTCAATGCCGCCTGAGAGCAGGAGCATCGCCTTGCCGCTGCATCCCACGGGCAGACCGCCCGCGCCCTTGAGCTTCTGTGCGTGAACATAGGCATTGGTATCACGAATCTCGACCATGACAGTGATCTCCGGCTTCTTCACATCCACCCTCAGATGCGGATGCTGCTCCAGCAGGATGCCGCCCAGCTCAGCGCAGATCTCCGGGGTTTTCATGGAGAAGGTCTTGTCCGCACGCTTGGCATCCACTTTGAAGGTGCGTGCATCCTCCAGCGTTTCCTCCAGATATGCCTTTGCCTTTTCGGTAATGTCCGCAAAATCCTTTTCACAGACACAGGCACGGCAGATGGAAGCGATGCCGAAGATCTTCTGAAGTCTTGCAATCGCCTCGTCAAGATCAATACCGTCCTCCTGCGGATCAATGTAAATGGTGGACTGCATACTGTTATAGGTGAACTTTCCGAGATTGTTCAGACGGTACTTGATGCGCTTCATCAGAATGCTCTCGAATGTCCTCTTATTCAATCCTTTCAGTGCCATTTCACCGAATTTTACTAAAATTACTTCTTTCATCTGAAAAGTCCTTTCTTGTAATTATAATGTATATAAAAGATTTGTTACTTATGAATCAGGCTCTTCTGTCCCTCTGCGACCGCGTTCACCAGAGCATCCAGCTCCTCCTGGGTGGTTTCACCGGAAAAGCTGACGCGCAGCGCGCTGTCGGCGAGATCATCGGGAACGCTGTAGGCTGAAAGCACCTGGCTTTTTGCGCCCTTGGAGCAGGCGGAGCCGCTGGAAACATAGATGCCTTTGCTTTCCAGAAAATGCAGCATGATCTCGGAACGGATGCCATGCACGGAGAAATTCACAATGTACGGTGTTCCGTTCGGCGAGCTGTTGATGCGGATACCCTCCAGCTGCGTAAGCCTTGCAAGCAGATGCCTGCGCAGACGCTCTGCATGTGCAAAACGTTCGGCGATTGTCGGTTGCATTTCCTGCACCGCCGCGCCAAATCCGGCGATCAGCGGCGTTGCCTCCGTGCCGGGACGCAGGGATCGTTCCTGCTTGCCACCGGTCACAAGCGGAATCAGGCGAACGCCCTTTCGGATGTATAACGCACCCGAACCCTTCGGACCGTGAATCTTATGGGCACTGATGGAAATGAGGTCGGCATTCAGATCATTCACACGAACGGGCAGTTTCATGAACGCCTGTACGGCATCACAATGGGTGATGACATCGGGAAAACGCTTTTTGATCGTGCGGAATGCTCTCTGCACCGGAAGGATCCTGCCGGTTTCGTTTTCTGCCAACATCATGCTGACAAGGCAGGTTTCATCGGTGACAGCGTTGATGAAGTCCTTTGCATCAAACTCCCCTTCTGCATTCGGGAGGATCCTCGTCACGCGGAAGCCCTGCGTTTCAAGTGCATCAATGGTACTGCGGACAGAGGCATGTTCCACCGCTGAGGTGACAATATGGGGGCGGCGTTTTCCATAGGCCGCCGCTGCGCCGCGGAGCGCAAGATTACTGCTCTCTGTTGCGCCGGAGGTGAACAGAATACAGCCTGCATCACAGCCGAGCGCGGAGGCGATGGTCTTTCTTGTATCATCCATCAGCAGCTGGGCATCCAGTCCCGCGCGGTGAAGCGAGGAGGGATTTCCATACACCTCGCTCATACAGCGGGTCACTGCATCAATGGCAGCGGCGGACGGGCGTGTGGTAGCGGCATGATCCAGATAGATTGCCATAGCTTCACTTCCTTCTTTGTACATACTTAGTTTTATTATAACACATTTTCAGGAGTTTGACCAGTGGTTTTGCAAAAAAACAGCAATTTGCAGAAAAAAATATTTTTTTCAAAAAAATTGAAAAAAGGTATTGACAAAAAGCGAATGATGTGGTATAATATTTTTTGTTGAGTCACGGAAACACCGATGCGGATATGGCGGAATAGGCAGACGCGCTAGCTTCAGGTGCTAGTCCTCGCAAGGGGGTGAAGGTTCAAGTCCTTTTATCCGCACCACTTTCCTGATTCATACAATTACATATTTGGTGCCGCGGATATGGCGGAATAGGCAGACGCGCTAGCTTCAGGTGCTAGTCCTCGCAAGGGGGTGAAGGTTCAAGTCCTTTTATCCGCACCATAACATGGAGGTTTCCACCATGATAACAAAACGGAAACAATATGCGGATATGGCGGAATAGGCAGACGCGCTAGCTTCAGGTGCTAGTCCTCGCAAGGGGGTGAAGGTTCAAGTCCTTTTATCCGCACCAAAGCTTCCCTTTTGGGAAGCTTTTTTGCTGTCCCCTCCCCTATGGCAGATTTCACAAAAATCCATCTGTAATTTTGGGTTGACCGATGTCGGAAAATGTGGTATAATGTATTTAGTATAAAAATGAGGAAATTATGAAAAGAATTTGTATTTTTTGAGTTTACCGATTTTGTTTGCAGGATGTTCCGATTTCCAAACAGTCGAGGAACCCGAAGTCATTGCGGAGAACTTACTTCCGGAGTTTGTTCAGACAGAAGATGCAGTATTACAGTCGCATTATGCAGATGAAATCGCAGAATGCAGGAAACTGAATGCAGCTCACTCAGTATATGCACTGCAATACGATCTGAATGAGGATGGTTCAAGAGAAACGATCTCCTATTTCATTTCCACGCTGAACAGCGGAAGTACTGGGAATATTGTGCTGCATGTACACTCTCAGAATGGAGTCTTTTCCTTTTCTGATGCCATCTTTCTGAATCCCCATCCAGATGGCAAAAGCTGCACCCCAAAACTACAGGTGATGGGTTCCAAAAGCAGCGGATATTCTGATATGAGATATACAGTCTTTGATGATTCCGGTGCAACTGTGAATGAACAGGATTTTCATTTCAATGGCAGCGAATACGTTTCATGAACAAAGCATTAAGCTTGTTTATACATTACAAAAGAAAGGAGGAAAAACATATGGACTCTATGAAAAAGTATGTTGCGGAATTTATCGGCACGATGGTGCTCGTCATCCTCGGCTGCGGTACTGCAATGCTGGTCGGCTGTGACGCTGCAAACGGCGGCGGCTACATCCTGACTGCGCTGGCGTTCGGTCTGGTCATTGTTGGTATGGCTTACTGCGTGGGCAATATCTCCGGCTGCCACATCAATCCGGCGGTTTCCCTCGGCGTTCTCATGAGCGGCGGTATGAGCGTTTCCGATTTCATCGGTTATGTGATCGCTCAGTGCCTCGGCGCGCTGACAGGTGCAAGCGTACTGGCTATCATCTTCGGTACCGGCGGCGTAACGGACAAGACCGGCGGCTTCGGTTCCAACGGTCTGGCTGGTGTGAACGGCAGCATCGTGGCTGGTCTGCTTGTTGAGGTCGTTCTGACCTTCATCTTTGTGATGACCATCCTCGGCGTGACTTCCAAGAAGGCAAACCACGGTTCCTTTGCCGGCATCGTTATCGGTTTCACGCTGACACTGGTGCATATTCTCGGCATCGGTCTGACAGGCACTTCCGTAAACCCCGCAAGAAGCCTCGGTCCTGCAATCATCGCAGCTCTGACCGGCAATACTGCTCCGATCGTTTCTGTATGGGTATTCATCGTTGGCCCTCTGGTCGGCGCAGCTCTTGCAGCTCTGGTCTACAAGTTCCTGGAAAGCAGCAAGTCTGAATAATGCAGATCCACAAAAGCTCCTCCCTGCTGAAAACAGGGAGGATTTTTTGTTACATGTGCCGAAAAATTCGCAAAAGCTGGACATTTTCCGGATTTTCTGGTATAATAAGAGGTATACGAAAATCCGGAAAAGGAGCGTTAGCATGAACGAACGAAAACAGCTCTTCCGCACGGAAGACCCCTTTGATACCCAGAATACCAACGACCAGTTTCTGGCTGCCGTGCGGGAAAACTGCGCATATCAGTATGCCAACTGCAAGCCATACCGCACCATGCTGGAAAAGCTGCAGTTCACACCGGATATGCTTGTCAGATATTCCGATCTGAAAAAGCTGCCGTTTCTTCCGACAGTCATTTTTAAAAAGCACAGAATGTATTCTTGCCCGGAATGGAAAATGCCCATCAAGGCAACTTCCTCCGGCACAAAGGGAGAATACAGCCGGATCGGACTGGATACCGGCAGTCTGTTCTGTGGTCTGCGCATGGTTCTCAAGATCGCAAAATGGCGCGGTCTGCTCTCCATGCGTCCGGCACATTATATCATCCTCGGCTATCAGCCGCACAAGGGCAATGATATGGCAGTGATGAAAACAGCTTTCGGCTCTACTTTTTTCGCACCCGCACTGAGCCGTACCTACGCGCTCCGCTATGAAAAGGGTGAATACAGACCGGATCTGGACGGCATCATTGACGCGATCCAGCGGCGCAGTGAATCCCGCTTTCCGATGCGGTTCATGGGTTTCCCCTCCTACACCTATTTTGTACTCCGGAAAATGGAGGAACGCGGCATCCGGCTGACGCTGTCGGAGCATTCCAAGATTATGCTGGGCGGCGGCTGGAAGCAGTTCTATGCGGAGCGCGTGGACAAGCAGACACTCTATGATATTGCCAAGAAGGTGCTTGGAATCAGTGAGGATAACATTGTAGAGTTTTTCGGAGCGGCAGAGCATCCGATCCTGTACTGTGATTGTCCGGCGCATCATTTTCATGTGCCTGCATACAGCCGTGTGATCATACGAAATGTACATACTCTCGAACCCGTTCCCAACGGTACCGTGGGGCTTGTCAACCTGATCACGCCGATGGTGGCTGCCACTCCCCTGCTCAGTGTGATGACGGACGATCTGGGCGTGCTGCATGATGGCGAGGAATGCAGCTGCGGACTGCGTTCACCCTATCTGGAGATCATCGGACGTGTAGGGATGCGCGGGATCAAAACCTGTGCTGCCGGAGCCTCCGAGCTTCTGCAGCGGATGGAGGAAACCTTATGATACTGGCAAACGGCATGATCTACGATTCCAGCGAACAGAACAGGCTTCTCAGCACACTGGAACATCGCATCAACGAAACCATCCTTCACCAGCCGCTGGACACAGAAACGGTGATCACGGCGTTGGACGAACTGAGCGGACGGCTCAAACGGGGTGAATTTTATCAGATCACCCAGAAGCTCCAGACGGAAAATCTGAACGAATATCTGAAGATCGCCGTTCGTATGCTTCGCCGGAGCAGCATGGAATATAAAGTGAAAGCGGAGCTTGGACAGCGGTTCTTCGAGCCGAAGCTCACCGGTCCGCCGCTGGGGTTTGAACGTGTGGAGACCTGTCCGCGTCCGCTTGGCACGCTCCTGCATATTGCCGCCGGCAATATGGACGTACTGCCCGCATTCAGCGCGGCAGAGGGACTGCTTGCCGGGAACATCAACATCCTCAAGCTGCCGAGCGCGGACAATGGGCTGACGCTGGAAATATGCAGTCATCTGATCGATATTGAGCCGCGGCTGAAGGATTATATCTACATCTTTGATACACCCTCCTCCGACATAGAAGCTCTCCGGAAAATGGCTGCTGCCGCGGACGGAAT
This sequence comes from Oscillospiraceae bacterium, assembly GCA_045578805.1. Lineage (GTDB taxonomy): Bacteria > Bacillota > Clostridia > Oscillospirales > Ruminococcaceae > UBA3855. Next base: position 38,504 of record JAZNKY010000025.1, read on the forward strand.
CGCTGTCTGGGGCGGTGACGAAGCCGTTGCAGCGGTCCGGCGGATCGCGCCTGCAGGATGCCGGATCATTGAATGGGGGCATAAGCTGGGATTTGCATATATTTCGGGCTATGCAAACAAAGAAGCGGAGCTTGCAGCACTTGCAGAGCATATCATGGTGACAAAACAGCTTCTTTGCAGCTCCTGTCAGGTGATCTATCTGGATACGGAGCATATGGACGATCTGACGGATTTTGCAAGAATCTTCCTTCCATATCTGGAAAGTGCAGCTGAACAGCATCCTGTACAGGATACAGCAGCGATCGCAGAGATGACACTGCGGCGGTATTCCGACATGCTGGAACACACGCTCTCGCCTCCGCCCTCTTCCAGGGGGCAGGTCTTCCAGGGCAAACACTGCAGTCTGACGATCGCGGCGGACAATGCACTGGAATTATCCTACATGTACGGCAACTGCATCATCAAGCGGCTTCCGGAACGTGAAATGATGACGCATCTGCGCAAATCGAAGGGATATTTGCAGACAGCAGGGCTGATCTGCGCGCCCTCGCGCCGTGCAAGACTGACAGAGCTGCTGATCCGCTGCGGTGTGAACCGCGTCATGGGTGCCGGCAACATGTCGGAGAGTTTTCTCGGCGAAGCACACGACGGACAGTATGCATTAAGACAATATACAAGAATCGTAAATATCGGATTATAGGAACCCCCTGACACAAACAGAAAGGCGCTGCAAATGCAGCGGCTTTCTGTCTGTCGGAAAACCACAATAGGATCAAAGGGCTTTGCCCTTTGGCGGGTGGAGGGTGCGCAGCACCCTCCAAATATAGCCCCTCCCCTCGGGGAGGGGTTGGGGTGGGGGCAGTTGTAGGATGCCTATTCCTAAGAAAAAAGAACTTTCTCTACAAGCTGAGCCGCTGCAAATGCAGCGGCTTTTCACGCTTCCGGGGGAAGCAGTATTATTCTGTTTTCCCAACTGATCTGATGTCATACTGCAGCTGGTATGCCTGCCCGTCATACAAACCGAGAAAGGTGTTATAGATGCGGTTTGCGGCAAAATGACCGCCGTCATCATTGGCATCCATCAGCAGCACGAGCATCTGTGATTCGCTGCATCCGGTCAGCACATCATGCTTCCGGAGCGTCTGCCGCACAGCATCCGACAGAAACTGACGCGCAGCAGAAAATTCCTCCGGGCTGCCCACACCCTCTGTTCTTGGCACCAGAGACAGCAGAAGGATCTGCGCAAACTGCCCGGAACGCGCTGAAAGCTGCTCAACAAAATGCAGAATGCTTGTAAAATTGTCATACTCCACCTTCTGCGCACCCCGCGAGGACTGCGGAAAGCCGCTCTGGATCCTGGACTGGATATCCGAAAGCCGCTGGGGATTTGCGGGAGCTGTTTCCTGCATCTCCGCAATGGAAGCCTTCAGCCCATCCAGCAAGCTGTCCTGGGAACGCGGTATCGTCTTTCCGTCCATGCATCGCAGGTCACCGCATGACAGAATGTGCAGACAGGTCTCCTCGATCCACAGAAAAAGCATCGGCACTTCCGGATATTCCCGTTGCAGCTTCTCCTTCATGGAGAAGAAATAGGAAAAATGGTCCTTGGCTGCAATCAGGATAAGCTGCGGCGCATCCTCCGCAAGAATGAAATGCACCGCAAGATTTTCGCAAAGAGCCTGACGGATTTCGCTGTTTTCGGATATGATCAGAATCCTGTTCATGTTTTCACCTGCTGCCTTTTTGCGATCCTGACGGATCGGGATAGAACAATGACTCCCCGTTTCCGGTGAGCCATTGTGATTCATTAAAATCGGAATGTATTGCTGCGCAGTCAATTACTGTACATAGTTGACAGCAGCATCAAAGTCAGAGCCGCCGTAGGAGTCAACGATCGTCAGAGCCGCTGCATCATACTGAATGTCAATGATGAAGCCGCAGAAACCCGGATTATTTTCCAGATCAATTGCTACCTTAACAGTATCGCCGGGGTTGCCGCTTACATTATTGACCTTCAGCGCAAACGCACCGGTGGTTGCCTTAGCCTGCTCAGCAGCCTTTGCATCACCTACTGTTACTTCACCATTGATGCACTCCGGAACGCGCGTTACCAGATCCCAGCTGCCGATGTCAGTGGTGGCGATGGTGATCGGATAGCTGCCAGCGGGCACGCCCTCGTTGATCTCAAATTCCAGTACCAGGAATTCGCCGTTGAATGTAAAGTCGCCCATCTGGGACATATCCAGCCAGTATGCCTTACAGGTATCATAGGAAGGTGTATGTGCGGAAGGTGCATCAGTCTCTCCAGCTTCTGTATTCTGCTCCGGCGCAGCAGTCATGATCTCAGTTGCGATCTCTGTCACAACCTCGGTCTGCACTTCAGTCTGTACGGCACCGCCAGCCTCAGTTACCTGCTCGCCTGCCGCGTCAGTCACTGCAACATACTCTGTAACGATCTCTGTTACAACTTCCGTTGCGATCTCTGTTGCATCTGCATTATCAGGCTGCTTGGTCTCCTCAGCAGCTTCGGTATTTTCCTGATTTTCCTCTGCCTCTGTTGCTTCCTCCGTGGAATCCAGAGCAGCTCCGGAATTATAGAAGAACTGCAGCTCCTGCTTGGTATCCTCAAGAGAGATTGTCTCCTTCGGCTTATTTTCATCCTGCTTTCCACTGCTGCATCCGAATGTCAATGCTGCAACGGCAGCTACAGTGCAGATGGTCAGTGCCTTTTTCATAATAATAGAACTTTTCATTGTTCAGCATCCTTTCTATTCAGTGAGATATGCTTCCCTATTTACCTCTATTTATTATACACTTTTTCAAAGCAAAAGTCAAGGCTTTTCCATTCATTTTGCAGAAACGGAAGAAAAATATACATTTCGTTAATACGCGTCCGTACCACATGCTCATTTTCACCAAAAAAGCATTTATCCAACTCCACCGATTTGTTAGCTTTTTTATATTTTTCCTATTGACAAACCGGACAATCTGTGCTATAATATAATAGTTGTGTGAAACACAAAAATATTGTGGCGGCATAGCTCAGTTGGCTAGAGTACTCGGTTCATACCCGATTGGTCGCTGGTTCGAATCCTGCTGCCGCTACCATATGGCCCGTTGGTCAAGA
>JAZNKY010000026.1:0-5485 GCA_045578805.1 Oscillospiraceae bacterium
ATTTTCGAGCATAAATTTTACGCAGGCAAGGCAAAAAATCGCAGGCATACTGACGTATGTCAAGATTTTTTAACGCAGACTGCGTGAAATTTTGCCGAAAAGATGCGTATGAGATTTTAATGTGAACAGGCTCTAATACAAAAATGCCATACTGCAGATGCAGTATGGCATAAATCGGGGCGCGTTGACACACTATTTCTTCTCAAGCTTTCCGCGTCGGTATTCCGTGGGGGTCATACCGACCTCTTTTTTGAAGGTGCGCATGAAATGTGAATAATCATAGCCGCATTTCCTCGCAATGGTCTGGAGAGTATCGGTGGTATTCAGCAAGAGCTTTTTGGCATGGTCGAGCTTGCTTTTCTGGATGTCATGGGCGCAGCTCACGCCGAAAGTGTTGCGGTAAATACGCTGGAAATACGAGGAGCTGATATTCAGCTTCTGGCAGCACAGTGTTACCGACCAGTTTTCCTCCGGATTCTGGTAAATCTCACTTCGCAGCATGGTGAGGTCATCGTAATGCATCTGCTCGGAATAGGTTCTGGTCTCCTCCTGCACCTGACGGAGCAGCTCAGCCACCTGCTGGATCGCCTGTCCTCCGTCTGCAAGATCGGCACAGTTTGTCACAACGACCTGGTGCAGACGCGGACGGAAAGAATGCTCTGTTGGATGATACTGTTTCTCAAACTGCAGGCGAACACGCTGGCAGAGCGTGCGGTGCAGATCACCGCCATTTTTCTGACTGCCGATGACAAGGAACTCACCTTCTCTTGCACGGAAGCAGCGTTCCTGTGCCTGACAGCTGTTGCGCAGGATGTCGGAAAATTCCACCAGGTACTTATCGCGTTCCAGACTGCCGAGCGTTTCCTTGATCCGGTGCAGACCGCTCAGGGAAAAACCGATGATGAAGCACTCCTCATGGTAGGTTTCTGCTTTTTCGCGCAGATTCGTCCACTGCTGTGCAAAATTACTCCGATTGTACAGACCTGTCAGCTCATCACGGATCTGGGACAGGTACCGGCGGTAGGCAAGGCTTTTCAGTTCACTCTGGATGCAAAGAAATTCCAGACCATTATTGATCTCACGGCAGTAGTGCAGATAATGGTGATTGAAACCGTCCGCAATGCCCCGCAGGGTGAGCAGCGCATAGCCGAAGCAGCGTTCCTGAAAATGCATGGCAGTAAAAAATGTCACTGACGGCTCATCCAGAGCTGAGATACGTTCCGGCACCATCTGGGATGTCGGAAAGGTGTTTCGGTAGCCGTCAAAATCGACCCAAAGCATCCTGTCAGAGTAACCGCTGGTGCGATAGTCCTGCAGGTAATTATCAGTTTTATCCCAGTCCTCGCACAGGCAGAGATGGAGCATTTCATTGCCGCAGTGTTCCAATTTCAGGAAAGCATAGGTCATATGATAGGTCTTCTGAATAAAGCTGTGCAGATTATCCGCTGTCAGAAACTGTACGGAAAGGTTACTGTCAATAAAATTATCCTCCAGACGCTGGTAATCAAAATCCAGCTTTCCATCAAGTTTCGTGTCATGCTCACAGCCGCAGCTTTCCCGGCAGTGCAGTCTTCCTTGATCCTGCTGTCTGCTGGAGGTATGCTCACCGGTAATGCGTTCATACAGTGCGCACATGGCATTGCGTCCGACCTGCTTCCAGGAAGTGCTGAAGGTCGTAATGGAAGGGCTGTGGATCGCGGATTCCAGTGTGCCATCATAGCCCGTAACCAGCACATCCTCTGGCACGGAGATGCCGTATTCCTTCAATGCGTCACATAATGCGATCGCCATAATATCATTCGCACATACGATCGCATCGGGCATTTCACGCGCCTTGCAGGCGATCTCCTCGGCAAGCTGCTGGGCGGTGTATTTCCAGAAGTCACCGTAGATAATATCCTCCGCGCGGAAGGTGAGATCCGCCTGCATCATCGCATCCATGTAGCCCGCAAGGCGATGCTCGGAAACCAGTGCGCCCTCATTGCCGGTCAGGCAGCAGATTTTCCGGCAGCCATGCTCCTTTATCAGGTGTGTAACGACCTCCGCAAATTCTTTCCGGTCGTCATACCAGACATTCGGGCAGATGGATTGCCCGAGGCTGATGGAGATCATGGGTATATTACAGTTTTTACTGAGAAAATCCTCAATATAATCACGGTACTCATCGCAGGCAAAGGTGTAGGGAAGATAGATAATGCCGTCAAGCCTTGAAAAATTGATCAGGGTGAACAGATTCTTCTCGCCGCGCATCGTCCCGGCATCGCCGTTATCCGCAGTCAGTGTAAAGACGTAGGCACTGAATCCTCGTGTATATGCCTGTTCAAGGATGCCGCGGAGCTGCTCCTGGTTGATCTTCTTGTATACCTTGCCCATGATAATGCCGATTCGTTTTTGCAATTCCATAGGTCACCTCTTTTGCATTTTGCATTCTTTTTACCATTATTATAACACAAAATTTCTCCAAGGTCAATTGAATAATTGCAAAAAATCTTCTGAAAGTTGCAAAAACCACTATGCCGGCGGCATAGTGGTTTTGAAAACGATCATTCTGCCTGAGAATAGGGGGACGGGATGGCAGATTCTGCTTTTGCGGCAGCGGCTTCCAGGGTCATGCCGGCAAAATCGGAGGCGCGGAACAGTCTTCCGGATTTTCCGTCATTGACAAATGCACCGACCACAACACCGGGAACGGCACTTTCCGGGGCATTGGGGGCGTTCGGACCGCCGAGATCCGTTCTGCACCAACCGGGATCGGTCAGACTGATGATGACATCCGTTCCCTCTAGCTTTGAGCCGATGTCAATCGTGACCTTGTCAAGTGCAGCCTTGCTCGCGGAATAGCCAGCCTGCTCAGGTTCGAGCGCGATGCCGCTGGTGGTATTGATGATTCTACCGAAGCCGCGCGCTGTCATCTGCGGGAGATAATGGTAGCAAATGAGCATCGGGGCGATGGTGTTGATCAGAAAGCTTTCCGTATAGTCCTCTACAGGAGTCGAGTAGTAATCCGTGCGGTACGCGATCTGCACAGCGGCATTATTCAGCACGATGTCGATCTGTGTTCCCTTCTCATCAATTTCATGCAGCATTGCACGCACCTGCTCCGGATCGGACAGCTCTGCCGCTACGGCGTATGCCTCCACTCCGTATCCGCGAAGCTCTGCAAGTACGGATTCTGTATGGGACAGATCCCGGCTCTGCACGACGATATTGCATCCCTGTTCTGCAAGGCATTTTGCGGCAAGCCTGCCGATACCGCGGCTTGCACCGGTAACAAGTGCCCATTTTCCGTTGATTGAAAGCATATTGATTCCTCCTGAAAAAATTAAAAAATATTTCAATTATATTGTAGCATTTTTTCGTAAAATATGCTATAATAGACTTACAATAAAATTGTAAAAATCTATTCCGGAGGTTCCTATGCATTCCTTGTTTGAAGCGAATGATTCGCTGAATATGCCTTTTGAATGCTTCATCTTTGATACACGGAATGAAGCGTTCCCTGTCAGACCGCACTGGCATTATTTTATGGAGATGATTTACATGCTGGAGGGAACGGCAGAAATGTACGACAGCGGAAACCGTTACATCGTAAGAAGCGGCGACTGCATCCTGTTCCATCCCAAATCCATTCACTCCATTTTCTCCGCGGACGGTGCGCCGCTTCGCTATGCGGTGCTGAAATTTGACCTGAACCAGCTCAACCTCAAGCCCGCCTACGCACCGAAGCTCAAGGAGCTGTTCAAGCACGCAGAACAGAAGCAGATGCCTGTTTTCTTCAGCAGCAGCACTGCTTCCAAAATGAACTGCAAGACGACCTTTCTCAGCTGCGTGCAGGAGCTGCAGGATAAGACATACGGCTATGATCTGATGATACAGACGCATTTGTACGGTCTTCTGATGCAGATCGTGCGGCAGTGGCAAAATCTTGATTTCTCGATCGGAAACGAAGAGATCCAGCCAAGCTCGTCCTATGACATCGACTCCATCACGGAGTACATTGAAGCGCACATCCGCGATTCCATCCAGGTGGCAGATATTGCACAGAAATGCAATATGAGCTATTCCTGCTTTGCAAAAAAATTCCATATGATCTACGGCGTATCCTGCAAGGAATACATTGCCAAGATCCGCATTTTCAAGGTGGAGGATTATCTGCTGTTCACGGACTTCGACCTGAACTATATCAGCCAGGAAACAGGCTTCTCCGACTGCAGCCATATGATCCGGAATTTCAAGAAATACCGCGGCATCACTCCCAAGCAGTACCGGCTCCGGCACAGCGGGAGAAACCGCACTGCACAATGACAGCTGACAGAAGGAGGCGGCGGTAATGCAGATCCCAAAACATGAAAATCCATTCTTTCTGAATGAATATATCACCCATCTTTCCGTGGTCAAATGCCTGTCGAATGGAACGGTGACGGGGTACTATCAAGACATCCGGCAGTTCCTGCGGTTTCTGGTATTTCGCCGGATGCAGCCGGATGTGCAGCCGACGGCGGACATGCTGACGGCTGTACCGATCCGCGATATGGCACCGGACATGCTGAATGCTGTGACGCTCCGGGATATTTATGATTACTATAGTTTTCTGGCAGTGGAGTGCAAGAACCATGACAAGGCACGTTCCCGGAAAGCTTCCTCGCTGCGGAGTTTTTTTCACTATCTGACGCGGCAGGCGCGGCTTGTGGAGCATGATCCGACGATCAATCTGGAGCTTTCCTCGCCCAAGCGTGCGCTGCCGAAGTATCTGAATCTTGACGAAAGCCTGTCGCTTCTGCGGACACTGACAACGCAGGAAAATCACAGAGCGCACATCCGTGATTACTGCATCCTGACGCTGTTTCTCAACTGCGGCATCCGTCTGAGTGAGCTGGTGGGGCTGAATCTCTCCTCGCTTGATCTGAAGGAATGCAGGATGCGCGTGCTTGGCAAAGGCAGTAAAGAGCGCATTGTGTATCTCAACAGTGCCTGTCTGAGTGCGCTGCGGGAATATCTGTTTGAGCGCAGTCAGATTGAGACCGATGATACGGCACTCTTTCTCAGCAACCAGAAAAAACGAATCAGCCGGCGGCGTGTACAGCAGGTCGTGGAAAATTCCCTCCGCGCGGCAGGACTGCAGGGGCGCGGACTTTCCACGCATAAGCTCCGGCACACTGCGGCTACGCTGATGTACCAGCATGGGCATGTGGATGTTCTGACATTGAAAAGCATACTCGGTCACGAAAGTATTGCTACAACAGAGATCTATACGCATCTGTCCGATACTGCCATGCGCGAAGCGATGGAACACTCCCCTCTTGCGGAGGAAAAACGGATCGAGCTTGACGAAGATTAAGACAGATTCTAGAGCCTGTTCACATAAAATGAATATGCAGATTTTCGAGCATAAATTTTACGCAGGCAAGGCAAAAAATCGCAGGCATACTGACGTATGTCAAGATTTTTTAACGCAGACTGCGTGAAATTTTGCCGAAAAGATGCG
>JAZNKY010000027.1:0-35781 GCA_045578805.1 Oscillospiraceae bacterium
CTTAATCCCCCTCCCTTTAGGAGGGGGCAGGGGGTGGGGCAAATTAAAGTTATCTATTGTGGTTAAGGAGATTAGTATCACAATCCTGGCAGAATGAACCGACTGGAGGTATGATTATGGAGTTTGAAACAGTTGCAGGCATCATTGCAGAGCATTTCGGCATGGATGCGGAGGACATCACAGAGGATACGGATATTTTAGAAGATCTGAATGCGACATCCATGGATGCTGTGGAGCTGATCGTAGCCATTGAAAGTGCAACCGATGTCAGCATTCCGGATGAGGCTGTGGATGAGATCCGCACCGTGAATGACATTGTGAATTATCTGAAGGCAAATATGCCGGAAGAGGAATAAGGTGATCCTATGAAAAAACATGTGCGCATTGCGGCGGCATTGCTGACTGCCGGCTGTCTGCTCTGCGGTTCCGGACTGACTGCATCCGCGTACACCATTGAGGATGTAGTGGAAAAATCCCGTGAAGTCGGCATTCCCGAAGTATCGATCCAGGTCGGCATCAACAACTGGGAAAGCGGCAGATGGACGCAGGAGGAGCTTGACGCGGTTTATATTGCACTTGTTACCTTTGGCGCGGACACGGACGAAATGCTTGAGGAGTTCTTCAAAGAGGAATACGGCGGCACCCTGCCCACGGAAGCCCCGACGGAAACGCCCTCCGAGCCTGCGGAGACCGCTGTCACAGACGTACAGGGCGGTACCGCTGAAGATGTGCCGGAGGAAACTGCACCCCCTGAGACCGAAGCTGCCAAGGACTTTATCCACATGACGGCGGAGGAAAAGCGCACCTATGTGAATGCCATGACACCGGAGGAGCGCGAAGCCTTTCTGGCAAACCTGACCCCGGCGGAGCGCAACAGCATCCTGAAGCAGATGTCCGTGGAGGACCAGATGGCACTGCTGCAGAATTATATCAACATTGCAGAGGGCATGGGCATCAACGTTGCCGTGGATTCCCTTTCGGAGGAAGGCATTGCTGTGACCATGCGTGATGAAGCCGGCATCGTCATCGACAAGACCCAGACCGGCATCACCGTTGACCCCACCGGCATTTCCTATGACGGTCTGCTGCTCGCGGCGGCACTGTCCGTCCTGCTGGCATCCGGCGGCTTTGCAGGCGTGTATCGCTGGCTCTGCCGCAATGAACAACCCAACTGATTCAATGCCCTGCTGTATGGCGGGGCATTTGTTGCAATAGGCATAATCTGGCACTTGCAATTTCCCGTCGTTTCTGGTATAATGAAAATGGATGAAGATTTTTTCAAAAAACGACAGAATCTGACAAAAAGGGGGACCACACCCATGACCATCGACACCACCAAAATGGTGCAGGACTGCATGAATGCCATCAATGAGCGCATCCGCAATCTGAAGCACCTGAATATCATCGTTGCCGGCAAGACCGGAGTCGGCAAGAGTACACTCATCAACAGCATTTTCCGTGAACAGCTTGCGGATACCGGCATCGGTATGCCGGTGACAACACATATGAAGCAGTACAGCAAGAAGAACTTCCCCCTGACGATCTATGATACCAGGGGCTTTGAGCTGGGCAAGGAGGCGCAGAAGGAGGTCAAGCAGGAGATCCTTGACACCATCCGCCGCGGACATGCTGCAAAGGATGTCAACCAGGCAGTTCACTGCATCTGGTACTGCATCAACACCGCGTCCGACCGGATCGAGCCGGAGGAGATCGACTGGCTGCGCGATTTTGCAGAGGAAAACAAAACCACGCAGGTTCCTGTCATCCTCGTGCTGACCAAATCCTTCTCCAAGAAGAATGCCAAGCAGATGCGGGATTATATCCTCGGCGAAAACCTCAACGTCTGTCAGGTCGTTCCTGTGCTTGCGTCCGATTATGAGATCGACGAGGACTATGTGGTCAAGGCATACGGACTTGATACCCTTATTGAGGTCATGACGCAGGTGCTGCCGGATGAGCTGCAGGATACCCTGCAGAATGTCCAGATCGCATCCCTCGATCAAAAAAAAAGACGCGCCCAGGCAGCCGTTGCGGCTGCGACTACAGCAGCCTTTGGTGAGGGCTTCGCGCCCATTCCCTTTGCGGATGCGGCTCTCCTCGTGCCGACGCAGGTGATGATGATCGCCTCCATTACGGCGATCTTCGGTCTGAATGTGAGCCGCAGCATCATCACGGGCTTTGTGTCCTCCACGCTCGGTGCGGGCGGTGCGACCATCCTCGGCAGGACGATCGTTGCCAATCTCGTCAAGCTTCTCCCCGGTGCCGGTACTGCGGCAGGGGGCATGATCTCTGGCGCAACGGCAGGACTCCTGACCACCGCGCTCGGTGAAGCGTACATACAGCTGATGACAGCTGTATATAAAGGCGAGCTGAAGGCATCCGAGGTCAATTCCGATGCCGGAAGAAAGAAAATGAAGGCGTTCTTCCAGGAGCGTCTGAAAGCCAACCGCTGAGCGGAAGCTCACACACAGAAAAAGGAAGGTATACAATGAAAAAGAACAGATTATGCGCAAATGCCCTTGCTGCCATGCTTTCGGCAGGCGTTCTCTGCTGCGGCGCGGGACTCCATGTATCCGCGATCACCGTGGATGACGTTGCCCAGAAGGCGCGCGAGGTCGGCTTCCCGGAGGAGCAGGTACAGCTGGGCTACAATTACTGGGCAACCGGTGAGTACACCGAAGCCGATCTGGAAATGGCATATGCCAAGCTCTGCGAATATGATACGCAGGCGGATGACAAGATCGACAGCATTTTTGACACCGGCAGCACCTCCCAGCCCACCGAGACCGAACCCGACCGCACAGGCAGTGAAACAGCCGCACCTACACAGTCAGCAGGAAACACCTCCTCGTCAGCGGCGGACAGTGCAGCCTCCGGCGGCACTTCCTCCGATGCAGGCACATCCGGCGGGAACACATCCGCCGTTCAGACGGAACCCGCTGCACCCGCAGAGACACAGCCCGCGTCCACGACCGTCAATTCCTATGATTTCATCATGATGACGCTGGATGAGAAGATCGCCTATGTCAATTCCATGAGTCCGGAGGATAAGGAAAATTTTCTCAATAATCTGACAGCTGCCGAGCGCAACAGCATCATTAAGCAGATGAATGTCAACGACCAGGCGGAACTGCTGCAGGGCTATATTGATGCAGCAAAGGGTATGAATATGAACATTGCTGTGGATTCCATCTCCGCAGAGGGCATTGCCATCACCGTGCGTGATGATGCAGGTACCATCGTGGACAAGACTGCCACCGGCATCACCATTGATGAGACCGGCATTTCCTATGACGGACTGCTTGCGGCTTCTGCGGCGGCAGTGCTTCTGGCAGCAGCCGGCTTTGTGCTGATCTACCGTCACCTCTGCCGTGCCGACGGCGGTGTACAATAAGGCAATACCGCGCGATCGAGAAAGGAGCATAAATTGGCGACAAAAGCAGCGACAAAAAAGGGCGTACATCCGCTGGTCTATATCCTGACAGCGATATTCCTGATGATTCTCTGCACTGCAGTGAGCGCAGTGGCTCTCATCAAGCCCTATGAAAAAGTACAGACCTATCTGAACATCATCTTTATGGACGATATGAAGATCAAGCCCGCCTCCGGTCTGGACGGGTTGGTTATCAAGGAAAATGACATCAACACCAAAAAGCCCGCGGAGGAGGAGAAGGAACAGTTCTCCGACACCGGCGAGGTCATCCGTCCCGCATTCGGCGAGCAGTATGCCGTGCTGGAATGCGAAGCGGTGGGCATGTCCGTGCCGGTCTACTGGGGTTCCACACCGGAGCTTCTGGAACGCGGTGCGTGCCAGTCCTCCGCCTCCAAGGTACTCGGCGAGACCGGTAATGCAGTCATTGACGCGCATGTGAATACCTTCTTTGCAGATATGCATAAGATCGAGCCGGGCGACGAGGTCGTGCTGTATACCAAGTACGGTATCTTCACCTACAAGGCTTTTGAACAGGTAAAGTTTGAGAATACGGACAAAACCTACATTCTTCCCATGGATACCGACCGCCTGACGCTCTATACCTGTGAAGCGCAGGTGCTCGGCACTTCCACCACAAGAGTGGGCGTACTCTGTGAGCTGGTGAGCAAACAGTTCTATGCAGATCCCGGCACGGAGGATGCACTGACAACACAGGAGGCGGCAGAATGAGAAAGATCAGATGTTATATTCCCAATGTCCTGCTGACCTTCCTGCTGGTCTTTCTGCTGCTTGCCAGCGGTGTGACCGCCTTTGTCAGCACCCAGGTACTGAACGCCGATACTTTCCGCGTGGTCACAGCCCAGGAGGGGCTTGCGGATAAGGCATACAGCTCTCTTGCGAGCTATTTCAAGACCCGTGCCAACAGTACGGGCATTCCGGCAGAGGTCTTCACGGAGGTTATGGATCGTGATGAACTGGAGGATGCCATCAATGCCAGCGTTGCACAGGCGTTCGATTACCTCAATGGCAAAACAGAAGCCTATGAATTTACAATGGACTTCACTGCCCTGGAAGCCTCTGTCAACGACTTTTTCAGCAGCTATGCAGAGGAAAACAATGTGGTCAAGGATAAGGTGTACGAAGAAAAGGTCGCATCCGTCATTGCAGAGGCAGAGGCGGAGATCCTGTTCGTTGCTGATACCTTCAAGCTGTCGATGATGTATGAAAAGGGCTGGCTCGGCACAGCGCGGCATTACCTGACCTATCTCGGCATGGCACAGAACGCCTGTCTGATCGCGCTCGCCGTGGTGCTGGTGCTGCTTCTGCTGTGCAATATCCGGCAGATCTCCCACATGCTCTACTGGTGCGGCATTGCCGGCATGACTTCCGCTCTGCTCCTGCTCGCGCCCTGCATCTATGTGACGGAAACGGACTATTTTGCCGGCTTCGCCATCAAGGATCCGCAGATCTTTGCGGCAGTGGTGGGCTTTCTGGAGCTGCTGGTAAGCCGTGCGCAGACCATGGCAGTCATCACACTGGGCATTTCCATCGGCTGTCTGGTGATCTTCGGCATCATCCGGGCGGTGTGCGGAAGAAAGCAGGCGGATCTTCCTGCGGAAAGCGCACAGGAAACAGAATAATACAAAATGGGTACGGCAGTGCGCCGTACCCGTTTGCATGAAGGGAGGAAATAGTATGAAGCCGCGCCGGATCATCTGGGAGCCGTTCGCGCTCGGTGCACTGCTTGCCGCTTGCTGGATCCTGCTGGAGGATTATCCGGAATACTGGAGCATTCCCATTGGCATCGTTATTCTCAGTGCCTGGAATTACGGCGAGCTTTGGCGGTATCACCAGGAGTGCAGCAAAAGCTCCATTCTGAAATACGGCTGTCACCCTTTCCGGCAGTGGGTCACAGCGCACATCCTCTGCCGCAGGAAGCAGCCGCTTGCCCCGATTCCCGGCTGTGTGATTGCACAGGAGGGCAGGCATCGCCCGGTGCAGCTGATCGCGGGGCAAAGTATGCTGTATTTCCACTATCTCACCCCGGATGCGGAGGGTACTGCCATCCGTCTGGAATCCATTGTGACGGATTTCTCCGGGATCGACCATCGCCCGAAATTCATCCGCAAGGATCAGCGTGTCCGATATGACAGCATTCACCATGCGGAATTTTTTGAGGTACCGCTGGATATGCCGCGCAGTCAGATAAAATTCCCTGTGACCGGTATCCTGCGCCTGTACCTTGGAAAGAAGAAACGGACTGTGCAGGAGCTGTACATCCTTGACGGTACCAACACTGTACAACTGCGGGAGCTTCTGCATGGCGTGGAGCGTGTTGACTGCTATACGGAGTACCCCTATGACGGCATTTCCATGGGAGAAGCCATTTCGCGCATGGATCGGGCGCGCAGGCTCTGGATGCTTTTGCGCACTGTCACGATTCTCAGTACGGCAGTCATGATGCAGTGCGGAACTAATGCAGTGGGAAAGGCAGCAGCACTGACCGCGATTGTCGGCGAAGCCCTGCTGCTGCTCCTGTTCTGCGCCAAGGGCAGACAGTGGACGATCGGCAGACGGAAAGCGCGCCAGCCGGAGCAGCCCGAAGTGACTGCCACGCTCTCTCTGTCACTCTTTGCAATGTCGCTGTATCAGCTGAATCTTTATGAACTGCTGGATTTTGAGCGATTCCTGCTGTTTTCGGCGTGTGCCGCGCTCGTCATGATGTTGGTTTTTGCCTGTACCGTCAGGGCGGAGGACTGGAATTACATGATCGCAATGGTCTGCCTTCTGTGGGGCGGTCTGGCAGTGAATACTGTCAATTATGCTTCCGATCCCCACGAACCGGTCGTGATGCAGGCGCAGGTTTGCGGGCTGGACACCCACTACAGCGGTAAGGGCGGAAGGAGCTATTATGTCGAAGCTGCCCTGCCCAATGGAGAAAGCTGTAAATTTTCTGTAGCCTACCGCCTATATGATGCTCTTGCGGTTGGTGATGCTGTAACCGTGACACAGTATGATGGTCTGCTTGGCATCGGCTATGCAGAGGTAACGGAGAGCCAGTAACATCATACCACACTTTTTTGACACATCCATACACAAATATTGACATTTCCTCCAGAATCTGCTATACTATGTACAGAACCGCCGGGCGAAAGCGGCGGAAATTGTGAAATTATGAAGGGAATAGAAAACACTATGAATGAACAGATTCAGAAAATCCTCGACCTGAAAAAGAAGAACGACATCTATGTGATTGCCCATCACTATGCCCCTGCCGAGACTCACGAGATCGCCGATGTTCTGGGTGACAGCCGCGACTTTTTCCTGAACGTCCTCAAGGGCTGTGAGCAGAAAAATGTCCTCGTTCTCGCGCCGACCTTCTTTGCAGAGCTGACCGCAGCCTACATGAAGGATAAGAACGTCTATGTTCCCGGCAGAGGCTCCACCTGCCCGGTGGCAATGGACAGTATGCTGCAGTTCGATCATGTCAAGCACTGGCGCGACCAGTATCCGGAGCTGCCGCTGGTGGTTTACGGCACATCCCCGCTGAGCATCAAGCTGCTTGCCGACTATATCGCATTCCCCGGCGATGTACCGGAGGTCATCAACAGTGTGGATGCGGACCGTCTGCTCTATGTGGGCGAGTACAACTGCACCAACGAAGCCATGCGCAAGGTGCATAAGGAGGTTCTCGTCTATCCGTACCAGCCGACCTGCAATGTCTATAACAGCGCGTCCGTGAATGATCTGGAGGATCTGCGCGCAGAATATCCCGACGCACTCGTGATGGTGCATCCGGAATGCTGTGAAGCCATCACCGCGAAGGCGGATTATGCCATCGGCACGGGCAAAATGATGGAGATCATCCGCAATTCTGCCTGTCCTACATTCATTCTCGGCGTAGAGAAGAATTTCTATCTGCGCATGTGCAGAGAATTTCCGGACAAGCAGTTTATTCACCTGAGCACCTACATTTCCTGCAGCGTGTTCAATGTGATGCGTCTGGACAAGGTGCTGGATGCCTGCGACTTCAGCAATACTGCCGACACCGCAAGAACCCAGGTCAAGGTGGATTCCGCGTCCTCCGAGAAGATCACCAGCCTGATCACGAAGATGTATACGGCGTTTGGGCAGATATAACCCAAATAAAAACAGGAGCTTCCCGGCTCCTGTTTTTATTTATTCACCCAGATATTTCACCGCAATCTGCGTCCGGTGTTCCAGTCCTGTCTTTTCAAGGATCGTGCTGATGTGGTTGCGCACGGTGCCGTTGGAGAGGTAGAGCCTGTCAGCGATCTCCTGGTTGGACAGTCCCTTTGCGATCAGCTCCACGATTTCCTGCTCACGCTGGGAGAGCAGGGTAAAGATCTGCTTTTTGCCGCCGCCGACACGCCCGCGGATGTACTGTAGAACGTCCTCCTGAAAGACATTGCCGCCCGTGCTGACGGTGCGGATCGCGTTGAAGATGCGCTCCGGCGGGCTGTTCTTCAGGATATAGCCGCCCACGCCGAGCTTGAGTGCCTGGATGATGAAATCCTCCTCATCAAAGGTGGTCAGCAGGAGGGGACGCGCGAGATTTTCCTTCAGCAGAAAATCTGCGGCTTCAATGCCGTTCATCTCCGGCATCCGGATATCGAGCAATGCCACATCCACACTGTTTTCACGGCATTTTGTGACTGCCTCCCTGCCATTTTCGGCAGTGTCCGCAATGTGAAAATCCGGCTGTGTGCCGAGGAGCATTTTCAGCCCCTCGCGGATGATGGAATCATCATCAGCGATGAGAATGTTGATCATGGTGTGTGGGTTCTCCCTTCTTTACATATTTGGGGTATGGGGATTCTCCGACATGAACACCGTCGTCACCGAAAATCCCTCCATCGTACTGCGGAACAGCACGTTTCCGCCGTTGGCGGCGGTGCGTTCTTCGATGGCTTCGAGTCCCAGTCCCTTCTTGAATGTCCCGCTGCATACGCCGTTATCCTTGTATTCCACACGCAGGGCGCGGTTGTACATACGGATGGAAAGTGTGAATTTTGTCGCCTTTCCGTGCTTTAAGGTGTTGGTCATGGTCTCTGTCAGATTGTCCTTGATGCACAGCCACAGGTGCATGGAGACCTCCTCCAGATCACCGGAGGTTTGCAGTGCGGTTTCCATATCGTAGGATGTGCCGAATTCCTCCAGCATCGTTTTCAGCTCACTCAGCCCCAGCCCCGCACGGTCAGGGCGTTCTTCATGCAGGGCTTTGCGGATGCTGTCCACGCCGCCGCGCAGATTGTCAATAGCAGTCTGCATTGCCGTCTGGGCGCGTTCGGGATCGGCGGCAATGAGGTATTTTGCCCCCTCCAGCAGAATGATGCTCCCTGAAATATTATGCCCCAGCTCGTCATGGATGCGTGCGGCAAAGCGGTTGCGTTCCTCCAGTGCCGCCGTGCTGCGGACGGAACGTACATATTCCTTGATGCCGGAGATCTTTTTTCTCTGTGCGGCAAGCTCCGCGCTTTGCTCCGTGGTACGGCTTGTCAGCAGCGTGATCTTCTTATTCAGAAAACGCATTGTTCCAAACGTGAGCAGCAGTGCAAGCGTCGGGAAGATCATATGCACCGGCGGTCGGAACAGCAGGATGAGCAGGAGCGTGCAGACCCCGGTGATCTCCCAGAACAGGGCTTCGTCCGTGCCGCAGTCCGCAGTCTGTGCCGCAGTGATGACCGCCAGCGGCAGAAGGATTCCGCCCGTATGCAGGCATATGCCGATCACCGCAAGACGCAGCACTATGGCAGGAATGGGCGTGCGCAGAAAAGACGCTGCCAGCATATCTGCCGCAAACAGACAGCCGAGCAGGAGGATCAGGATGATATGCTCCGCAAAGCTCCCGGAGCCATCCGCGAGCTGTGAAGCCGCCAGCAGAAGTGCGGCAGCCTTGGCGATAAGATAGAGGAAGGAGGTTTTCATAGGCGATCCTTTCCAAGACACGGGAATCAGGCGGATATGAAAATCCGCCCGATTTTGTTACTTGATTCGTTTTTTTCCATAGAACACTGCCGCTGTCAGGTACATCAGCACAGTGAACAGCACCAGAATGCCCAACGTAACAAGTGCAGGAACGGATTCTGTGATGGTCACAAGGTCATTCTGTTGTACGGAATCAATGTAGTTCATGATCCAGTACTGCGGCATAAGATAGCTCACCAGATGCAGTGCGCCGATGGAGTTGTCAATCGGGAACCATGCACCGCCGAGAATGCAGCCGATGGAGGCAAAGCCAACCATGACCGGAATAATGGCTTCCATGGTGTTGAACAGCAGGGAGGTCACCAGACCAAAGCCCACTGCAAAGAGCAGGAACAGGAAGAAGAAAACAATGGCAAGCGGCAGGCTGATGCCGATGCTGTCGCCGGAAATGCCGATAAAGGAAAGCGGAATGACTGCGGTCGGTGCACAGATGAGCACACAGCTCAGCACCGTGCCGAGGACGTATTCCAGCGAACCGACCGCCGAAATGCGCATACGGTCGAGGGTGTTCTGCTTCTTGTCGGAAACCACAAGAAAGTTCACACAGATGGCAACTGCCATGACGAGCATCATATAGAAGCCCGCAGCAACACGGAATGCGGATGCACTGACTTCTGCGTCACGGGAGGTCACAACGGCGGATTCCATCACGAGCGGCTCACTGTCTGCGGATGCACTATCAAGGATGTGCTCAAACAGCTCCGCATCCCCGTTCGCTGTCTGGGAAGCAGCGGAAATGCCCTGCATATAGGTGTCGATGTACGCCTGAATGAAGGCGGTGTTTTCATAGTCGTTGGTGGTCGTGAGGGTGAGCTTCCGGAAATCTCCGGCAAGTGCGGATTCTTCAAATCCCTCCGGTACTTCTATTATAACAGAAACATCCGTGTTAATCAAGGCTTTTGTCAGCTCATCATAGTCCGTTTCCTCTAAAATATTCATACCAAGGTTTTCAGCAAGGTACTGATAGAAATGCTCTGAAAGAGAGGAATGGTCACGATCGACCACGCCGATGTCAATGGCTTCAGCAGCAGCGAAGCTCATGCCGACATCCTTGCCGCCGCTGTAGGCTACACAGACTGCAATGCCGGCAAGCACCGCCATCAGGACAAAGATCTTACTGCGTGCGACCGCGTTTTTAGCAATCAGGAGGATGTTGTTCATTTGGAAAGCTCCTTTCGGGAAAAGGCAAGAATACCGAGTGCGGAGAAAACGACAAAGCATACAAGGCTCACAGCGATCACGGTCAGCGCACTGTCCGGACGGCTGAACAGCGTCAGGTCAAAGGCTGCCTGCTGGATGAGGTAGGGCGGGCAGATGTTGGAAAAGCCCTCCACATAGATCTCCTTGGAAAAGCTGCCGGAGAAGAACAGGAGCGTCCAGCTCAGGGGTTGGAAAATGGCTGCGGGCGGTACTTTCGACACGATGCCGATCAGCATTCCGAGTGCAGTCAGGGGCAGTGTGCCGATAAAGAGCATGGCAAAGAGCAGGAGATTATCCGGCAGATTTGCGGCATAGTGGGCATCAAAGAACAGCACGCTTACGATCATGACCACGCCGATCTGCAGAAAGATGACGGGCAGTGTACCGATGACCTTGCCGATAAAAATTTTCACACGGCTCGTTCCCGTCAGTACAAGTCTTGCGGCAGTGCGGTTGCTGTCCTCGTTCTGGAAGCTCGACGCGCCGGAGATGGTGGAACCCATGAACATGATCATCACGACCATTGCCACGGCATAGTAGTCGATCATGGAGCGTTCCATGCCGAGTTCCTTTGCCTCGGAGAAGCTCACCTCCGTGGGCTGGAGCTGGGACAGCACCGTAAAATCGCCGGTTTCCGTCACGCAGGCGGTATAGGTATCGTTGAGGTACAGAAAGCTTTCAAGCATGATGCGCAGTGCGCGGTTCCTGGTAGCGTCCGTGCCGGTGTAGAGGACGATCTCCCCGTTTTCATCAAGATGTACCGCCGCATTCAGTGCATCGCTGTCCACCTTTGCCAGAAGTGCGTCCAGATCATGGGACTGCGTCAGAACAACGTCATTTTCCGATTCCAGCTCTGCAAGGAAGCTGTCAAATGCCATGTCCTCCGTTTCGAGAACGGCACCGAGCTGAATTTCTCCGATCTCATAGTCCGCAACGTCGATATTCTGGAGGAACGTGCCGAGCATGTAGATCATCAGCAGCGGAAAGAACAGCAGGAAGAACATGGAAACTTTATCGCGCATCAGGGCGCGTGTTTCATTGAGGATAATGGAAAGCATGGACATCCTCCTTATCGGATCTCATGACCTGTGAGCGTCAGGAATACGCTGTCGAGGTCGGGAATTTCGGAAACGACGCTGATAACGGGCAGCCGGAATTTGCGGAGCTTGTCCAGAATATCGGAGAAATCCGCGCATTCCAGCGCAGTTTCGATCTTCACGCAGTCCTCCTGCACGGTCACGCCATGCACTGCCGGGAAGCCGGAAACCTCCTTGATGAAGGATTTTTCATCAAAATCAGCCGGGAATCTGGTTTTCAGTGTGAAGGTGTTGAACTCAGTGATCATGGATACCAGCTCTGCCGCCGTTCCCACTGCCACCATCTGTCCATGATCGACAATGGCGATGCGGTCGCAGATCTGCTCGACCTCGTTCATGTAGTGCGAGGTGTAAATGACGGTCGCACCGCGTTCACGGAGCACCTGGATGGAGTGCAGGATGTGGTCACGGGACTGTGCATCCACGCCGACGGTCGGTTCATCCATGATGATGAGCTTGGGGTTATGGGCAATGCCGCAGGCAATGTTCAGTCTGCGCTTCATACCGCCTGACATCTGCTTGGGCTTCATTTTGCGCCTGTCGGACAGTCCCACGAATGCAAGGGCTTCTTCCGCCGCCTTGTTCAGCTCCGCGCCCCTCAGACCGTAGAGGGAAGCAAAGAACTTCACATTCTCAAACGCCGTCAGGTGGGGATAGACAGCGATCTCCTGCGGTACAACGCCGATCAGGGGTTTGATCTCCCGCGCATGGGAGATGATGTTCTTTCCTGCGATCTCGACTGTGCCGCTGGTGCAGGCATCGAGGGTGGTGATGATGTTGATGGTGGTGGACTTTCCGGCACCGTTCGGACCGATCAGACCGAAGATCTCACCTTCCCGCACCTGAAAGGAAAGATTATCCACGGCGCACACATCTCCATAATGCTTCACAAGTTCCTTGACATTGACATACATTCTGTTCATATCGCTTCCGCCTTTCGTTCGGTTGTGTTTCTTACTGTATTTATTATAGCACACCGCAAAGAAATTTGGAAGTGACTTTCGCGTGAAGGGGGTATGACATTTGTCATGGGCGGAGCTTTTGCATACAAAACACCCCCCTTTCCGCAAGGGTTTGCAAAGGGGAAAGGGGGGGAATCATCTGCAATACACCCTGATCGCCTCACACATAAACTGTGCTGTACCATCCCCATGCGTGTCGATATTCGCTTTGAAGCGTTCATCAGCAATGTACATCTCACCAAGCCCTGCAAGAATTTCCTTTGTACAGGTATAATAATGCTCGGTGATATAGTCCCGCCACTGCTTTACGAGTGCCTGCGCAGCGGCACTGCAGGGGGCATTGCCGTTTTTCCGGCACAATGCAAACTCTGCCATAAGTGCATTCATTCCGGCGTTGATTCCATTCCACTGCTCTTTGGAATAGCCGCTTGTCTTTTCTTCACTTTCCCTGTATGCGGCAGTATTGCCCCATTTTTCCCTTGCTTCCTCTGCATAGGCTTTGCGCTGTGTTTCAAATTCGCTGTTGTCAAATACGTTCATAGGTAAATCTTCTCCTTTCATGGCATCGTCCAGAGCCGAGATCAGCCGTTCCAGACGTTCTTTTTTCAGTGTCAGCAGGTGCTTCTGCGCTTTCAGTGCCGCCTGCCTGTCGTGATCGGGTGCGGATACTATTTCCCCGATCTCCTTCAGCGGAAAATCCAGCTCCCGATAGAACAGGATCTCCTGCATCCTTGCAAGGCACTGTGCATCATACTCACGGTAGCCGTTCTGTTCATCGACGGCAGAGGGCTTGAGCAGTCCGATTTCATCGTAATAATGCAGCGTGCGCACACTGACACCGGTCAGCTTTGCAAATTCCTTGCTGTGCATCGTGTCACCTCCTGATACAATGATACACTATGACGTAACGTAAGAGTCAAGTGCTTTTTTGAAATTATAGCATATTTTTTCGGAGAGGGCAAGGGGGATAGTATGAATAGAAGATTACAGCTTCCAATTTATCAAATTCTTTCTATATCTCAGCCGTACCCTTCCGCAGAGTGCGGCTTTTCTTTAAACACAAAAACCCTTCTCCAACACACCCAAGATAGGGTATTGTGTTTTTAGTTGGTGTGTGGTATAATGAAAGTGACAATAATTCAGAATTTATGGAGGAAAATAAAGCATGAACTATCCTCGGATGATTATTTTTGATTATGGTCATACACTTTTGTACGAACCTGATTGGGATTCTGTCAGGGGCAATGCCGAACTTTTGAAATATGCAGTGAAAAATCCGAACAACTGCACGCTGGATGATGTTGTAAATGCAGCGAAACTGATTTTTGGAAAGAATATTGAAAACGTGCGTAAAATCGGATATGACATCAGCGGACGGATTGGGAACAGAGCATTATATGAATATCTTGGTATTGCGTTTTCACTTACGCCCTTGGAAATGGAAAGCATATTCTGGAATGCAGCATCCTCAGGGGCAGTGATGCCCGATGCAGACAAAATGCTCGACTATGTAAACGAAAAGGGAATCCGGACAGCTGTCATCAGTAACCTTTTGTGGTCGGGAGAGGCATTGACGGAACGATTGAACAGACTTTTACCAAATCATCGTTTTGAGTTCGTTATGACATCCAGTGATTATTCCATGCGAAAACCAAATCGTATTCTGTTTGATATTGCCCTTCAAAAGGCAGGACTTCGTGCAGATGAGGTTTGGTATTGCGGTGACAATCCGAAAGCCGATGTCGAAGGATCTTCTCAAGTTGGTGTTTTTCCAGTTTTGTATGATAATGCTACAGGGAGAGAACATAGCGATTTTACTGATTCTAAAACATTACAATGTGAGCATTTGCATATCCATGAATGGATGGATTTGATTGATGTTTTAGAACAGCTTGCTTAAAGTCAGACATCCAGTTTACCGAACAATTTTCATAACCAAGCCGCACCCCACCACGGGTGCGGCTTTTCTTTAAACACAAAAACCCTCCCCAACTCAACGAGTCGGGGAGGGCATCTTAGTTTATGCGATTCGCAGTCCGAAATTAGTTCTGATCAGCGATAGCAGCCTGTGCAGGTAGCCGAATACAGAGGACTTTTTATGTACGGGAGAATCTCCCGTGTCAGGGGAGTCCTCCAGTGCCTTGAGCTGTACCACAGCGTTGTTCTTCCTGCCCGTGGTAGTGCATCGGATTTTGCCGATATGCTTGGAATCGTAGCGGATGTTCCAGATAAACTGGTTCTCATCCACCACCTCAATACTCTCCACTGCCTTTGCAAGCAGGACTTCATCCATATGTCCGCTGTCAAAATCCGTCATTTCCCGCAGGGAATTTTCGATCACCGCAAGGCTTTCAAACAGGCTGTCCTGCATCTGTGCCTGTGTGCCGCATTCGGCAAGCTGTTCCTGTACCCTCCGGATTTCTTCCTCTGTTTTCTGCCGCATGGCGATACACTCATCCTTGCTGATCTCTCCGTCTGCACGCATTTCCAGAATATTCTGTTTCTTCTGGTTCAGCCGTGCAAGCTCTGTTTCGAGATAAGTGACATTCTTCTCTGCCCCTGTTCCCAGCTCGGCTTTGTAATATTGCCGGATCAGCCGCAGGGCTTCAGCGACTGCTGTCTGCTTATCCTTGAATACGCTCTGCATCACAGTCTGTGCCATCAACTGCAGTTTCCATTCGGGGATCATCCGCATTTCACAGAATCCCTCCACCGGTTGACCACAGTCACGCCTTGCCCTCGCACTGCCATTGTTCAGCTTGTTGTAGCAGTTGTAGCCATAGCTGCGGTTTCCGCTTTTCTGCTTGTACCAGAGATCCTTACGGAAGGACGAACCGCAGGCACACACCAGCTTTGTCACCCACAGGTCGGAGGAGGTTCGGCGGCTGCTTTTCTTCACACGTCCGTTCACCACCAGCGAGGGATGGATTTTAGATTTGCGAAGCTCGTTGCATTTGTCCCAGATTTCTTCGGGGATGATGGGTTCAAAATCGCCTTTCTTTAAAATGTGGGAGCTTTCGTTCGGGTTGAGAATACGCCGCTGTTCCAGATAGTTGTTGCTGTGCGACTTGTTGTAGCAGATATACCCTTTGTAGGTGGCGTTCTTGATAATGCGGCTGATGTTGGACATATCCCATTTGACAATACCGGAAGCATTCTTCCGTCCGAGTGCAGTTAGCTGTTTCATGATTTTCATACTGCCCATGCCCTGCAAATACATATCAAAGATCATCCGCACTGTTTCTGCCTGTTCGGGGTTGATCACATAGGTGCCGCCCACACGGTCATAGCCGAGGATGTTGCCGCTGCCGTAGAGTACACCATTCTCACGGCTGATATACTGTCCAGCACGCACTCGCTCGGAGACCTTGCGGCTTTCATCCTGTGCAAGGGTTGCCATGAGTGTGAGCAGGAGTTCGCCGTCCATTTTCGTGAACTTGTTAATAAACCTATACCTAACCTTTGGTGACGATTGAAAGCTGCATATTACAAACAACTTTTATCTTTTTATTATGATAATAATTCGGCTAAATGTGGACACTTAACATAAGATAGTTCTTTGGGTTCGATTTTCTTTAACCCTCCGCCATACACTCTTCCTTCGCTTTCAAGATCACTGGCAGTAATGTTACCCAAGGTACGCCAAACTTCATATAGAATGTCAGGAGTTTTGACAATAGCTTCCTGAAGAATGGGTTTAGGGTATAGCATCAAATAAGAATTTGTAGCAATTGCATTCGTATGATTCAAAATAAAACGAAAAGGTTTATTTTGTGTGTTATTTCTTCTGCCCATATACGAACACAGAAACGGTGTTACAGATCTGCTTTCTTGATAATACCAAACCTTTCGGTTTTTACACAAATATTTCTGTGCAGTAGTATCAATGCCACTGCTTAAATAATTCCAAATTGATGGATGGTGCTCTTTTATTTCATCTTCTGGCAGAGTACAATTAAGAAGGAAATATTGCGTATCTAAACAAGGGTGTCCATTTTTATCACCGAACACCTCGTTGCATTTTAAGTGACGAGGACTTGGCAAAATGGGTATAAAGAACTTCATATCAAGATTAAGTGTTTCAATTTGTTGTTTAGACAAAATAAAAAAATCATTATCTCCAGTTGCCAGTCCACGCTTGATTGTGAAAAAATCACCTAATGTTGAGGTGTGAATGTCCTGAGATTGTTCATGGTCATTTCTGTTATTTGGAAAACGAGTCCATTTTCTGCATTTCTCTAAAGTGATTTTATCAACACTTCGACTAACTTCTGGTTCTTCGTGTGTACCTCCATAAGAAAACTCAATTTCGTAATTATCTGTCACAATCTCGTTTTTAAACCAAACCACACATGAAGAAACTAAAGCATCGTCAAATTTACAGTTTTCGGGATTGTATCTATGGACTCTAAGTAAATGCACATTATTTAACAAATATTTTTTCAATATGCCGCCATAATTAACATCCATAAACTCACTTGGAATCAGCCAGCCACATACGGCATTTGGGGCAAGCCATTTGTGAGCAGCTAAAATAAAATAACAATATAGCCCTGCAAGTCCAGAAAGAGATAAACCTGTTTCATTTTTTGTCATAACAGAAAGTGCTGATTTTTGCTTTTGATCAATGTAATGGTGTCGTACATACGGCGGATTACTAATTAAAAAATTAACCTTTTCAAAAGAACTTATTTCAGTAAAATCACCGTTTACCAAATTGATGGCTGTGTCACCCCAAAGCTCGTTGGCAGCAGCAAAAAACTCCTTATCCAATTCAATCCCAATTGCACTTTCCACGCTTTTATCTTGTTTGCCACACTCCGACAAAAGGGCTGAATATAACGCACCTGTACCAAATGCAGGCTCCAGAAAGGATATTTCCTTTTTATCTTGCAGTGTTAATCCGAATGATATTATTTCTTGAGCTAATTTGTAAGGGGTTGCAAACTGACCAAATCGTCTACGACTTTCAATATTTTTACTATTATCAATAGCGGTTTGCAACTGCAGCCTTTTGGTTTCTACCAAGTTCAAATGCCTAATTGCTCCAAATCGCTTATTCTGTGTTCCCATATCCAATCAATTCCTTCTGCAGCTTCGTAACCTAAATATCCTGAATCAAAGTAACCACACAAAAACAAACTGTAAGATACCATATCACCATATGTATTTTTGAGTTGCTGCATTTTTGCAGCTTCTTCTTTACGTCGCTTGTTTACATTGGTAAAATCTCCGGCTGATTTTGCTTCAATAAGAAGTGGAAAGTCTCCGTTATGTGCTGATTTTGGAAGAATGACTACATCAACTGGAATGTTGATTTTTTCCTCTACTCCCTCTGCCTTAAATACAGGTATATTGGTATGGAACGAGAATGTTCCCGCTACCATTTCGGTATACTTTGTTCCGGCACCTGCCTCAGTGTATCCCCTATCTTGCAAAAAGCTTGTTATAGCTGCAAGCTGACGTTTCTCTTGAGCATTTCTAATAATCGGATCAGCCTGTGCACCACACAATCTATCTGCAATAACAGTTGAGGATCGCTGAATTTCCTGTTCGGTTGGCTCACGCATTTCCGACAGCCACACGAAAATATCCGGATCTAGCATCTCACTAATAGTGTGAACTATTTTGGAAAGTTCGTCAAATAATCTTTCTACAGACATACGTGGAGAAACACGAGGATTTTCGGCACTTTCCATATTTTCCACTAAACTTTTAGTTACTCCAGCTAATCCAATAAGTCGATCTCTTGCGATAGGAGGACAAGTAGACATTCTCAATATTGGTAAGACTTCTGGATGATTTTTTAGCAAGTCCACCGAAATATCCTGCAAATAACTTGTGGCAGAGAGTGCATGTTCAACACTGCTTGCAGTTGTTATACGTGTTTCTCTGAAAGCTTTGGGTGCAAACTCCATAAACCAACTATTATATAAATCTACGGATTGCAATATATCGTTTTTCCAAAGATCAGGTTTATCTCTATTGATACTCATAAAAAATCTCCTTAAACAATATCTTTTATTAAATCAATAATATATTATCTATTTAGCAGTCAAGAGGGGTGGATTATAGCCAGCAATCATGCAAGCATCTCTTAACTACACATGCAAATTTATTTCAAATATGCAGATAAGGCAAAAAGGTGGTAACAACCTACCGCATATCATAATATTTTAACACGGGTGACGTGCAATTCTCTTGTAAAATATATATTATTCACATTATATCATATTTTTTTCTAAAAATCAATGATTTATTGAGATGAATTTGCAAAGCTGCATGAGAAGCTGAAGGAAGCCCTGCATATCAAGTCGCAGTACGGTACTTCCGGATGGCTTGCACAGCTTGTGCAGGGGGAAAATGCCGCACAGCCGCAGATCCCCACAAGGGAAGAATGGCTTCGGCTCAATACGATCATGCTCGACATTGACAAACAGCTTCGGACATATCGGATTTTTGCGGTTCTCGCATCCCCCGATGCTGCTGAATGTCTTGCCGCTGTTCCGAAGCTTCCCGATGCAGAGCTGACAGCGGAATTCTGGGGATATTACCGTAATATCGTGGAATTGTACGAATTTGTAATTGATGATATTTACAGCTTCAACCGCACCATATACATCTTCATTCATGACTATCTGGCAAATCTCAAAACGCTGAATCCGGAAAACTATGCCGCTGCCTATTTTGACTTTCTGAACAGTCCCCTTGCCCATAAGATCATTGTAAATCCCATCAACAGTATGAATCCGGATATGTCCTATACGAACAGTGACTCACTGCAGGTGAGTCTTGTGCCGATGGAACTGCCAAACGGGGAGTACGTCATTGCAGAATATTATCATGCACAGCGACTGCAGGCATTTCTGAAAATTGACTTCCTCAAGGGCTTGATGATCGGGCATCAGATCCGCCGCTGTAAGCACTGCAAGCGGTTCTTTCTGCTCACAAAGGGGTATCATACCCTGTACTGTGATAAGCCCTCACCTGAACATCCACACTTTACCTGCAACCAGATGGCGTTCCGCAAAACTGGGACAAAGGAAGAAAATGCGGACAATCCGAAATATCAGATATACCGGAAGTGCGTCAAGCGGATCGAAAAGAGCTGTCAGCGGGGCAGTATCAGTGATCTGCAAAGAACACAGCTTCTGCACAAAGCCGAAGAACTGTACCACATCGCCATGACAACTGCCGAATACACAAACGAGGCATTTGCGGAAATACTGGACTCCGGAAATTTGTATGAACAGTGCGGCATCACGCCGCCGAGGAAAGGACGACCGAAGGGAACATAATGGAACACTACGAAATGCTGCGGGAATGCGAAGCCTGCATTGCCGCCTGTGCCAAGCGATTACTGCGAAAATACGGCTGCTCTCCGGACTCTCTCCCCGACCTTGAACAGGAGGGAAGGCTTGCAGTTCTGCTGCTCATCCAGCGGAACAGCTACGTTCCGGAGCAGGGAAGCTTTCCGACCTATGCAGCACCGTTCATACTGGGGGCAATGCACCGTTATCTTGAACAAAATCTCGGAAATCTTGCAATTTCCAGAGAAGAGATGCAGCAGATCATCAAAGCCAAGCGGCTTTGGGCGGATGGTGGCACAGCGGAGGAAATCTGCGAACAGCTCGGCATAGAACGGCTTGTTCTGGATGGATACATCGGCTATGATCTGCATTTCTTCTCTGCCCATGATATGTCCGACGAGGAAGATTTCGACCCCTACGAACAGGAGGTGTTTGCTGACAAGCTGCAGGAATCGCCTGAAAAAATTACATTCCGTAATGGCTGCACCGAACGATTACAGTTGCTATTTGATCAGCTCTCCGGCAAGGAGCGGAGCATTCTCGGACACACATTCGGGGTATTCGGCTATGAAACGCAGACAGCCAGTGATATTGCTGCACTTGAGCTGATGACGGAAAACGGCGTAAACAAGGCGAAACGTGCGGCAATTGAGAAGCTCATAAAGCTGTATCCGGACAGTGAACTTCAGGCGTGGAAAAACACCTGGGATGGTCTTGAGCGTGTGCGGAGAAAATGGGAAGAAAAGTGAACAAATACATGATGTATAGTTTGTGCAGGGTGACGAAATTTAGGAGAAGTGTTCACAAAGCAATGGGAAATATGTTATAATAAATGAAATGAAATGAAATACTATGGGAAACTATTTATACTGGGAAATTGATCAATCGGGGAGGCACATAGTATGATTCGCATTGCAATTGTGGATGATGAACTGCACATTGCAAAATCTGTTGCAAAATCCACACAGTATCACGCTGAACAATTGGGCGTTGCAGTGACATTATCCATTTTTCAAAGCAGCCGGAAATTTCTGGAGGGCTATCGTGCGGGCAGCTTTGATGCGGCATTTCTGGATATTGAAATGCCAGAACTGAACGGCGATGCCCTGTCCGCAGAGCTGACGAAAATTGATCCGGCACTCCTGCTTGTTTATGTAACAAACTGCTGTAACGATGAAGTCTACACCATGCTCAAATACATGCCCATCGGCTTTTTGCGTAAGCCGTTATTTGAGCAGGAGATTGACAATATGCTTTCCGTACTGCAAGCGAAAATTACCGCCATGCAGAAGCTTTACACTGTGCAAAGCGGCAAACAGGTATTGCAGATTCCGCTGAAGGATGTGGTTTACATCGACAGTGAGAAAAATTATGTTTATTTCCATATGGTGAAAAAACCGCAGAAAACAGGGGCAAAACGGGAACAGCCGGAGGAGATCATCAAGGTTCGCAAAAAACTGGACGAGGTACAGGCGGAGATTGAAAACAATGGTTTTATCCGTATTCACTCCAGTATCCTTGTCAATTACCGCTATATCTATGCCATCCAGAAAAATACTGTTCGGCTCGATAATGGTCTGGAACTTGCGGTCAGCCGCAGTCATGAAGCAACAGTCAGTCAGAAGTTTTTGTACTTTTCAAGGGGGTGATCGTGATGACGATATTCTGGACGGTGACGGAGTGGCTTGCAGCATTAGTGGAAAACTGGGTGATCTTCGATTTCTGTAGACGGTTTCATTCGCCCAAACACCCACCGCTCAAGGATAATCTGATCTTTGCAGCATTCATTCTGCTCGACACAATACTCAGTATGGGGATCAGTGTTTTTACCGCATTCAGCGGAATGCTGACATTGGTTTGTATGGGTGTTGCGATTTTGTACGGTGTTCTGTTCTTAAAGGGTGCGGTGTTTTCAAAGTTCTTTCTGCCGATTGTATCCTTTGGACTGATATTCATTATCAACATCAGTATCAATATTGTATGTTCTGCAGTTCTGGAACGAACGTCAGAAAGCTTATTCACAGATCAGGATGCGATCCGGTTCTTTTGCTTAATTATCACAAAACTTCTGTTCTATCTGGTTACAAGATTCATTTTGAATATGTTTAAAAAAGGTGTGAATCTGAAAAAACAGGAATGGATATTGTTATCCGGCATTTTCTTCATTTCTCTTTGTATTGGTATTTTGCTTGTTGAGATCAGCTGGAAACAGCATGACTCACTAACACTTCCATACATTCTCTGTTTCTGCGGAATTCTTTGTATTAATGTTTTTATTTTCATCATGCTGATGCAGATGTCGAAGCAGAATGACAAATCAAGACAAATGTCACTTCTGGAATTGCAGGTTTCACAGCAAAAACAGGCTTTGGAACAGATGGATATTTTACAAAGCAAGATCCGGCAGAGCAATCATGACCATCTCAACCATCTGTTCTGCTTGCAGGAAATGCTGAAGGAAAACCAGAATGCGGCGGATGCGAGTGATTATCTGCAAAAGCTGATTCAGAAAAATCCGGAAATATCCACTGCCCATATTCTGATTCCCGATCAGTTCCTCCGAGCCGTACTTACAGTGAAAATGGAACTGTGCAGGAAGAAGAACATTGACATCTCTCTGAAAACGGATGATACCAAACCCTTCTGTGACGCAGTCGATCTGTGTATTCTACTTTCCAATCTGCTGGACAATGCGATCGAAGCCAGCGAGAAAATTCATGAACCGAAAGTAGAGGTCATTCTGACAAAGCAGAAAAGTTATTACACAGTTCTTGTGAAAAACAGGATTGAAAAGTCTGTTCTGAAGAAAAATGCGGAGCTGAAAACAACCAAAGAGGACAGCGAATGCCACGGCATTGGTGTACAGAGCATCCGTGAAATCGTCACCCGCTGCGGCGGAATGATGGAATACTATGAGGAAAGCGGCTGGTTTATTGCCAGTGTATGGCTGCCGCAGGAAGAATAAAGTGCAGTATCTGTAAAAGAGCTGATCCGAATCGGATCGGCTCTTTTTTGTACGTCAATAGTAGTTTTTTGCAAATTATCCCAGAAATGATACCAGATTTCCCAAAAGCTTGCAACGTAAATTTTTTTGTGGTATGTTAGAAACAGGAGGTGAGGTAAGTGATCCCAAGACTATCCTCCAGAATTGTGAATGTGTTCATCAGAAATCACATCATTGAAGAAACCGAAGCGGAGATCTATCAATACGGATTAGAGATGGTGTTATCCACGGCTGTCAATATCCTCATTGTTCTGTGCTGCGGACTGGTATTCGGGGAGCTGATTTCTGCGGTGCTGTTCTTCATCATGTTTGCATGGATTCGCAGCAGCAGCGGCGGTTATCATGCGGAAACATATCTGAAATGCAACACGATCTACACAATCAATCTGGTCATCGTTTTGTTCTGGGTGAAATTTGCAGCGTCCTATTACAGTCTGAGTGGTCATATTATGTTTCTTCTGATTTATTTTCTGACAGCAGCACAGTTTGCCCCTGTCGAAAATCCGAATAAACCGTTGGAAGAATCACAAAAGAAGAAACATAAGCTGCTTTGCATTCTCTACGGGGTAATCCTTTCCATTGTATCATTTGCTCTATGGTATGGGGTGCATCAAGTGAAGTATGCGGTACTGATTACAGCCACAATGCTTTCTGTGGCAGTGGCGATGGCTGTAGAGATTTTTTGAAACGGAGAGAAATATCTATGAAACACCCAAAATTTATGGCTACACTGCTTAGTTTGTCCCTGCTGTGCAACATCACGCCAATACGCAGCTACGCACAACCCCATGTTGATCCTGTAGGAAAGGAGCTTGAAACGGGTAAACTTTTCTATCTCAACCACGGCGATCATATTGAGATTACCGGAACAAAACCTGTTTCGGGAGATGCACTTGTCATTCCGGAAGAAATTGATGGGCTTCCTGTGACAGTAATTGCTGAAAATGCATTTGAACAAACGTCTTACACTAAAGTGATTTGGTCACCTACAATTCCTGTCATTTCAGCAGGTGTGTTCAACAATTGCAAATCGCTTTATACGCTCATTCTCCCTGATACTGTGACGAAGATTGAGGAGGGTGCATTTACGGGCTGCGAGTCCTTTGGCGATATATTCTTTGCCGGCGATACTGCCGCTTGGGATGGAGTCTGTATCAAAAGCGGCAATGAAGCCTTCGAAAACGCCAACGTACATCTGGAATACGGCTGGACAGATGAAAAGGCAGAATTTGTTGCAGGCGAGGATAACTGGAGTTTCTCGAACCATGATCTGACACAGTATCTTTTACAAAAAGAATTTGTTGAGCGTATTACAGCAGACTTTTGTCCGGAATTTCAAAGTCGAGTTCAGCAGTGGACAGAACAGCTTAATTCTGAATATAACGGAGCTTGTGGTGGGATGGCAGCAATCTCCTTCCTTGTGAGCCACGGTGTTTTGCAACCTTCTGATATTTATGAGGGTGCAGAAACGCTCTATGAAATTCCTCTTTGTGATGAATCAGTGCAGATGATTACTTACTATTGGAATATGGTTTGTGTTGACGGGCGAGTCAATGGTTTGCTCGATGCTGCTGAAATATCTTACGAAGAATTGCCTGATATTCTGCAAAATGGAACGCCGGCATATTTTACCTATTTTATTGAAGATACTGGTATACATGCTGTTGTTGCTTATGGAATTGAGCAAGGCGAGTGGATGTATAATGATACCGTCTATACTGGACGATTTTTAGCTTATGATAATAATCTCATCGACAGTACGGATGATGGGCATATGTACTTTACAGATGGTTTTGAAGAGATCTATATCCCCTATTGGGGTAATCAGGAAAAGAGAGTTTCTTTCAGCACTGGAGTTGTTATTGATCCATTATATTTTCCTTACAGTCTGAACATGGGTAAGGGCTATGCTTCTACTTACGTCCTCGGTGACCTCAATACTGACAACACCATAGATGCCGCCGATGCCGCCGTCATCCTGACAGCCGCCGCCGCTTCTGGTTCTGGAACTGATACGGGGCTGAATAACGGATATAAATCCGCAGCTGACGTAAACGATGATGGTGTATTCGATGCCACCGATGCCGCAAAGGTGCTGGAATATGCAGCGTATGCCGGCAGCGGCGGAGAACTGGAGTTTGAAGAATATCTTTCACAGTAGTCAAAAATTTCACACACAAAAACCCCCGCACTTCAAAAGTGCGGGGGTTCGCTTTCCATATTAGCCGCAGAGCCTTACTTCCACTTGGATATCCTCCCACTGGTCATACCGCAGGCGGTTACCACTCAGCGTCCGAAATGCCTTAGCTGCGTCATATGGGATCTTTAAATTCCACGACAGGACGAGCCTGTCATGACTCCTAGTTACTTGCGATAGCAGCCTGTGCAGCAGCCAGTCTTGCGATCGGAACACGGAACGGAGAGCAGGATACATAGGTCAGACCCAGCTTGTGGCAGAACTCAACAGATGTCGGGTCGCCGCCGTGCTCACCGCAGATACCAACGTGCATTTCAGGACGAACAGCCTTACCATTGGTGATAGCCATTTCCATCAGCTTGCCAACGCCAGTCTGGTCGAGCTTTGCAAACGGATCGTTCTCGAAGATCTTTGCATCATAGTAAGCGTTCAGGAACTTACCAGCATCGTCTCTGGAGAAGCCGTATGTCATCTGAGTCAGATCGTTTGTACCGAAGCAGAAGAACTCAGCTTCCTTAGCGATCTCGTCAGCTGTCAGGCAAGCTCTCGGGATCTCGATCATTGTACCAACCTCGTACTTCAGCTCTACGCCAGCCTCAGCGATAACAGCGTCAGCAGTTGCTACAACTACGTTCTTAACATACTTCAGCTCCTTGATCTCGCCAACCAGCGGAATCATGATCTCAGGAACGATTGTCCAATCCGGATGAGCCTTCTGTACGTTGATAGCAGCCTTGATAACTGCCTTTGTCTGCATTGCAGCGATTTCCGGATATGTTACAGCCAGACGGCAGCCACGGTGACCCATCATCGGGTTGAACTCGTGCAGGGAAGCGATGATAGCCTTGATGTCCTCAACGCTCTTGCCCTGTGCAGCAGCCAGTGCAGCAATGTCAGCTTCCTCAGTGGGAACGAATTCATGCAGAGGCGGATCCAGGAAACGGATAGTAACCGGGCAGCCCTCCAGAGCCTCGTACAGAGCCTCAAAGTCAGCCTGCTGCATCGGTTCGATCTTAGCCAGAGCAGCTTCTCTCTCTTCAACAGTGTCAGAGCAGATCATCTCACGGAATGCAGCGATTCTGTCAGCCTCGAAGAACATGTGCTCGGTACGGCACAGACCGATACCCTCTGCACCCAGCTCACGAGCCTTCTTAGCATCAGCCGGTGTATCAGCGTTTGTACGAACCTTCAGAACTCTGTACTTGTCAGCCCAAGCCATGATTCTGCCGAATTCGCCAGCAATCTGAGCGTCAACAGTCGGGATGATACCATCATAGATGTTACCAGTGGAACCGTCGATGGAGATGAAGTCGCCCTCGTTGAAGGTCTTGCCAGCCAGCTCGAACTTCTTGTTCTCTTCATCCATCTTGATGTCGCCGCAGCCGGATACGCAGCATGTACCCATACCACGAGCTACTACAGCAGCGTGAGAAGTCATACCGCCGCGAACGGTCAGGATGCCCTGTGCGGACTTCATACCTGTGATATCCTCAGGGGATGTCTCCAGACGAACCAGAACAACCTTCTCGCCTCTTTCAGCCCACTCAACAGCGTCATCAGCTGTGAATACGATCTTACCGCAAGCAGCACCGGGAGATGCGCCCAGACCCTTACCCATGGGAGTAGCAGCCTTCAGAGCAGCAGCGTCGAACTGCGGGTGCAGCAGAGTGTCGAGGTTTCTCGGGTCGATCATTGCAACAGCTTCCTGCTCGGATCTCATGCCCTCATCAACGAGGTCGCAAGCGATCTTCAGAGCAGCCTGAGCTGTTCTCTTACCATTTCTTGTCTGCAGCATGTAGAGCTTCTCGTTCTCAACGGTGAACTCCATATCCTGCATGTCTCTGTAGTGGTTCTCCAGAATCTGGCAAACTTCCTGGAACTGCTTGAATGCAGCCGGGAACTTCTCTTCCATCTGAGCGATCGGCATGGGTGTACGAACACCAGCAACTACGTCCTCGCCCTGTGCGTTTGTCAGGAACTCACCCATGAGCTTCTTTTCGCCTGTAGCAGGGTCACGAGTGAACGCAACACCGGTACCGCAGTCATCGCCCATGTTACCGAAAGCCATCATCTGTACGTTTACAGCAGTACCCCAGCTGTACGGAATGTCGTTGTCACGACGATATACGTTTGCACGGGGGTTGTCCCAGCTGCGGAATACAGCCTTAACAGCACCAATCAGCTGCTCCTTGGGATCAGTCGGGAAATCTGCGCCGATCTTGGACTTGTATTCAGCCTTGAACTGACCAGCCAGCTCCTTCAGGTCATCAGCAGTCAGCTCAACGTCCTGAGTTACGCCCTTCTTTTCCTTCATCTCGTCGATGAGTTCTTCGAAGTATTTCTTACCAACTTCCATTACTACGTCAGAATACATCTGGATGAATCTTCTGTAGCAGTCCCAAGCCCATCTCGGGTTGCCGGACTTAGCAGACATGAATTCTACTACTTCCTCATTCAGACCGAGGTTCAGGATGGTGTCCATCATACCGGGCATGGAAGCGCGTGCGCCGGAACGAACGGAAACGAGAAGCGGGTTCTCCTTATCGCCGAACTTCTTGCCGACTCTTTCTTCCATGATCTCGATGTTCTTCATGATCTCAGCCATGATCTCATCGTTGATCTGACGGCCGTCTTCATAATACTTTGTGCAAGCCTCAGTGGAAATGGTGAAGCCCTGCGGAACCGGAAGACCCATCTTGGTCATCTCAGCGAGGTTCGCACCCTTACCGCCGAGGGTATTGCGCATAGAAGCGTCGCCCTCATTGAACTGATAAACGAATTTTGTGCTCATTGGTTTTTACCTCCAATTGAATTTTGATCCTTCACAGGGCAGAGTGACACCTGTTTCAGACTTACTTACATTATAACATATCTTTTCAAAAAAAGCTATAGGTTTTCAGAAAAAAATCTTTCAGATTTTTATGTCATTTTTCACAAAAATTATGAAAAAACTGAAAACTCCGGAAAAAGACTTGCAAAATGCGGCAATATCTGCGATAATAATAAGTATGTACACCGGCATTCCTCAGATCAACAGAATGGGAAAAATTGTACACATTGCACAAAGCTGAAACGTATGCACGCCCATCCTTCCGGGAACCGGTTGTGATTTTGCATAAAGGAGTATATGACTATGGATCATGGTATTATCCTTGCCGGCGGCAAGGGAAAGAGAATGAAGGCAAACCGCCCGAAGCCCCTGTTTGAGGTGCTCGGCAGACCGATGCTCGGATGGGTCATCCGTGCGTGTGAATCTGCGGATGTAACAAGCCTCTGCATTGTCAAGGGCTTCTGCGGGGAGCAGATTGATACATACCTCAACGGCAGATACGAGACCGTTCTGCAGGCAGAGCAGAAGGGAACCGGTCATGCGGTACAGCAGGCGGCGGATTTCCTGGCTAAGGACACCTCCGGCAGCACCCTCGTCCTCTGCGGTGACGCGCCCTTCCTGGATGCGGAGACCATCGCACAGGCAAAGGCACAGCATGACGCGGACGGCAATGCTGTGACTGTAATCACAGCCAATATTCTGAACCCGACCGGCTACGGCAGAATCCTGCGCACAGCGGACGGCATTTCCGGCATTGTGGAGGAAAAGGACGCATCCGCAGAACAGAAGGCGATCTGCGAGATCAATTCCGGTGCGTACTGGTTTAAGACCGGCGCACTTCTGGACGCGCTCCAGTCCCTCGGTTGTGAGAATGCAGCAGGGGAGTACTACCTGACCGACACCATTGCCATCCTGCTTTCCAAGGGTGAAAAGGCGGGTGCATTCTGCACGGAGAACACGGATGTGATCCTCGGCGCGAACAGCCAGCGCGACCTGCTGGAGCTGAACACCATCGCAAGAATGCGCGTGATTGATAAGCACCTGGATAACGGCGTGGTATTCACCTGCACGGACGGCATCACCATTGAGCCGGATGTGGAGATCGGTGCAGGCACACAAATCCTGGCAGGCACGATCCTGCGCGGAAATACGGTGATCGGCGAAAACTGCATCATCGGTCCGAACTGCATCGTAGAGGACTGCAAGGTAGAGGACGGCGTACAGCTCAACTATGTACAGGCATACAAGTCCACGATTGAGGCGAATGTCAAGATCGGTCCGTTCGTTCACATCCGCCCGAACAGCCACATCAAGCAGGGTGTCAAGATCGGCGACTTCGTAGAGATCAAAAATTCCACCATCGGTGAGGGAACAGCCGTTGCCCACCTTACCTATGTCGGCGACAGTGATGTCGGCAAGAAGGTCAACTTCGGCTGCGGTACTGTGACTGTCAATTATGATGGTATCATCAAGAGCCGCTGCGAGATCGGCGATAACTGCTTCATCGGCTGCAATACGAACCTGGTAGCCCCTGTCAAGCTCGGCAAGTATGTGTATACCGCCGCAGGCACGACCGTGACAAAGGATGTTCCGGATTATTCTCTGGCAATCGACCGTGGTGCAATGACCATCAAGGAAGGCTACAGCCTGAGAAAGTTCAGCAGTAAACTGGAATATAAAGATAAAAAGTAAGAATATTACCAGCGGCGGTTCGCCGCCCAAAGGGATGTGATCCCTTGGGAATCCCATATCGTTTTTCCGATTGCCCCGCAATGGAGCAATCGGAAAAACCTTGCAATTGCAAGAAAACCATTCTTTTGGCAGAATTGCAGAGAGCAAAAACTCCTGCAATACTCTCTTACTTTCTATCCTTTATATATCTGATTTTCTGTGAAAATCCTGTGAAAATTCAAAAATCTCTATTGCATTTCCCGCAAAAAAGTGCTATACTAATTTTAGCACTCGATAACAGGGAGTGCTAATCCAAGAGTGAAAAGAGGAAAATCAAATGGAAACAAAGGCATTTCAGGCAGAATCCAAGAAGCTGCTGGACATGATGATTCATTCGATCTATACACATAAGGAGATCTTTCTCCGTGAGCTGATCTCCAACGCGAGCGATGCCATCGACAAGCTGTATTTCCGTTCCCTGACGGATGACAGCGTGGGGCTGAATAAGGAGGATTTCTGCATCCGCATTGATGTGGATAAGGAAGCCCGCATCATCACCATCACGGACAACGGCATCGGCATGACCGCTGAGGAGCTGGAGCGCAACCTCGGCACGATCGCAAGCAGCGGTTCTCTGAAGTTCAAGACCGACAACAAGCTCGGCGAGGATCAGCAGATCATCGGTCAGTTCGGTGTCGGATTCTATTCCGCCTTCATGGTGGCAAAGCGCGTGACCGTCTATTCCAAGGCATTCGGTCAGGATGAAGCCTACCAGTGGACTTCCGAGGGCGTGGAGGGTTACACCATCAATAAGACTGACAAGGCGGAGCATGGCACACGCATCGTGCTGGAGCTGATGGAGGATACCGAGGATGAGAACTACAGCGAGTTCCTCGAACAGTACCGCATCCAGGCACTGGTGAAGAAGTACTCCGACTACATCCGCTTCCCCATTCAGATGGAGATGGGACATCAGGTGCTGAAGGACGGCACGGAGGACGAGTACGAGACCCAGTACACCCTCGATACCCTCAACAGCATGGTACCCCTGTGGAGAAAGAACCGCACGGAGCTGACGGATGATGACTACAACCAGTTCTATCAGGAAAAGTTTGTGGACTACATGCCGCCGATGGCGTACAAGCATGTACACAACGAGGGCATGATCTCCTATGATGCCCTGCTCTATATCCCGTCCAAGGCACCTTTTGATTTCTATTCCAGAGATTACGAAAAGGGTCTGCAGCTCTACGCCAACGGTGTCCTCATCATGGACAAGTGCGGCGATCTGCTGCCGGATTATTACAGCTTTGTGCGCGGACTTGTGGATTCCGAGGATCTGTCCCTGAACATTTCCCGTGAGATGCTCCAGCATGACCGCCAGCTCAAGCTCATTGCCAAGAGCATTGAAAAGACCATTCACAGTGAACTGTCCAGAATGCTTAAGAGCGACCGCGACAAGTACGAGCAGTTCTTCGAGGCGTTCGGTCTGCAGCTGAAGTACGGCGTATACAGTGATTATGGTATGCACAAGAATGATCTGCAGGATCTTCTGCTGTTCAAGTCCTCCAGAGGTGACAAGCCCGTCACGCTGGCAGAATATGTGGAGAACATGCCGGAATCCCAGAAGGAGATCTACTATGCAACAGGCTCCTCCGTGGAGCGCATCAAGTCCCTGCCGCAGACGGAAGCGGTACTCGAAAAGGGCTATGAGATCCTGTTCTTCCTGGATAATGTGGATGAATTTGCAGTCAAGACCATGATGTCCTACAAGGACAAGCAGTTCAAGTCCGTATCTGCGAATGACATTGACCTCGATACCGAAGAGGAAAAGAAGGCACTTGACGAAAAGAAGGAAGCCAGCAAGGCAATGTTCGACGTGATGTGCGGCGCACTGGATGGCAGAGTGCAGAGAGTCACCCTGTCCAGCCGTCTGAAGAGCCACCCGGTATGCCTGACCAGCGAGGGCGACCTGACGCTGGAAATGGAGAAGGTACTCAATGCGATGCCGACCGACAACAAGGTACAGGCAAAGCTCGTCATGGAGATCAATCCGGAGCATCCGGTATTCGAGAGACTGACCGCCCTGCATGGCACGGATGACGAGAAGCTGAAGAAATACAGCCAGCTTCTCTACAATCAGGCACTCCTGATCGAAGGTATGCCCGTAGCCGATCCGGTTGCTTTCTCTAATTTGATTTGTGAACTCATGTAAGGCGGCAATGAAAAGTCTATAATGGATTCAAAAGGCGATAGCCTTTGGCGGGTGGAGGGTGCGCAGCACCCTCCATATACAGCCCCTCCCCTCGGGGAGGGGTTGGGGTGGGGGCAGTTTTGAAGTGCTGACCTCAGAAAAAATATCTATATTTAGTTACCGGAGCAATAAATTGCCCAAAGAAAGGATAATACCAATGGAGGCGTTTCTTCATTTCTGCGTAAAGCTTCTCCCGAAGCCCCTCAAAAAGCTCTATGACCGCTTCGAGGAGCTGATCGTGTATATTTATTATGGTGTGCTGACGACCATTGTCAACACCATTGTACAGTTCGGTGTGGAATTTGGACTGCTGGCATTGGTGGACTGGTCTGCCAATATCGAAAACTTCATCTCCACTAGCACTGCATGGCTTGTAGCGGTCATTTTTGCATTCTATGTCAACAAAAAATTCGTCTTCAAGAGCGAAGCCAAGGAATTTAAGCAGCTCAT
The DNA here is from genome assembly GCA_045578805.1 of Oscillospiraceae bacterium. Taxonomy (GTDB): domain Bacteria; phylum Bacillota; class Clostridia; order Oscillospirales; family Ruminococcaceae; genus UBA3855. The sequence continues at coordinate 32,418 of JAZNKY010000027.1, forward strand.
GTGGGAATTCTGGACCTTCATTTCCGGCAGACTGGTGACATGGGCAATGACCGTCGGCATCATGCAGTTTGCAACGCTGTTCTATGTGCGCGAGGACGGCAGCAAGAACATCTGGATCTATGCGCTGTTCTACTTCCTCCAGCAGGTCATCATCACGCTGTCGAACTACTTCATCAGCAAGCTGATCGTGTTCCGCAAGAAGAAGGATGCACCCGCACAGACGGAGGAATAAGCGATGGTAAAATACCCCAGAACCCCGCATTATTACGAGACCGATCAGATGCGGATCGTTCACCATTCCAACTATATCCGCTGGTTTGAGGAGGCGCGCATCTGCTACCTCGATGCCATTGGAATGCGCTTTGCCGACCAGGAAAACCGCGGCATCGTCTGCCCGGTCATCACCGTGGACGCTGCGTATAAGAAAATGGTGCGCTTCGGCGACAGTGTGGAGGTCATCACGAGAGTGAACCTCTATGACGGTGTGCGCTACGGCTTTTCCTACGAGGTGCGCAATACTGAGACCGGAGAGATCTGCTGCACCGGCACAAGCACCCACTGCTTTCTGGGTGAAAACGGCATGATCCTGCGGGTGAAAAAGCACTACCCTGAAATGCACGAAATTCTGACCCGCTGTCTGGCAGAAGATAACAACAATTAGTATAATAATGTCTGAAAATCACGGAAAATGCCCGTGATTTTCTGCTTTATCTACATGTTGTAAAGAAGTGGGGAGGAATATTTGTCGAAAACGTCAATTGCATGTATGGCAAAAATCGGGTATACTATATATATGTAATACTCCCAAAAGCCTTTTGGGAGTATTACGATATGAATGAGAGGAAAGGAGTATCGCTCCGGATATTTGTGGGGCGAAATGAGAATTATGGCAGCAATGAAAAGCGCAGAACTCGAAAAATTTAAGAAGGCGTTTGTAGAAAACCTTCAGAACAAATTCAGCGTATCTCCCGATGAGGCTTCCGATCAGCAGGTATACCAGATCCTGTCTGCAATGATCGTTGAGAAGCTCAGAAAGATGCGCGGTCATTTTATCAACCAGGCACATTCCGCAGGCAGAAAGCAGGTATACTATCTGTCCATGGAATTTCTGATGGGCCGTTCCCTCAAGACCAGCCTGTATAATCTGGAGATGGCAGAGGGCGTACAGAAGATGCTGAATGAATTCGGCATCAAGCTCGACAAGATCTACGAGTGCGAGCCGGACGCAGGTCTGGGCAACGGCGGTCTCGGCAGACTGGCAGCCTGCTACCTCGACGGTATGGCAACACAGGGTATGCCGGCAATGGGTCATTCCATCTGCTATGAGTACGGTATCTTCAAGCAGAAGATCGAGGAGGGCTGGCAGACAGAGCTTCCCGACAACTGGCTTCCCGGCGGCAGCGTATGGCTCGACCCCAAGCCTGAGAGAGCGATCGAAATCCACTTCGAGGGCGATCTGAACGAATACTGGGATAACCAGTACCACCACATTTCTCATGTAAACTACAGCACCGTAATGGCAACACCGGTGGATATGTATGTATCCGGCTATGGCAGTGAGGGCGTATCCGTACTGCGTCTGTGGACCGCAAAGGCTCCGAACTTCAACATGGAGATGTTCAACCAGGGCGACTATGCAAAGGCTCTGGGTCAGAACTCCATTGCCAATGCGATCTCCAAGATCCTGTACCCGAACGACAACCACCTGGAGGGCAAGTCCCTGCGTCTGCGTCAGCAGTACTTCCTGTGTGCAGCGTCCGTTGGTGATATTGTCAATACACACATGAATGTATACGGCACACTGGATAACCTGCATGAAAAGGTTGCCATCCATATCAATGACACCCATCCGACACTGGCAATTCCGGAGCTGATGCGCATCCTGCTGGATGACTGCGGCTACGGCTGGGATCAGGCATGGAACATCGTAACAAAGACATTCGCTTACACCAACCACACTGTAATGGCAGAGGCTCTGGAGAAGTGGGATGTCAACCTCGTAAAGCATGTCATTCCGAGAATCTTCTCCATCATCGTGGAGATCAACAACCGCTACTGCCAGTCCCTGATGGAGCGCAACGGCTACGACAGCGCAAAGACCACCAGAATGTCCATCATCAAGGACAACATGATCCACATGGCAACACTGTGCGTGGCTGCTTCCCACAGCGTCAACGGCGTATCCAAGCTGCACTCCGAGATCATCAAGACCGATGTATTCCGTGACGAGGCACAGGATACTCCTGAGAAGTTCAAGAACGTTACAAACGGCATCGCATACCGCCGCTGGCTGTACCAGTCCAATCCGGGTCTGACCAAGCTCCTGCGTGAGAACATTGGCGACGGCTTCCTGAAGGACGGCGCAGAGCTGGCAAAGTTTGCGAAGTTTGCAGATGATACAGCAGTTCTGGAAGAGCTGATGAAGATCAAGAAGGCAAACAAGGAGCGTTTTGCAAAGTATGTCAAGAGCACAAGCAAGGTGGTTCTGAACCCCGACAGTATCTTTGACGTACAGGTAAAGCGTCTGCATGAATACAAGCGTCAGCATCTGAATGTGATGAACATTCTGGCGCAGTACAACTACCTGCTGGAGAATCCGGATGCGGACTTCACCCCCAAGACCTATATCTTCGCTGCGAAGGCAGCACCGGGCTATTATCTCGCAAAGCAGATCATCAAGATGATCTGGGCGATTTCTGAGGAGATCAGAAAGAACCCGAAGATCAAGGATAAGCTCGCAGTGAACTTTGTAGAGAACTACAGCGTTACCATGTCCGAGATGCTCATGCCGGCAAGCAACATCTCCGAGCAGATCTCTCTGGCAGGCACGGAGGCATCCGGTACCGGCAACATGAAGCTGATGCTCAACGGTGCGGTTACTCTGGGTACGCTTGACGGTGCAAATGTGGAGATCAAGGATGCAGTGGGCGACGACAATATCATCATCTTCGGTATGAAGACCGAAGAAGTAAATGCCCGCAAGCCGCACTACAATCCGCAGGACATCTACAACAACAACGGCATTGTCCGCGCATGTATCGACCGTATGTACAAGGGCATCAACGGCTGTACCTTCAACGAGGTGGCAAATTCCCTCAAGAATGCCGATCCGTACATGGTTCTGGCTGATTTCGATGACTACGCAAGAGCGCAGGCATACAGCTCTGAGCTGTACAAGGATCAGACCCGCTGGGCTAAGATGTCCCTCATGAACACCGCCGGTGCAGGCGTATTCTCCGCCGACCGCAGCGTCAACGACTACGCAAGAGACATCTGGGGTCTGGTGTAAGGAATTTACAGGGGGAGGTTTTGCAGGGGGACTCCGTCCCCCCGCACCCCCCTGCCAAAGGGATGTGATCCCTTT
>JAZNKY010000028.1:0-4485 GCA_045578805.1 Oscillospiraceae bacterium
CCCCTCGGGGAGGGGTTGGGGTGGGGGCAATTTTGCAGGACTATCATAAGATACTTTAGAGCCTGTTCACATTAAAATCTCATACGCATCTTTTCGGCAAAATTTCACGCAGTCTGCGTTAAAAAATCTTGACATACGTCAGTATGCCTGCGATTTTTTGCCTTGCCTACGTAAAATTTATGCTCGAAAATCTGCATATTCATTTTATGTGAACAGGCTCTAACCTGACAACATTGACAAGGCAACACAAACACCAACATTCCCCACCCCATCATTTATCAGGAAAATTTTCTCGATTTACATTGACAAAGTACTCAGAAATTTGTATAATGAAAATAAAGAAGAAAGAAGGAGGGAAGCCCCTTGAATCAGAAACAGAATGAATCCGCCTCCCGCGGCGTGTCAAAGCCGACACTGCGGCGGCTTCCGATTTATCTCAATTATCTCAGAACGCAGGCGGCTGCCGGCAAAACCAATATTTCTGCCACTGCTGTTGCCGCTGCGCTCGGACTGAATGAAGTGCAGGTGCGCAAGGATCTGTCCGCAGCCAGCAAAAGCGGCGGCAGACCCAAGATCGGCTACTGCATCGCAAAGCTCACTGCCGATTTAGAGGAATTTCTCGGCTACCAGAACACCAAGGCAGCCATCCTTGTCGGTGTCGGTCAGCTCGGCGGCGCGCTGCTGTCCTTCCAGGGCTTTCAGGACTGCGGTATGCGCATTGCTGCCGCATTCGACAATGACCCTGAAAAGATCGGAACGGAGATCGGCGGCATCCGCATCTACAATATCCAGGATCTGCCCCATATCTGTAAGCTCATCCATGTCCATATCGGCATCATTACCACAAAGCCGGAGCAGGCACAGGATGTCTGCAATAAAATGATGGAGGGCGGGATCCGTGCCATCTGGAATTTTTCCACTGCACATCTTGCAACACCGGAGTCCATAATCGTTCACAATGAAAATCTCGCTGTTTCCCTTGCCATGATCTCCCACGACCTGGAGCGTGTGATCCGGCAGGAACAGGGAAAGGAAGAATTATGCTGAAATTTGCACCAATTTTTACAAACCATGCCGTACTGCAGCGCGAAAAGCCCGTCTGCATTTTCGGACAGTGCCGGGAGGGGGCTGTTATTACCCTGACGCTCGGCAGCATCACCTGCACCTCCGTTCCCGCCGCCGGCGGACGCTGGGAGATACTCCTGCCGCCGCTTCCCGCCGGAGGTCCCTACACACTGACGATCACGGACGGCGCAGAGTCTGCGGAGATCACGGACATCATGTTCGGCGAGGTCTGGCTCTGCGGCGGTCAGTCCAACATGGAGCTGAACCTCAAGGACGCGAACGGCGCACAGGAGGCACTCGAAACCTGCGCGGATTCCAATGTCAGACTTTACCATGTCTGCAAGCGCGGCTTCATGGATGAACAGTTCTACAGGGAAGAAGCCGATTCCTGCTGGAATCTGCCGTCCCCCGAATCCTGCCCCTACTGGTCGGCAGTAGGCTATTTCTATGCAAGGGAGCTTGCCGAAAGGCTCGGCGTGACAGTGGGACTGGTCAACTGCAACTACGGCGGCACTTCTGCGAGTGCATGGATGAGCAAGGAAATGCTCACCGAGACCGCAGTCGGCAGGCTGTACCTGGAGGATTACGAAAAGGGCATGGCAGGACTGACGGACGAAGAAGCCAACCGCGCCTATGACGAATATCTCGAATATCACAATGCATGGAATGAACGTGTCGGAAAGTGCTACGCAGAGAATCCGCAGATCAAGTGGCCGGAGGTGCTGGAGAAATGCGGTGAGAACCGCTACCCCGGACCCCATGCTCCGAAAAATCCCATGCGTCCGCATGGTCTGTATGACACCATGGTCAGCCGTATCATTCCCTATACACTGGGCGGCGTGATCTATTATCAGGGCGAATCCGACGAGCATCGGTCAGAGAGCTACTACACGCTCCTCTGCTCCCTGATCCGCCAGTGGAGAACGGATTTCCGTAATGAGGAACTGCCGTTCCTGCTGGTGCAGCTGCCGATTTACGGCGTGGAGGATGCCCCCGACCGCATGGACTGGTGCTGTCTCCGCGAGGCACAGGAGAACGTATTCCGGAATGTGAAGCACACCGGACTTGCTGTGAATTTTGAACAGGGCGAATGGAACGAGATCCACCCCAAGGAGAAGCAGATTCCCGCGCACCGCCTGTATCTGCAGGCACTCGCGCAGGTATACCATCTGGAAACCGAGAACACCACCGCCCCCATGCTCCGCTATGCACTGCCGGAGGAAAATGGAATCCGCCTGTATTTCGATCATGCGCAGTGCGGTCTGGAAAGCAGGGGAGAGGGCGGCTTTGAGGTCTGCGACACGGACGGCATCTGGCATCCTGCAAAGGCAGAGATCAACAGCAATACCATCCTTGTCCGCAGTGAAGCCGTCTCCCATCCCGCCGCGGCAAGATACGGCTGGAGAAATTATCTGCCCGTCACAGCATTTGCAAAGAACGGACTTCCTGTTGCACCGTTCAGGACGAGCCGGGAGTATTAAGCATGGAACGGCGTGACAAAATTAATTACTATCTTGATCTTGCGGATGTGGTTTCCAAACGCTGTACCTGTCTGCGCAGACATTATGGAGCTGTGATCGTCAAAAATGATGAGGTTATCTCCACCGGCTATGTCGGCGCACCGAGAGGACGAAAAAACTGCACAGATCTGGGGTATTGCATTCGCCAGCAGATGAACATCCCGCGCGGTGAACGCTATGAGCTTTGCCGCAGTGTTCATGCAGAAGCCAATGCCATTATCAGTGCGGAGCGCAATAAAATGATCGGTGCAGTGTTGTACCTGTCCGGCAGGGAAGTCAGCACGGGCGAGTACATCAGTATGTCAAGCAGCTGTTCCATGTGCAAGCGGCTGGTCATCAATGCCGGCATTGAAAAGGTAATTATCCGTGACAATGAAAACGAATATCGTGTGATCAAAGTGGCAGACTGGATCGACCATGACGAATCCCTGAATGGTACGTTCGGCTATTGATGAAAAATCCCCGCTGTATACCAGCGAGGAATATCTCATGCAATTGTAACGATCCTCTGTTCCATTCCCTCATGCAGCACACAGACGCTGACGATATGTTCTTTCAGCAGAAGCTGGATGAAAGACGCATCCGGCTTCGAGGAAACGATCTTATCCCCCTCAAAGGCGAACGACACCTCCCGCATGGGATAGGAGATCCCGATGCCGATGGCTTTCACATACGCCTCCTTGAGCGTCCAGAGCCTTGTGAACAGAAGATCCTGATCCACAGCATGTTCCAGTGCCGCAAGCTCCTGTGCACTGCATACGCGCTGTGCCGTGCGGAGCTTGTACTTCCGGATGGATTCACAGTCCGCACCGCATTCATATGGCGAAAACAAACAGACCGCCAGCCCCTCACAGTGGCTCAGATTGAAGCGTATTTCCGGATAGTCCGCAAGCGCGGGCTTTCCGTTTTTCCCGAATACAAGGCGCGGCGGTTCGGCGGCAATGGCAGTATTGCAGGAATGCTCGTATTCCGGGAGCTTTTCCCGCAGAAGCCCATGCGCCAGCTCATGGTGGCGGCGTTTCTGCGCTTCCGGCAGGGAAGCTGCAAACAGCATCCCCCAGGCTTCAGGAATCGGCAGACGTTCCGTCATGCCTTGACCTTCTTCGGCTCGTAGCCCTGTTTCGTCATGTAGGAACGCAGACGCAGATAGGTCTCCTCACTGATGACATGCTCGATCTTGCAGGCATCCTTTTCTGCGGTGACTTCATTCACCCCAAGGAACTGCTCGAAAAAGTCCGTGATGAGCGTATGACGCTCGTAGACCTCCACCGCCTTTTTCTGACCTGATTTGGTCAGGCGCACATTGCCGTCCTCCTCGACCGTGATCAGCCCCTCCTCCCGGAGAATGCGCATCGCACGGCTGATGCTCGCCTTTGTGTAGCCCAGCTCATTGGCAATGTCCACAGAACGGACGTAAGCATTTTTCTGGTGCAGTAAGTATATGGTTTCGAGGTAATCCTCGCCGGATTCATGTAATGACATCTGTATGCTCCTCTCCTTGCGGTGCTTCCGCAGATTCTCTCTCCATTGTAACATATTCCCCGAAAAAAATCAACCGTTTCTGCCGGAAATGTTCCGTTTGCCGGGAAGCGGAAGCCCTCTTGCAAACGGATATTTTTGATTAAGAGAAATATTTTATCGAATTTCAATAAAAAGTACTTGACAAATGATAAATCCCATGGTATACTGGAAATACAGAATATTTCCGGACATGGGTATTGCAGGGCAATTCAGCAAATCTTCCCCCATCTGCTTTCCGCTTTATGATGTGTTTAAGGACTTTGCAGTTTATAAAATGGGGTTCGAAGGGGCGATAGCCCCTTGGTTGGCGGAGGCGGCTAAGCCGCCTCCTATAAAAGCGCCTCCCCTCGGGGAGGGGTTGGGGTGGGGGCAGTTTTGC
>JAZNKY010000029.1:0-23817 GCA_045578805.1 Oscillospiraceae bacterium
CCCCGCGGGTGCGGGGAAAAGCATCTATAACCCGAAAAAGCGTTTTTGGAATTAGGATCACCCCCGCGGGTGCGGGGAAAAGGTCATAACCCTGGATTACATGTGTATCAGTGCCAGGATCACCCCCGCGGGTGCGGGGAAAAGGCACGGAGTTTGTAGACCCGCCTTTCTCCGTGAGGATCACCCCCGCGGGTGCGGGGAAAAGACGGCAAGGCACGTTATGACCGTGTCTACTGCAAGGATCACCCCCGCGGGTGCGGGGAAAAGTGAAACAAAGTCACTTTCCAGTGTAACCACTGAGGATCACCCCCGCGGGTGCGGGGAAAAGCATGTGTGTGGTTGGGCGCATTTCTGATACTGAGGATCACCCCCGCGGGTGCGGGGAAAAGATAATGAATCTGGTAAAATATCAATGGTGTATGGGATCACCCCCGCGGGTGCGGGGAAAAGACTTTCAAATCATCATCATCAAACTGTGTTGTAGGATCACCCCCGCGGGTGCGGGGAAAAGTGCAATTTGCAAAACGCATACCCACGGTATTTGGGATCACCCCCGCGGGTGCGGGGAAAAGCATACGTCAATTTTTCCGTCAACGGTATGACACAGGATCACCCCCGCGGGTGCGGGGAAAAGTCAACGGTTACTGCACAGCGGGCGCAAATGGTGGGATCACCCCCGCGGGTGCGGGGAAAAGATCGACTATCTTTTTGAAGATTTCATCAAACGGGGATCACCCCCGCGGGTGCGGGGAAAAGAAAAGCATCGTAACTCTGATTTTGGCGATCGTGGGATCACCCCCGCGGGTGCGGGGAAAAGTTAAAATTAAGATATATATTAGTAGGTTTGTTAGGATCACCCCCGCGGGTGCGGGGAAAAGTTTCTGAAATTGTTTCTGAATCCCCTGTATCAAGGATCACCCCCGCGGGTGCGGGGAAAAGGCCTGGAAGTCGTCCTCAGATACGCCCGCCCAGGGATCACCCCCGCGGGTGCGGGGAAAAGAATACCTCCATGCTCAACCGATCCCCCGGACTGGGATCACCCCCGCGGGCGCGGGGAAAAGCCCACACTCTGCTGGTGTAGGAAGTTCAAGAAAGGATCACCCCCGCGGGTGCGGGGAAAAGTTTTCAATGAGTTCTCCGGCAACGTAAAAATTAGGATCACCCCCGCGGGTGCGGGGAAAAGACTAAAAGGATCCCTTAATATCGGCATTTTCAGAAATCGAAACATCACATTTCATTCAGTTTCTTCCAGACCTCCAGTAACAGCTTGCAATCATCGAGTGCTCTGTGCTTCTGTTGGGTTGCGATGTCCAATGCTTTGGCAACCGTTTCAAGCTTGTAATTTGTAAGTTCCTTTAATTTGCTCTTTGCGAATTGCATCGCATCTGTAATCCGGAATTCCGGTGACGGCAATCCGTTTTTCCGGCACGCCGCTTCCAGAAATAAACAGTCAAAATTTGCATGATAGAACACTGCATTTCTGAATTTCGTCCTTTCAAGAAGCTCCTGCAGAACCCCCTGTATCGGTACGCCGGAAGCATCCAGCTGCGTTCTGGTCAGTCCCGTTAAACGTGTGATCTCCTCCGGAATTTCAGCATCCGTCCGGATCAGCCATTGATATTCTGCAATACATACATTATCCTGCACTTCAAGCATTCCAATTTCAATGATATTGTCCTTTTCATAGGACAAACCCGTTGTTTCAATATCAATTACAAAATAAGAATTCTGCTGTGCCCTGTTTCTGCGCCGTCTGCCCATTCGCTGTTTTGCAGCTGTGCTGAATCCCTCCGGCAGAGCGGCAGAATCAACAGCCGATTGTGAAAGCGGTCGTTTCATCAGTTTCATGCCGTCATAATCCACAGGTTTCCAGCTGGTGTTATGCACATAAAATTCCATGTGCTGCTCATTGTTCGTCGTGAATACCATCGTTGCCTGACCGTCACGAAGATTCTCGCAGACTCGTTTCCACAGTGCTTCCCTGACACGGGCATTCACATGCCCGACATAAACTCCTGTATTGATCTCCATCAGCCAGAGGGACAGATCTCCACGAAGTTTCGGCGGACAGTTCGACATGGTAATGACGATCATTCGTCCGCCTCCTTACCGTAGGATACGCCGAAATCCACATGCTCACGCACATTATCCCAGAGATAGAGTGCCTGTTCCGGTTCGGACTCATTTTCTTCCGAAAGCAGGTACTTGATGTCCCGCACCATCCGTTCGAGGATATGCGTCTTTGCAAAACTGTCCCTCACTCTGCGGCGGACGACATTGGGTAATTCGGGCGGATTTTCCGCAGCTGTCTGAAATGCGATCGGAATGGTAATCTCCGCTTTGTAGAGATCCGCAATATCATAGGCAAACGAAAACTCGTGCCCGACATGAACGAATCCCAGCCCGACAGAACATCCCAGTGCAGTAATCACTGCACTGGCAAGGCCGTACAGACAGACGTTGCCTGCGGATAATGCCTGATTGACAGGATCGCCCGATGCAAAATCCTCCGCATCATAGTTTCTGCCATGCCACGGCACACTCCACTTTTTCGACTGCTCACGATAGATCTTCCGCATTCTTGCGCCCTCACGCCCGCGAAGCTGCTGCAAGGTCAGTCCGGAGACATCTTCACCGGCAAACCGCATTTCGTACATTTTGCGGACGACCGCCAGATGGAAACGGGTATTCGATACAAGCTTTGCCTGCTTTTCCAGCAGATGCGTATGGGAATTGAGGGATCTGCCATGTGCATAATACCGCACACCATGCTCCCCTACCCAGATGACGGAAACGCCCATATCCCCGATCAGCTCCATTGCACGATGGGAAACATCCGTCCCGGGACCAAGCAGGAGTACCGTAATGGATGCCGCCGGAACATGGATGATTCCCTCCTGATCACGGACAGTGATCGCGCCGTCCTCACGGCTGATCTTGCAATGCTCCAGATAGAGGAATGTCATTCTGTCGCTGATGACCGGAAGCTGCTGCAGCTCCGGTTTTTTCATTCCGTTCTGCATCGCATTCACCGTATGCCGGCAATGGTAAGCATTCCCATGCCATAGGCTTTTTCCCGCCCGATGCCCTGTGTCAGAGCCTTGCGGAATGTGTCCGCATCCGTCACAGTCAGGATTCCCTCGTAGGTCACAGCAAGCATTCTGACATTCTGACGGGCTGCGCCCTTACAGAAACGATACCACTGCGATCCGGTCACCAGAAATTCCTCTGCGTTCAAGGAAAATCCGTATTTTTCAGCCTGTTTTTTCAGCCATTCTTCCTGAAATGCAGTGGTAATATGCGCCAGCACTTTTCCTCGCCCGTCACCGCATTTCTTCTGTATCGTAGGATTCGCGCATAGTCTGAACCGCCATCGGCTGCCCTCTGTGATGCGTTCCAGAAACTGGTCATAACATTTGGATTCCACGAATGTATCCGTGCAGAACTGCTGTGCAGCAGGTGAAAAGTCAAGCTGCTGCTCGCTCAGAATCAGCAGATACGGCGCACCGCCCAATGTATCAATCCGCCAGAGCTTGCGGCTTCTGCCCTCTGTTTCACAGCTTTCAATTGCACCATGGAACAGATTCGGAGAAGCGAGTGCTTTCATGGTCTGCCGTCTGGATACATCCAGCTTCATTCTTGATAAATACATACGTCACCTCACAATTCTGCCATCGGATCATGTTCATCGGAGAAGAAGATCTCCTCCCGTACCAGCCGGAATCCATGCTGTCTGTGCAGCGGCGAAAAAGAAACCGGCATGTCCTGCACAGGAACACCGTTCCCTGCTGTATCGCAGACAATGCGCATGGATGTATTCTTCACCAGCTTTGGTTCATCACGCAGTACCTGCATGAGTGTTCCCTCACGGATACCGAGCAGGAGCGGCAGAGTCGGCGGACAGGATCTTCTTCCGAGAAACAGCGGATAGACTGGATGTTCCAGTGCATGGGCAAGTGTTTCAAGTAATGCGGTATCTTCAGATTCAAGCGCAGCAAGGAAAACTGCATCGGACAGGTAATAGCGTTCTGTGACATATGCCGCTTTGCCATCCTCACTGTGGGCAGTATGGAAATCCCGCAGGAGTCTGCCCTCCCGTTCCACACGGATACCGAAGCGGAGCGCAGAGAGGTCGGAGAGATCGGCATCACGCGGTCTGCCGAGTGCCGCCGCCAGCATTCCGATCACCCCGCTTTTGGTGGGTTCACGCTGTGTCGTGCGCACCTCAAATTTGGCACTGCCGCCCCATGCCTGCAGAGGGGCGGCAAGCCGCAGTAACAGTACAGCCATTGCTTACACCCCGCAAAGCTGCTCACAGACCATCTTTTCCAGTGCCGCCAGCAGATCGGGCAGGGACATTGTTTCTGCAATCTTCCCAACGCTGTCACCGATGCCGAATGCCTTCACCGGCTCTGCCGCATAACGGCTGTACACTGTACCAGCATAATCCACAAGTGCAGTTTCCGATGCCGCAGCATAGCCATCGGCACTGCGGCAAATGGGCTTTTCAAATGCACCGCAGAGATTCACCGGCTGATCCTGACGGATGGTCACATAGACTGCATCGGGGAAAGTGCGGTTTGCAAACGTGTTTTCTTTTCCGGTCGGCATGGAGCAGATAAATGCCTGCCCGAATTTCCGGATGACCTCCGGTACGCTCTCTGCACCAAGATTCTTTGCAAGCTCGGATACATTCACAGTTGCATAGCGGTAGAGGGTGGAGGAATTGAATTCTACCGTACCCAGATGTCCTGCACCGGCATTGTCCTCCGCCTGCAGATCATCCACAGCGGTGAAATAGTCATACTCATTCTGTACTGCATGAGTGGAAATCGCATGGGCTACCTGTGCGGCGGCATCACTATTCAGACTCGGATCGCTTGCAACCATTCTGCCAAATAATGCAATATCTGCGGAGGGGTTCTCCTTCAGTGCTTTTTTCAGTGCATCCTTGACAGCCTTGTCCTTCGGGTTTCCTTCGAGTGCGATTGCTGCCACAGCCTTTGCCTGCTGGTTGCTCATGAAAAAGAGTGCCTTGGCTTCGTTTTTCTTTTCATCCAGACTGATACCCGCCTCTTTCAGTGCCGCAGTGGCTTTCTTGACCGCAGCGGATTCTTCCAGTGTGTCATCAAGAAGCTGCATTTCCTTTACAACCATATCTACCACATGCTTGGTACGACTGGCACGTTCCTCCTCCGGAAATAGTTCCTTGAACTCTGCACGCATCGCATGTTTCCATGCCTGCGAGGAAACTCTTGCTCTGACTGCGCCGCCATAGACTGCGGTCTTGGGGCTGCCGGTATCATCACGATTGATACAGCTGGGCGGAACGGTCTGCAGAACGTGAAAATCAATATACATACTCATAATTCGTTATCTCCTTCCGATTTGGCAATATGATAAAAATCCTCTCCCCAGCGCAGCTGTACTCTGCGGCGGGATTCCTGATACTGAAAATCCAACAAATCTCCGGCAAGCTGTACATAATCCAGATGCACATTATTTGCCTTGAAAAGTTGGATCATCCCACGAAGATGATGAGAAAGCTCCTGCATATCCGATGCGGTGATCACCTGACCGAACCGCTGCATGATGCGGCTTCGTTCCTCATCCTCATTCTTTGATCTGTCGATCAGTCCGGCTGCGGCATTGCCGAGCGATACATTTTCCTGCTGTACAGCTTCCGTACTTCCCTGCTGATGCAGTGCAAACATGGTCAGTGACAGATACACTGCCCATTCCGCAGAACTTGGATTGCCATTCTGCCCATAGAGTGCATCATCAAGACCGCCAAGGAAAATTCCCCACAATTCCGGCATTTCTCCGGGAGTTTTGCCGATACCCCTGCGCAGATTCGCAAGCATTGCCCTGCCGCCTCCGGTATCCTTATTCTGCAGCAGATCCCGTATCTGACTTGCGACATATGCTTTTGTCTTTGCTTTTACTGACATGATCTCACCTACTTTACTTTCTGGTATATTTTAGATACTTCCCGACCGAATATCCGCATTGCATTCGGTGCGGAATACAACACTTTCTTTTCGCCGTCCCTGCCGATCAGATGCCCTGTCATTGCTGCATCGCTTGCATCTTCACATAGTTCCTGTGCATAACGGGAAGCGATATTCTGAGCAATTTTCTGCCAATTGGGGAATGTATCTGCATCAACATCGCCATCCTCATCCGGTTCGATGGAAACCAGCCATTCACGGAACGGTATGTCCAGACGGTAGTAGAGCTGTTCCCTGGCCGTATTCACAGCGGACTCGCAGTTATTGTCACTGCCGCCCTCTGCAATATGGAGGTGTCTTGCAAGATGTCCTGCGGCGTTGGCGAGCTGTTCGCATTTCTGGATTTCGGATTGAATATCGGAACGAAGATCTGCACCTGATTCTGAAAGGATTCCACCATAAAAAGAAAGGAAGTCCGAATGAATATGCTTGACAAAAAAGTCCTTGTCACCATATTGCACAGAAACAATTGCTGTTTTCATAACATAGGATCTTTCAAGCACATCCGCCAGAAATTGTCTGAACCAGCGGATAACACCAGCATTTTTTCCGCCGCTATGCTCATACAGCACTGCAAACTCCCGCCACATCTGTTTTGAGGAATCATGTCGTTTCGGTGTGTAATTCGTTGGTTTATTCTTTGCGGGTTTCGGAACATTCCAGATTGTCATTGGTTCAAAGAATGCATTTTCCTTTTCAAAAAAATCACCGCCAAGAAGAAGGTAGCTTACCACCCTGTCCTCACAGCGTTTCAGAAGAATTCTTCTTGACTGCAGCGTATACAGCTCTGCCAGATTGTCCGGCATGATAATTTCCACTCGTTCACGGCTCGGCATTGTTTCACGTTCCCAGATGGGATTCGCCCTGTCCTGTACCTCACCCTGATTGACAAGAACAAGATTCAGCAGAAGCGTTTCAAACAGATTATTACCGCAAAGATATACAAGCCCCAGCTTACCAAGCCACCCTGCACCCGGAGACGGCAATTCTCCACCAGCAGCAGCTTTCCCCTCTTTTGTCGGTTTTGCAGATGTGTCATCATAAGCATTCAGATACAAAACCCATCTTGCAGCCTGTGCATACGTCAGTCCATCCTTTTCGGCTCCGTAATAAGAAGAAAACAAGCGTTTCTTATTACTGCTTTCGGATATTTCCCCATTCAGCTTTGCAGCCTCATATCCTGTCCCATACGTCAGCTCCGCCACCTGTGCAAACGGTCTTTCCGGATGAAAGAGCCAGAAGCGTTCATGCCATTGCTCCAGATAGGTGCGGATGGGCTGTTCCGGCAGTTTTCCCTGCTCCCACAGCTCATGCCAGAAATCGACCGCTTCTTCCTCATCCTCCAGCCGGCGGGGATTTCCCTGCGCATCCACTCTTGCAAAGACTGTATGCAGCACTGCCAGCAGAAGCCGCAGCACAGCAACATCCTGCGTGGGTAGTTCGCCGCAGAGAGATTTGTATTCGTGCGCATGGATCAGCACATCCGTCAGGGACAATTCCTGCACCTTGCACTGTGCATCCATCACACGAATCCACGGTTCATCCAGAAGATTAAATTCTGTTTCCTTCATGCTATTCCTCCCTTTTTTCATATTCAAGTCCGGTATCCGGACTGTATCGCAGTGTATAGCCGCAGAGTTCCCCATTCAGTTCTTCATCCAGAAACAGAACAAGCTGATTTTTCAGCCAATGGGAATTCTGCCAGTATTTCACGCTTTCTTTGCATTTGTTCTCCAGCTCCCTGATCGTTTTGTCAATATTCCATTCCCGGCAGAATACGGATGGCAGACGCAGCTTCTGTTCGGCAATCATACGGCATTCGGATTCTGTCGGCATCATGCTCACTGCTGCACCGCCGTTGCAATGCGGCAGAAAATGTATCGTACCGTCCGCATACCGCTGCATGAGCAGTACTTCGATGGATGACAAACCATCACGGACGGAGGCTTCGGCTTCCGCAGCATCCTTGCTGTCACTGATATATCTGTCCAGCATATTGTGCATTTCTTTTTTCGTCACCTTGCCGAGGCGGAATGCTTCAGCACGGCTTTTCTGTTTTTCCTGCTGCAGGCAATGCGCTTCATATGCCCTGCTGTCATCCTCTGCACCATAGACCGTCTGCACCAGCACAGAAATATCATCCGGAAGTGTCACAGTCTCCGGCATATGTGCAAGTGTTTCCTCCAGAAGCCAGTCCCCGTAGATATGCCGTGTACCGGAGGTTTCCGATTCCATTTCATCTGTCAGCACAATGCAAAGAGGATCACGCAGGGACTCCGGACGCTCTGTATCACGATCCCGATGACGATGCAGTCTGCCAATCCTCTGCAAAAGCAAATCCATCGGGCAAATATCCGTCACAAGCAAGTCAAAGTCAATGTCCAGCGATTGTTCCAGTACCTGTGTACCGACAACGATCAGATTGGCACGCTGCTGCGGTGTCGATTTTTTCCCGATCCGCTCCAGCAGCTTCTCTTCCTGTGCAGCCCTGTCCGGATGTGTGAACTGGGCGTGATAGAGCAGGATCTCCGCATCCGAGCTTTCCTGCAATGCAGCAGCGATCTGCTGTGCTCTTTTTACAGTATTGACAATGACTCCGACACATCCGCCATTCGCAGCAGCGGAAATAATTTGCGGCAAGGCATCCTCCAATGTACCTGCTGTCATCCGCACCTGCCGGTGTGTTCCGTTATAGGGAAGCTCCTGCTGATGGATTTCCGTTCCATCCGACCATGTGAGAAGCGGATAGGCACAGCTTTCTTCCAGCTTCGGATCGCTTTCCTGCTGATTCAGGTATGCCCGTACCAGAGCCATTCTGCGTTTCGCTGGAAGTGTTGCCGAGAGCAGAATGACAGGTGTGTGGTATGCGCCAAGCCATTGCAGCGCACGTTCCAGATACTGATTCATATAGGCATCATAGGCGTGGCACTCATCAATAATAATAACTTTCTGCGATAAGCCAAGATGCAGGAGCATTAAATGTTTTTTCTTGAGTGCCATCATCAGCAGATGATCCACCGTTGCCACAACAAATTCAGCAAGGCACGCTTGTTTGGGATTACAGAACCATCTGTGTACGATCACGCCGCTGTCCGTTTCCTCATCGGGTATGCCACGCTGGATCTGCTGAAAGCGTTCATTCAAAGCTGCACCCCCATGCCGCAGCTGGATGGAATGGTATTCGTCCATGGACTGCTGTTCGCACCAGCTCATGATGCGTGGGAAAATACCGTTTGCCGTTGCTTGTGTCGGCAGACCGAAGAACAGACCGTTTTTATGCAGCTTTGCTGCCATGAGCTCGGCTGCCGCAAGTGCAGCTTCCGTTTTGCCGCAGCCCATCGAGGCTTCGAGGATCATGATGCCGGGCTGCTGCGAGGATTCCACCGCATGGACAACTGCCTGCTGGACACTGTTCGGCATGAATCCGAAAAATGCTTCAAACTCCATATCGGGGAACTGCATCCGGCAGCTCTTCCACATTGCGGTGAAATCAATGTACTCCCATGCATTCTGGGCACGAATGCGGCTGGAAATCTGCTCTGCATCCGTATCCTCCCAGTACATGAGGGGGAAATATTCTGTATTGCTGGCAAGCCAGTCCGCCATGATCAGCAGTCCTGTCAATAACACCTGCGCACGATGACTGAGATGTGGAAGCTCGTCAATAGCAGAAAAATTACTTTGCCACAGCGCATCTTCCAGGATTCTGTGCCAGACAGCTTCCAGCAACGGGCGGTTATGTTCCCTGTCCGTTCCGAAATAATTCTCTTTGCCGACAATATCTTTATACGGCTGGTCGAGTTTCTGATTCCTGATTTCCTCTTTGCCGCATGGAACACCATGATGCGCACCAACAACAGCTGCAATTTCCTTCGGGCATCCAAGAGACAGCAAAATCACTTCCCCTGCCAGCCCATGCGGCGTTTTGCGAAGTTTTTCGGCATCATAGCTGTCCGGGAAATACAGTCCACAGTGTTCCAGACGGGAACGCAACTCCGGCAGTGCACAGGAAATTTTAAACTGGAATCCGACCGCAGCTTTTCCGATGTCGTGCACAGCGGCAAGAAAAACAGCGGTATCCTTCAGCATTTCCTGCGTCATACCGCAGGAATCAGCAAAGGAAGGAGCTGCATATTTCCGAACAAGAAATTTCATCATCTCCGCTGTATCACGCAAATGCACCGTCAGCGAAAGCCATTCGGATGTTTCGCTGCCTGTTTTGGCGATCAGGTTTTTCTGGATCTTTTCTGGCATATCATCACTCCATTCTTCAGGCAATACCCAAGACTGTGTATGCTTGTTTTATAGATAGAAACTAGAGCTTGTTCACATTAAAATCTCATACGCATCTTTTCGGCAAAATTTCACACAGTCTGCGTTAAAAAATCTTGACATACGTCAGTATGCCTGCGATTTTTTGCCTTGCCTGCGTAAAATTTATGCTCGAAAATCTACATATTCATTTTATGTGAACAGGCTCTAGATAGAAAATGCAATAAAATTGAAGATATTTGCAATTGTTTTCTTTTCTGAAATGTGATACAATATTTAAAAAAGTACATCGTTCGTTCATATTTAAATTCAAGAAGATCCATTCCGTGCCGGAAATGTGTCAATATTGCACGAAACAGATGTAAAAACGGTAGAAATAAGCAGATAAATCACATTACAGGGGGAGTTATTATGAAAAAGCATTTTATCCGCCGGACCGCAGCCTGGCTCAGTGCGCTGGCGATCCTTGCGGGTGCAGCACCGTCCCTGGATCTGAGCAAACCGGAGCTTGCAGTATCTGCTGCCAGCACCGGTGACAGGATCCTGGTCGATCTGAACAAGAACGACGGCAGAAAGGCATCCTATGCCAGAAACGCTAACAACTGGATCGTTGTTGGTGAAACCAGTGCGACTGCGACCATCAACGGCGTATCACTGGAACTGAGTGCCAGCGGCGGTTCTCTGCGCATGGAGAACAACAAGAAGCTCCAGAAGCAGAGTCTGGATTATTCCTATCTGACAATGGATGGTGCAACTGTGGACTGTGCCAGCGGCGGCACACTGACCCTGAAGATCAGCGGTCTGTCGGATGGTACACATACTGTCAAGACCTATCACAGCGCAACGGGCAATGAATCCGTCAGCGGCATTTCCGTCAGCGCAAGCGGCGGTACTTCCCAGAGCGGCATCAGCTGTCCGAATCAGGTAAAGACCCCTGATGATGCAGGCATCGGATATGTCACATTTACAGGTACCTCCACGACCATTTCCATCACAGCATCCACCGGTAATGCCTGGCTCAATGCCTTTGAAATTGACGGCGGCGACCCGATCAAGGGTGTCAATCATGTCTATCCAGAGGATCAGGATGCACATCATCTTCGTGAAGAAGGCTTGAGCTGGCAGGCAGGCAGCGGCGCAGCAAGCCACAATGTCTATATCGGCACAAGCCACGACAGTGTATTCAATGCCACTACAACCTCCGCAGAATTTAAGGGCAACCAGACCGGCACGACCTATGCACTCGATGAAACCTATACTTCTGTCAACGCCTACTACTGGCGAGTTGATACTGTAGACAGCAGCGGCAATGTCATCAAGGGTTCGGTCAATTCCTTCAATGTTGCGAGACTTGCTTTCCCTACAGCGGAAGGCTATGGTCGCTATGCAAGAGGCGGTCAGGGCGGTCAGGTCATCCACGTTACCAACCTGAATGACTCCGGCGAAGGCTCTCTGCGCTGGGCACTCTGTGATGAACAGTGGCAGACCGATGACTGGAAGGGCGTTCCGAGAATCATCGTATTCGATGTCGGCGGCGTGATTGCACTTCAGAGCACACTCTGCATTCCGGATAATGCCGGTCAGGTCTACATCGCGGGTCAGACAGCCCCCGGTGACGGCATCACCCTGATCAATTATGACTTCGGGGCAATGGGCACAAATGATGCCATCATCCGTGATATCCGTGTCCGTGTCGGCGACGTAAGCGGCGCATCCTGCGGCGGTATGGGTCTTGCGAGCTGCAATAACTCCATCGTTGATCACTGCTCCATTTCCTGGGCAACGGACGAGGGTTTCAGTTCCAGAAGTGCAGCAAATATCACATTCCAGTGGAATATCATCGGCGAATCCCTGAACAATTCCGTTCATTATCTGGATTCCGACCGTACACAGACAGAACGCCACTCCTTCGCAGCCTCCATCGGCGGCTACACCGGCAGCTTCCATCATAACCTCCTGATCAACAATACAGGACGCAACTGGTCCCTCGCAGGTGCAATGGAGCAGGACGCTGTGACCTACGGCGGTCAGGTCGATGTCCGCAATAACGTTGTTTACAACTGGAAGGACAGAACCACTGACGGCGGTGTCAGACGACTGAATTTCGTCAGCAACTATTATAAGGCTGGTGAAGTTAGTGATACAAGCCTGCATGTCGTTTCCATCGACGGTAACGAGCTGGGTACATCCGATATGCAGAAAATGTACGTTTCCGGCAATATGATGGTCGCAAAGGATGGTTCGGTTCTCCTTGCCGCATCCGACAATGCATGGGATAAGGGGAAGGCAGTTTCCGGCGGCAAGGGCGGTGCGACCGTATCCGATGTCCGCAGTGATACACAGTTCTTTGAACCCTATGTCAATACACAGTCCGCTGAGGACGCATACAAGAGCGTTATCGCCGCAGCAGGCGCAGGCGGGACTTCCGCCACAGGCTGGGACTACATCGACTCCCGTTATATCAAGGAAGTGTCCAATACCACATACACCTACACCGGAAGCAAGGATGGTCTGAAGGGTATCATCGACAGCCAGAATGACGCAGGCGGCTACCCGAGTACATCCACATTTGCGCACAGCAATGACGGTATGTGCAACGCTGCAAACGATACCGACCGTGACGGTATGCCCGATACATGGGAAGAAGCACATGGTCTGGATCCGGACGATGCATCCGACGGCTGCATCAACACCCTCTCTCCGGACGGCTACACCAACGTGGAAATGTTCCTGAACGAACTCTGCGGCGATGATGTGGTATACGGTGAACCGCCCGTAACCGGCAAGCCCGGTGCAGTGATCGAAACAGCCCATAAGTACACCATCACGAATGTCAACAGCGGCATGAAGCTGGAGGTTGCAGATGGAACCGCTGCAAACGGCACAAATGTACAGCAGGGTACGACTGGTGCGGACGGCTGGACAATGGAGGATGCAGGCGGCGGCTATTACCGCATTTATTCCGAAGTTGGTGACGGTAAGACTTATCTGCTCGATCTGGACTATGGAAAGACGGACAACGGCACCAATATCGGCATCTGGAGTGATACCGCATCCGATGCGCA
Source organism: Oscillospiraceae bacterium (assembly GCA_045578805.1). GTDB lineage: Bacteria > Bacillota > Clostridia > Oscillospirales > Ruminococcaceae > UBA3855. Next base: position 13,349 of record JAZNKY010000029.1, read on the forward strand.
GCTGTTCAAGTTCGTGGACAACGGCGACGGCACATATAATATCTGCACAAAGGCAACGCAGGATGAAAGCTGTCTGGGCGTTACTGCAGGATCAACTGAAACAGGCGCAAATGTCGTACAGTGGGCTTGCAACGGCTCCGATGACCAAAAGTGGACGCTCAATATCAAGGTCGATCCTCTGAACGGTGATCTCATTCAGAATCTTGTTGTTGAGAACCTCACCTATAACAAGTCCTGGAACTACAAGTTCTGGAATATCGACACGGAAACTGCAGTCGGCGATCTGGTATTCGGCGACAGAGATGCGACCTATGTGACAATTCCGGATGAGCTGATCGGCGGAGAATCCATCCTCACATCCTGCGATCACAAGTATGCAGCAGGCACACTGGCGACTTTCATCGCTGGCGCGGATATGACCGTATATGCCGCATTTGACCAGAGAGTGACCACACCCGGCGCATGGCTTTCCGATTGGACAAAGACAGATCTGACCGCAGTGAGCAGCAATGACGTGACCTTTGTTTTTTATGCAAAAGAAGTGAATGCAGGTGATACTGTTACCCTCGGCGAGAACGGACAGTCTGCAAGCTGTGTGAATTATACCGTATTTGCAGTTGAAGCACGGGCGGCTGAAACCACTACAACAGAAACAACAGCAGCCACCACAACAACAGAGGCAACTACCACCACAACGACTGCACCTTCTGATACAGAAGCCGCTGTGATCGGTGATGTCAACTGTGATGACACGATCGACATTCTGGATGTTCTGACCCTGAACAAGAACCTGCTGGCAGGCTATCCGCTGAGCGATCAGGCATCCCTCAATGCGGATACGGACGGCGACGGCGTTCCCACATCCACGGACGCACTGAACATCCTCAAGTTCACCATCGGTCTGCTCACAAGCTTCCAGGCATAATCCAGAAGGAGGATCATCATGTTTCAGAAACTGAAAAAAACACTTGCAGTGCTGACGGCTGTATTCACCGCCGTTTCCGCAGCTTCCCTGCTGCCGGAACAGAGGGAAGCAGTACCTGCTGAGGCGGCTTCCAATATCCTTGCATTCCCCGGCGCAGTCGGCGGCGGTAAGTACGCCACCGGCGGCAGAGGCGGCGAGGTGTACCATGTTACCAATCTGAACGACAGCGGCGCAGGTTCCCTGCGCGATGCTGTCAGCAAGTCGGGACGTATTGTTGTTTTTGATGTCAGCGGTACCATCGAGCTGCAGAGCAATATCGTCTGCCAGAGTAATATTACCATTGCCGGACAGACTGCCCCCGGCGGATCGGGTGTTACCCTGAAAAACTATAAGCTGGGTCTTGGCGGCACAAACTGCATCATCCGCTATCTCAGCTCCCGTCCCGGTCCCTATAAGGCAACCAGCTCCGGCAACGACGCACTCGGCGGCGCGGGCGGCTCCAACTCCATCCTCGACCACTGCTCCATCGGCTGGGCATCGGATGAACAGTGGGGCCTGTATTCCAAGAATGATAACTACACTCTCCAGTATTCCATCATCGGTCCGGCAAATTCCTGGGGCGGTCATGCAAAGGGCGTACACGGCTTTGGTATCATGTTCGGCCGTGCGAACTTTACATTTGACCACAATCTGATCATCCACTGTGTATCCCGTAATTTCCGCGGCAAAGTCACCGATCAGAATGCGGCGGATTTCACCAACAATATCATCTACGACTGGGGCTACCAGACGACCTACGGTACAGTCGGTCACATCAACTATGTGAACAATACCCTCAAGGCTGGCAATTCCACTACGGGCGCATATCATTATGCGCAGGTTTCCGACAATGCAAATTTTGCATTCTATCTGTCCGGCAACCGCATCCTGAATAAGGATAATTCTGTCAGAAATGATGCCGGCAGCAACTGGTCAGCAATGACCTACGGCGGATCAAAATCCGAAGCAACGACCAGAGTGGATACTCATTTTCCGATCATGGTCAATGGCGCGGATGTCTCCGCTGTCCTGACAGCGGAAAGTGCAGAGGATTCCTACGATCACGTTATCAGCTTTGCAGGCAACGGCATTTCTCCCACGCAGAGAACTGCCATCGACCAGCAGTGCGCCGACGAGACTAAGAACGGCACAGGCTCCTGTTCCGGTACAGCGGCATATGATTCCTCTGTATCCGATCTGGATAAGTACAGCATCGAATGCGGTGTGACCTATACCTATCCGTCTGCAGTGCTTCAGAAAACCGTCACCGATACTGACAATGATGGTATGCCTGATGAGTGGGAAGAAGCAAGAGGTCTGAATCCCAATGACGCAAGTGATACAAACGGAGACTACTGCGGTCAGGGCTACACCAACATCGAATACTACATCAACGATCTGACCATTGATTCCTTCCCGCCCGGTGTAGTGACTCCCTCTCCGGAAACCGCGGATCTCGCGACCATCTCCGCATTCGATCAGATCGAAGCTGAGAATTTCTCCGCACAGTCCGGCATCCTCGCAGAGGATTGTCCTGACGGCGGTCAGAACATCGGCTATGTGGAAAGCGGCGACTACATCATGTTCAAGCGTGTGGATTTTGCGGACGGCGCAAAGAGCTTCACCGCAAGAGTATCCGGCAATGCAGCAACCATTGAGCTGTATACGGATGCGCTCGGCACTCCCGTGGCTTCTTATCAGTTTGAGGGGACGAGCGGCTATTCTGAGTATACAGATGTATCCTTCAATGTCGGCAGCATCACCGGCACACATAACCTTTACATCAAATTCACCGGCGGTGAGGGTTATCTGCTGAACATGAACTGGTTCACCTTCACTAAGGATGCCATCCCCATGAACGGCAAGCTCATCACCAATCTGCTCGTCAGCGACAGCACCTATGGTTCCAGCTGGACAATTGCTGAAAATGCACAGATCGGCACGCTGCTGTTCGGTGACCGTGATGTGACTTATACCGCACTCCCGGATGCAGTACTTGGCGCAGAGATCATCCAGACCGCCTGCGATTCCAAAAACTTTACAGAAAATCAGGCAGTTTTCACTGCTGGTGCGGATATGGATGTCTACGTTGGTCTTGACAGCAGAGTTACCGCTCCCGGCGCATGGCTCTCCGACTGGACAAATACCGGTCTGACAGCGACCAACAACAAGGATGTTGTCTTCAATCTTTACAAGAAGTCCTGCAAGCAAGGGGATACCGTGACACTCGGTACCAACAACCAGTCCTCCGGCTGTGTGAATTATACCGTATTTGCTGTTGCTTCTAATGCACAGCAGCCTGCTGAAACAACGGAGACCACCACAGAATCTACCCACGTGCCGGAAATGATCACTGGTGACATTGATCTGAACGGTACAAGAGAGCTTTTGGATATTATTCTTTACCAGAGGGTACTGCTTGACTGCGACACCTTCACTGCTGAGCAGGCAGCATCCGCTGACCTGAATGCGGACGGCATTCTGGATGCCTTTGACCTGGCACATCTCAAGCGTCTGTTCCTCACCAAATAATGCTTTTTCCTCATCCTTTCTTTGAATCTGTCTTCACAAAATGCTGTGTCCTTTGTGAAGACAGGTTCTTTATGCCACCCCCTGCAGATTTTTGCAGGGGTGGCGGTTTTCTTGACATTTTTTAGCTTCTGGTGTATAATAATGCTGGAAGACACATAAATTTCACAGAGAACGCGAACAGGAGGAATTGCGATGAATGCTGTATGGAGCGTTTTGCTCGGCTATCTGATCGGAAATGTGAACCCCGCCTACATTGTGGCAAAGCTCAAGGGCTTCGACATCCGGAAAAGCGGCTCCGGAAATGCCGGTGCTTCCAACGCCGTGATCACCATGGGAAAGGGTGTCGGCGCGGCAGCGGCGATCTTCGATATTGTCAAGGCATATTTTGCAGTGCGGATCGCGGTGTTTCTGTTCCCGCAGCTCAAGCTGGCAGCGGAGCTGTCCGGCACAGCCTGCATCGTGGGGCACATTTTCCCCGTCTTCATGGGTTTCCGGGGCGGCAAGGGGCTTGCAAGTCTTGCCGGTGTCGTGCTGGCATTCAGTCCCCAGCTGTTCGTACTGATGCTCCTCGGAGCCATCCTCATTGCATTCCTGACGGATTATATCTGCTTTGTTGCCATCACAGCCGCCATTGCATTTCCCATGCTTTATGGCATCATGACGGGCTGTCTGGCTGGCGTACTGGTATATGCTGTGATCGCAGTTGTCATGCCCTGCAAGCATATCCGCAATCTTCGCCGCATCGCAAACGGCACGGAGGCGCATATCAGTTTCCTGTGGAAGCGTGACGAGGAGATCGAACGCCTGAAAAATAACGGAACACATCATTGATACAAAGACCGCCGGCAGCTGACCGGCGGTTTCAGTTTGTCAAAAAACTAAAATCAGACGCGGAGCGATAGCTCCGCAAAAGGGGTTCGGGGACGAAGTCTCCGAAATATAGCCACTCCCCCGCTGGGGGAGGGGTTGGGGTGGGGGCAGTTGCAGGATGCCTATTCCTAAGAAAAAAAGGACTTTTTCTACAAGCTGACCGGCGGTTTTTTTTGACGGCTCCGACAAAATCCATTGACAAAGCAGATGCCTTGTGGTATAATATAGTTACTGTGATTCTCTGCAGTAAAGCGAGAACAGGATCAGACACTGCATATGCAGTATGGCATATGAAAGGAGTAATTATTATGGGACTTATTAAAGCAGCAATTGGTGCAGTTGGCAGCGTACTGGCAGATCAGTGGAAGGAATATTTCTACTGTGACGCAATTGATGATGATGTTCTGATGGTCAAGGGCAGAAAGCGCACATCCGACCGTTCTTCCAATACCAAGGGCAGTGACAATGTGATCACCAACGGCAGCGGCATTGCCGTTGCTGACGGTCAGTGCGTCATTATCGTGGATCAGGGCAAGATCGTGGAGATCTGCGCACTTCCCGGTCAGTATACATATGACATGTCCACCGAGCCGAGCATTTTCTCTGGCAATCTCGGTTCCAGTATCCTGGAGACCTTCAAGACCATGGGCAAGCGCATTGCCTACGGCGGTGATACCGGCACGGATCAGCGTGTGTATTATTTCAACACCAAGGAGATCAAGGACAATCTCTTCGGCACACCCAGACCCATGCCCTTCCGTATCGTGGATAAGAATATCGGTCTGGATCTGGATACCACGATCCGCTGCAACGGCAGATACAGCTATATTATCTCTGACCCGATCCTGTTCTATACCAATGTAGCAGGCAATGTCAGAGATGAATACAGAAGAAGCGAGATCGACGCGACCCTCAAGGGCGAGTTCATCAACTCCCTCCAGCCGGCACTTGCCAAGATCTCTGCAATGGGCATCCGCTACAGCGAACTGCCCGCACATACCGAGGATATTGCCGAGGCAATGAACGAGATCCTCTCCAAGAAGTGGAGCGAGGATCGTGGTATCAAGGTGAAGTCCGTTGCGTTCAACCCGATCACACTCTCCGAAGAGGACGAGGCAATGATCAAGAAGCTCCAGCTCCGTGCAGTGGATCGTGATCCCGGCATGGCAGCAACTGCAATGCTGAATGCACAGACCGAAGCCATGAAGCTTGCAGCCGGAAATACAGCGACCGGTCCCATGATGGGCTTTATGAACATGAATATGGCAATGCAGAATACCGGTGCAATGCCCGCACAGAATTTCTACCAGATGGCTGCACAGCAGCAGGCAGCTGCTCCTGTAGCGAATGCATGGACATGCAGCTGCGGTGCCTCCAATACGGGCAAGTTCTGCTCCGAATGCGCAAAGCCGAAGCCGGCACCGGCAGGGGAGTGGACATGCAAGTGCGGTACAACCAACAGCGGCAAGTTCTGCATGAACTGCGGTTCTTCCAAACCCTCTGCTGACGGCTGGACATGTAAGTGCGGCGCAGTCAATAAGGGCAAGTTCTGCATGGAATGCGGCAGCCCCAAGCCCGCAGGCGCACCTCTTTACCGCTGTGACAAGTGCGGCTGGGAGCCTGCTGATCCTGCAAATCCGCCCAAGTTCTGTCCGGAATGCGCAGATCCGTTCGATGAGAACGACAGAAAGTAATTTGTCATTATGTACGGCAGCGGTGCAGAAATCTGTCCGCTGCCGTTTTGTGAAGGAAGGAGAACACTGCAATGGCAGGTTTGCTGAATTATGAATGCCCATGCTGCGGCGGTAAGATCGAATTTGACAGCACCACCCAGCAGATGAAATGCCCCTACTGTGATACGGAATTTGCCGCAGAGGATCTGAGATCCTATGATGAGGAGCTGAAGCAGACCCCTCCGGATGATATGAAATGGGACACCCAGGCAGGAAGTGAATGGCAGGAAGGCGAGCAGTCCGGCATGAAAACCTATATCTGCGAGTCCTGCGGCGGCGAGATCGTCACGGACATGAGTACCTCCGCATCTGCCTGCCCCTACTGTGATAATCCGATCATCATGAAGGGGCAGCTTGCAGGTGAGCTGCGCCCCGATTATGTCATTCCCTTCAAGCTGGATAAGAATGCAGCAAAGGCGGCACTGAATAACCACTTCAAGGGCAAGCCCCTGCTCCCGAAGCTTTTCAAGGATGAAAACCACATTGATGAGATCAAGGGCGTATACGTTCCCGTCTGGCTCTTTGATACCGATGTACATGCACACATCCGCTACCGCGGCGAACAGCTCCGCCGCTGGGAGGACAGACATTACCGTTATACAGAAATCAGATATTTTGCGCTGATCCGAAGCGGACGCATTGCATTCCAGCAGGTACCGGTCGATGGCTCTGCCAAAATGGACGATACCTTGATGGAATCCATCGAACCGTTCCATTTCAAGGATGCTGTGGATTTCCAGACAGCCTATCTTTCCGGCTATCTTGCGGATAAATACGATGTCGATGCAGAGACAAGCATTGTCCGCGCCAATGAGCGCATCCGCCGCAGCACGGAGGATGCATTCCGCCGCACGACCAGTGGTTACCATAATATACAAACCATGCAGAGCAGCATCCAGCTCTCCGGCGGCAAGGCGAAATACGCCCTCTATCCCGTGTGGCTGCTCAACACCACATGGAACGGTAAGAAATTCACCTTTGCCATGAACGGACAAACCGGCAAATTCGTCGGCGACCTGCCTGCTGACAAGAGCGCGGCATTCCGCTGGTTTGCGGGCATTGCCGGCATTGCGGCAGCAGTGACCTTTGCGCTGACATTCCTGTTCTGGCTGCTGTAAGGAGGTGCGGACATGAAACTGAAAACTTTGATTCTGACGGCAATGGCAGCATTGTGTTCCATTGCACCGATCACTGCATCTGCACATTCCGCTGTGTTTGTGGATACTGCCGGCACGGTGGAAACCGGAAATTGGGAACAAATCGACGATGCCCTCTGGGATGTGCATGTGGAGCATGACTGCGATGTTATGATCAAGACCACGAATGACCTCGAAGGTATGACCATCCGGAACTATGCTGATGCCTACTATGAAGAGTGGCACGGCGACAAGGAGGAGGACGGCATCCTGCTCGTTGTCAGCATGGATACGCGGGAATACTTCATCCTGACCTCCGGCTCCTGTATCTATTCCTTCACGGATGCCGGTCTTGACTACATCGAAGCCCAGATCGTCCCCGATATGAGCACGGGTGATTACGAAACCTCTTTTCTGGAGTTTGCGGAGCTGTGTGATGATTTCCTCATACAGGCAGCATCCGGTCAGCCCTATGACGGGAATCATATGCCGAAAGAACCGTTCAATGTCGGCATGTCCCTGCTGATTGCACTCGGCGTGGGTCTTGCAGCCGGCGGCATTGGTCTGCTCTTCCTGTTCGGTAACCTCAAGAGCGTCCACCAGCAGCACGGCGCGGCGGATTACACCAAGCCGAACAGCTTCCGTCTGGAGAGCCAGCGCGATATGTTCCTCTATAGAAAGGTAAGACGCGAAGAAAAACAGAACGATAATGATAATAAACGCGGCAGCAGCACCTTCACCGGCGGTTCCGGTGACGCAAGAGGCGGCAGCGGCGGCACATTCTGATACGGATTCCCCTGCATTTTGCAGGGGAATTTTTGCTTGAATAGAGTCCCATTTACCCGTTATTACTTTGTTGCTTTAAATATGTATAAATTATTTTTTGTTTGTGACCTCTTATTAATTTACCACACTAAAATATACAAAACGTAATAGAAAATGGCGTTTGTCCAAGCTTTGTAAATGAAATGTAAACTCTAAGGATAACCCATTGACAATTGGAAATATTTGCTGTATACTAAAATCATGGGAAGCACGATGCGGATCATAAGTCAAGAAGTTAATTAAAAAGGGTTTTTACTTAAATAATCTGCGTGTGTTTTTTAGCTCGTGAATACAATCAAATCAAATGGAGGTTATGGTATGAAATTTAAAAAAGCGTTAGCAGCAGTCACCAGTGCGTTGATGCTTTCGGCATCTGTCTGTTCCGCACTGTCTGCACCGGTTGTATCTGCGGCAGAGACCGACAGCAACTATGCAGAAGCTCTGGCATTGTCCCTGTATTTCTACGACGCAAACGAATGCGGCACTGAGGTGGACGAAGGACCCCTGACATGGCGTGGCAACTGCCACACCTATGATGCTTATGCATCGCTCGACAGTGCAGTTGGTCTGGGCAGCTCTGAGAAGGATCTGATCAAGGCGATCACCGGTTCTGATACAGTCGATGTATCCGGCGGCTACCATGATGCCGGCGACCACGTTAAGTTCAGCCTGACCATGGGTTTCAATGCAACATCCCTCGGCTGGGCATATTACGACTATCCTGAGGTATTCAAGGCAACTGGTACCGAGGCACACCTGCTCGACATTCTCCAGAACACCTGTGATTACTTCATGAAGACTACCTACCTCGATGCAAACGGTGATGTGATCGCCTTCTGCTATAATGTAGCGGACAGCAGCGACCATAACGACTGGCTCGCTCCCGAGGTACAGACCAGCCAGAGAAAAACCTACTGGGCAACTGCTTCCGGAAACAATTCTGTTGTTGCATTTGAAATGGCATCCGCACTGGCTACTACTGCACATGCATTTGCAGACATTGATGCAGAGTATGCAGCAAACTGCCTGAAGTATGCAGATGCGCTGTACAATTTCGGCGCAGATTATCCCGGCACCACACAGGATGGTCAGGGCGACATGTACGGCACCGGCAGTTACAATGATGAAAAGGCATGGGCAGAAGCATGGCTCTATGTAGCGGACAGCGCAAATCACTCCCTGCCGACACTGAAGCCGAGCAGCGGTACCTATAACGGCGAAAACGACTACTGGGTATACTGCTGGGATAAGGTCTGGGGCGGTTATGCTTGCCTGATGTATGAGCTGACAGGCGATTCCGTATACGCAAACGAGATCAAGTTTGAGATGGACAACCTGGTAGGCGATAAGAGCCAGGCATATTATCCGATCTCCGGATGGGGAACATCCCGTTACAACTGCGCATGGCAGAAGTATGCAATTACCTATTCCGAGGGTCAGGACAACTACGAGTATCTCTACTATGCTAAGAACCAGATGGATTATCTGCTGGGCAATAACCCGACCGGCTACAGCTTCCTGCTTGGCTATGGCGATGATTCTCCTGTAAAGATCCATCACAGAGCTGCAAACCCGAATCGTGATACCTGCACCTATACACTGTATGGCGCACTGGTAGGCGGTCCGACCACAGCAAGCGGCGATTATGAAGACAATACAGAAAGATACCAGTACACAGAGCCGGCACTCGACTACAATGCTTGCTTTACACTGGCGATCACCGGTCTGTATTATCACTTCGGCGGCGATACCACAACAGCTGCTGACACCATCGCAAATGCATCCGAGATCAAGGATGGCTTCGAGTTCACACTGGAAGGTTATGTTCCTGAGGAAGTGGATCCTCTCGAAACAACTATGACAACTACCAAGCCCGCAACTGCAGCAACTACCACAACTACCACCGCAGCTCCGACTGTGGATATGGAAGCCGGCAAGGTAACAGCAACCCTGAATAGTGCTCTCAACTGCAAGGGTACCAACCAGATCCACATGACACTCAGCGATTATCTCCCGTCCGATGCAGTCCTCAAGACTGTGACAGTAAATCTGACCAACAGTTCCAGCATGGGTACTGTAGTGAGCGCAGCAGGCTTCTCTACTACAAGTGATTGGCAGCAGGTTGACAAGACCCAGTCCATGGGTACAAGCGGTACTTTGGTCTTTGATGTATCCAGCTTCGGCGATACGATCAAGCTTGACAGCGAAATGATGTTCGGTCTCTGGTGGTGCGATTCTCAGACAGCAACTGTAGAGTCCATCGTTCTGGAGTATGAAGCTCCCAGCGAGGCAACCACACAGGCTACTACCACTACAACAACAGCTAAGCCCACAACAACAACTACCACGACAACCAAGTCGGAGGCCAAGCGGTCTTAGGAAGACAAAGTGGCCAAACAACTCCTTGGC
>JAZNKY010000030.1:0-6867 GCA_045578805.1 Oscillospiraceae bacterium
ATGCAGATTTTCGAGCATAAATTTTACGCAGGCAAGGCAAAAAATCGCAGGCATACTGACGTATGTCAAGATTTTTTAACGCAGACTGCGTGAAATTTTGCCGAAAAGATGCGTATGAGATTTTAATGTGAACAGGCTCTAGTCACGCCGGAAAATATCGCGGGTATATACCTTATCCCGCACATCATCCAGGCAGGCATCATAGCGGTTGGCAATGATCGCATGGCTCTGTGCCTTGAATGCGGCAAGATCATTGACAACATGGCTGCCGAAGAAGGTCTCGCCGTCCGCAAGGGTCGGCTCATAGATGATGACGGATGCGCCCATCGCCTTGATGCGTTTCATCACGCCCTGGATGCTGCTCTGACGGAAATTATCGGAATTGGATTTCATCGTCAGGCGGTACACACCAATGGTGACGGGCTTCTCCTTACCCCTGTCGTAGTTGTCATCATCGTCAAAATCATAATATCCCGCCATGCGCAGTACACGGTCAGCAATGAAATCCTTTCGTGTGCGGTTGGATTCCACAATGGCTTCGATCAGGTTTTCCGGCACATCCGCATAGTTCGCCAGCAGCTGCTTGGTATCCTTCGGCAGACAGTAGCCGCCGTAACCAAAGCTGGGGTTATTGTAGTGCGTACCGATGCGGGGATCCAGGCAGACACCCTCAATGATCTTCTGCGTGTCCAGCCCCTTCATTTCCGCATAGGTATCCAGCTCGTTGAAATAGGACACGCGCAGGGCAAGGTAGGTGTTGGCAAAAAGCTTGACCGCCTCCGCCTCCGTAAAGCCCATAAACAGGGTATCTATGCTCTCCTTGATCGCCCCCTCCTGCAGAAGTGCTGCAAAGGTATGCGCCGCTTCTGTCAGCCGTGCGTCCTCCGGATCCGTTCCGACGATGATGCGGGACGGATAGAGATTATCATAGAGTGCTTTGCTTTCACGCAGAAATTCCGGACTGAACAGGATATTCCTGCTTCCGGTCTTTTCGCGGATGGAATTGGTATAGCCCACAGGTATGGTGGACTTGATGACCATGATGGCATCGGGATTGACGCGCATGACTGTTTCAATGACATTCTCCACAGCGGAGGTGTCAAAAAAATTCTTCCTGCTGTCATAATTGGTCGGCGCGGCAATGACCACAAAATCTGCGTCCCTGTAGGCGGTCTCCGCGTCCAGCGTTGCTGTCAGGTCAAGTTTTTTCTCTGCAAGATACGTTTCAATCTCCGCATCCTGAATGGGGGATGTCCGGCGGTTGATCATTTCCACCTTTTCCGGGATAATATCCACCGCGCACACGGTATGATGCTGGGAAAGCAGCACTGCAATGCTCAGACCGACATAGCCCGTGCCTGCAACGGCAATGGTATAGTGTTTCTTCATGCAATGACCTCGCTTAGTACGATTTATTTTCTTTGACCAGTCTGCGCAGATAGGCAAAGGTCTTTTCCTCGCCCTCCTGTGCCAGCATTGTCAGCAGGGATTCCAGCAGAGCGGAGGTTTCCGGATGGATGAAACGCCGCTGCTTGGCATGTTCAAAATACGCCAGCGGATCGCTGTCGGTATAGCTTGCACCATTGTAGATCTTGCCGGCTGCCACACGGTCACAGAACATCTCTGCCACATAGCGCAGCGGCATCTTGACCGGATCCATCCTGCCAGTCTGGAGGGAATAGTCCGTCCAGTACTCAAAATGGTGGCGGTTGCGTCCCTTGTGGTGCATCCACGCTACAGAATAACCGCGTTCCTGCCGTTCCTGCTCATTGGGACTGCGCGTTCCCTGATAGTATTTCACGCCCGCGAAAAATTCCACAGGGGAATATTTTGACAGATCATGTCCCAGCCCCTGCCAGAAAATACCCGCCTTTGCGCAATGGCGGATCACCATATGCCGGTGTCTGGTGATAGTGCGGAAATGTCCGATGAAATTAGTTAGTATCATATCAATCCCTCCAGTGTACTCATTATAGCATATTTTTCGCGGAAATGCAAGATGGTTTGTATTTTGCGATTGTATAAAGTGCATAGGTTGTCTCTGTGCGTTTTGTGCAATTTGCTTGATTTGCAAAAAGTCTTTTTCTGATACTAAACAGTGTGTGCTGCCTCACCGCCGCCAAAGGCTATTGAAACCGTTTTGTTTATTACAGTTTGAAGGATTAGAACAAGCATTTCCAAAAAGGCTGCTGCACGCTTAGTACAGCAGCCCTTTATATCAGCTTTTCGCCCTCTCCACCGAGATCACACCCTTCACTTTACGGATGCGGTCAAATACGGCGGTCAGCTGGGATTTGTTGACGATACGGATCGCGGCGTTGAAGACCGCGTTGCCGTTTTTGAGAATGTGGGAGGAGGAGTGCAGGATCGGGATGCGTGCCTCCGTCAGAATGGCAGTGATGTCATACACCAGACCCACACGGTCGCTGGCGATGACTTCAATGCTCGTCTGCATCGCGGTATCCGAGGTATCCGTCCACTGGATCTCCACCCAGCGTTCTTTCTCCTCCGGAATATTCCGGGCGAGCATGGAATGGTAATTGGTGCATCGGTTCGTATGTACGGAAATGCCATGTCCCCTTGTAATAAAGCCCACGATCTCATCGCCGGGGAGGGGATTGCAGCACTGTGCGAACTTCACGGCACAGTCGCTTATGTCATCCAGAATAATGGGATTGTTCTTCAGCGGGCGGATGGGCTTGATGATGGGTTCCTCCGGTTCATCCGCTTCCGTGCTGTAGTTATTATGATACAGATCTTTCCAGCGCGGCAGCAGCTTGGAGATCACAATACCGCCGTAGCCGATGGAAGCAAAGAAATCGTCCAGTGAGGAGCAGTTATGACGCTTCAGATCATCTGCTAAAAATTCTGCCAGCTGTTCCTCCTTGATGCGGATGCGGCTTCTCCGGAATTCCTTTTCCAGCATACTGCGTCCGGTAACAATGTTTTCCTCACGCCGTTCCTTCTTGAACCACGAGCGGATCTTGGATTTTGCCTCGTTGGTCTTGGCAATATCCAGCCATGCGCGGTTCGGACCCTTTTCTGGATCCTTGCTGGTCATGACCTCCACGATCTGTCCGGTCTGCAGCTCATAGTCCAGCGGCACGATCCTGTTGTCCGCTTTGACACCGATCGTCTTGTGACCGACCTCCTTGTGGATACGGTAAGCGAAGTCGATCGCTGTAGAACCAACCGGAAGGGCAATGGTATCGCCCTTTGGCGTTACCACAAAAATATCCTCCGGTGCAATGTCATTCTTGATGATGTTGACGATCTCCTCCACATCATCGGAGGACTGCTGCAGCTCCAGAGCCTGTCTGATCCATGACAGACGCTGGTCCATCTTATCCTCACGCTTGACACCTTCCTTATATTTCCAGTGCGCCGCAATGCCGTATTCCGCCGTCTGGTGCATGTCCCAGGTGCGTATCTGCACTTCAAAGGGGATGCCCTCACGACCGAGTACAGTGGTGTGCAGGGACTGGTACATATTGGATTTCGGCATGGAGATATAATCCTTGAAGCGGTTGGGGATGGGGCGGTACATATCATGGATGATGCCCAGAACGCCGTAGCATTCATTCACCGTGGAAACGATGATGCGCACAGCATATTTGTCGAAGATCTGGTCATATTCCTTCTGCTGCATGAAGATCTTCCGGTAGATGCTGTAATGGCTCTTGACTCTGCCTGTGATCTCCGGTGTGACCACAAGCGGCATTTCCTTCAGACGCTCCGAGATCTGTGCTTTGATCAGCTCGATAAACTCCTCGCGCTTCTCGCGGTTCATCTGCAATATCTGCTCTATTTCGGAATAGGCATAGTGATCCAGATAGCGGAACGACAGATCCTCCAGCTCATCCTTGACCGCACGGATGCCCAGACGGTTCGCAAGCGGTACATAGATATGCATGGTCTCCTCCGCAGTGCTTGCCTGCTTATCCGGCGGACGGAAGCCGAGCGTATGCATGTTGTGCAGACGGTCGCAGAGCTTGATGATGATAACGCGGATGTCTTTGGACATGGCAAGCATCATCTTGCGGATGTTCTCCGCCTGCTGCTGTTCCTTGTTGAACATCGGAATTTTCTTGAGTTTGGTCACACCCTCCACGAGCATGGCGACAGGATAGCCGAAATGCGCCGTCAGCTCCTCCTGTGTGGCATCCGTATCCTCCACCACATCGTGCAGCAGTGCCGCACAGACGGAGTCCGTATCCATTCCCAGCTCCAGCAGGCTCTTGGCAACGGCAAGGGGATGGATGATATACGGCTGTCCGGAAGAACGGAGCTGCCCTTCATGCGCCTTGGCAGCAAATTCATAGGCGGAAAGCACCTTGCTCAGGTCATACTGCTTTTCGCTTGTGAGCATCAGCTGTGTCAGCTCTTCGATCGTTACTACTCTGTCATCCATATCACATTGCCTCCCTTATCTTATTTTGCAGCTCCTGCAGAATGGACGATGCATTCAGTTCCACATGCGCCCTGACCGGCGAGAGCTTCACGCTGCCCTCACAGGCATCCTGCACCATCAGTCCCAGTTCGGTGAAAATATCCAGACAGATGCGCATTTTGCAGGCATTGATCTCCTGCAGATACATCGTCAGCATCAGCTCGGACAGCAGCACGCCCTTTGCAGGGACTGCCTTATAGACTTTGATGCATTCCTCACGGGTCGGAGTGACCGCCCGCAGGATCGCCGCTGACAGCGGCTCGCCGCGGCGGTATTTGTCGTAGGTACTCAGCGCGGAGAGGATCTTGGTCTGCTTCAGACCGGAAATACGGTGATCCTGTACGATCATCTGCACTTTGGATTGGTTGTTGTAGGTGTTCACGCCAAGCCGTACCATCAGATGGCATACGCTCCCGACAGAGGCTGCCACCCGCTCCGGCGGTGTACGGAACAGCAGTGCATCATAAACCGCACCCTCC
Source organism: Oscillospiraceae bacterium (assembly GCA_045578805.1). GTDB lineage: Bacteria > Bacillota > Clostridia > Oscillospirales > Ruminococcaceae > UBA3855. The sequence goes on from JAZNKY010000030.1 coordinate 4,930, forward strand.
GCCTCTACGCGGAGCTTGGTATGTACGCCCTCTGAAAGCGGACGGATCTCAAGAATACGTGCATTTTCAATGGCGAAAATCGGCTCCGGATTTCCCGCACCGAACGGTTCCAGCTGGGAAAGACTGCGGACCTCCTCCACCGTGAGCATTTCCGGACGCAGCGCACAGGCAGCCTTCAGCTCCAGCACGGGCATTTCCGGATGCATCTCCGCCGCATAGGCAGCCACACTCCGGATAAAGCCGGGGATCTCTGCCTCCGGTATGGTCAGTCCGCCGGCAGCGGGGTGTCCGCCGAATTTCGACAAATGCCGGCTGCAGGCAGTCAGGCATCCGAATACTGAAAAGTCTCCGAAGCTCCGTGCCGAGCCATGCCCCACGCCATCCTCAATGCTGATCATGATGCACGGCTTTCCGAACCGTTCCACCAGGCGCGATGCCACGATGCCGATCACGCCGGTATGCCAATCCTGTCCGCTGAACACCAGCACACGCTCATGCAGGATCTCCGGCTGTGCGGCGATCTGCGAAAGCACAGCTTCAATGATCTGCGCCTCCAGTTCTCTGCGCTCTGTATTGACATGATTCAGTTCCTCCGCAAGTGCCTGGGCTTTGCGGGGATCTTCCTCCAGCAGCAGCTCCACTGCGAGCCTCGGCGAACGGAGCCGCCCTGCCGCATTGATGCGGGGCGCGATGCCGAAAGCAATATTGGAGGCGGTCAGCTCCTTGCCGGCAAGACCGCTGACCTCACGAAGCGCACGCAGACCGGGACGCTCCGTATTTTCCAGGTACTGCAGACCCATCTGCACAAGCAGGCGGTTTTCGCCCGTCAGGGAAACCACATCCGCAATGGTTGCAACTGCCGCAAGATCACCGAACTGCTCCAAAGCCATATCCACATCGCCATCATTGAGTGCGGCGACAAGCAGGAGCGCGATTCCTGCACCGCAGTAGAGCCGGAACGGAGAATAATTGTCCTCACAATGCGGATCCACCACAGCTGCAGCGCGGGGGAGTGTGCTGCCGGGCTGGTGGTGGTCTGTGATGACCAGCTCCATACCAAGTTCCGCGATCAGCTCCGCCTCCGGGATCGCAGAAATACCATTGTCCACGGTAATGATCAGCTCCACGCCGTCCTCATGCAGCTCACGCACGGCGGCTTCATTCAGTCCGTAGCCCTCGCCGCGTTCCGGAATGCGCCATGTGACATCGGCACCGGTCTCCGAGAGGAAGGAATACAGGATCGCCGTGGCAGTTACGCCGTCGCAGTCATAATCGCCATATACGCAGATGCGCTTCCCCTCGTCCACAGCGGCGTTGATGCAGTCAGCCGCCTCCCGCATATCGCGGATCAGAAACGGGTCGCTCAGCTCCTGGCATCCGATCAGCTCGCCCGCCTGTTCAATATCAATACACCCCTGTGAAGCCAGCACCATACAGCAGAGCTGCGACAGATCCGTCTTACTCCTGAGCATTTTGATGATCTCCGAATCCAGCTTCGTTATTGTCCATTTTTTCATATTTTCCCTCCCGTTGCAGGACCATGTTATATTTATATACATTATAGCATCTTTTTCGCAGGATTGCAAGAAATTTTTTTCAGTCCGCTCCTGAAAGACAATATACATCGGCGAATTGTATAATCGTATTTCAACATTATTGTGCATTGTGCGGTTTTTCCGGAAACCGGCTTGACAAACTACTGCATCCATGCTATAATATAAAAGCTGGTTCACGGACTTGGAGAGATGTCCGAGCGGTTTAAGGAGCCAGTCTTGAAAACTGGTGATTCCGAAAGGAACCTAGGGTTCGAATCCCTAACTCTCCGCCACAAACCCCGCATTTGTCTAAGGCAAATGCGGGGTTTTTAGTACTGTACAGCAGGGAGAGGTGATGGCGATGGTCGAGATTACGGCGTGGATGGATACATTCTTGAAGGCA